>NZ_CP113939.1:1319895-1979843 GCF_029392315.1 Bifidobacterium sp. ESL0690
ACAGATTCAGCGGCGCTAGCAGAAGTATCTGCCGATTGTGAAAGTCCTGAATCGTCTTTTTCAACATCATTCATATTTATCATCATTCAATAATTGGATACATTATCAGTATCCACGAATTGGAACGGTTACTTATAGAAGTAATCCGCAAGAAATTTAAAGCCGGCCGAAACCTACATGCCTGTCGCCCAAAGCAGCACGGTGAAGAACGGCGCACACAGCAGAATCGAATCGACGCGGTCAATGACTCCGCCGTGGCCCTTGAGCAGGTGGCCCATATCCTTCAATCCCATGTCTCGCTTGAGCATCGAGGCGCAAAGGTCACCGAACGTACCGATGACACCGACCATCACTCCGGTGAGAATCGGTACCCACCAGCGCGTCGCCCAGAGGCTTGGATAAGTAATCGCGAAAATCACGAAGGCACCGACCATGGCGAAAAGAATGGAACCGCAAAGCCCCTCGACGGATTTCTTGGGCGAAATGCGCGGAGAGAGCTTGTGTTTGCCAAAGAACGCACCGAAGAACAGCCCGCCTGTATCCGATAAAGCCGGAAGGAAAATCAGCATGATGGCATGAGCCACTGGATGACCGTTGAAGGTCTCCGGCAGGATAATGCAGGATGCCAGTACAAGAATATATAAAACAAGGAACACCGAAACCGCGACGTTATCGATGCTGCTTTCGCTGGTTTTGCTGTTGGCTGCCGAGGAATCTGAAGTTTTTTCAACGTCCTGCGCTGCAGCAAGTTTGCCTTCGATGGCTCCAGCAAGCCGTTTGCCCACGTTATGACGGACGTTGGCCGCAATGGTGACGGCGACTGCGGAAATCGCAATGCCTACGCCGGCAGCCAACACATGATTCGGAACATAATATACAGAAAGGAGCGTTCCTGCGCAGCACAGCCACAGCACAATCAACGGAATATAAAGATGAACCGTGGCGAAGGAGACATGGAGTTCGCGCAGCGCAAGGACCAGAAAAACAGCAATCAGCAGGATGTAGAGATCGATCTTGATGAGCAAGCAAGCGACGATGAGGGCAATGAGGAACACGGCGGTGGCAACGGCCTGAGGCATGTTGCGCCCTGTCTTCTTGTTGATGTCGTTGAGCGCGGAACTCATTTCGTCGCCCGTCTCATGCCGTTGTTTGTCGCTCATTGCCCTTTTCTCTTTCATGTCTGCCCGATAAGATCTCTTACGTGCCTTCAAGACTTGATAAAGCCTGAAAACCCGCAGAATACCGAATCAGACCTCCATGATTTCCTTTTCCTTGGCGTCAAGGAGCTGATCGATGGTCTCGGTAGTGTCTTTGGTGACCTTGTCAAGATCCTTCTGCAGGCGGTCGCCCTGATCTTCGCCCATGTCGCCATCCTTGACGGACTTGTCGATGGCTTCCTTGGCCTTGCGGCGGATGTTGCGTACTGCGACCTTGCCGTCTTCGGCCTTGCCCTTGGCAAGCTTGACGTATTCCTTACGGCGGTCCTCGGTCAGTTCCGGCATGGTCAGGTGGATGACGTTGCCGTCACGGCGGGTGCTGCCGCCAAGATCGGAATCACGGATGGCCTTCTCGACGGCATTGGCCTGGGAACCGTCGAACGGGGTGATGGAAAGGGTGCGCGGTTCGGGCACACCGATGGAGGCGACGTTCTTGATTGGCGTCGGAGCGCCGTAATAGTCGACAAGCAGGCCGTTCAGCAGTGCCGGGTTCGCGCGGCCGGTGCGGATGCCGGAGAAGTTCTCCTTGGTGGCTTCCACGGACTTCTTCATCTGTTCCTTGGCTTGTTCTACAGGATTTGCCATTGTTTTCTCCTTTTGTGACTCTTGGTGCGAGTCTCGGTTTTTACGTTTGCGGTTGTATTAATTACTGATTGATTGAAAGGACCAGAAAGTATAATGCTCAGTTAATCATTGAGCGAGTTCGGATTCAAGGTTCGAGACGAGCGTACCGATGGGTTCGCCGACCAAAGCCTTGGTGACATTGCCGGCCTCTTCCAAGCCGAATACGCGGATGTGCTGGTCGTTTTCACGGGCCATGGAAAGCGCCGCGGCGTCCATGACGGCGAGGTTGTCGACCAACGCACGCTGGTAGCTCAAGGTCTTGAAACGCTTGGCATTCGAATCCTTGCGCGGGTCGGCCGTGTAGATGCCATCGACGCCGTTCTTGCCCATGAGCACGGCATCGCAGTGGATTTCGAGCGAACGTTGGATGGAGACGGTGTCGGTGGAGAAGTATGGCATACCGGCGCCGGCACCGAAAATGACCACTCGTCCCTTTTCGAGGTGGCGAATGGCCTTCAACGGAATATACGGCTCGGCGACCTGGCCCATGGTGATGGCGGTCTGCACGCGGGTGGCCTGTCCTTCCTGCTCGAGGAAGTCCTGCAGGGCAAGGCAGTTCATCACGGTGCCGAGCATGCCCATATAATCGCCGCGGCTGCGTTCGATGCCGGCCTGCTGGAGCTCGGCGCCGCGGAAGAAGTTGCCGCCGCCGACGACGATCGCCACCTCAACGCCCTGCTCCACGGCCTGGTGGATTTCCTGGGCGATACGGCGAATCACCGCAGTATCGATGCCGATATGGCCGCCCCCGAAAGCCTCACCTGAAAGTTTCAGCAGCACTCGTCGGGCTGTATCATCCTTACCATCTTTAGTCATCAGCGGCCTCTCTATCCTTAAATGGCGGCATATTACTGACTAATAGGTTATCTGTTCACAACGACAGCGACGTTGCCCAAGTCATCGCTTATGAATTGGTTTCAAACGCCGTTTCAGTCTTCATTGACATATTGGGTTGCAAGTTGTCGGATTATACAAATATTGACTATCGAATCCGTTTGTCCTGTAGGAATGGACATTGGTATAGAAAAATGTTGGCCAATATCCAAAAACGATACCGACCAACATTTTTATCGAATCAGAAAGCTATGAAAAGCTAAGAATCACTTCTCTTCGCCCTTGCCGACCTCGATGCGAGCGAAAGCGAGCAGCTCACCGCCGGCCTGCTTGAAGAGATCGCCGACGGACTTGGAGGTGTCCTTGACGTATTCCTGCTCGAGCAAGACATTCTCCTTGTAGAAGGCGTTCATACGGCCTTCCACGATCTTGGGGATGATCTTCTCGGGCTTGCCTTCGGCCTGGGATTTCTCGGTGGCCACGCGACGCTCGGACTCAACGATATCGGCCGGAACGTCCTCGCGCTTGAGCCAACGAGCACCCATAGCGGAAATCTGCAGGGCGGCCTCGTGAGCAACAGATGCGCCCTTTTCGTCGGTGGCGACGATGGCTACGATGCTCGGCGGCATCTCGGCGGACTTCTTGTGCGCGTAGATCTCGACCTTCGGGCCTTCGACCTTGGCCACCTGGCCGACCTTGACATGCTCACCGAAGAGTGCCGCGGCTTCTTCCACGGTCTCCTTGACGGTACCGTCGTCGGACTTGGCCGCGAGCACCTCGTCGGCGTTGCTTGCGCCGGCCTTGATGGCGTCATCGAGCACACCGTCGGCGAAGGCGACGAACTTCGGGGTCTTCGCCACGAAGTCGGTCTCGGAATTGAGCTCGACGGCATAGCCGGCCTGGCCGCCCTCGGTGTCGACCACGCGGGAGGCGATGGTGCCTTCCTGGGCGGTGCGGCCCTCGCGCTTGCCTGCGGCCTGAATGCCCTTGGCGCGGATGATTTCCTTGGCGCGTGCCACGTCGCCTTCGGCCTCGGTGAGCGCCTTCTTGACGTCCATCATGCCGGCGCCGGTGTCTTCACGGACCTGCTTGATCAAAGCTGCTGTAATTGCTGCCATGTATATCTCCTTGAAAAATATTAATTGCTAATCAATGCACCAAAGGCGGCGCGGAAGCCAGAAGTTTCCGACACCGCCTTTTGCAAGTAATGCTCTCAGGCCTTGGCCTCTTCGACCTTGGTTTCCTCAACCTTGGCTTCTGCGGGGCTGGTCTCGGCGGTAGCCGTTGCATTATCAGCGGGCTTCTCGTTGTCCTTGAGCAAGTCCTTCTCCCAAGCGGCCATCGGCTGCTCGGACTTGTCTTCGGTCTTTTCGGCCTTGCCGCTGCGCTCGAGCAGGCCGTCGGCGACGGCGTCTGCCATGAGGCTGGTTAAGAGCTCGATGCCGCGGATGGCGTCATCGTTGGCCGGAATCGGATAGTCCACGAGGTCGGGATCGGTGTTGGTGTCGACGATGGCGACGACCGGGATGCTCAGCTTGTGGGCTTCCTCAACGGCCAGCGCCTCCTTGTTGATGTCGACGACGAACATGGCCGAAGGCGTGCGGGTCATGTTGCGGATGCCGCCAAGCTGCTTCTCGAGCTTGTTCTTCTCGCGCTGCAGGAGCAGGAGCTCCTTCTTGGTGAGGCCGGAGCCGTGGACGTCGGTGAAGTCCATCTCTTCCAGTTCCTTCAGACGCGCGACGCGCTTGGAGACGGTCTGGAAGTTGGTGAGCATACCGCCGAGCCAACGCTCGGAAACATACGGCATGTTGACGCGGGTGGCCTGGGTGGCGATGGCTTCCTGGGCCTGCTTCTTCGTGCCGACAAAGAGAACGGTGCCGTTGTGGGCCACGGTCTGCTTGATGAAATCGTAGGCCTTGTCGATCAGATCGAGCGACTTGAAGAGATTGATGATGTGGATGCCGTTGCGTTCCATCAGGATGTACTGCTTCATCTTGGGGTTCCAGCGACGGGTCTGATGGCCGAAGTGCAGTCCTGCCTTCAGCATTTCGCTCATAGTGATCTGAGCCATGATAATGCTACCTTTCAGTCGGTTATTGCCTGGCCATGCGGGCCTGCGTGCAACGGTTCCGCTTCAAAAGCGAATCCGTCGACCGACACAGTCCGTCACGTGCATAGCGCGAATTCGTATGTTTGATTGACAATATTCGTTGGATTCCTCGGCAACGTGACCGCTTTGGAATCCGTTTAAACATACGTACTATAAAATACCACGAACAGCGTATAACCGTTCAACCGCAAGCCGCCAGCGAACGGTGCCGGTGGGTTGAGACGAAACTCGAAGAAATCAGGAATGTGAAATTCCAATCAAATATAAACAATGCTCATTAAAGAGGCAACCGACAAGACTGAAACAGAAACAAAAATATGGACGCAAGAAAATCATTTCTCACGCCCATATCCATCGCAGTTCTTCATCGTGAGAGGCTGATGACGGCGAAAGCGGTATCAGCCTCAATATCAATTCGATTATTTCCTGAATCTGCTGAAATCACCATACAGGTCAACGAGGTGACGATATTCATCCTCGTCGTAGAACCGGCAAGACCCGTCGGTATAGGATTTCGCGACTTCGACCGCGAATCGTGCAGCCTGCTCGACATCCTCACCGTGTGTGGCTCCCGTGGCACAACCCGCTACAATCTGCTCGACGGCGATGGCGACGCCGATGACCGGGGCCGTTGTGGCGATTGCCGGTTGAAGGATGCTGTTGAGGTGATAGAGGTCATTGCCGTACGGGGTGATGTCCTGCTGGCTCAAGGCGAAGACCTCCGGCATCTTGCCGGTGACCTGCGTCATCAGGTCCATGATGTCATCAGAAACGGGCAAAATTGCTCCGTCCTTGACAGTCGGCGAAATGGCGATGCCGTTGACGTTGATGACCCTGTTGCCTTTGGTGGTATCGATGGAGAGTATGGCATCCATACGTTCGTCGACTTCCATACGGTTCATAGTGGCCATGTTAATCGGGGAATTCATGAACGGCACCGGATCGTGCTCGATGGTAGGCGCATCAGGGCAAACGTGGGTGGCCACGATGACGTCGCCTTCAAGCACATCGCCGTTGCGGTGCATTTCGGCGAGCTTCAGTGCGACCGTCAACGCGGCAAGCGCACCGTCACCGTCGGAAACGGCACCGATGAGCTTGGGACGCGCGCCGACTCCGCCTAAACGGCCGACGACACCGAGTGTCGGCGCGTCGCCACCTTTGCTTTTACCGCGTGAACCGGGGATGACGACCTTGAGGCAATCGGTGGTCTTCTCCCCCTCGCCCACGACCTTGACGGTAACGTCGTCGGCTCCGCGGCTGTGCAAGAACCCGGCGACCTCATCACCGTTGGCATCAGGCTTGTCGAGCAGATCGTAGACTTCCAGCATCTGGCGCAATAGCATGATCTTCTCCTTGGTTTATCGTTTCAGCATTTTCAGCGTGCAGAACCGGTGCGCAGATCACCTGCGGCCTTGATGCGCACGCGGCTTGTCTTACCGGGATAATATGCCAGCGGCACATCTTCGGAATCGATGATTTCGACGGTGGATTCGTCGGCACCGGCAGCCACGGCCAATGCTATGGCCTCCTTGCGGGCGTTCTCAAGAGCCTGGTCGCGGCCAGTCTTCTCGTAGTCGACCAGCTTTTCGAAGGTTCCGGAAACCTTGGAAATCGCCGAGCCGATGGCGTTGGCGCAACCCGCGAATTCGGGGCAGGTCACCGACTTGGTGCCGGCAAGATCCTGCGGAAAAATCACAGAACCGCCGCCCACGAGGATGACATCGATCGGATCACTGGAAATCTTCATGGCATCGATGGAGTCTTCGACCATTTCGCGCATGGCGGCCAACGCTTTGTCGGCGGTTTCCTTGCTGATGGATTCGGTGAGCTTCGGGTCTCCGATTTCGGCCATACCCAAACGGTCGGCGATATCGGTGGCGGTCATGACGTCACCGCCGAAGCACAAAGCCTTTTCGGTGATCTGATAGCCGACGGACTGCGGGCCGACCGTGACACTGCCGTCCTCGTGCTCAGTGACGATGGAGCCGCCGCCAAGGCCGATGGAGATGACATCGGGCATACGGAAGTTGGTACGCACTCCGCCGATATCGACGGCAACACCGGACTCACGTGGGAAGCCGTGCGAGAGCACACCGAAATCAGTGGTCGTGCCACCGACGTCGATGACGATGGCGTCGTCGCGACGGGTCAGGTAGCTCGCGCCTCGAATGGAGTTGGTGGGGCCGCAGGCAATGGTGAGAATCGGGTAACGACGTGCGTTCTCGATGGTCATCAGGGTGCCGTCATTCTGCGAAAGGTAGACATCGGCGTTGACGATGCCCTTTTGCTTGAGGCTATGTGCAAAACCTTCGGTGAAGCGCTGTGCGACCTGGTTCAAGGCCGCGTTGAGGATTGTCGCGTTCTCGCGCTCGACAAGACCCATGGAACCGATTTCGCTGGAAAGCGAGATCGGGAAGTCCTCCCCCAGAATCTCGTGAGCGATGGCCGCGGCACGTACCTCATCATCGTTGCGCATCGTGGAGAATACACAGGAAATCGCCAAGGCGTCGACCTTGCCCTTGATTTTGTTGAGGAAGGCCCTGCAGGCATCCTCGTCGAATTGTGCAAGGCGCTTGCCGTTGAACTCAAAGCCTCCGCCGATGATCGTCCAATCCACGCACACGGCGCGAATCGAATCGTCCCAGTCGACCATTGGAGGAATCCCCTCTGTTGCTGGGGCTCCGATACGCAGGATGGCCACAGGTGAAAGCCCCTTGCGCTGCACGATGGCATTGGTGCACTGGGTGGTGCCGAGCATGGCCTGATCAATAAGGCCGGCATCGACCTTGGACTCATCGAGCACGGCATCCACCGAGTTGAGAATGCCTTCGTAAACATCCTCGCTGGTATGTCTCTTGACGGCAGCGAGCACCTTCATGTTCTCATCGATAACCACCGCATCGGTATTGGTTCCGCCGACGTCGATTCCTAACTTGTAATGCATAATCACTTTCCTTTGCGTTGTGAACGTTCTTCTACCGGGATGTAGTCAGTGTCGAGACCGAAGTATCGTGGGCCGACCAGCTTGAGACCTTCTTCGGTGCGCCACTGCGGAGCGCAGGGCAGGCCCGCGACCAACACGCGCTTGCCGTATTTCACGGCCTCGTTCGGCACTGGTGTGTAGGTATCGTGGTCGACCAAGCAGATCAGATCGGGAGCGGTGGCGACGATGTCCCCATCGACCTCGCATTTGAGGTTCTCGTTCTGATAGGTCACGGAGGCCTCATGTCCCTTGTCCGAACCGATGCCGGCAAGCACCACCTTGCCGTAGTTGAAGGCGCCGCGCGTCTCACGAAGTACATCGGTGACCTTGCCGCTGAACAGCCTGACACCGTGGGTCAGATCGAGGAAGCGCTGTTCGATACCCTTGGAATCCTCGCCTTCCTTGATGGAACGGATGGAACGGCCCAATTCCTGCGACATGGTGACGATATTGGGCACGCACCAGTCACGGCACTTCTTGGCACTCATCGTATACTGGCAGGTCATGACCTGGCCGCCGACGGTGTTGGTGATGGAGCGGACGATGTCTTCAGTCCATTTGTTGGAGATGTTGTGCATCACACCGACGTTGCCCTTTTCGTCGCTATACGCCAATGGCGAGGACGAGACACCGCCGATGGTGAAGGTGACCATCTGCAATTCCGGGAATGCACGGCCCATGCCGTCTGCGTCGACGACGGGAAGGCCACGACGGGCACCCGCGACGATCGGCAGCATGGAGTTGACGCCACCGGCTTCGATGGGCATGGTCGCGTAGATCTTTTTGCCGGTCTCGCGTTCCATACGGTCGAAAAGACGATTGAAATCATCCTTGCCGCCGCCCTTTTCGGTCATCACCGTAGGAGCGCCGACCATGGCGCAAGGGGCGACGAATGCATCGTCAGGGATTTCCTCTGGTTCAATCAGAGTCACCGGGCCGCATTCCTTGACTGCCTGTATGGCGAGCAGACGACCGATATAAGGGTCGCCTCCACCGCCGGCACCAAGCAATGAGGCTCCCAAAGCGATATCGTTGATTTCATCAATACCGATGGTTCTCATTTATTTCCTGCCTTTCGAACATTTTCAAGATTCATTGTGCCTTCCTCTAAAGCTCGGATTGGATTGAGTCGAAGGGGATGTAATCGAGGTCGTAACCGAACCAGCGCGGTCCGGCCAGGTCGATGCCGGCCTGCGTATGCCAGACCTTGTCGGCTTCCAAGACGAGCAACAGAACACGCTTGCCGTACTTCAGATTTTCGGTGGTCACCGGGGTGAAGGTGTCGGCATCCACCATGCAGATCAGATCCGGAACGGTGGCGACAGCCTTGCCGTCAAGGTAGGCAATCAGGTTTTCGTTCTGGAACTCCACGGCGGCCTGATGTCCGCGGGAGGAACGGATGCCTTCGAGCTTGGCCAGGCCGTAGTTGAATCCGCCTTTCGTTTCACGGGTCACGTCGGCAATCTTTGCCTCGATGATGCCTTTGGCCTTCATCTTTTTCAGGAATGCCTCGCGAGGTGTGACGCCTTCTTCGTCGGCGATTTCCTTGATGGTGCGGATGGTGCGGCCGATGAAACGTGCCTTGGTGAGCGAATCTCGGACGGCGGCCCGTTTCATCGTCTTGCCGCTCATCAGCTGGCCGAGGGCGATGCCCTGACCGCCCATTGCGTCGACGGCCGCCCTGCCAAGGTTCTCCATCCAGTCGTTGTCGATGGTGGTGAGCATCGCGACATTGCCTTTTTCGTCCGCGAAGGCCATCGGCCAGGTATGGACGCCGGCGATATTATACGAATCCTGCTGCAAGCCCGGGAAGGCGCGACCCATGCCGTCCACGTTGACCAGCGGGATGCCGGCCACGGCCGAAGCGGCAACGGGGATGACCGAGTTCATGCCGCCTATTTCGGAGAGCACGAACGCGTTGAGGCTGTGACCCGTCTGTTCCTTCATGGCTTTGAGCAGATTGGGGAATTCGCATCCGTTGATGCCCTTTTCCGCCATTACGCTGGGCGCTCCGACACCGCCGATGGTGGCGACAATCCAATCGTCAGGCACCTCTTCGGCGTCGTAGAGATCGATGCTGCCCACCTTTTCCAAGGCCTGACGTGCGATCAGGCTTCCCCCATAGGGGTCGCCTCCACCGCCGGCTCCCAATAAGGAGGAACCGAGAGCGATATCGGGAATATCAGAAGAAACCAATTTTTGCATTTCATTCACCTTTGCGAGTCAATTGAATGGCGCCGGGGAATGCCGGCAGTTTCATGGCCTTGTATACCAAGACGTAAAGCAAAATCGAGACCACGATGCCGTTGACCGGCCCGAGGAAGAATGGGTGGTCAAGGAACGAGAGGGCAGGCACCGAAGCGAACGTGCCGCCGGTTATCAACGCGACGATGGAACCGCCGATGAACGAGACCAGACCGGGAACCGAGAACCCATCGAGTGGCTTGAAGTTTTCCGGACGCGCCTTGCGCACCAGCCAGTAGTCGGCGATCATGGCTCCTGCCAAGGCCGGAATCATCGCGGAAAGCACGGTGAGGAAGAGCTGGAAATAGTCCATGATGCCAGCCACCGCGAGGATGATGCCCAATATGCCCGAGATGGTCGTGGAGACCTTGTAGCCTTTGTCGCCCTTGTCTGCGATGACGGCAAATGCAAGCCCTGCGGAATAGGCATTGCTCACGTTGACGGACCAGGTGGACATGACCAGCGCGATCAGTGCCAATCCGGCCAATCCCATGGAGGCCATGATCTTGGAGATGTCGCCGCCTGATTCGGGCTTGACGATGGCGAGCATCGCTCCCATCACCAGAAGAATGACCATCGGAGGCCAGATGCCGATGATGCTGGAGAGCACCGCACCCTTACGGTCCTTGGCGTACCTCGAAAAGTCCCCGACCGTCGCCCCACCGACAGCGAAGAAACCGACCGCGATATTGATGCCGGCGACCAGACCGATGCTCTGCTTGGGCACGTAGGAGAAAAGACTGGACATGCCAGTGGTGGACACGGAAGTGAAAAGCCCGTATACACAAATGATGAAGAGCAGCGGCGCGGCGATATAGTTGACCCATTTGACACCATCGAAGCCAAGAACCGCGGTGATTAGCATCAGCAGGCCCAATACAATCTCGCAAATCTGTGGTGAGATCGACCAGCCGAATTTGGCGGCCATCAGCGAGAAGGACGAGCCACAGACGGCCGCCTGAACGCTGAACCAGCCGATAAGGCTGATGCCGATGATGATGGAGATGACGTAGCGGCCACCCTTGCGGCCCAGAGCCGCTGACGACATGGCCGAGGTCGGCAGGCCGGTGTCGGTGGCTTCCATAGCCACGAAGCACATGTAGGCCTCGATGATGCCGAATCCGATCAGCGCCGCCAGGAAGGCGTCGCGCAGAGTCAGCCCTGCGCCTAGAATCGCGCCGGTCATCAGTGTCGATACATTAATCGACTGGCCTATCCAGATCAGCGCGATTGACCACCAATTTCTTCTTTGATTTTGAGGCACATACAGACTGTTTTCCTTATATTCCGCCTCTGAGCCCTCCGAGGAATCAATTCCCGGCTGGGCTGACGTCGTCGTCATGAAGATACTGCTCCTTTTTATAAAATAATGTGACTTATTATTGTTTACTTATTAACAACAGATGCGATAATTCCGATCATGTGCGGCTTCAGGGAAGCAGCACATCCTGATAGAGTTCCGGACGTCGGTCGCGCAGATAAGGACTGGTCTGGCGGTTGGAGACCACCTTGGCCAAGTCGATGTCGACGCTCAGCACATCTTCCTTCTGCTCCTCAAGCTCGGCGATGACACGCCCGCGCGGATCGCAAACCCGGCTGTGGCCGCCCATATAAAGGTCCTGTTCCCGACCGTACCGATTGACCGCGGCGAGGAAAACCGTGTTTTCCAAAGCCCGGGCGGGGGTGTTGATGTTCCAGATGTCGTTATCCGGTTCGCACCAGGCCGAGGGACAGATTACAATTTGCGCGCCTTTGAGCGCCAACTCGCGTGCGACCTCGGGGAATCCCATGTCGTAGCAGATCATCAGGCCGACAGTGCCGAAGTCGGTATGGAAAACCGGCGTGCCGTTGCCGCCTTTGAAGTAGAAGCGTTCCTTGGCCCACAGATGCTGCTTGTCGTAGACCCCGGCGATATTGCCGTCCCGGTCGATCAGCACCGAACTGTTGAACGGAACACCAGGCAGGTCGTCGTGATAGAGCGCGATGGAAGCGACGACGTAGACCCTAGCCTTGCGCGCCGCCTCCCTCATCGCAGTGATGCTGGGACCATCGAGAGGCTCGGCAAGTTCGGTGATACGAGGACCGACCACATCGAGCTGGTAGCCGGTGCTGAACAGTTCGGGAAACACGATGATGTCCGCGTCCTGCTCTCCTGCAGCCTCGATAAGTTTCAATGCCTTGGCGACATTGGCTTTGGTGTCGCACAGTACGCTTTCGAACTGTGACAATACGATTTTCGCCATGCTTAAGCCCCGCTGTGTCTCTTCAGAGGACCTGGCTGGTGTGGGCGAACTCGATGGTCTTCACGCCCTTGACCTTGGCCATGATCTCCATGACCACCCAGTACAACAACGCGGAGATGATCAACGAATTGAGTCCGGGAATGCCGATGGAATAGATGCTTGTGATTTCACCGATCGCGAAGCCCAAGACCCAGACAATCAGGGACACCGGATTCCATTTTTCAACGCTGGAAGGCAGCGTGCCGGATGCACGCGTCGCTTCGAGATCCTTGCGTCCCTGACGACGGAGAATGTAGTAGTCGATGACCATGATGCCGGCAACCGGCGGAACCGCGACGCCCAGCAACGTCAGGAAGTTGGTGAAGTACTTGAGGATGCCGATTACGGAGAGGAAGGTTCCCACGATGCCCAGGCTCCAGACGAGGACGTTACGGTTGAGCTTGCGGTTGAACACGGCATTGATCATGGTGGAAAGCCCAAGCGAAGAAGAATACAGGTTGATGTCGTTGAGCTTGACCGTCGAGGTGATGACGATGATTACACCGACGATTCCCGAGGTCTTCATCATCATGTCGACCACATTGTTGGTGCCGGTGGCGTGGGCCAGAAGCACTGCCAGAAGGTTCATGCCCAACTCGCCGACGAACGTACCGATCAGAGTCATCCAGAAGACCTGCTTGCCGTTCTTGAGATAACGGCCATAATCGGGTGTAGCAATCGCTCCGGCAATGAATCCGCCGGTTACCATCGTCGTGGCCGCGCCAAGCGAAAGCGCCGGGCCAGGGGCGGGAGAAGTGAACAGCGTCATGAACGGAGTGGACTGGAAGACATGGAATGACGCGTAAAGCACGACGATGATGAACAGCGGCACCAGCACGGTTGCGAAATCGGCAATCGCATTGACTCCGAAGACCACGAGCAAGGTAATGGCCAGGCCGGTTACAATCGACCAGCCAGGCGTTTCGAACTTCCCCAGAAAATCGGTGAACGGGATGATGCTGGAAAGACCATTACCGAAAACCGAATTCTGAACGCCGAACCAGCCGACCATGGAAATGGCCATCACCCCGCCGAAAATGGCTGAGCCCATTTTGCCGAAACCTGTCCAGCGAGACAGAAGACTGGTGGAAAGTCCTTCGCGTGCGGCTGCGGTACCGAGCGCCCAGCTGATGATTTCAAGAAGTACCGAACCGAGCATCGTGGCCCAGAACGCACCCCAGAACGTCATGCCATAACCCAGGGCCGCACCGAGCACCAGCTGGGAGACGCAGCAAATGCTGCCGATACGGATCAGCAATATTTTCCAGAACGGTTTTTTCGCGTGGGCAGGTACTCTTGAAAGCGTGTAATCGTTGTCTTCGACGACCCCTTCTGAGCTGCTTTTTGATATATTCTCAGGCTGTGTGCCTGGCGTGTTTGATTTTTGAGCTGAAGACATCCCCTCATACCTTTCTTCTCAAAAGAGTGCCGAAACACCGAATTCGCATTATTAAGCAATCGATATGCATAATGCGGAAACAATAAAATGCACTTTTAAAAAAATATCATAAATGCAAATGAAACTAGGCATTGTGTCAAAATCTGAAATAATTAATAGATTTTTTATCCAAAACTGTATAAAAAGATGAAAATTATTTGTTTGCCTATAAGGTTTAGGAAAATATGGCCAGATATCGAAACAGCTGAATACTGTGAAGGCCGTGCTTGGCAAAAATCTGCCCCCAAAATGACGACTTGTCACACTGGGGGCAAATTGCAATCTGCTCTCTTTTCTTCAGATTGCAAACATATCCTGCTAATTCAGGGATCGCATGCGGCGCATGGCCTCGCGGCGTTCTTCCTTTTCAAGGCGATCGAGGTAAATGTGCCCGTCGAGATGATCGGTTTCGTGCTGGAGCATGCGGCCCATGATGCCGGTGCCTTCCACGACGATGGTCTTGCCGTCGAGATTGATGCCGCGAACACGGGCGTAATCGGCGCGACGGGTCTTGTACCAGAGTTTGGGAACCGAAAGGCAGCCTTCGTCGCCGTACTGCTCTCCCCTGGTCTCTTCGATGACCGGGTTCAGGACGTAACCGAGTTTGCCGTCGATGTTGTAGGAGAAAGCGCGCAGGCTGATGCCGATCTGGTTTGCTGAAAGTCCCGCGCGACCGGGATCATCGACCGTATCCAGCAAATCCTGCACCATGTTGCGCACCGCGGGGGTGATCTCGCGAATCGGTTCACACGGGGTTCTCAACACCGGATCGGGCACGACCCTTATTTCTCGTAACGCCAATGCACTGCTCCTCTTGATGCCTTAACGGCTGTTTACTTCTGGTCCGGCAAGTCTTTTCCTTCGGCATCAGCCTTTGGAGCTTTCTTCCAAGGATCCTCGCCCTCACGCTCGGCGTCATGCCCAGCCTCGTGTTCGGCAAGGCGGGCTCCGACATTCTGCTTGGCCTGTTCGTAGGCCTCGCGAACCTTCGGAGTGGCCTGACGCATGGATTCAGTGGTCTTGTCGATGAATCCTGCGGTGGCCGACGGTGCCGGCTTGACTCGCGTCTTAGGAGTATAGACCTGCGTGTTGATGAGATCGGCATAGTGTTTCAGGACCTCGCCACGCACGACCTTCATGCTCGGGGTAAGCATGCCGTTCTCCTGAGTGAACTGATCTTCGACGATGACGAACTTGCGCACGGATTCGGCGCGGGAAACCGAGCTGTTGGCCTGGTCGATATATTGCTGGACGTAGGCACGAACCGCATCGTTCTTGCAGATTTCGGCCATCGGCATGTTTTCATCCATGCCGTTGTTGGCAAGCCACGAACGCACCATTTCGGGGTCGAGTTCGATAAGCGCCGCGATGAAGGGGCGGCCGTCGCCGATGACCACGGCGTGGGAAACGATCGGGCAGGTGCCGATGGTGTCTTCCATCGGGGCAGGGCTCACGTTCTTGCCGCCGGCAGTGATGATGATGTCTTTCTTACGGCCGGTGATGTAGACGAAGCCGTCGTCGTCGATCTGCGCGATGTCGCCGGAATGGACCCAACCGCCCGGTTCCTTGGCTTCGGCGGTAAGTTCGGGCTGTTTGTAGTAGCCCAGGAAAACGTCCTCGCCGTTAATGAGCAGCTCATCGTCATCGGCAAGTTTGACGGCGATGCCGGTGCCCGGACGCCCGACGGCCCCGACCTTGTTGAAGTCTTGGAAGGCTACGATGCAGGGCGCGGCGGTTTCTGTCATGCCGTAACCCTGGATGAAGGTGATTCCGTCCATGCCGTTGAAGAAGTGCGCCAGATCGGCGTTCATCGGAGCACCGCCGCAGGCGACATACTTGAGGTTCGGGCCCAAGGCACTGCGCACCGAGGCTCCGACGGTCTTCATATAGAACTTGTGTTCCAGACGCTCGGCAAGGGTGTGTCCGCGCCCTTCCTGTCCGTCCTTCGACCACTTGACGAAATGTTTGAACGCCATGTTGAAGATGCGGCCCTGCAATCCGGCACCGGCTTTCTGTGAAGCGGCGTTGTAGACCTTCTCGAACACACGCGGGACGCCGAGCAGATAGGTCGGCTTGAACGTGCGCAGATCGGTCAGGAGATGCTTGGCGCTTGGCGTATAGCCGACAACACCCTGAGCGCCGATGGCGACGTATTGGATGTATCTGGCGAAGCAATGTGCCAACGGCAGGAAGAGCAACAATCGGCTCGGCTGGTAGAGCATATCATCGAGCACGGCCCAGCCGATGAATGTCGTGGAAACGAAATTGCGATGCGAAAGCATGACACCCTTGGGTGCACCGGTAGATCCGGAGGTGTAGACGATGGTCAGCATGTCGTCGGCACGCACGCGCGAAATGGCCTCATCAAGCTCTTCGTCGCTTACCGAAGTGCCGAAATCGGAGACGGCTTCAAGTCCGCCCTCTTGTAGGTTGAACACGTATTTGAGACCGTCACGGTCACGGCGGAATTCCTCAAGCGTCTGGGTGTGTTCCGCATCTCCGCCGAAAGCGACGATCGGGTCGACGTCCTCGACGATGCCCTTGGCCTGCTTGGGCGAATCCGTTTCGTAAATCGGCACGCTCACCGCACCGATGGCAGCGCAAGCGAAATCGACCACTCCCCATTCGTAGCTGGTGGCGGCGTAGATGACGACCATGCTTCCGGCCTTGGCTCCCAGCCCGATGAGACCCTTGGCGACCTTGCGTACGCGCTCAAGCATTTCACCGGCGGTGACGGTGTGCCATTGCTGGGTATCCTCATCGAGCCATTCGGCTATGGTTCCGTCCGGGTCCTTTCCGGCTCGCTTGGACAACAGGGAATAGATGGTGTCCTTATCGGTGGTTTTGGTGACAGGATCCAAATAGAATTCTCGCAACATAGATTCAACTATACGCAACCGTAACCCCAATGCTACGTTAGCGTAACTTTTAATACAATCCAATAATTACAGGTATCAGGCTTATTCTCCGAATCAACCGAGGTCAGCAGTGGTGCAAATCCATCGCGAACCGCTGCGGTGGAACACCAGCGTGACCCAGTAGGTCGACTTGCCTACGCATAGGCTGACGACTGTCTCGGTGGTATCGGGACTCACGAGCGTCGTGTATACCAGCATCGGTACGGCGGGAAGATAGCAGAGCTTGGCCTTTAGCTCCTGATGCGTGCGCAGATGGTTCTCCAACAGGTACGACATTGTTTCGAGACGTTGCACACAAGGGCCGCTTAGGGAATGCTGCAGCGTCTGCGGTGGCGTGCGTCCACGCACCACGTCCAGGCTCATACATGCCAGCCTGCACGAATTGAGGCTGGACTTGCGACATTCCGCTTCGCTAAGCGTTCCCGGATAACAGCGTGAAATATGGTATGGGACGGGCCGATTCGACAATTCGATGCGGATGGACCCGTCGTAAGTGGGCAATCCTGATTGCTGTGTGACCACCATCTGTTGCGGGTGCGTCTTCATACTCGACGGCTCTTGTGTCAGCGTCTGCGATCGTCCTTGTCTCTTTTCGTTCATCTTTGAACCTCCTTTGCTTTTTCGGTTAACGTCACTTTCCAGAGCAACAGAAATCGGCGGCAATGTCAAGAAACAAGAGGCTATTTCGGCAAAATTCAAGGTTTTCGGCGCTTTTTTGTGAAACCTTGAATTTTATATGATGGTAATACGTATAAATTGATGACTATCGAACAAAAGTGGGCTACCTGATTATGCAGGCAGCCCACTTACGATAGTTGATGATTATCGGTCAATCATCCCAAATGCGAAAGCGTGACCGCAACGTCGCAATGCTGGAAGTTCTTGAGATCGACGTAACCGGTCGAGGCCATGGCGCGGCGCAGGGCGCCGATGAAGTTGACCGAGCCGTCGGCGTTGTGGCTTGGCCCGAAGAGAATCTGTTGCAACGGAGCAACCGTGCCGACCTTCGTGCGCTTTCCGCGAGGAAGCGAGGGATGACGGGCTTCGGCACCCCAATGTGTGCCCTTACCGGGAGCCTCGGTGGCGCGCGCAAGAGGAGCCCCGAGCATCACGGCGTCGGCACCCATCGCCAAAGCCTTGACGAACGAGCCGGAAGTACCCATACCGCCGTCGGCGATAATCTGTACGTAACGCCCGCCGGATTCGTCCATATAGTCTCGCCGGGCCTCGGCCACATCGGCAATCGCCGTGGCCATCGGAGCGTGGACACCGATGGTGGCTCGCGTGGCGGAAACCGCACCGCCGCCGAAACCGACCAGCACGCCAGCCGCACCGGTACGCATGAGATGAAGGGCAGCCGTATAACTGGCCGCTCCCCCGACGATGACTGGAACATCAAGGTCGTAGATGAATTTCTTCAGGTTCAGCGGCTCGTGGCTTTCCGAAACATGCTCGGCGGAAACCGCTGTGCCCCGGATGACGAAGAGGTCGACACCAGCATCAACGACCGTCGAATAGAATTCCTGCGTGAGCTGGGGCGAAAGCGCACCGGCCACCGTAACGCCCGCATCACGAATCTCGTGGAGGCGCTTGGTAATCAGTTCCGGCTTAATCGGCTCTGCATAAATCTCCTGCAGGCGAGCCGTGGCATTGGCCTCGTCGAGCTGGCTGATCTCGTCGAGCAGTGGTTGCGGGTCATCGTAACGTGTCCACAATCCTTCGAGATCAAGCACGCCGAGGGCGCCCAGCTTGCCCATGGCGATTGCCGTGGCAGGGCTGGTCACCGAATCCATCGGGGCCGAAAGCACCGGAACGTCGAACTGGTAGGCGTCAATCTGCCAAGCCGTCGAAACGTCCTTCGGATCGCGGGTCCTGCGGGAAGGGACGATGGCGATATCGTCCAATGAATAGGCCAGACGGCCTTTTTTGCCCAAACCGATTTCAATTTCCTGAGTCATGGCTTTAAGATTACTTCCCCTATGTGACGAGCGACACGTAATCGGGAAGCGCGGGAAAGTGCGTCTCGCCAGTCAGTCAAAGCAACACCGATGACATATTTTGGCGCGATAATGGCACCATATTTTCATAAACGAAGAAAGGGCAAGTATGGAAAAAATCAAGGTCAAAGGGACGATAGCCGAGCTCGACGGCGACGAAATGACCAGAGTGATATGGAAGGATATCAAGAATCGCCTCATCCTGCCATACCTCGATGTGAATCTTGATTATTACGATCTCGGCATCGAAAACCGTGACGCCACCGACGACCAAGTGACCATCGATGCGGCCAACGCCATCAAGAAGCATCATGTCGGCGTCAAATGTGCGACCATCACCCCTGATGAGGCGCGTCTCAAGGAATTCAACCTCAAAAAAATGTGGAAGTCGCCGAACGGCACCATCCGCAACATTCTCGGCGGCACGATCTTCCGCGAGCCCATCGTCATTTCCAATATCCCGCGGCTGGTTCCGGGTTGGAAGAAGCCCATCGTCGTGGCAAGGCACGCCTTCGGCGACCAGTACAAAGCCACGGATTTCAAGGTCGGCAAACCGGGTCGCTTGACCGTCACGTTCACACCGGCAGATGGCAGCGAGCCCATCGAGCATGTCGTCTACGACTACCCCGGCGCCGGCGTGGCACAGGTGCAATACAATCTTGACGATTCCATCCGCGGCTTCGCACGCGCCTGCTTCAACTATGGGCTCATGCGGCACTACCCGGTCTACCTTTCGACCAAAAACACGATTTTGAAGGCCTACGACGGCGAATTCAAGGACATCTTCGCAGAAGTTTACGAGACCGAATACAAGGAGCGTTTCGAAGCTGAAGGACTCACCTACGAGCATCGTCTCATCGACGACATGGTGGCCAGCACGATGAAATGGCACGGCGGCTATATCTGGGCCTGCAAGAACTACGACGGCGACGTGCAGTCCGACTCGGTGGCGCAGGGCTTTGGCTCGTTGGGGCTTATGACTTCAGTATTGATGACGCCTGACGGCAAGACCGTGGAAGCCGAAGCCGCGCATGGCACCGTGACCCGCCACTATCGCCGTTGGCTTAAAGGCGAGAAGACCTCGACCAACCCCATCGCCTCGATCTACGCCTGGACCGGCGGGCTCAAGCAGCGTGCCAAGCTCGACGGGACGCCGGAAGTGGCGCGTTTTGCCGAAACGCTGGAACAGGTCATCATCAAGACCGTGGAAAACGGGAAGATGACCAAGGATCTGGCCATGCTCATTGGTCCAGACCAGCCTTGGCTTGACACTGAAGGCTTCATGGACGCGTTGGACGAAGGGTTGAAGAAGGAACTGAGCCAATCGCGTTAGCCATGAGTTGGTCACCAGTCAAAGTTCGATTCGGCGCCGCCGCATAGTAATCCAAGGATTCAAATGCGGCGGCGCTTTCTATTGGCCCCAGACTAATATCAATATCGTTGATACGAAGCGTATAAAGAAGGATAACTCATGACGACGCGCGGCAAGCATACCTTGGCACGTTTCCTGGCTTTCGCCACTGCTGTGGCTCTTTCCATGGTGTCAGCGGCTTGCGGCAACGGGCAGCAGGATGCGGGAACCACCTCAATCGACACCGACAAGGTGTCGGTAAGCTCGGCTGCGGCCAAAAGCAACGTCATGATCTTCACCCCCTCCGACGGCATCTCCATCTCCTCGCATACGCCGCTCAACAAATGGGCCAAGTTCGCCCCGGCCATCACCAAATCGTTGACCGATGCCGGTTTCCAATCCAAGAACATCAAAGTCAGGACCGACGGCACCTTGACCAAACAGAGCGACGACGTGCAGGACTACGTGGTCAACCAGCTTTCCTCCGCGTCCGATGACACCAACCGCCATACCACGTTGATTGTCGCACCGGCGACTTCCGGAAACAAAGGCAACGAGCAATACGGGGATTACGTCACCAATCCGACCGACGCCACGACATATGACACCGAAAAGCCTGCAAACGCGGGCAGCTCAACGGATGCCAACAGTAATGCGGATTCGAAAACATCATCGCCTTCCTCATCTTCCTCCGAGAAATCGAATCAAACACAGGACGGAAACGAGAAAGACAAAGCCGATGCGAAGGATGAAGCCACGGCAGCCAAACGTCTGGCGAAAACCCTGAAACTGGCGAAGAAAGCCGGAGCTCGCACCATCATCCTTGCCAACCCGTTGGCAGGGTTCAACCCGGATATTTTCGTCAGCATGTCCACACCACGTCAGATAGGCGCGCTACAGGCCCAGCAGCTCGTCTCGAAACTTGCCTTGGAAAAGACGACCAAAATGCATCCCAAAGCCGTCGAAGTCATGATTCCTGTCGGCGAAGATGACGACTCGACGAGTGACACAAGCGAGGCGTTCGCCGAAGAAGCCTTTGCCGGGATATGGGATGTGCTGCAGCCCTATTTCAAGGATGGCAGAGCCATTAGCCCGTCGAAGAGACTGACAGCGACCACGACCGACAAGGACTGGGAATCCGTTGCGTTCAAGGCCTCCAAAGCCGCTGAGGTAAAAACCGAACTGGACGCCAGACTCAACGGTTCGTCCAAAGACAGCAAGCCGCTTCATGTCGACGGCATCCTTGGTATGAACGATTTCGTTTCATCAGTAGTCGTCGATGAACTCACCAGTCTCAAATACACCGGTACTGCAGCCGACATCAATCCTGAAATCGAAGTTTCCGGCATTGTAGGAACGTTGACCGGCAAACACAATCTCAACAAGCAGGCTCCACCGAAGCCGAAGGACAGCAAACAGGACGCTACCGAAGGCGAAGAACAGGAGCAAACCGACGGCGAGGGCGACTTGTCTTGGCCGATCATCACCGGCTACGGCGCTTACACCGATATGATGCCCGACGTGGTCAACGGCAAACAGTGGATGACCGGCATGGAGGATATCCAAAAGCTTTCACATGACATCGCCGGTGCGACTGCCACCATAGAAGCCGGGAAAAACGTCACCGACCTTTCCTACGTCAAAGCAGCGACTATCAACGGCTCGAAAATGAACATCATCCATGAAAAGCCGATGGCCATCAGCGCCAGCAACCTGAAGCACCTGCTGATCGAACCTGGATATATTTCGCTGGCTGACGCGGGACTGTAAAACAAAGCCACTGCTGTAACTTATCTTGTAAGAGACTCATACCGGTTGTTGCCTGTCGGTTTCACAGCTGATAAAACTTTATCTTCACCTCGAACAGAACGATGGTTCTAATACCAAGCCGTACAAGTCGATCATGGAGAAACGGGCTTAAGCACTATTTTCCTTTTAGAAGCCATTTGTTGTGGGTCACGGTATTCTTTTCTGCTTTTCCGCACCCCCCAATGCACACAGATTCCGGTGCAATGGTCCGAAACGCCTTTCATTGTGCCAATCGGCATTCCCTTGACCACTGGTGTGCCTATCGGCAATAGCGTCTGAGCAGGTTCCAAAGTCAACGTGAGGCTTTTATGACGGATGCTGACCACTGATTTTCCCGCGACGATACCCACGAAACTGATGTAACCGCTGGCAGGGGCCAACAAAGGCGTATCCTCCACCGCAGCGATATCGACACCGCGATGGCCGGGACCCCAAACCTGCTTGGGCGCTTTGAACTTCCTGATAACCACATGCGGCAGCACTGGCCATCGCATATCGGCCTTGCAACCCTTTTCACTATGCATCGGCGGGTCCACCGATCCTATCGGCTCAATGAAGTCCAGCTGAGATTGGCGCAACGACGGCGCGGACATGTATGCGTCATTAGTAATTAGAGACGTTTTCTGCGTTGCATCGAATGTCTCTTCCGGCGTCTCGTTTGTCGCGGCCAACGCTTCATGACCCGAAATGCCGAAGCCTGCAAACAACACCGCACAAACCGCAAGAATCGTGATTAATCCCCAAACCAGACTGATCAGCCTTTGCCTGCGTTCCTCCTTCTGACGCCGCAACCGTTCCCGTCTGAGCCGCTGCTTTTTCCTATTGTCCATTATCACTGACATGCCTCCTTTCAGTCGAATGTCTGCATTACAGGTACCTACGTTTCCACTATGCCTCATCTCTTCAAAATAGAGCATGAAAAACGGGTGATGTGGTCGAATGACCCCGGTTATCCACATCGCCCGGGCGTGTCGCAAAAGTTATGCACGGATATCCTCCGCATAGCATTGAATATCCACAGCTGCCGAGGCTCGAGAGTATAAAAGACATAACCCGTGAAAGAAAGGAACGCTCAACGTATGAGTGCCAAACGAAAGCCAGCAAAGACCGCTTCAGACAATGCAACGGAGGGGTCAACCGAACAGCAGGGTGACGGCCTGCAACGTTGCTGGCCGCAGTCATATCTCGGGCTGAGCCACGACATGCTCGTCTACCACGACACCGAGTGGGGCACGCCTTGCCACGATTCCCAAGCCTTGTTCGAACGGCTTGCGCTGGAGGCGATGCAGGCAGGGCTTTCATGGAACACCATCATCAACAAGCGTAAGGCCATCGACGCTACTTTCCACGATTTTGACATCGAACGCGTCGCGCAGATGTCTGATGAAATACCGGATTTGATGCAGAACAAAGCCATCATCCGCAACAGGCGCAAAATCGAGGCCACCATTCATAACGCTCAGGTTGCGCTGGATCTGGGCATGCCGTTTGCCGATTACATCTGGAGTTTCGCACCCGACGGCCCGCGCGTCAACAGGCCGAAAAGCCGCGAAGAAGTGCCTGCGGTGACCGACGAATCCATTGCAATGAGCAAGGCCATGAAGAAGGCCGGATTCAAGTTCGTCGGTCCCACCACCATGTACGCCTATATGCAGTCGACGGGCATCGTTAACGACCATCTGCAAGGCTGCTTCAGGTGCCCAGAAACGAAAACCGACTGAAATAGGCTTTTCGAATCGGTATTTTGCCTTCCCAAAACCGTCCCAAGCAAAACAAGGTTTTCGAGAAATATTGGATATTTCAAGCCGAATAATTACTATTCCTTATCAAACTGGCGAAGTTGTAGCAACCGTTGATGCTGCTATAGCAAGGAAATCACTGTCCGCACAAACCCTGCCGAATCATGATGCCGTAAGCCTCACGGCCACCGCCTTCGCCCGGTGTCAGATGGGTGCCGTCGTCGTAGAAATATTCCGGATGTCCGTCACTGATGGCATACCAGTCGAGCAAACCGACGTTCTTGTACTTGGCGACCACCGAGCGCAGAATCTGGTTGTTGGAATCCTGCCAGCCCGTAGGCGAACGGACGGTGGTCAGATACAGCGGTTCGTTGCCCACGGCCGCTATCAGATCCTCCACCTGCTGCGCATCGGCGATGCGGTCGTTGGTCCCGAGCGCCATGATAACAACGCTTCCAGCCTGACCTTGCGCTTGATGCTGTCGATAGAGGTCGGCGCCGGTGGCGAAATGACGGCCGACCATATTGTCCTGAACACTGGCCGGAATGTGCTCCTGTACGAAATCGTGCGCACCCATCTCAACCGAATCACTGATAATCAAAGGATTCGCGGT
This sequence comes from Bifidobacterium sp. ESL0690, assembly GCF_029392315.1. Lineage (NCBI taxonomy): Bacteria > Bacillati > Actinomycetota > Actinomycetes > Bifidobacteriales > Bifidobacteriaceae > Bifidobacterium > Bifidobacterium sp. ESL0690. The sequence continues at coordinate 1,344,055 of NZ_CP113939.1, forward strand.
GCACGAACCCGTAGACGCGTCATACGTCCAGCCTTTGGTATTGAGGTTCTTCGGAACTTTGGCAGCCTTCGGTACCAGACGCGGAGGCAGGTTAAGGGATGGCTTGGGAACCGCCGAGCGTCGTAAGGTCAGAAGATCACGCCGAATCGGCGTGGCTATGCCGAGGCTACGGCCGATGGAAAGATAATCCTGGCGTAAAGCGTCCGAGCGCTTGGCGGCAATCTGGTTGAAATCGACCGGTAACGCCGTGCAGAGCACGACGGCCACAACGCCTAGGAACGAGAGAATTTTGGTGACCAAACGCATTTCTCGGAACGGCGTCTTGCCTGCGGGTATGACCTTGCGTACGGCTTCGGCCATCTGGTAGAAGGCCTCGCAAACCGCCCAAAGGATGAGGAACTGGACGATCCATTCCCACCAACGCAGAGGCTGTGTACGGATGGCCGGGTTCATGAATTCAAGGAGCGGATAATGGACCAGATATATCGAGAACGAACGCGAACCGATATAGCGGAACACCCGCGAACCAAGCAGCGAACGGCAGAAGTTGCCTGGAACAAGGACGACGACGATTAGCAGCGCGACGATAAGCGCAGCGGCTTGGAAACCACCACGGTACAGCATCTCGTCATTGCCATTGGAGACGAAATACAGAATGATCAGTGCAGCGAGCAAACAGAAGCCGGCGGCTGCCAAAAGAAGATTCACCGGATTCGACCAGCTCTCGGCATTCGTTGCCGGCTCTGACTTTTCGTTGTGTTGTGTATTCTGCTCAGGCTGTTCAGCGCGTTCGTCACGTCCGTCAGATTCACTGCGTTTCGTTCTTGCCTGCTCGACCGCAAAAGCAAGTAGAGCACCAATCATCAGTTCGGAAAAACGCGTATCAAGCCCGTAATAGACGCGTGACACGTCGGAGCCGGGCACGTAGAGCATCATCATCAGAACCGTTGAGGCGACGGCGAGCAGCAAGGTTATGAGGAACCTGGTACGCAATCTCAAGCTGAAGCGATGCATCAGCCAGAGCAGTGAAATCCAGACCAGATAGAACTGCATGGTGACCGCCAGAAACCACAGATGTGTCAGCGGTGACGGGAGTCCTGCCGCGGCGAAATACGAGACCTTGCGGAAGATATAGACCCAGTTGCTGACGTATAGCGCACTGGGCAACGCATCGAGGTGCAGCTTCGGGAGCATGCCAGGAGACAGGAAATAGGCAGCCGGTACGACCAAGGCAATCAGCGAAAGCAGCGGGAAGGTCAAACGCTTGATTTTGCGCCAAAGATAGCTCGCGTAATGGAAGCCCTGCTTGCTGGCCATGCGTCTTTCGACGCTGCCGGTAATCAGGAAACCGGAAATGACGAAGAAGATGGTAACGCCAAGGAATCCGCCACTCAACAGCGACGGGCGGACGTGGTAGGCCACCACTCCGATGATTGCCAATGCACGCAGACCGTCGATGGCATTGTTTCGGCGAGAAGCAGACAGACGGGAAACGCTTGAAGTATGTGAAGAATCAGGCGTAGTCGAGGAACTGGAAGTTTGAGAGGTACTTGCGGAACCGGAAGTATTCGCAGCGCCAGTTTTGCTCGAAAAATCAGAAGTACGGAAGAGCGTCGCAAGTCGGGCAAAAACAGAGGGACGGGAGGAACCGGAGGCAACTACTTCAGCCGAATCAGGGCTATTTCCGGTCCGTGGCAACATCAACCCCTTTTCTGCCTCAGTTGAATCTGTGGCCATTTTCAGCTCGGGTCACAAAGAAGTACATTAACAAAAGGCATAGATGCTTTGACGGCTGACACGCCGGAAAGTGGTTGACTACGGTTTGGTTTTTTCTGCCAGCTTGGCAGCTGTTTTCGGACATGCTCGGAAAGCAACGGATCATGGCTAAAACGAAAAATTCTCGGAACCATTGAGATTCCGAGAATTTTCATTCCGCTCCCGCAGCTGGGCTTGAACCAGCGACATTCTGATTAACAGTCAGACGCTCTGCCAACTGAGCTATGCGGGAATGTCCCGTACGAAGCTTGAAGCACCGCACAAGAAATATATCTTATACAAGAATCGATATCGCGCAACCCCAATGGCGTGTCGCTTGGATTTTGCGGAGTGTCTCGATTCCTGCTTTCTGTTCACACGCTGATGACGTTCATGGGCATCGCAGAATCGATGGGGAAATCCGGGGACGACGGGCGCACGCCGGCTTCGACCAGATTGACGCCTAACATGGCGACCATCGCACCGTTGTCGGTGCAGAGCTTGATTTGCGGGATACGGACCTCGACGCCGTGTTCTTTGCCTACCTCAAGCAACTTGGCACGCAGCTGGGAGTTGGCGGAGAAACCGCCGCCGACAATCAGCGTCTTGGAATCGTACTCCTCGCAGCCATGCATGGCCTTGTTTGCCAGCACCGTGGCCACAGAGTCCGCCAGCGAGGCGCAGACGTCGTCTACCGGAATCTCCTTGCCAGCAGCCTGCTGAGCTTCGACCCATCGAGCCACAGCCGTCTTGACGCCGGAGAAGCTGAAATCGTATGGATGGTCTTTGCCGGCCTTGCCTTTGGTAAGGCCTTGGGGCACCTTGATGGCATGCGGATCACCTAGTTGGCCGTGTTTGTCGATATGCGGACCGCCTGGGTAGGGGAAGCCGAGCAGACGTGCAACCTTGTCGAAACACTCCCCTGCGGCGTCGTCAAGCGTCGTGCCGACCACGTCGACATGACGGGCGACATCCTCGACGTGCAACAGCGAGGTGTGGCCACCGGAGACGATAAGCGCCAGCGTATCCTTCGGGAACGGGCCAAACTGCAGTTGGGTGACGGCGATATGACCGATCACATGGTTGATGCCGTAGATTGGCTTGTTCGCCGCCCAAGCAAGGGCTTTGGCACCGGAAACACCGACGGCCAGGCACCCGGCCAGACCGGGGCCTGCCGAGACTGCTATGGCATCCACATCGGACAGTTCCATATTTGCATCGGCCAGCGCTTTCGAGACCACAGGCACGAACGCCTCTGCATGGGCTCGTGAGGCGATTTCCGGGATGACACCGCCGTAGCGTGCGTGCTCCTCCATCGAGGACGCCACGACGTTGGAAACCAGCGTACGTCCCCGAACGATGGCCGCCGCGGTCTCGTCGCAGGTCGATTCGATGCCCAGTACTGTCGGTTCGCTCATTGATGTTGCTCCATGTTCTGTTTTTCGCTACTGAATCCCATGATATGCGGTTCAAGGTCCAACGCCATTTCAACGGCATCGACATCTTCGGGTTGATAATAATGCCGCAAAAGACCGATCTTCTTAAATCCGAGGCTGCAATAAAGACGTTTTGCCGGTTCGTTGTCGACGCGGACTTCCAGTTTGATGCGACGGACTCCGTGATGACGTGCGTACCTAATCAGACTGTCGAGAAGATTTTTGGCGATTCCGTTTCGCTGGAACCGTTTGGCGACGCCGATAGTCGTGATCTCGGCTTGGCCGTCGGCATGCCACATGCCGGCATAGCCACGCATGATCTTTGAAACGTCAACTCGTTGAAGCTGTTTTGTTTGTTCGCGGGCTGGGCGTTTATTACTTTTAGTAGCATCGACCAAATTGGCGACGTCGGCGGCATCGCTGCTTTCAGAATTATCACTGGCATCAGTAACTTCGATGACATCGGCAAGATAAATTCTGGACGCGTCGGTTACCTCGTCACGCAATGTCTGCATATCCCAAGCTTGCGAGGCGAAAAGCTCAGTTTCGAGCTTGGCCGCAGCCTCCAAAGCCCTCTGCTGGTTGAGCTCGCCGAATTTAACGATCATCTTGTGTTCAGGCCTTCATGGCTCCTGCATGGTTCAACACATGCTTCAGCGGGTTGGGTACGGAAACGTCCGGACGGCGCAGGTAAAGCGGTTCCACAGGTTTTGTAGCGTTCTCACTACTGCTGCTATTGTCGCCAAGTTTACCGTTGACACCATTTGCATCGCTTGAATCAATGCCATTGCTTGCCAAGGCGCACTCGGCGAAAATCTCCAGGCCTGCTGCCCCGGCGTCCAATACTGAATGGTCAATAACACGACCCAGCATCGTGCCAAATCCCTGCCAGGCATCCGCATATTTCGAAGCTCCATGACCGACGATATCGATACGATATTCGCCCTGTACAGCATCTTCCGCACCGAGCTTTTGGACGGCCTCGTTAATCCGCTCGACGATATGCTGGGGATAATCAATATCCATATCGACCAGTGTGGAAACAAATGAGTTCGTATTTTCGGAGGCAGGTTGCTGACTTACGCCATTGTCGTCGATGGTTTGTTTTTCATCGCTATACAGCGCGAAGTACAGCTGGCGACGACGGGCGTCATTGACGGCCAACGTCAGGTGATGGACAGATTCAGTGTTTGGCGTCTTTTCTGTTTCTGTTCCCTTGAGAAAATCGCAATCCGCAAGCCGGGCATCGCCCTCACGCTTGAGTTTCATCATCCACGCCTGAGGCTCAAGGATGTCCTGACCAAGCAGCTGGGCACCAGTGGCGTACGCGATGGCTTTCGCCGCCACCACACCGGCACGAAGCCCGGTGAACGGGGCAGGCCCGACGCCGACGACAATGCGGTCAAGGCCCTGTGGCGTGAGCCCGGCCTGACCGACGGCCTTGCCGATATTGACCTGCAATTTTTCGACATGGGTGCGTGAATCGGTCTCGATAATGGGTTCATGACCCAAAACACCCACCGTCGAACCGAACGAAGTGTCGATGACCAATGTGTTCGTCATATTTGCTGCTCCTACCATTCACGCTGCCCGCCCAGCGATCATTCAATTTCCGGGCGCCAAAGATTCATGCCGTTGTTACTGTACAACTTTCGCGCAACCGACGAAACCCGCCACGTCCATGAACGACGCGCAGAACATTGGTAATTCCCTCATAATGCCCGCGAAACGAAGCCGCAGGTTTTTGCTTATTCCATTGAAGCCAATCGACCGGTGAAATCCTCCCAGCGCTTGCCGACAGGAACGAATGTCACGGTGCGCATGCCGTCGCCGGTGAGTTCAGCATTCGGGTTTTCCGCTTCGGCATCGAGCGTCGCCTTGTCAATCGGACGGTCGATATGGACTTCGAGACGAACTTCGGCGAACGCGGAGGCCATCTGTTCGCCCCATTCCATCAGAATCACCGTATGTTCTCCGGGATCTTCGAGTTCCTCGTCAAGCCCCAGCGATTCGAGTTCGTCAAGAAGCCTATCGACAGTGTCCTGACCAGGGGCGAAATCGTTGCCGCCAAGCCGATAGGCATCGACATGCACCAGATGTGCGGGAGTCCCGTCCGAAAATCTGCCGTCGAGCTCCCGGGCAATGGTGAAAGTTGGGGAAACGATGGGTTCGTCGATATGAAGCCCTGCCCCGAAACCTTGCGCAAACGTCGTCTTGCCGGCTCCCAACGGGCCGGAAAGCAGCAGTACATCGCCGCCGTACACACAGGCCGCCACCTTGGCTCCCAGTTCCTGCATATCCGCGCCGGTAGGCACTTCAACCGTATATGATGATTCATCGCTCATACGTTCATACGTCCTTTATGGCTGATTAGTTCGATGGAGCGCTCCAGCGCATACATCGGGTCTCCCCCATTGGTCTTGTTCTGTTCATCGGCCCATGCCAACGTCTGGATGCATCTGGAAAGTCCTTCGGACGTCCAACCGCTCAGTTGCCTTGTCGCATTGCGCAGCACCCACGGGTTGGTTTTCGCTTCGGCTTGCGAGATGCTGCCGGAACGCACCGCGGAAGCTTTGGCCAACGTCCGCAGTTTCATCGCCAGAGCTCCTACGAGCGCAATTGGGTCTGTGCCTTGGGCCACTGCCGCACGCATGTCAATGATGGCTTTGGAATCGTTTCCGGCGAGCGCCGCATCAGCCACAGCAAATCCGGTGACTTCTGCATTGCCGGTCAGATACTGATTGACCAGATTGAGACTGATCGGGTCATCATCGAAATCGAAGCAAAGCTGTTCACACATGGCCGCGAGTTCGCCGGTCTTCTCCCCCAGAACCGCTACCAACTGCTGGGCGGCGGCAGGATCGATGCGACGCTTATGGCGTTCGAAGCACTGGATGACGAAGTTCAGTTTGGCGTCGGCGCGTTTGAGGTCTGGAATGGCCTTTTTCTCGGCCCCGGCTTTGGCGAGACGGTCGATGATTCTCTTGCCCTTTTGCCCACCGTCATGTTGTGCGATGACCGTACCCGATGCGGAAGCTGGATCTTTGGCTATCGAGGCACAGTAGTTGGCCATGGTGTCCACCAGAGCATCGTCGGCGTTCTGGATGTGCCGGATGATGACGATGGAACTGGTGCTCAACAGCGATGGGCTCACAGCCTCGTCGAAATCATATTGGCTCGCCTCGCCCGCGTCAAGTTCGATAATCTCAGCTTCTGGATCGTTCTTCGCGGCCTCGTCACGGCAATCACGTACCTGTTGTTCGTTGAGGAATTCGTCGCCGCCGATGACCAACACGAATCGGGTCCGCGGTTTGGTTTGCTTTCCAGCCATCACATTCCTCGATTCTTGAGACTACCTGATACAGCCGCCGTGACGGCATAACGCTTACGACTTTCTATGATATTCAATGTGGTGTCACAGGTGGACATACCTCGTGTCTCCCGCATTAATCGGGCTTTTGGAGCCGTTCGAACATTTGTTCGGTTTCTTTGAGCCATATGGTTCCTTTGCTTCGCAGTTGTATGAGATGACCGTCATTACCTGCAACAGAACCGTCGTTGCCTTGTCTTTTCATAATCATTGACATTGCTTTGAACAGCGCCACCAAACCGATTTCGCAGGCCACAATCATCAATGCGCCACTGACGCCTCCCGCCCACGGCATGGTCGCGGTTTGCGAACCACCAATGGTATCCGCACACCACTGCATCACCGACGTCCCGCAACTGGAGAGCCAGACGAACACAAACGCCAGATGCGGTGCCCGTGACGACAACACCAAGCCCGCCAGCCCAGTAAGCGTTGAGAAATCCACGAACGGTGCCACCACGAGATTTGCAGGCACGGAAAGCAACGGAAGCGTCGGAGTCATGAGCACCTGTATCGGCAAGGTGAACAGCTGAGCGGCGATGGTCACCGACATGCCATCGGCAAGGAATTGCGGCAATACTGCTGCAAGCCGATCCGCTATGGGACCGGCACAGAGCACGATGCCAAGCACCGAGGCGCAGGAAAGCGCGAATCCGTAACTTCTGGACATTGCCGGGTTGACGAGCAATACGAGGATGACCGTCCAGCTCAACGCACTGATCGCCTGCGGCTTTCTGCCGGCAAACATCGCGGAAGAGGCAAAGACACCCATAATCAAAGCGCGCATCACCGAGTCGGAAGGGTACATGGCGCTCGCGAGCGCCGTATAAGCCATCACCGTCAGCATGGCAACCACTTGTCGCGGTAGCAGGAACCGTGCACATCCCGAACGTATCAGGCTCCCGATTAGAGCGAAATGCCCGCCGGAAACCGCCATCAGGTGCATAATGCCGGAATCCTTGAAATGCATCTCCAGCAGCGTGGCGAATGTGGCGTTCACAGGTTCACGCTTAGCTGCGCTCGCACCCATGAAATCCTGTCCCAAAAGCCCGATTGTCAGTCCAGGAACCAATACACGCCCTTGGTCGGAAAGACCTTCCGTCACCGAGAAGAACGAGCGTTGCATGGAGTCAACCAACCGTTTTGTCGGTGGCGCTCGTTCCAGCAAACTTGTTGTCGCATTGTCATCAATGGTCAGCCAGATTGGCCGCATCCCGTAGCGGGCAGTCTGTAGCGTACCGGAAGTCTCTATCGTCTGACCGTCCGAAAGCCGCCCGCACAACGGTTTGTTGGCATATAGGACGATACGTGACCTACTGGCTTGACGAATGCCGTCGTGGCCGATGCCGACCAAATGCGCGTTCGCCTGGCAATCAGCCTGCCATGAACTCGCCGCAGTAACCGGCGATTCAAGACGAACACTCGCCTCAACCGTGCTTTCGCCCCCACTTGCGAGCGCCATGGCCGGGTCGCGGTACGCCATTGCATCGGCACTCATCGAAGTGATGAACGCGGCCAAAGCCGAACATGCGAGAACGGCCACCCATATCGTTCGGCTTCCGTGTGATTCCTTGAAAACCAACGAAATTCCAGCTTTCAACGGATGCGATTCTTCTTTTGTATGCGTCTCATCAGGTACGGGATACAGGGCCAGTGCCGATACATTCGAGATTGGAACGTTTGTTCCATTTCCGGATTGCAACTTTCGGCAGATTCTCGTCGATTTCTGAACATTGGACTTAATAGTGGGGTATTTTTCGGCTAAACCGCTTGAAAGTGTGTCGCCCCAGCCGAACCATCGACGAGATATAACAAGCAAGGCAACCATGCCAGCCAGTAACAAAAACAATACGGCTATCGGGAAAATGTTGTCAGCGTTCAATGAAGCTTTCAGCGGCTGTATAACCCTTTCCAATGGAGAAATCGCTGACGAAGAATTGTCGGATTCAATGGCATCACGATTGGGTGAAGACTTCCTTTCTCGCTGCCCGGTGAGCAGGGCGAATACAGCGTGTGAGCCAAGCGCTGCAATCCACACGCACAACGCCACCGGCAGCATTCGCCAGTCCCGGCTGCCTTGCTCATGCTCGTTTCCCCTGTCAAACTTGTTGGCAGGATCTTTGCCTAGAAAACTATCAATATTTTTCATCAGACCGTCACCTGCCCGCGTATCTTCTCCAGTGTCTTCTGGCCGATGCCTGAAACCTTGAGTAATTGGTCGACGCTGGTGAAATGACCGATGGACGTGCGATAGTCGATGATTTTCTGCGCCATCACCGGCCCCACGCCCTTGATCTGTTGCAACTGTGTGCTGTCGGCGGTGTTGAGGTTGATGAGATTGCTTCCGTTGCTCGAAGTCCCGGCCTGCCCAGCAGAAGAGTCGGCTTGGGCGGGTGAATTTGCCTGTGTCGCGGCGGCATCACTTCCGGTGTTTTGACCTCCAGCTCCAGCAGATGTTGAAGTAGAGCCAGCAGCTCCACCGGATTTCGAAGAATTCCCTTGTGTCAGACCTGAACCCTTGGCTTTGGAACCGCTTGCTACAGTTGCACTGACGGATGAGGCTTCAGCCTGTTGCTTGTTGTAGTTGATCGTCTGGGTCACCAGCATCGTCAGGCTTGCGCACAACGCCACCACCAATACCAGAATCACCACCACCGCCTGGGTGGGTTTGAACACCAATCTTGGGATGGTTCGTTGTTTGGCAGCTGATTTGACATTCGAATCCGCTGCGAAATCTTCATTGGCAGAACCATCTATAACGGAATCAAAGTCATCAACTTCTAAAGTCTGTTTGATGTCTTCAGACCGATTCTTTGGTTTGCTTTCAGACCTGTTTTCGGGTTCGATAAGCCAGCTATTCACAGGTGGCAATGGCGGAAGACCGACACGTAGCAGATCTGCGTCAAGACTTTGCCCGTTCCTAAGCAATTCATTTTCAAACGATTCAGTCTGTGGCGTAGAAGAGGGATATAGCCGCGTCGTCAAAGCTCGGCTACCGTCATGCATCCTATCGTCAATACGACTGTCATTGAAATGAATACCCATACCTTCAAGCATGACTGAACCGAGTGCAAAAGTCGAGCCAAAACGACCACTGTGGTCGAATGATATGGGTTATCCACATTTGAGGCGTGTCGCGCCCCAACCCGCCGAATCGTCCACATTCATGCACAGCGTGTCAAAGCGATCTGATTGCCGTAAAAGATTGGTATCCTGCCGAAATCTAGCCTCTTTGCTTTAGATTTTCGACAAGTTTCTATATTTACTTCGTTCTACAAGTTAGCGGAAATTCAAAAAACTATAAAACCAAATGAAAAGGGCACAGGGGTTAAATCCTGTGCCCTTTTCATTACACTTTTGTTCGTTCAACCCATCGGATGACCATTCGATATCATTCCGAATCGTCGTCCAATGGTATTCCCGTCATCCGTTACTCCGCAGGAACGATGGAGACGATCTTCGGGGCCTTGACGATGACCTTGCGCGGCTCCTTACCTCCCAAGCGGTCGGCAACGGCCTTCAGAGCCATGTCCTTCAGTTCGTCGGGATCGATCGAGGGACTGACCTCGAGTTTAGCGCGAACCTTGCCCTTGATCTGCACCACAGCGGTGACAGTGTCTTCGCCTACATAGCGCTCGTCGGCCTTCGGCCAAGGCTCGTGTGCCAGAGAATCGGTGTGACCGAGCTTCGACCAAAGTTCCTCGCAGATATGCGGGGCAATCGGCGAAAGCATGAGAATCAGCGGCTCGACGGCGGCACGCGGCACGGCCTTCAGACCGGTCAGGTGGTTGTTCAGCACGATGAGCTTGGCGATGGAGGTGTTGGGGCGCATATGCTCCATTTCCTCGGTCACCGCGGCGATGGTGTTGTTCAAGAGCTTCAGCGTCTTGGCTTCGGGCTCGACATCAGAGACGGTGACCTCGCCGGTGTTCTCATCGACAACGTTACGCCACAACCTTTGCAGGAAGCGCATGCCACCCACGACGTTGCGGTCGTTCCACGGGCGGGACTCGTCGAGCGGGCCCATGCTCATCTCGTAGAGGCGGAACGTGTCGGCGCCGTAACGCGCATACATGTCATCCGGGGTGATGATGTTCTTGAGGCTCTTGCCCATCTTGCCGAACTCACGGTTGGCGTGCTGGCCGTGCCACGTGAACGTCGGCTCTCCGGACTTGTCGGCAGGCCCCTCCTCCACTTCGGCGGCAGGTACGTACTGGCCACGGTCGTCGGTGTAGGCGTAGGCCTGAATCATGCCCTGGTTGAAGAGCTTGTAGAACGGTTCCGGCGTGTCGACGTAACCCAGATCGAAGAGAATCTTGTGCCAGAAACGCGAGTAGAGCAGATGCAACACCGCGTGCTCCACGCCACCGACGTAGAGATCGACGCCACCGGTCTTGCCCGATTCCTTGTTGTGGTTCGGACCCATCCAGTATTCGTATTCCTCCGGATCAACCATATGCTTCGTGTCATTCGGATCGATATAACGCATGTAATACCAGCAGGAACCGGCCCAGTTGGGCATGGTGTTGGTGTCGCGGTAGTAAGTCTTCGGTCCATCGCCCAAATCGAGCGTGACCTTGACCCAGTCGGGATTTCGGCTCAGCGGTGCCTCTGGGTTGCTTTCGGCGTCCTCGGGGTCGAAGGTCTTCGGGCTGTAATCCGGAACATCGGGCAGGTTGATGGGCAGCATGGAATCAGGCAGCAGATGCGGCACGCCGTCCTCGCCGTAGACGATCGGGAACGGCTCACCCCAGTAGCGCTGACGGGAGAAGAGCCAGTCGCGCAGACGATAGCTGACGGTGCCTTCACCAGCACCGGCCGATTCGAGCCATGCAGTGACCTTTTCGATGGCGTCGTTGACGCGTAGACCATTCAGATCCAGAGCGTCGCCTTTGGCCTGCGTGTGCTCGGTCGAGGAATTGATGACGATGCCGTCGTGCGAGACAAACGGCGCCTTGCCCTCGTAATCGGCCAGATCCTCACCGGAATCAGGCAGAGGCTTGACGGTATAGATAACCGGAAGACCGAACTTCTTGGCGAAGTCATAATCGCGCTGATCGCCACCAGGCACGGCCATGATAGCGCCGGTGCCGTAGTCCATTAGAACATAATCTGCTGTGAAGAGAGGCAGCTTGTCGCCGGTGATGGGATTGATGGCATAAAGTCCGGTGAAAAGACCGGTCTTCTCGCCGCCCTCGTCGACGCGATCCTGCGCGGTCTTGGATTCGGCTGCGAGACGATAGGCCTTGATGCCTTCGGCCGGCGTGGCATAACCACCCTTCCAGCTTTCTGGAGTGTTCTCCGGCCAAGCGGCAGGAGCATCCGCCAGCAAATCATGCTCGGGTGAAACCACGGCGAAGGTGGTGCCGAACAGCGTATCGGGGCGGGTCGTGTAGACCTCCATATCCCGCTCGCCGTTGGGGGTTTCGACCTTGAAATGCACGGATGCGCCGTGGGATTCACCGATCCAGTTGCGCTGCATCAGCTTGACCTTCTGCGGCCAGTCGATGATGTCGAGGTCTTCGATGAGACGGTGGCCGTAGGCGGTGATGCGCATGGACCACTGGCGCAGCTCACGCTGGAAGACAGGGAAGTTGCCGCGTTCGGACTTGCCTTCGGCGGTCACTTCCTCATTGGCCAGCACCGTGCCGAGGCCCGGGCACCAGTTGACCGGCGACTTGGAGATATAGGCCAAACGGAAGTCGTTGAGCACGTCCGCCTGTTCAGCCTCGGTGAGCTCGTCCCATTTCTTACCGGAATCCTCGAAACCGGGAATGGCGCGCTTGCCGCTCTTGAACTGATCAATAAGTGTGTCGATGTGGCGCGCGGAACCCTTGCCGCCGTCGGGACGGACGAAATCGGGGTCGTACCAGGCGTCGTAGATACGCGAGAAAATCCACTGCGTCCAGCGCATGTAGCCGGGGTCGATTGTAGCGAAGGTGCGGCGGTTGTCGAAGCTCAGGCCCATGCGGTGCAGCTGACGGCGCATGTTGGCGATGTTGGCCTCGGTGGTCACGCGCGGGTGCTGGCCCGTCTGCACGGCATACTGTTCGGCGGGAAGGCCGAAAGCGTCGTAGCCCATGGCGTGCAGCACGTTTTCGCCTTTCATGCGGTGATAGCGGCTGACCACGTCGGTGGCAAGGTAGCCCAGCGGATGCCCGACGTGCAGGCCTTTGCCAGAGGGATACGGGAACATGTCCATCGCGAAGTATGGCGTACGTCCGTCGGCGTGCTTGCCTTTGCCGTCGGTCAGATCACCCTTGACGTTCGCGGCCCAGAAGGTGCCCTTCTCATCCCACGTTTTTTGCCATTTTTCCTCGATACCCTGCGCCATCTTGGCGTTGTAACGGTATGCCGGAACACTTGAAATATTGGCGCTCGAATCCGCGCCTTGTTCATTCTCGCTCATAAATAGGATTATCGTGGCTCAACTGGACACAGGTCTTCATATTTCCGCAACGTGGTCATGTTGCCGTCAAAAAGATAATTTTTACTTAAATCGAAGACCTAACAAATATGAAAACAGCGAAAGGGCCGGATGACGTTTTCCCCTGCGATTCAAAACCGAAGCACTACGCAAGGCAAAAACCGCGCCGGGAAAGGTACCCTTTGCAACAATAGGCGCAAAACCTAACCTATCTTAATTTTTGAGAGACTGATTCAACGCCGGTTCGGGCATATAGCCGATGCTTGCTCGCATGGACTTGGCGGCCTTCTGCCACGTGCCGTCCTTGACCATATCGTCGAGAATGGTGTTGATCTTGTTGGTCAGTTCGCCGTTCGACGGACGAATCACGACCGCGTGACGGACCTGGGAAACCTGCGCGATGGCTTTGACCAACCCCGCAGAAGAAGACGAATCCTCATCGCCAAGAACGGTGACATCGTGCTCGACGACGCTGGAAGCGAGGCCATGCAGAATCGCGGCATCGGCGGCAACGGCATTCGTTTCGCCGACCAGCAGCGCGGTAAGGCACTGCGGGTAGGTGTCGCGTTCCTGGATTTTCACGGCAGGAATCGCAGAGGCCAATGCGCCCCCGTCGGCCGTTCCCTTGACCGTGCAGATATTCTGATCCTTCAATGACGAGACATCAGTGAAATCGTGTTGCAGACGTGTCGGCACCAAAAGCCCCAACGGGTCGGTGAGATAAGGCTTGGACGTACCGAACTGACGGCCGGTGTTGGACGTGATGACGGCGGGCAGAGCCGAGACGAACATATCGGCTTTCGATTCCTCCAAAGCGGTCATGGCCGAAGAAACATTGACCGGCTTGTAAATAATCTGCTTGTGCGCATAGCCGAGTTTTTGGGCCACGTAATGGGCCACTTCGATATCGAAACCGGAATATTTGCCTTCGTGGTCGAGACCAAGCCCGGGCTCGTCGTTCGCCACGGCAATCGCAATGGTCGGACCTTCGGGAACATTGGCGGAAGGCGGGGTCTGCGTCGGCCCACATGCCGAGGCCGAGAACAGCAGGCCGAAGCCACACCCCAAGGCGAGCACCGACTTGAAATGCCGGTTCATACTTCTTTTAGCAAGAGGAAAAGCCGATTTCAATCTTGACAATCGCATCCAAAACCTACTTAAAAAGCTTGGAACGTGTCAACCACCATGCCACAAGGCCGGTGATGACCATGGAAATGGCGATGACGATGAAAAAGCCCCAGCGCGAGTTGGTGAACGGCATGCCGAACATGCCGTCCTGAAAGTTCATGCCATACATGGAGAAGATCAGTGTCGGGATCGACAGGACGATGGAGATGATGGTGAAAATCCTCATCACATTGTTGAGGTTGTTGGAAACGATCGAGGCGGAGGCGTCGGTCATATTCGCAAGAACGCCGCTGTAAATGTTCGCCATCTCGATGGCCTGCTTGTTTTCGGTGATGACGTCGTCCAAGAGGTCTTCGTCCTCCGGATACTGCTTGATGTGCGTCAGCGAATTGAGTTTTTCGGTCACCCGCAGCTTTTCCATCACGATTTCGTTGGACTTGAGGCTGGTGGTGAAATAGACCAAGGTCTTCGAAAGTTCGAGCAGCTGCAGGATCTCGCGGTTCTGCATGGAGTGCTGGAGTTTCAATTCGAGGTTGTCGGAACTGCGGTCGATGATGCGCAGATAACGCAGGTACATCGTGGCGTTGCGATAAAGGATTTGCAATACAAAGCGGGTTTTCATATAGGTATTGAACCCGCGGATGGTGCCTTCCATGAAGGGATGAAGCACCGGCGTGTCCTGCATGCAAACCGTGATGATCGTATGCGCCGCAACGATAATCGCCAAAGGAATCGTTTCGTAATGGTCGCGTCCGTCGCGCTGCTCGACGGTGGGGATGTCGACGATGATCATGGTGTAATCGTCTTCGGAATCGACGCGTGAACGTTCCTCATCATCCAAAGGTGCACGCAGGTCGGCCAAATCAACGCCGGTCTGGGAGGAAACGGTGGCGAGTTCGACGTCAGTGGGGTTGGACAAACAGATCCATGAGCCGTTTTCCAACTTGTTTATCTGTTCGACCTGCCCATTGATCGTATTGAACATCCTCAACATGTCTGCCACCCGCCTTTCGCGTCATTCGCTGTACGGTTCCCGCAGGAGACGCCGGCTTGCGCGCCGCGCGTCCTGGCCACCGGAACATCTGCCTTCATATGAAGAAGCGCAGACGAAAATCCCGGATTCCTGCTGTTAACCCAAAATTCAAGAATAACCCCTCGCCGGAACTTTTTGGCCGCACTTTGCGCTTAGCGTCGCACAACGCGCAGCCATGCCGTCCTTCTACCGAGTTCCTCCGTCTCAGACCGTATCCGTGACGGGCAGCGGTGTCATCAATGTCATGCCTTCGTATCGAAGCTCTTGAGGCCCGTTCGACCAGTCGGCGATTGTCGAGATGGCCGGGCCGCAGTTGTATTCGGCGAGCGTCCAACCATAGCTCCCGTCGGCCTGGCGCCTCGGGTTGAGCGTGGACCAGTAGGCATTGGGAATGTTGCCGAGCTCGTCGATTTCCGGATCCATATGAAGCAGCGTTTCGACCGTTGCGGCGATGAAGGAGCCGTGGCTCACCAGCATCAAAGTAGTCGGGGTATCATCCTGCGAATTCTCATCAAGCAGTTCCAGCACGGCCTTCGCTCCCCTGGCACCGACCTGGGTTCGCGTTTCGACGCCATACTTGGCCTCGCCGCCCTCGTGTGCGCGCCAGGAACGGTAGGCTTCGGCATCCAGCTCCCTGATTTCCGGGCGTGTCTTGCCTTCCCACTGACCGAAGCTGCGTTCGCGAAGCCGCTTGTCGAGCGTGACCGGCAGGCCCAGAAGATCGGCGAAAGCATGGGCCGTTTGCGCGGCGCGGAAAAGGTCGCTGGAAATCACCTTCATCCTGCGTTTGCCCGCAGGTACCTTCTGGTATTCGCTGATATCGCTCTGTTTCGCGGCTCCCGGGCCGGGTTGCGCCAGCAGGTCGGGATTGCCGGCGACGTTGTTGACTTTGGCCCAGTAGTAGCGTCTGGCCAGCTCGAGACCGGTCTGGTCGACCTGCCACTGGCCAATGATGTCAAGCGGGACATCGATCTGGCCCTGCAGGCGGTGGACGACGTTATAGGACGTCCTTCCATGACGCAAAAAAATGACTTCGTCAATCATATTCATTCACTCCTTTTGCCGGTGAATCCCTGTTGTCTCGACATCCGCATGTGCGATGTCTCACTGTTTTCATTGTGCCGCACCCCACCGATGAAAGGAACGCCGAGTCGCAAATATGGAATATTGATTATTATCTTCCTAGAATCATCCCTGCCGCCCACAGCGCGGCTATGGCCAGATACGGCCAGAAATGCGCCTTGCTGATGGCAATGAATTCGCGGATGAACGCGGCCGGCCAGTAATAGCTTTTGGTGTGGCTGCCGATTCCGTCGGATTTGAGCCCGATTTCTCGCGCGTATTCGCTGGCACGGAACACGTGGTAATCGCTGGTGACCACGGCGACGCGATAAGGGCACGCCATGCGGTTCTGAGCTGAAACGTAATCGTTCGAAGCGCAACGTTCGTCCATAATCACTTTGCAATTGCGTAGATTTTCGAGCGTGGTGGTGGATTGATCTTCTTTGATGATGTTGCCGGCCGGCACTCCCCGTTGCTCGACCAGATATCGTTTCATCGCTTCAGCTTCGCTGATTTCCTCATCGGCTCCCTGCCCGCCTGAAACGATGAACAGGCCACGTCTCCCCTGCCGATTCCATAAATCGACTGCCTTGTCGATGCGCCCTCGCAGCAGCGGCGTGGGTTTTGTGCCTTGCAAACCGGCCCCGAGAATGACGATGTAATCGTATTGCCTGCGTCTTGGCAGGAAGCGATAAATCGCGGAATACAGCAACAGCGCCGCGAACGTGAAAAAGAACCAAAGTCCTTCCAACGCAATGAGCAAGCCTAGGCTCTTACCCCAGCGGGGCGCATTGAAATAAAAAGTCATCGGATACACGGCGACGCAAACCATCATCACGAGCGCGAACAAAGCGGGCAAAACCGTGGAAAGCGAGAACCCTTCATGACGGATGACGATGACCGTGTTGATCAGCAGGAATCCGACGACGATAACCGGCGTGAACGCGGCCACCAGCACTATCGGGATAAACGCCCAATCCCGCCAGAAATCAAGCAACAGCGCGCTCGAAAAGCATAGCACGAACAAGGCGAGCCACACAGCGTTGCGGAAACGCCGCGGTTCCTGGATGACGGAGACGACGAGCAGCAGACCGAAGAATACGGCAGGGCCGTACAAAAGCGCTGTCTGCCACCAATCAGTCACTGTTCGTCTCCCCTATCATTCCCGTATTTTCAACGCCCAGTATGTGCGTTTTATATGTTCAGTACTTTTCGACGTTCTGTATGTTCCTTTGTTTTCAACGTCTCACGCGTATCAACTTTGCCGTTCTCGCGACCTTTTACCAGCCACAAGAACGGCGAAGCTTCCCCTTGCCGTTCAGATCTTGCGTTCGTTGATATCGGCCAGTCCGGCGACATCACTTGCGTAGAAGCGCGACAGATCTCCGGCGAACTTCTTGATGCTTTCCGGGGCGGTATAGAGCATGTGGCCGGCCGGATAGTAGGTGAACGCTACGTTACCGCGCAAAGGCTTGGGCAGGGCCATGTGGTCGATGTCGTATTCGGTCTGGTTGAACGGGGTACACAGGTCGTAGATGCCGTTGCCGATCATGACCTTGAGCGTCGGCTCGTGCGCAATGGCTGCGGCGAGGTCGGCCGTGACCGTCGGGAACGGGATGTGCGGGCCCCAAGACGTCTTGGCACCTTCCGGCAGGGTGTGCCACCAGGTCCAGCCTTTGCCCGGTTCCATGGAATCCCAGTCGAAATCGGCGAAGCCGCGGCGTTCATCGGCGCCGTCCCAGCCGAGTTCGTCACGCAGATAGGCGTTGGCGACGCTGGAATAGGCGGGGTCGAGGAAGCTGTCGTCGACCACGAAGGTCTCTTCCTGCGCGGTACGGTCGAGGTCGTAGCCTTTGCTCCGCCCGTCGTAGCGGCCGACGATCATGCCGGTGTTTTCGCCGCTGTCGTGACGCAGCAGTTCCTTGCGGAAACGCATATCGACCACGCGCAGATCAGAATCGTAGACGTACTGTTCATCCAGTCCGGTCAGTTCGGCGTAGCGTTTGGCGACATCGCGCTTCGTGACCTCGTCGATGGTATCGCCTTGCGCCAAGGCGGCACGCAGCGGGCCGTTGGCGAATTCGCGCGCGGCGTTCAGATGCGTTGCGATATCGACGTCCTGACCCGCCTTGCCATGGTAATGGGAGACTGTGGCGAACGTCGGGAAATAGCCGATGTAGAACTGGTCGGAGGTGTCGAACGTATAGGCATAATCCAGGATGTTGGAAATCAAAACGAGACCGTTGAGAGCAACCCCGTCCTGCTGAAGCCGGTACGACAACGCCGCCCCGCGCGTGGTGCCGTAGGATTCGCCCAGCACATATTTCGGCGAGTTCCAACGGTGGAAACGGGTCAGGTAGGCGCGGATGAATGCGCTGAAGCCTTTGACATCGCCGTCGACCGAATAGAGCTCCTTCTTGGCTTTTTCGGCGATCTGCGAGAACCCGGCGCCCGGGGCGTCGATGAAAACGATATCGGAATACGGCAGCATGGTGTATGGATTGTCTTTGAGACCGTAAGGCGCAGCAGGAACCGGCGCCGCGTCGGGAATATCGATGCGCTTCGGTCCGAGCGAGCCCATCATCAGGAACGTTGAGGACGAGCCTGGGCCGCCGTTGAAGATGAACGTGATCGGTCGCGTGGTGTCGGTTTTGCCGGTTTCATCACTCAGTTCGAAGGCCACATAGAAATCGCTGGCAGCAGGCTTCACTTCTTTGGTATCGATCGTGATGGTGCCGACGGTCGCTTGATAATGAATCGTTTCGCCGTTGAGTTCCATCGTATGTCTTGTCGTGTGCTCGCCTGTCGGACGAAGTTTCGGCTCTGCCGGCTTCTCGGCTGACGTGTTCTGCTTGGCATCGGTTTGCGCCGACAACGCTTCCTCGTTCATATCGCGACTCCTTAAAATAATTGTTCGTCTTATTTCCAGCCTAACGCAGAGTCGTCTCAATGAAGCTCTAAGACTATGACAGGTGAAGATCAAACCATCAAGCGCACAATCTGACCGGTATCCCCGAAACAACGTCGCTGTTGCAACAACAAATGAAAGAGGCTTTCGAGAAATACTCGAAAGCCTTAACCGTGGAGCTAGGGAGATTCGAACTCCCGACCCCCTCCATGCCATGGAGATGCGCTACCAGCTGCGCCATAGCCCCGGTCTTGTTTAAGTTATTGCTCCTTGCGAAGCCTTAGATACTTTACAACAAACTCCCCAAATGACCAAACCGGCGTGTCGCTGAAGACTTGCTTATGGCCACTAAAGGAAGATGGCACAATGGTTTTCAAACGATTACGTATCCCCAAAAGCCAAGATACCAGTCACAAGAAATGACGAAAATACGAGATATTGAATCGAGAACAAATTCGAGAAGGCCGGATTGAATGGCCTGTATAGGTCTTTCAATCCGGCCAAGCTCATTTCATCCGGTTATGTGCACCTCATCCGGCGATATTCGCTTCGATCCTTCATCGTTGCTTCGCAACACCGGAAGCCGCGCCAGATGAGCTGCTTCCAGTCTGTGAGCCGGAAGTCGAGCCGGATTCATTGCCGCTCGTGCCAGTGCTGCCGGAGGTCGAACCGCTAGTGGAGCCAGAATCAGTGGAACTACTGCCGCCGCTGGTGCCGCTCGAGGAATCCGCGGAACCGCTGGAGGAACCGGTGGAATCCGAAGTCGTGCCACCGCTGGTCGTACCTGAATTGCTGCTACCGGAAGTACCGGTGCTCGAATTGCCGGAAGTGCCGGTGCCAGAGCCATTGGAGGTTGACCCGCTTTGCGTGCCGGAATCGGAGGTGGAGCCGGAATTGTTCTGGTTGGTGGTGCTGTTGTTCTTCTGAGTGCCGCTGTCGGTTTTCTGGCTGCCATCGGTCGAGTTGTTGCCAGAATCGTCCTGTTGCTTGCGGTTCTTCGTGGCCGAGTTGGTGACGATGTTGCGCACCACGTCATCGGTGCCTTGCCCCTTGGTGGCCAGCGAGATGATGCCTGCCGTAATGCCGACCGCGACCAAGGCGCTCACCACGGCCACGACAATCGCCAGCCGCTTGTAACGCTTCTGCTTCGATGAATCGAAGACGCGGATATGGCCGTCGGCCTGGCCCGGGCCCTTGACCCGTTTGCTGGAACCGGCAATGCTCTTGCCTTGCGCGCCGTTCTTGACCGGTTGCATTACGGCGGTTTTGCCACCGGAAGCGGAAGGCTGCAGAACCTGAGTGGCCTCACCTGGTTTGCTGCCATTTTGGTTCAACTTGCTCTTGCCGTCGGCGCCAACCGCAGGCATCGCCTTGGTCGCGCCTTTCGTGCCATCCTGCGATCCTTCTTGGCCATTACGGGCCAAAGCCGCAAGACTCGTGGACGTGCCGTCGAGACGCAAGGTGGAAGGCGCATGCACATTGTTCGCGGAAACAGTGTTGGCCAATCGCCCGTGATGCTCGGCATCCGAACCGATGACGCGCGTTTCCTCATTCGAACCGGCACCCGCGATATCCTGCTGCGCTGTATCGTCGCCCTGCGGCACGTTTTCCTGCAGCTTCTTGCCGGATTCGTTGAGCACGTTCTGATAGATTTGCGAAGCCACCGCCGAGACGATGGAACCGACCGCAACACCGATCACGGAACCGGCGATGCCGATTTTCGCCGACAACAGGAACGAAGTGACCGCAGCAAGCGCACCGGCTATGATCTGCGAGACCGAAATCCCCTTGAAAAAATTCTTCATGATTCTCAAGGATAACGAAACGAAATTGGAAAACGCTGATAACCGACCAAAACCTTGCCGAACGCTTACAGCCAGGGAGACTTATATTACAAATCTTTGGTTTCTGCAAGCAGTATAGTCTAGTTTAATAGTTATTATCGATATCGAATTCCATTATTGAACTTGACGACCTTACGCTCTACAAGACAGGCTCGGTACAGATTCATCGCGATTGCACCACGTCAGGCACCATAACAGCTACTTCTTGCGCAGATCATGGACCCAATCCTCCACTCTACGAAACAGGTCGACGATTACGGAACGGCGCACAATGGACATGAGCACCGCGAGGAAAATCAACGCGAAACCGGCCAAGGTCGAGAAAGTCAATGTCGATCCCCAGAAAAGTATGGAAAACAGTTCTGAGAACAGGCTTTCAGTGCACATCACCACGGAAGCTGATGATGCCGAGACGTGCGCCAGACCAATGTTCTGCATGAGCTGCGCCAAGGTTGTGGCGCCGATGAACAGGTAAAGGAAGCTCACGACGATTTTCGGTTCCAGCCATGTGGCGTTTGGCGCAGGTTCGGTGAAAATCGCACCGATGAAAAACAGTACGGCGGAAACGGCCATCTCCACAAAAGTGACAGTGATGGCGCTGAATTTCTTGGAATAGACGCCGAGATAGGTCAGGTTAAAGGAAAAAACCACGGCACAACCAATGGTGAGCCAATCACCTTTAGACAGAGAAAGCGAAAATCCACCCGGCTTGAGGGCCACCAAACCAACTCCTGCCAAACAAATCACGCCAGCGATGACGTTGATGTTATGGGGTCTGCTTTTGCTGACGAACCATGATGCGAACGGTGTCAGCACACAATAGACGGCCGTAAGGAACGCGCTTCTGCCAGGATCGATGGTCAACAGACCCTTGGTTTGCAGAACCATAGTTGCCCAATAGCTGACACCGGTGAGCAAAGCCGGCAACAGAATCGACCTGTTCAAAGCAGGAATGATCCGCTTGTGGAAAAGGGCCAGCATTATCAGGCACGCTCCGCCGGTACGCATTCCCATCATCCATTGAGGGGATATCGCAGTCATCGTAATTTTGGAAACCAGATAGCTGCCGCCCCAAAGCGCTGCGCAACACAGCAGCATAAGGCGGGCCAGGTTGGGCGGGAAATTGCGTGAAAGACGGCTGCGCAGGCCTTGGAAGCCACGGCGTCCGGTGCCTTTTGAGGAAAGGTAGGCGGCAAACGAATGGGACATGAACCTCGCCCTTTTGTGTGTCCCCGGCATGTTCGCGCGTATACCGCCAGCCACGTCGGACCTCTCTTTCAATCTCCGCCCGCTCAGGGCTTCACAGACCTGCGCTGGCTATGTCTCTCTTCATACCGATATCAGCATCAAACATCAGTCACTTGGCGTCAACAGACATTCAAGCCAATATGTCGTTATCTAAATTAGGTCATTTTCTGGCGACGACACGCTTAGAAACACAACGAAATCGCGCTGATTTGAACATTTCACGAGTTGATTACAATTACGCATTACAATTTTGGATCCTCGTTGCGAATAGACGGAAAAACAATATTTCTGTAATACTTTATTTGTATTACTAAGCAAGTATCATTAAGCATGCTCGCCTGTCGAAGCGCGGTGAGCAACGTCACACGATTTTGCCAGTGAACGCAGGGTCGAAGACGTAAGATGGAAACGTATAGACAGCAGTTCGATTGAAAGGACAGCATCATGGCTACTCTTACCCCGGAAATGAAGGAATTCATCAACAACAACCTCGCATGGATCGCGACCGTCAGCAAGGAAGGCCAGCTCGACCTCGGCCCGAAGATGTCGATGTTCGTGCTCGACGACAACCACCTCGCCTATCACGAGCGCACCGCCGGCCAGCACTACAAGAACCTCGAGGACGGCAGCCCGCTGGTCATCTGCTTCGCCAACCTGGAGAGCAAGAAGGGCTATCGCTTCCGCGGCAACGTGACCCTGCACTCCGACGACGCGATTTACGACGAGCAGGTCAAGGTCGCCGAGAAGAACGGCACCAAGAAGCCCGCCACCATCCCGGTGCTTGAGATCACCGAGATTCAGGACCTCTCCGCTGGCGCCAACGCCGGCAAGACCATCAGCAAGGACTGAACGGCAAGGTTTTAGAGACATATCTCTCTACTGAAAATAACATTGAAATTGAGGGTTCCAGACACGGGGCCCTCAATTTTTATGCCATTCGTGCTTTTGCGTTATCGGCAATTGCTTGTCTGACCTGACAGCAATCGCGGCAAAGCCCCACGCGCTTCTTGAACACCATCGAATCAATGGCCCATCGCGTTTGAGCCACCAAGATAAGGAACATAGACAATAGACATAAGACAATTCGAGGGCGAAATTTGTCAAGCCTGAGACATAAATATAATTAAGTAGAGTTGTGTAGTTTGTCGTATTTGTAGTAGTTGTGCTGTCATTGGGTTCCCAAGGGTTTGACACCTGCAAACCAAACCTCACGCAGGAAGTTTTGCATGGAGGAACCTAGATGTGTAGCAGATTCTCACTTGACCTGGATTGGGATGCCATCGGCGCGGACTTTAAAGTCGAAGAAAGCGATATTTCCGAGGCCACCCTTCCCAGCAAAACCTTCGTGGTCAAGCCCAAGCAAGACATCGGGCTGATTGTCGAAACCATGGATGGCACCAGGCATCTTCGGGGAGCGAACTGGTCGTTGATCCCGCGCAACAGCCTTACCGACAATTTATATTACAAGACGCACAACGCCCGTATCGAATCGGCCACAAAAAGCCCGACCTATTGTGAGTCGCTCGACCACATGCGTGCCATCATCCCCGCTTCGGGCTATTTCGAACCTCATAATCGCCGTCCCTACTATTTCCATGCTCCTGACGACCATGTTCTTGCCTTTGCGGGCTTGTATTCGTGGTGGCGGCAAACGCCATCATCGCCATGGAAACTGACCGCGACCATCATGACCTGCGCGGCCAGCGGCGGGACGGAGAAAATTCACAGTCGCATGCCGATGCTGGTATCGGCCGGTCTCAGGGACCTATGGCTCGACCCTCGACAGAAGGGCTCAGAAATCCTCGAAAGGGTTCACGAGTCCGCGCAACGGCTTTCACAACGACTTCAGTTCCATGAGGTGGCGCACTTTTCCGGCGACGGGCCGCATATCATCCAGCCGATCAACCGCGAATCGCAGGCAAGTCTGTTCTGAAAACCGCGAAGTAGTGGCGGAGTATGAGTATGAACAACTTATTGATTGCACTATTGAGCGGATTGAGAATACTCTGACAAGACCTATGCAGATAAAGCTACGAGCCGTTTACACGACGACGTTTGAATTCTCAAGCTAATTGGCCCGATGCTCGATGTGAAGCAGGGGTTCGGCACTGCCGCCTTCGTAAATATCGGCATGCGGTGTCTCGTCGAGGTTCATATCGACGTGTAATTTGGCGCTGCCGTCCCGCGCCTTGACGTCGTAGGCATAATGCCGGTTCTCCAGCAGGGTCGGCTCTGTGGTGGCGTCAATCATCCACGGGCGCGCGCTTCGCAACCCCGCCAATTGACGGGTAAGCCGGTACATCCATTCGCCGTCATCCGGCAAGCTTTCCGGCGTGTCCGGATATTCGGGACGAACGATGTCATCGCCACCGACGCCATCGGTTTTCTCACCTTTCATGGCACGCTCGTCGCCGTAATAGATCGAAGGTGTGCCGCCGACGGTGAAGAGGATGACGGCGGCCAGCGCGAGTTTTTCCTCGTCCTGAATCTGGCTGGCGATCCTGGTGACGTCGTGGTTGCCGATGAACGTCTGCGGGGTAAAGGTTTCAAGGAACGTGTCGTGACGCTTCAAGCACCAGTCAAGCTCGAAGAAATTGCCGTCCTTGAGGCTGCTCCAGATTGCCTTCCACAGCTCATACTGGGTGACGGTATCGATGGTCGAATCACGAACGAACTGGGGAAAGTCGCCGTGGATGGCCTCGCCCATGAACCAGGCGTTGGGCACTTCACGGCGTACGCGCGGCAGAACTTTGGCCCAGAATGTCGTCGGTACCGTCATCGCCGCGTCGAGCCTCCAGGCGTCCACGCCCCTGTTCATCCAATGGGCCATCACGTCGGTTACCAGATCGGCGACGCGAGGCGCATCATGGTTGAAGGTGGGAAGAATCGCGTGACCTTCGAATTTTTCGTAATCCAGCGTCCCGTCTTCGGCCAAAGAGAAACTGAACATGTCGTCGCCATCATGCCCGACAGGTTTGCCGGCTTCCATTTCATCCTGCGCCCGTTTGAGTTCGCGCTGGAACTCAGGAAAAGCGCGGCCGACATGGTTGAAGACGCCGTCCAGCATCAGCGCGATGCCACGTTCATGGCACGCCGTGACCAAACGGCCGAACGTCTGATCGTCACCAAGCCGCGGATCGATTGTGTAGAAATCGACGGTGTCGTAGCCGTGGGTTTCGGAGGTGAAAATAGGGCCGAGCAGCAGGCCGTCACAACCCATGCCTTCCATATAATCCAGCCAATTGACAAGGCGGTCGAGTCTCGGCACGCACCGACGTTCGGAGTCGGATTGAGGGCGTACCGGTGCCCCGCAGAAACCCAGAGGATAAACCTGCCACCAGATTCTCCGGCTCATTTCGTTCATCTCACGCCTCGTTTCGTGTCGGATTGCCTTATCCACGGCCGTTCCGTCCCAACTCTACCAGCAGGAAGCCAAGTAGACAGCGACCTTGGAAAGTCGCCCATGTCAGTATCGCATTGCTGCCGCCGGCCCGAGAACCAATAACATCCGTTTTCGGACCAGTTAACAGAAAGCATTTTTCTTGAAAATATAATAAGTATATATAAAACATAATGAAAGCCGCCGAAACGCTTCTCATCACGTGCCAGCGGCTTTCATCCACTGTGATTGCCTCGCCCGAATTTACATCCGTGCCGCGGCGATCCCGATCAGCGGGAATATCGCGTCACTTGTTGTCGCGAATCTGCTGCTTGACGGCGTTCTTGGCCTCGGTGGCCTGCTCCTTGCCTTGAGCTGCTGCGCTTTCGCCCTTCGCCTTGGCCTCATCGGCCTTGTCGGAGAACTTGTCTTTGACGTCATCGGCTTTCTTCTTGGTGTCGTCGACCACGTCGGCGGCCTTGTCCTTGACGTCGCTCGCGGCCTTACCGAGCTTTTCGCCGGCCTGCTTGGCTGCATCCTTGGCATCATCGAAAATACCCATAATGATTTCCCCTTGTTGTTCTTTCAGATTCAATCCGCCCGGCCGCCACTGAATGGTGGTTATTTGGCGGCCGGGGTACGAAAACATATCGTTGCCATACATTTATTATTTTAGCCTATAAATCCATATGTAAGACTAAACACCTACGAATTGTATGACTAATCTAATTGGCTGGGAATCCTAGAAAACAAGGCAATTTCGATTGAAATACAAATCAGAGCTTCGGATTCTCCCATTCAGGTGTATCGGCGATGGCCGGCCCGTGGTTGTAATCGGAAAGCGCCAAACGCAGCGGCTTGCCGGCGATGGCGATGGGAATGAGACGGGCCCAGTGCGCGTTGCGCATCGAGAAGACCGCCGAATTGGAGTCGGCATCGTTATCCGCGTTGAGCAGAGTGCGCACCGTATCGGCGATGCAGGCGCCATGTGAGAAAACGTAGAGGTCGGTATCCGCTTCGGCCTTGTCTGCCCATTCGGCGATGGCCTGCGTGGCACGAAGCCCCACGTGCTTGTCCGGTTCGACGTTGTGCTTGAGCTCACCGCCCTCACCATGAAGCCAAGAGGTGAAATCCTCGGGATACTTCTCCATGATTTCGCGGGTCGCCTGACCTTCCCAGTCCCCGTAGTGGCGTTCGCGCACATGCGGATCAGGATGGACCTCCTCACCGATCAGGTCGGCGAAGGCGTGGGCTGTGGCCATGGCACGGCCCAGATCGGAAGCGACAATCAAGCGATGGCGCTGTTGGTCTTTCTGGTTATCGACGTATAGTTCCTTCAACGCGCGGCCTGTCTGATGGACCTGCCAATTGCCGACCTCATCGAGTGGAATGTCGGTGACACCTTGAATACGGCCGGAAGCGTTGTAGGCGGTACGTCCGTGGCGAACCAAAGTAAGCGAGCGAACGTGGACGTTGGGATCGAATACAGTACTGAAATCCATCGTTTAACTCCTAAAATACTGATGGAATGGTCTTAATGAAAATGTTAGACCGCAAACGTTCGTCTATCGGCTGACATGCCACACGTTTCAAGCGCGCCTGACGAGTTGTCTACTCGCCGACAGATTCGTTTTGCGTCATTTCGTCTGCGTCAGCCGTGTTGGGAAGCTGAAGGTCGATGGCCGGGCAATCCTGCCAAAGCCGCTCGAGGTCGTAGTAGCTGCGTTCTTCCTCGTGCATGATATGGATGACGAAATCGCCGTAATCGAGTAGCACCCAGCGGGCTTCATCGAGGCCTTCGCGGCTGCGCGGCTCGAGCTTGCCGCCCTTGGTGTACAGCTCTTTTTCGACTTCCTCGGCCACGGCCAGAACCTGCCGTTCGCTGGAAGCGGTGGCGATGAGCATGGCATCGGTGATGGCGATGGGGCCGGTGACGTCGAAGGCGACGATATCGGTGGCCTTCACCCGGTCGGCCGCCACTGCTGCCAGACGCAGGGCCTCAATCGTGGATTGCAATGCTGCCATAAATCAACGCTCCCATTCGGGCTTCCAGCCCTCTACTACGTGTTGTGTGTTTTCCGAATATACCATCGAATCGTCCGGCACCGCGTGGCGGATGACGGAACCTGCTCCGGTGGTGACGTTGTCGCCGACCTCAACTGGCGCGACGAACAGGTTGCCGGCACCGACGTGGACGTTCGAGCCAATGTGGGTGCGGTTCTTGTGTACTCCGTCATAGTTGGCGGAAATGGTGCCGCCTCCAATGTTGGTGTTCTCCCCCAGCTCGGCGTCGCCCATATAGCTCAGGTGCGGCACCTTGGTGCCTGCGCCGATATGCGCCTTCTTCATTTCGACGAACGCACCGGCCTTGGTACCCTTTTCGAGCACGTTGCCCGGACGCAGATACGTCCATGGGCCGATATTGGCGTCGGGGCCGATATGCGTTTCCTGCACACGGCTGCGCTCCACAATGGCTCCGGCCTCGATATGAGCATCAATCAGCGTGGTATACGGCCCGATGACGGCGTTTTCGGCAACAGTGCTGTGCCCCTGAAGGAAGGAGCCCGGCAGCACGGTGACGTCCTGGGCCAGTTCGACGTTGTCTTCGATCCATGTGGTTTCCGGATCAAGAATCGTGACGCCCTCACGCATCCATTCCTCGCAGATACGAAGGTTGTGCTTGCGGGCAAGGTGGGCCAGCTGCAAACGGTCGTTGACGCCTTCAACGCTCAGGGCGTCAGGAGCGGCGAACGCACCAACCTTGCCGGTCTTCCTAGCGCTTTCCAACGCATCAGTGAGATAAAACTCACCTTGTGCGTTCTGCGAATCGAGCCCTTGGACGGCACGCGCGAGCACGGCGGCGTCAAAAACGTAAACCGAAGTATTGATCTCGTGAACGGCGAGCTCGCTGCTGTTTGCATCCTTCTGCTCGACGATGCGCAACACGCTGCCGTCGCTGTCACGGATGATACGGCCATAGCCCGTGGCGTCGTCGAGGTTGGCGGTGAGCACGGTGGCATCGTTGCCGCTGGCCTTGTGGAACGCAAGCAAAGCGTCGAGCGTGGCAGTATCGAGCAATGGCATATCGCTGGCTGCGACGAGCACCGGGCCGGTGAGCTGCCCGTCGGAATCAAGCTGCTTCATCGCGCACTGCACGGCGCGACCAGTGCCTGGAATGTCGTCCTGCTGCACGATTTCGACGTGCTCGTTGTAGCTTTGCGCGGCTTTGGCTACGCGTTCGGCCTGATAATGCACGACCACGGCAAGCGTTTCGGGATCAAGCGCGGAAATGGAGCTCATCACGCGCTCGAGGAAGGTCTTGCCGGCTAGTTGGTGAAGCACTTTCGGCTTGGACGAACGCATGCGCGTGCCTTCGCCGGCCGCGAGAATGATTGCAGCACTCAATGCCATATCTACTCCAATTCCGGTGTCTCAAAAGCGAGGCACACTCCCACATATGCAAATCGGCTGGTATCCGATGCACGGAATCAGCCGACTTGAACTTGAGTTCCTCCACCTGGATTCGAACCAAGACTAAGGGTTCCAAAGACCCGTGTGCTGCCTTTACACCATGGAGGAATAGCGCGGCCGTAAGACCGAACCGATTTTCTATTATGCTGGCTGCTGTTGACAACACGACACGCATAAGCGCGGATCGTGGGGCGTTACCGCCCACGCAGCCAGCCACATCTGGCACAAAGCCTTACGCCGCCGTATCAGGCGAAGAGGAAGCCCTGCCCGTGATGCTCGGGATAGGTGTCGAAGAGCTTGGCTACCGAACCATCCTCGAATACAGCCTTGATGGCGCTGGAGAGCAACGGAGCGATAGAAAGAACCGTGAGTCCGTCCCAACGCTTGGATTCGTCGATCGGCACAGTGTCGGTCAACACGACCTCGCGCGCGCCGCAGTTCTTGAGACGGTCGACCGCAGGGTCAGAAAGCACGCCGTGCGTGGCGACGACCGTGACAGACTTGGCACCGGCCTGCTTCAACACATCGCAGGCGCCGACAATGGTGCCGCCGGTATCGATCAGGTCGTCGACCAGAACGCAGTCTTTGCCCACCACGTCACCGACCACACGGTTGGAGGTGGCATGGTTCGGACGGTTGATGTCGCGGGTCTTGTGAACGAAAGCGAGCGGGCCACCGCCCAAGCGCTGAGCCCACTGCTCGGCGACGCGGATACGACCGGCATCCGGGGAAACCACGGCGACATTGTCGAGATTGCCTTCGAAACGGTCACGAATGTAGTCGACCAAGACAGGCATGGCGATCAGATGATCGACCGGGCCGTCGAAGAAACCTTGGGACTGCGCGGCGTGCAGGTCGACGCTCATAACGCGGTCGGCACCGGCGGTGCGCAGCAAATCGAAAACAAGACGGCAGGAAATGGGCTCGCGTCCGAGGTGCTTCTTATCCTGGCGGGAATAGCCCAAAAGCGGGCAGACAGCGGTGATGGAACGGGCCGAAGCACGCTTGAGCGCGTCGATCATGATGAGCTGCTCCATGATGGCCTTGTTGACATCACCGGCATGACTTTGCAATACAAAGACATCCGCGCCACGCACCGATTCGGTGTAGCGCACATACATCTCGCCGTTCGCGAAATCGTATGCCGTGGTCTTCAAAACGTCGATGCCAAGCTGTGTGGCGACGTCCGCCGCCAGCTGGGGATGCGCCCTGCCGGTGACGAGAATGAGATTCTTACTGGGCTTTCCTTCTAGGATTGCGCTCACCATGTCTCCAAACGTTATCGTCTGCATGAACCACAGCCATACTAACCTCTTAACGCGACGGGGACACACTCGGTTCGTTCACATCGGATTTGTCCTGATCGCCAGAGGCCTCCGAACGGTTGAAAACCGACAAGAACTCGTAAAACACGACAAAGGCACAGGTTATATTCAGCGCCATGAACACCGAACCTACATATCCGTAGCTCAGCAACCATTGCCCGTTAGTTACCAATGCTGCCTGCAAAAGGATAATCACTGACAGACATACCTGAACAATACGGAGCCGGGTCTTTTTCATCGTCATACCTCCATTGGTTTATCGGTGAGATTCATCACTTATACCAAGAATAACATGACGCAACAAAAATCAGGGCTGAGTATAAAGCCCGTGCTTGGCGATATATTGCACCACGCCGTCGGGGACGAGATACCACACCGGTTCTCCAAGAGATACGCGGTGGCGGACGTCGGTCGAAGAAATGGCCAACGCGGGGATTTCCAGAGTATCGACCTCGACTTGTGTACGCATATGTTCGGGGCTGGAATAGCCGGGGCGTGTGACGGCGACGAAATGCGCGAGGCTGAACATGTTCCGAGCTTCCTTCCATTTGAGGATTTCGGCTACGGCGTCGGCACCGGTGATGAAGAACAGTTCGGCGTCCGGGTTCAACGCCCGAATATCACGCAACGTATCGATGGTATAGGTGACGCCAGGACGGTCGATATCGACGCGGGAAACGGTAAATTTGGGATTCGAAGCCGTGGCGATGACCGTCATCAGGTAACGGTCTTCGGCGTTGGTCACGTCCTTGTCGAGCTTGAAAGCAGGCCGGCCCGTCGGCACGAAGATCACCTCGTCGAGGTCATAGACCCACGCCACCTCGCTGGCTGCGACCAAATGGCCGTTGTGGATGGGGTCGAAGGTGCCGCCCATGATGCCGATGCGGCGACGGCCGTTTTTGTCGTGTCCGTTGTTCGGTTTCGCTTTGCAGGCATCGATGGAGTTGGGATCGGGCTGTGAGGAAAGCCCGGACATCTTTCGTGCCGGTTCGGCGAGCTGGGGAACATCGGTATCCGGCTTTGCGGTATGCGTAACGTCAAGCCTAGGTACAGAGGACGAACCCCTGATACCGCTGTCGCTATTGTTATCTGCCGCTTGTGGAACTGCGGGAATCGAGGCTTTGCTCATGCCTTGCTATCGCCCTTATTCTTGCCGTTTTTGCCGTTCTTATCATTGTTCGACTTGTCGGTTTCGCTCTCTTCGCGCTTCTCGTCGGCCTGTTCGGTCTGTTCCTCGATGTCTTCGACGGTGGCATGCTCGCTCGGGTCGATCTTGCCCATGTCCTCGTCGTATTCGTCCTGGACGACGCGACGGATCTCGGCGAAGGTCGGAATCGGGAAATCGGGCTGATAAAGGCGGCGGACCGAAGCGACGCATTCCGTGGCGCGCACGAGCAGGTCGTTCATGGCGTCGATGCCGCCTTCGGCCTCCTGCTTGCTGAATTCGGCGATATAACGTTCCATGGCCGCAAGACGCTCGGCCACGGTCTTCTTGCCGTCTTCGTCGAGATCGACGACGTCGTCCGCGTCCATTTCCGGCCATCCGACGAGCGCGGCATCCGCGTATTCAAGGGAGGCCCGCTGGTCGGCGGTGGCGATGCCATCCTCGACCTGCACCAGGAAGACGTAACGGACGATGGCGAGACGCTCCGAGGCGATTTTCAATGCGATACGCGGATTGTTGATGTCGATGCCACGGTCGACTGCCAGCTGATAGTCGGCCTTGACTCCGAGCTGTTCCTCTGCCTGCCTGATCGCCGTATCGTCTTTCGGCTGCTTCTGGCCATCCGTAGTTGCGGTAGCGCTCGCGGGCTGGTTGTCGGGATTCTGGTCGGCGGAAATGCCGCCTTCCAGCTTCTTACCTTCGCCGTCGATGCCGGTTTCGTCTTTGCTTTGTTCAGCGTCGTTCATTTCGTGTCCTTCGCTTTCGTCAAGCCCGCACCTGGCCGGTGCCGTAGCCGATCCATTTGGTCGTGGTCATTTCCGTCAAACCCATAGGGCCACGGGCATGCAGCTTCTGCGTCGAGATGCCCAATTCAGCTCCAAAACCGAACATACCGCCATCCGTGAACCTTGAGGATGCATTGGCCATGACCACCGCCGAATCGATACGCTTCGTGAAACGCTCGATCGCGCTGTAATCCTCAGAAATGATGCATTCGGTGTGTCCGGTGGAATGGAGGTTGATATGTTCGATCGCCTTGTCCAACGAGCCCACGACCTTCACGCCCATTTTCAGCGCGAGGTATTCGGTGTCCCAATCCTCCGGCGTGGCATGCAACAGGTTCACGTTATCAATGCCGCTTTGGGCGATGATCGCGTATGCCTCATCGTCGGCGTGAAGTTCCACACCTGCGTCGGCGAGCGCTTTGGCGGCGAGCGGCAGGAAATCCTTGGCCACGTCGCGGTGGACGATCAGCTTTTCGGCGGCGTTGCACACGCCCACCCGTTGGGTCTTGGCGTTCAGGATGATTGGAATGGCCTTGGCGAAATCCGCGGCCTTGTCGACATAGATATGGACATTGCCGGCACCGGTCTCGATGACCGGGACCTTGGAATTGCGCACGACGGCCTGGATAAGCCCTGCTCCCCCACGCGGCACCAGAACGTCGATATGACCGCGCGCCTCCATCATCGCCGTGGCACCCATACGACCGAATTTGTCGACGGAAGCGACCAAGGCCGGGTCAAAGCCCTGTTCCCGCAACGTTTTCTGGATGATGGCGAGCGTTGCCTCATTGGTGTGCTGCGCCTCATGTCCACCGCGCAACAGGACGGCGTTCCCGGATTTGAGACACAGCGAGGCGACATCGACGGTGACATTGGGCCGAGCCTCGTAAATCATGCCGAACACGCCGATCGGCACACGTACTTCACTTAGGCGCAAGCCGTTGGGCAAAGTCGATCCACGAACTACTTGGCCAACCGGATCGGGAAGCGTGGCGACGTGACGAACACCGTCCGCCGCAGCCTTGACGCGTTCCTCGTCGAAGAGCAGACGGTCGAGCTTGCCTACGCTCATACCGGACTGCCTGGCCTCGCTCATATCGAAAGCATTGGCTTCGGCGATGGTCTTGCTTCCGGATTCGAGTTCATCGGCGATGGCGTTGAGCAACGTGTTCTTCTGTTCGGTGTTGGCGAGCGCCAGCACGCTTTGTGCATGCGCCGCGGCATCACCCATGGCGCAGACCTGCCGGAACACCTCCGGGTCGAGAACCGCCGAATCCCGCTGATCATTTGCGACCATGAAACACTCCCCTAAAATCCATTATCCATTTTCCGAAACCGGTCTTTCCCGACCAGTAGTAAAGCGGACAATTACCATTCTATTGCCAACGATTGTAAGCCTTGCCTCGTCCAAAGCGAATCACAATCCGTTGATTGGGACACCACCGGTATTCGGCCTTACTTGCCATTAGACTGGTGTATCAGCAAAATTTCGTAACCGCCACAACAAACGAGGCATTTGTGATGAATACCACCTTCCACAGCACCCGAGGTTCTTCCGAACAACTGACCAGCCGTCAGGCCATCCGCCAAGGGCTCGCAGGCGACGGCGGGCTGTTCGTCACCGACGATCTCGGCAAACAGCAGGTTGATGTCGCCGAACTGATCGGCAAAAGCTATCAGGACATGGCGCGGACCGTTCTGGGAGTATTGTTGCCTGACTTCTTGGCTTCGGAACTTGACGAGTGCATCAGCGCCGCATATCGCCCCCAATGGCTCGATAGTGCCATCACCCCGTTGAAACCGCTGGGTGACGATTACATCCTCGAGCTCTTCAACGGCCCGACCAGCGCCTTCAAGGACGTGGCGCTGCAGATCCTCCCGCAGTTTATGGCGCGTACCGCAAGCGGGGCAGCGTCGGCAAACGAAAAGGTGATGGTGCTGACGGCCACTTCCGGCGACACAGGTAAGGCTGCGCTCGCGGGATTTGCTGACACCCCCGGCACCGGCATCACCGTCTTCTATCCGGAAGGGAAGGTCAGCGAGATTCAGCGTTTGCAGATGACCACCCAGACCGGTTCGAACGTCAACGTCTGCGCGGTCAAAGGCAACTTCGACGACG
The DNA here is from genome assembly GCF_029392315.1 of Bifidobacterium sp. ESL0690. NCBI lineage: Bacteria > Bacillati > Actinomycetota > Actinomycetes > Bifidobacteriales > Bifidobacteriaceae > Bifidobacterium > Bifidobacterium sp. ESL0690. The sequence goes on from NZ_CP113939.1 coordinate 1,378,510, forward strand.
CGCAAACCGCGGTCAAGCGTATTTTCGGCGACAGGAATCTAGCATCGAGACTCGAGGAAAGCAACAGCGTCTCGCTTTCCTCCGCGAACTCCATCAACGTCGGCCGGCTTGTGCCCCAAGTCGTTTATTACTTTGCGGCCTACGCACAATTGGTCGAAAGCGGTGCTATCAAGGTCGGCGACGAGGTCGAGTTCGTTGTTCCCACCGGCAATTTCGGCGACATCCTCGCCGGCTACTACGCCAAGAAGCTCGGGCTGCCGGTCGGCAGGCTCACCGTGGCCAGCGACCGCAACAACGTGCTGTTTGATTTCCTGACCACCGGTACCTACAACCGGGAGCGCCCGTTCTACCAGACCACCTCGCCGTCGATGGACATCCTTGTTTCCTCGAACCTCGAACGCATGCTCTACTACATGTCCGATGGCGATACCGAACTCATTCATAGCCTTATGGATGATCTGCAGAACAAAGGCTCGTTTACGATTCCTAAAACCCTACTCGAACGCATCCGCGGACTGTTCTCCTGCGGCTGGGCCGACGAGAATCAGGTGAGCCAGGCCATCACCGCCTGTTGGAACGCGAACCATTACGTCATCGACCCACACACCGCCTGTGGCTACCATGTACTGTCGCAGATGCCGCGAGAAACCGGGATGCCTCGCGTGCTGCTAAGCACCGCCAGCCCCTATAAATTCCCGCGCGTGGTCAGCAAGGCGCTTGGTCTTGACACCACCGGCACCGATTTCGATTGTATGGATAGGCTCTCCAAAGCCACCGGCACCACCGCGCCCAGGAACCTGCGCAGCCTGGAGCACGCCACCGAACGCTTCACCGATGTCATCTCCATCGACGAAATGAGCGACTACGTCATGAACGCTTCTCAAAATCTTTAGAATTCTGCGTCCAGTTCGAAAAGGGGCTTGCTACGACTCATCCGGTCGAAGCAAGCCCCTTTCGGTGCTCAAGATTTACAATTCCTTACGCTCGTAGATACGAACGGAGACCAGGAACGAGCAGACGCAGACCACGACGGCGACAAGGACGGCGATGATCGCGGCCCAAGGCACGACGCCGAGTCTCGCCGTGGTTATCCATTCCACCATTCGCTTACGCATGTCATCAGACATGATTTTCCCGACGAGGAATACCGCGAAGAACAGCAAGCCCAGTATCGCGAAACTCCAGCCCATGGCCTTGGTGACCGCAAACTTGTAGAAAATCGGAATCACCACACCGCCCAGGAACAGGGAGACGCCGAATACGCCCAATCCCAATCCGGCGAACAGTAAAACAGAAGGCTCATCGTGATGGAACAAGATGAGCAGACAGAGCACGCCTTCAACGGCAGTGATGACGTCAGCCGCAAAGCCCAAAGCGAACCGTGCGAAAACCTGATTGGGCCTTGATACGGGCACGATGCCATTCATGCTCGTATTGCCCGTTGTCTCCTCATTGCTGAACACCATCATGGCGGAGAAAGCGGCGTACAAGGCGCAAATAGCAGCCACTGCTCCAGCCGCGCCAAAGGTTATGGCTTCATCATCGACAATGAAACCGATAAAAGTAAACGCCAACGGAACCAGTGCCAGAATCCATACCGACCCTTCTCCGGAAGCCGCCAAACGCAGGTAATCGATACGCATCGATCGTTTGATTTGTTTGGTATCCATGCTGCTCATCGTGCGTTGCTCCCTTCTCCGCGACGCCGAGGACCAGCGGCACGGCCGTTGGTCAATCGGATGATGTCATCGATGCTTACCGGCTCGACATGCAGACCGGGATTGGCTTGCACCAGACCCGCGATTTGCTCCGCATGCACCAAAGCGTCGAAACCTGTGAGATAGCTGCGGACACCCACGGCAACCGAACTGACGGCATCAAGTTCGTCCAGGCCGCCCTTGACCAGCCTAAAGGCGTCATCGAACTCGTCCTTGGAACCGGTGAAATACAGCTTGCCTTGCGTGATGTAGGTGATCAGATCGGCGGCATGCTCGAGATCGCTGGTGATATGGGTGCTGAACAGCACGCTGTGCTGTCCGTCTTCAATATAGCGTTGCAGGATATCCATCAAGTCGTCGCGCGCCAGCACGTCGAGGCCGCTGGTCGGCTCGTCCAGAATCAGCAATTTGGCATCATGGCTCAAGGCGGCGGCAAGCATAAGCTTCATCTGCATACCGCGGGAAAGGTCCTTAACCTTCTTTTTGGTATCGATGCCAAACTGCTCGAGATAATCGGCGAACAACTCATGATTCCAAGTCGGATACGCCGCTTCCATGGATTCCTCGGCCATTTTGACCGTCCAGTAGGTCGAGAAATAACTGGAATCGAACACGACGCCAAGTTGTTCCTTGACCTTCACCTCGTCGGCGATGTTATCAAAGCCAAGCACGCTGATCGAACCGGCATCGCGATGGATCATGTTGAGGATGAGCTTGATCAGGGTCGATTTGCCGGCGCCGTTGGGACCGATGAGGCCCATGATGTAGCCCATCGGCAAATCGAACGTCACTGGGCCCAAGCCGAAACCGGAGCCGTAGCGTTTCGCCACGTCGGTGACGCTCAGCGCCATAGGCGGGGTATCGCCGCTGACGGTGACGTTCTCGTCGCTCTTTCTAGTTGCTTTAGGTGATGACTGTGTCATCATCGTATTCCTTTCCTGTTCACCGATGAACCGATAAAGTTTGCGTAAAGAAAACCATCACTGGCGGTAAGCGAGAAACAGTCGCAAGCGCTATACATTGACGCTTACTGTCTCATGCTTGCATTTGCCGAATGATTCACTTGGCTTTCTTGTACTCAGTCTCGAGCATATCCATCAGGTCAATAAGCGGGATGTCGGCAGCTTTCGCAGCGACGCCCACTTGACGCAGAGCATTGCGTACCTGGCCGGCAAGCTTTTTCTTCATTCGTTCATCGCTTTTTTCGGCGACGAACGAACCCTTGCCCTGTACATTGACGATGATGCCCTCATCCGCCAGCTCGTTGTAGGCGCGGGTGACGGTGAGCACGGAGATGCGCAGCTCACGGGCCAGCTTGCGCAGGCTCGGCAACGCTTCCCCGCTCTTGAGCTCTCCGCTGAGGACCGCTTCGCGGATCTGACGTTTGATTTGCTCGTAGATCGGTTCTCCGGACACGGATGAGATGATCAGTTTCATCTATGCCCCTTTCTGTTTCTGATCAGTGTCCAGCAAAACTCCTGATTCATATCAACAGTTTTACTGTTACATATAACTATATAACAGTTATTTTCACTGTGCAAGTTCTAAACATAACAGTGTTTTTGAGGGAAATTCAAGCAATATAGGTGTTTACTCGATAAACCAATGTATGTACTTGCAAACTTTAAAAATCCAAAATTCTTATTCAAGAACTTTGGGAGCATCTGCAAAGTCATTGATTACACCGTCCGCCATTGCTCTGATAGCCGGCCTGTCCTCCAGCGAATAGTCATCTTCCATCGCCCAGACGTGCATGTCTGCAGACTTCGCAGCCTTCACTGCCACCAGCAAATCCTCGAACACCGTGCAATCCTTAGCCGCAGCACCAAGACGTGAAGCAGCGGCCAGATAGACCTCGGGGCTGTGCTTGCTTTTCGCATTGGTATCCTCCACGCTCACCATCACATCGAAGTACTGGCTGATTCCCACATGTTCCATGCCAACTTCGCGCACCTGCGGCGAAAGCGATGTCGCCACTGCTAGGTGCGCGCCGCTCGACTTCAGATAATCCAAATATTCGACTGCATGAGGCTTCGCTTCAACAGTGTTGCCATAGGCCTCAAGCACCATCGAGTCCCACAGTTTCGCTAGCTCAGCAGGAGTGTCGTTCAGGCCATAACGGTCGATGGTATAACGTGCCACTTCCTCAGGTCTCATTGCGTTGACGATGCCCATGTAGTCGTCGGTCAAAGGAATGTCTCGACTCCGGAAAAAGTCGACATCGACCTGATGCCACACGTCCATCGAATCAAGCAAAGTGCCGTCAAGGTCGAAAATAGCTGCTTTGCCTTCGTTCGTTTTCATACATCTGAACCTTTTACAGCTTGCTAGAGTTTAAGAGCTCTTGGGCGTGGCTTAGGGACGTGGCGGATTCGCTGCCGGAGAGCATTCTGGCGATTTCGTGGATACGGGCTTCGCCGGTGACCTCATTGACCGTCGTTTCCACTGACGCCTGCGAGTTGGCGCTCTGGGCTTTTGCGCTGCCTTTGCTCACTACGAATTGGAAATCGGCCCAAGAAGCGACCTGGGCCAAATGCGTGACCACGATGACCTGCGAGGTCTGAGAAAGCTTGGCGAGGCGCTTGCCCAGTTCGACCGCGGCTTTGCCGCCCACTCCTGCATCGACCTCATCAAAGATGAATGTCATATCCGACGAACCAGCAGTCCGCTTTTCGGCGACGGCCAATTCCAACGCCAGCATGAGTCGGCTCAATTCGCCGCCGGACGCGCTTTTACCCATCGGCAGTTGCGGTGAACCAGGAAATGGTGTGAACAGAAATTCGATGTCGTCGATGCCGTTGGCATCCAAAGGCCAGGTTGCCGAAGTCGTCTGCCCTTCATCGCTCTTTGTAGATGCATTGCCTTTCAGTCCCGCATTCCGCCGCACCACGCGAATCTCGAGTCCAGCTCCAGCCATAGCCAAAGCCGAAAGCTCCTTGGTAACCGTATTGGCCAAAGCTGCTGCAGCCGCTTTCCTCTTCTTGCTCAGTGCCTCAGCTGCTTTCATCGCTTCGTCGAAAGCCTGCTTGTGTCGCGCTTTGATCTCTTCAACCTTCTCCGGCGACGCGTCCAAATCCTCGACTTCGAACGCTGCCTTGTCACGCCAGGCAGTAACATCCGCCAGTGTCGGCCCCCAGCGGCGCGTCAGCTCGTCAAGCTGATGAATGCGGGAATTGATGGCATCCAATCCTTCGGCGTCCTCGTCCGTGTCCATTTCGTTGGAAAGTGAGAACACGATGTCGGAAAGGTCGGCGTTCAGCGATTCCAAGCGGTCTGCGGCCTCAGTGAAAGCACCGCCGACATGGATAGCATGCAACGCCTGGATGGCATGGTTGATGGCGTCTGAGGCACTTTGCGCATCGCTGTCGGAATCCACTGACGAGGCATCGAGAGCCGAAAGCGCTGCCCCGACGCCCTGAGCGATTTCAGCAGCATTCTCGACACGCGAACGCTTTTCCTTGAGTTCCTCATCCTCGTCGGGTTTCGGGTCCACTTTGTTGATCTGTTCGATGGATTCCCGCAGATAATCGGCCCGCTGACGGGTCGAAGCCTCCTGATTGGTGACGTTGCTGAGCCGCTGGTCAATCGTCTGAAGTCGCTCCCAGGCCTGACGATATGCTTCGCGCTCGGCTTGGTCATCGGCGGCCATGTCAAGGAATTCCCGTTGCCGTGCCGGTGAGGCGAGACGCAATTGATCGGCCTGCCCATGAATGGTCACCAGTTCTGCGGCGACATTGCCAAGTACATTTCTGGGCACGCTATGCCCACACAGTACCGCCCGCGAACGTCCTGAAGCCGGAACCGTGCGCGACAGGAAGAGTTCACGACGCCCGATTTCGTCGGGGTCCGGGTCGGTTTCCTGGCTTTCCGCATCGAGCACGCCGGCATCCTGCGCGAGACCTGCCGCCTTGCCGTTCTCGTCAACGTCGAAAATTCCCTGTGCCCAAGCCGAATCCGCGCCGGCAGAGACTCGCCCGACACTTGCCGTAGCCCCGGAAATAAGCCGAATGGCGCTCAATAACATGGACTTGCCTGCACCGGTTTCGCCGGTAATCGCCGTCATTCCCCTGCCAGGCGTCAACACCGCAGAACGAATGGGCCCGAGATTGCGCACTTCCAGTTCTTCAAGCATCGGATTTCACCTTTCAGACGAACCTTGCTCGGCGGCCGAACCTCGTCCATTGAAGTCCGTACCCGTATTGTCTCGATTGCCCTCGTCCATATCGTCACCGGTTTCAGAGCGGGAAGCCTGGTCTTTGTTTTCATTGGCGATGATTTTCTCGCGTCTGCGCTCCTCCAGCCGCGAACGTTGGCGAAGGCTTACGCTCGGAAGGTTGAATTTGGTGACCAGGCGGTTGGTGAACGGCACGCCGGAAAGACTTGCAAGACGCACGGTGAGCGGGGAAAGATGGACTGTGGTACGCGTCCCGTATTCGAGTTTCATCTTTCTTCTGCCGTCGCAACAGATCCAGCCTTCGGTCAGCGAATCGTCAATCACATCGACGGTAAACCGCGAATGTTCCCCAATCACCATAGGGCGCGTAAAAAGGGCATGGGCGGCAAGCGGTATCAACTGCAATGCTTTGACATCAGGCCAGATAATCGGTCCTCCGGCCGAAAAAGCATAGGCGGTGGAACCGGTTGGTGTTGAAATAATCACGCCATCACAGCTGAACGAGCTGGCCTCGACGCCGTCAACGCCTATGGAAAGCTCGATCATATGGTCCCGGTCGGCCTGTTGGACGGTGATATCGTTCAGAGCCCAATCGCTGACCGTCTTTTTGCCGTCGCGGGAAGTCACGGAAACACTGGCCAGATTGCGTTCGTCAATCGAATAGTCACGGTCGGCCACGCGCGCGATGGCCTCGCTCAACTGGAAACTTTCGAATTCCGCAAGGAAACCGACGTGCCCTAGATTGACGCCGAGGATAGGAACATCGGTATTGTGAACCAACTCGGCCGCGCCCAGAATCGTGCCGTCGCCGCCGAGCACCACGACGATTTCGGTGTCATTGCTGACGATGGATGAAGGCTCGCCGAATTTCGGCGGATCAAGGCTGTCGACGACACGTACGGAGAATCCGGCGTGCTCCAGCTGCTCGACCGCCTCACGCACGACAAGACTGGTCTCGCGAAGCCTGGCATGTGTGACTACAACCGCATGGCGCTTACCGAGCATTGTCTTGCCTCTTTTCCCGCGACAACCGCACGAAAACAAAATCCGTTCCTGCCCATATCCTAACCGGACAGTGTCTACAAACGAGCTTACTCCGAGCCAAACCGACGGCATGGCCGCAATATCATCAAAGCTTTGAAACGGCCGATCTTGCGATGGGCTTTCAAACAAACGACTGGCAGACGGCAACGATATCCAGCATTTTGTAATATCAAGAAATCTTGAATTTATCGGGATTTTTGTCATTCAATTTCATTTTAGCTTTCCCTTCCGGTAATACGGAAAGAGAGTGGTACGAAGAGAAACCCTTCAGGTTGGGGGAAAGAAGGCGAGAAATGAACCTCAATACATTCGGCGGATACATCAAAGGCGGCGATTACGACGTCCTCATCACCCATGGCAATGCCATGATGCGCGAAGACGTGACGTTCGATACGCTCGTGGTCAAAGGTATTTTGCAGACAACGGTTTGCCGAGGGCGCCGGATCGTCATGGACGGAGGCATACTGAACTCGTCGCGCGAAATCGTCTCCGATTCCCTCTCCGGTCACGGCCGTATCTGCGCCCAACAACACATTTCGACGCAGAAAATCGCGTTCATCGGTGATATGGAAACCAATTCCCGGCTCACCGTCGAACAGGGTATCCGTGTAAACGGTTCGATCAATGCCAAGTCGCTGGTGACACCGCGAGCCAAGATAACCGGCCATACCAGGATTGCAGAATGCGCCGAAACCGGAAAACTTGAAATCAAGCCAATACACACGGCGATGTTCGAACGATTCGGGATGAACGAGTATCTGGAGCCCAGCAACATCCAGCGCATCAACGCCACCAATGTTGTGCTGTGCAATACCAACTGCCAGAAAATCGACGCAGGCTACGTGGCATTGTCCGGCCACACGCATGTGGAACGAGTAATCTATGAAGGCGATCTGAGACTCGACAAAACTTCCAGCGTAAGGCTTATCGAGCATCGCTGGGATATGGAAGACGACGAGGATGATGAGCTTCAGCGCAAGGTGGCGTAAAGCAGGTATTCTTCATTGCCGTGTGTCCCCTCGATTGGCGACGGGCACGTGGCAACAACCTTGAGGCCATTGGCTTCGGCGCATTCGCAAACTGTTTTCAACGCCGCTTCACGTAGCTTCGGGTCGTCGACCACACCGTTTTTGCCCAGATGGCCTTTGCCCACTTCAAACTGTGGCTTGACCAAAAGCACGATATCGGCAGGGGTTGTGGCCACTTTGGCGATAACCGGAATCACATAGTTCAGAGAAATAAACGAGACATCTGAGACGATGAACGACGGACGGTACGGCAAGTCGCCCGATTCGACATCGCGGATGTTGACGCCGCTCATCTCGATGATGCGCGGGTCGGCGGCAATCCGCGGGTCAAGCTGGCCATGGCCCACGTCAAGGGCGATAATTTGTGCCGCTCCATGGCGAAGCAGCACGTCGCAGAATCCGCCTGTGGAAGCGCCGATATCCAAGCAACGACGCCCTTTTGGTGACGGCAGGCCCACATTGCCGAAACGCTCGAACGCGCCGAGCAGCTTGTACGCTCCCCTTGAAACGTAATCATCGCCGGTATCAACCGAAATCTTCATCGTGCTATCAACAGGCATCGAAGATTTACCCGCAAGTTGGCCGTCGACCGTCACCTTGCCGGAACGAATAAGACGCTGCGCCCGCGTTCGGCTGTGAACCAAACCTGCCGAGGCCATATACGCGTCCAAACGCATGTTTTGACTTCTCTCGATAATCATGCTCGCTGCTGACTATTCAAATCCTCGTTCAGCGTTCCCCAAACATCCCGGAACACCTCGATTTTCTGTTCGTCATCCATGTCAGTGAGATCCTCAAGCTCGGGGTAATGCTCACAAAGGTCCTCAAATGATGTTTCGCTTTGACGTTCGGCATCATTGGTATTGCCAGTCTGCGCATTGTTCACGTATTGAGGAGCCATTGTTATCTCCTAGAGACTGAAGTCAGGAAGCTGCAATGTTGCAGCATTGACACTCTCGTTGTCGGCCAAGTTCCACAGAAGGCTGCAGGCGGCACGCAAGGCGTTGATATCACTGGAGTCGCTGACTTTGACTTCGTCACCGACCAGTTGCGCCGACGCGGCTCCGCACTTCCACTCGGATTTCGAAACCTGAACCGGACCGGGCATGGCCTCGTGCAATTCGCGCAGGTCACGGGAAATATAGGTCGGGCGCAGGTGCGGTTGGGCCAACATCAACTGCTTGGGGTCGGCGACACCGGTAAGCACGACCAGAGAGTCATAACCACCACGATTACCGGCTTCGATATCGGTGTCGAGCCTGTCGCCGATGGCGAGGCATTGGTCTTTGGGCACCAACGTTGCACCGTCGTGCGAAGCCAGAAGACGCGCTTCGTCATACATTGCTGCTTCAGGCTTACCAGCTGAAGCGACGGGTTCAACGCCGGTGGCGGTGATGACGGCCTGAACCATCGAACCGGAGCCGGGAGCGATGCCCAATTCGCGCGGAATCGTCAGGTCGCGATTCGTGACGAAATACTTGGCTCCACGCTCCACGGCGTAAGCGGCATTGGCGAGTTCGGTCCAGACAACCTCGGGATACCAGCCCTGCACCACGGCAACCGGATTATCCTCAACGCGATCGACAACCGTAAGGCCCTGCTTTTCCAGTTCCTCACGCAGGTGCCCGGCACCGACCATGAACACCTTGGCGCCTTTCGGCACGGCGCGCGCCACCATCCGAGCAGCGACCACCGACGAGGTGATGATCTGCCAGGCTTCGACTTCGAGGCCGAAGCCACGGAGCTGCTCGGCCACGGTTTCCTGATAGCGCGAGGAATTGTTGGTGGTGTATTCCACCGTCATGCCGGCCTGCTGGGCCTTCGTGATCGACTCGCTGGCGTAATCCACCGGGTTTTTGCCGCGGTAGACCACGCCGTCGAGGTCGAGCAATGCCAGCTTATAGGCCTGTTCGATGGGCTGTTCGGTTGCTTTGAGCACTGTTGGTATTACTCCTCTTCGCCGGATTCGTCTTTTTCGTCGGCGACTTCCTGCTCTTGGGCTGGATCGGCGGAATCTTCGGCGCCTTCGGTGGTTTCCTCGGCGGGCAACTCATTCTCGTCATCGTCCGCATCGCCTTCGGTTTCCGCCTCGTCGTCCTCACCGGCTTCGCCTTGGGCTTCTTCGTCGGCAACCGAGTCTGCCGACTCGTCCGGTTCGCCGGATTCATCAACGATTTCCATGCTGTCGGCGTTCTCCTTGGCGGTGGCCTCAGCGCTTTCCTCAGCTTCTGGGGTCTGCGGGTCGAGAGCGGACTGGGACTGGTCGTCGGTATCCGCGTCCGTATCCAGTTCCTCTCCTACCTCTTCATCGGTTTCGCTTTCCTCATCGTCAGCATCCTCATCAGATTCATCCTCATCGGAATCGTCTTCATCAGTCGTATCAAACTCGGAATCGTCAGAATCGTCGTCATCAGATGCATCGGACTGAGCATCATCGGAATCGTCGGAATCTGAATCACGCTCGTCGTAATCGTCATCATCCTCATACGGATCGGGTGCATACTGCGCGTCGTCTTCGGTGATGCCGAGCTCTTCCATCATGTCGTCTGGCAGACGCTCAAGATCGTAGTCAATGACCACTTCTTCGGCGTCTTCATCATCCTCGTCCTCGTCGGCGTACTTGTTTTCAAGCTGCTCGATGGTGGTGTCGAGGTCGGCGGCTTCGTCCCCGCGTCCGCCTTCCTCAAGGAAGTACTGTTCGGCCTGCAGCGCACGCATGCGGTAGGCACCGGGAAGCCCCTTGGTGCCGGCCAGCTTGCTGACCACGTCCACGGCCTTGTCCCAAAGCCCTAAATCGCCAAGCGCTCCGGCGTAGACCAGGAACATTTCGGCCTTTGATTCGCCGTTCAGTGCCTTGGCATCGTCGGACATCGCCATTTCGATGGCGCGCTTCGGGTTGCCCAGCCCTCGTTCGCAGTCGGCGATGAACGGCAGATAATCGTTGTAGCCGTTCATGCGGTGCGCGGTGCGGAATTCCTTCAGCGCGGTCTTGTAGTCGCCCTGACGGTAGGCGATGAACGCCAGCGTCTCGCGGGAGAAATCGATGCGGGAAGCCTGATGGGCCACCCATTCTGCGTGGTCTCGTGCGGCCTTCGGATCGCTTTCCTCAAGCGAATATGCGGCGAGGATATGCAAACCGATGTTCTCGGCGTGCTCCTTGGAAAGTCCCCTCAGACGTTCCTTTTCGTCCTTGGAAAGCATCGACCATTCCATGCCCTTGGGCATGCGCGGTTCGCCAGGACGGCGGTCGGTATACGGGTTCTGCGAGGGGAACGAGACAGTGCCGTCGGAATTGCGGCGTGGGCCGTTGTGCATGTATTCGTCGCGGCCGTCATTGTGGAATCCTCCACGGCTGTCGTCACGACGGTCGTCGCGATGGTTGTTGTAGCTCTTGTATCCGCCGCGGTCGCCGTCACGCCTGTCGTCGCGGTGGAAGTCACGACGATCGTTGCCACGGGAGTTGTAGCCGCCCCTGCGGTCATCGTTGCGACGGAAGTCACGACGGTCGCCATCACGACGATCATTGCCACGGTAGCCTCCGCGCCTATCGTCATCATGCCCGCGATAACCGCCGGAACGATAGCCTCCACGACGGTCATCATTACGATGGAAGTCCCTACGGTCGTCTCCACCGCGATATCCGCCACGCCTGTCATCGTCGTGACGGTAACCGCCCTTGTGGAAGTCCCTACGGTCACCATCTTTATGGAAATCGCGCCTGTCATCACGACGGAAGTCCCTGCGATCACCATCACGATAGTTATCCCTACGGTCGCTGCCGCCGCGATAACCCCCGCGTTCACCGTCACGATGGAAGTCACGGTGCCCGCCACCATTGCTGCGATAGCCACCACCGCGCCTGTCATCATCGTGTCCGCGATAACCGCCGGAACGGTAGCCTCCACGACGGTCGTCGTTGCGATGGAAGTCCCTGCGGTCTCCATCACCGCGGTAACCGCCACGCTCGCCGTCACGGTGGAAGTCACGACGATCTCCGTCGCCGTGTCCGCGATAGCCACCGCTGCGTTCTCCGTCACGACGGTCGTCACGATGGAAGTCACGGTGTCCGCCGTTGCCACGATAGCCGCCACCGCGTCGATCGTCATCATGTCCGCGGTAACCGCCGTGACCACCCTTGTGGAAGCCGCCGCCATGGTTATTGCCACGGAATCCGCCGTGGCCGCGATAGCCGCCGCCTGAACGGGACGAACCGTGACCGTATGAGTTGCCGTCGCGGTTGCCGCGCTGTTCTTCTGCCATATGCTTATACCTTTTGCTTGGTTTTGGTCATCCCGATATTTGATAGAACGGAATGATCCTAAATATTTTCTTGTAATAAATTCTAATCGACTTGATGAAGGCTTGGTTGAAGCTTGCTGTCAGCCAAGTTCGACGGCTCCGACCGCCTTCTTGCCGCGACGGATCAACGCAAAGTGATCGGCAAGGAAGTCGTCGCCGGCCAGCTCCTGATCCTGGTCCTCTACGCGTACGTTGTTGACGTAGACACCGCCGGACTTGATGGTCTTACGGGCCTCGGAAATCGACTTGAACAGTCCCGCGGAAACGGCGGCCTGAGCCACACGTTCGCCGACAACGGCCTTGGCGAAGACCTTCTCGCCTTCCTCATTTTCGATCTTGAGGCCATCGATGGAAGATTCCAGCATGTCGGAGGAAATCGATTTCAAATCGCCCCCGCGTCCGAAAAGTGCCGAAGCCGCGTCAATCGCTTCCTGCGTGGTCTTCTCGCCGTGCACGAAGCTGGTGACTTCCCAAGCCAACGCCTTCTGCGCTTCACGCGCACCAGGGTTGACCTCAGCCTCGTGCGCGAGCCGCTCGATTTCGTCCTTGGGCAGGAAAGTGAACGCCTTCAGCAGCTTCAGCATCTCGCCGTCGGGCTGGTTGTACCAGAACTGATAGAACTTGTACGGGCTGAGCATCGTCGGGTCGAGCCACATGGCGTTGCCTTCGGACTTGCCGAATTTCTTGCCTTGGCTGTCGGTGATGATGGGGCTGGTGAACACGTTGACGCTCTCGCCGCGCACCTTGCGAATAAGGTCGAGGCCGCTGGTGAGGTTGCCCCACTGGTCGGAGCCGCCGAGCTGCAGGGTGCAGTTATATGTGTCGTAAAGATGCAGGAAATCGTTGCCCTGCAGGACCTGATAGCTGAATTCGGTGAAGGAGATACCTTCCTCGCTCTTAAGCCTTCTGGACACCGTATCTTTGGCCAGCATCGTGCCCATGCGGAAGTTCTTGCCGACGTCGCGCAGGAAATCGATGACCGACATATTCGCGGTCCAGTCATAATTGGAAACGAAGCGCACCGGGTTGTCGCCATCGGTCACGAGAATCGTGCCGATCTGCTTCTTCAACCTGCGGGCCCAGCCTTCGACGACGTCCTTCGGATTGAGCGTACGTTCGCCGCTTTGGCGCGGGTCGCCGATCAGACCGGTGGCGCCGCCGACCACCGCAATCGGATGATGGCCCGCCTCCTGCAGATGACGCATGTTGATCAGCTGTACGAGATTGCCGATATGCAGCGATGCCGCGGTGGGGTCGAAACCGCAATAATAGGTAATCGGCCCGCCGTTCAACGCTTTGGCGAGCTGATCCCGGTCCGTGGACTGGGAAATCAACCCGCGCCAGTTCAATTCATCGAAGACGGAGTCGAATCCCGCTTCCTTGAAATTGGTGACGTGAGCCATAACCGTATTCCCCTATTCTTTTGTATCAAAACAACCGGAGCCGAACGACTCCTGAACCAATCCATTTTCGCAGATGACGGCGACACAGCAATAACAAAGTCGATACGGGATTTGGGCTTGTATCGTTATTGTATTTGTTATCACAAAATCAATAACATTTTACGATAACTTATGTCGGCATTAAATACATGAAAGACGAGCCGAACGTTATGCGGCGGCAAGTTCCTGCACGAACGTGGTTCCGAGCTTTGCGATTACGCCTGCAACCATATAGCTGTAACCTTTTGCACTGGGATGGAAATGGTCGGGCGAGAAGAAATCGGGCGCGTCGGCGTGCACGTTTTCATGGATCATATCGACATACCTGGCGTTGTGTTCTGCGCAGACTTCCTTGCTGACCGCAGCCTGCTCGTCCATCTCGTGTTCGAGCGCACAACGCAATGCCTTGCCAAGCGACGGCTCGTGCTGCATCTGGCCGGGGCTCAGGACAACAATATGATCGCTTAACGGCTTGGCTTCATCAAGGACAGCGGAAAGGTCGGCACGCCATTCGTCCAACGTACGATTGGCCATGATGTCGTTGGACCCGGCGCAAATCACCAAGATATCGAACTTCTTGCCGCTTTTCAACACTTCGGGAAGCAGACGGTAGCGGACGCGCCGCATCGTGGCACCAAGTTTGCCGTGCGCTTCCCATCGAACGTCACGCTTGAAAGCTTGCGCAAATCCTTGCGCCAAGTCAGGTATGAGACCTTCCTGTTGGTCTTGTGTACCGCAAGCAGCCACCATGGAATCACCTATTGCGCACACGCTCAGAGGTTTGACATCATCAGACGTTGACCCATCGAATTTCCGGACACCGAACGGCTCTCCACCAGGCGCCTCGGCGAGATGAATCGTATGCTTCGCCCGAATCGCCTCGATTGCCGCCAATGGAGTCCCGATACCCAACGTCATGCCTACTCACGCCTTTCGTATTGTCGTGCTTTCAACATGCCATCGTACTCAAGGAGATGCCGAAAATCACCGCAATGTGTCTGGTTTCACGTAGGCCGGGCCGTCGCTGATGGAATCGGCGAATGCCTTGGCCTCGGTAGGGTAGTCGCCTTGCACTGCAACATTACTTTTTCGCACCATCACGCCCTTGTCGTCATCATTCCAGTGAAATCATCACGCAATCGGTCAGCCAAATAAGCAGGCAAAAGATTGCGCTGCTCCGCGTCGGAAATAGCGTCAAAGCGATAGTCCAACCTTGTGTCCTTGGCTTCACGAAACGCGTCAAACAGATTTTGCAGACGTATGCCACGCACGATGTCCACAGGATGCTTCTCCCTTACAGTGACCACATGGAGCCAAGAAGGTAAACGTTTTGAAATATGATGAGGCGTCTTCACTGTCGTTTGCACAGGATTGGCGTTGGCGAGGTTATAAAAATCCAACACCGAAGAGCCTGTAAGATAGGCACCTTCACCCGCCAGCGCCAAAGCCGAAGCATAAGCGGCATCTCGTGGATCAACAGATACGCGATCATCGATGACTTCGTATACGCCCGAACCGCGTTTGTTGAACATGTCGGGGTGACGGCGAACGTACTGACGGAGCGACGATTCATTGAAACCAAATCGCTTCATATCCATTACTGTCACGATTCCGTTATTATTATTTGCGCAATCTATTACTTTATTTTCAAGCATCATACATCCAGTATGTCACGTTTTAGTAAATAACACAAATTTTGTAAACCTAGGTTAAGCCTGTCGAAGAACGCGATTGCATATGACCATGTTCCAACAATCAACCGATACGGAACGGCCAAAACAAAGCAATAGCATTCACCGCAATGTGTCTGGTTTCACGTAGGCCGGGCCATCGCTGACCGAATCGGCAAATGCTTTGGCCTTTGCAGCGAACCGCTTGGCTTCGGCAATCTGCTCACGAACACGTACCGGAGCGGTACCGCCCTTGCCGTCGCGCTGATCGACGGATCCCTCCACCGAAAGGACCTTACGCACTTGCGGAGCCTTGTCGGCGGGCAGGAAGTCTTTGAACACAGTCACGAAATCGTCATCGGTCAGATCCCAGAGCTCAACTCCACGGCCCTCGGCCAGCTGGACGCAGGCACCGGAAAGCTCATGGGCGTGGCGGAACGGGACACCCTGCTTGACGAGCCATTCGGCGATGTCGGTGGCCAGGGCGAAACCGGTAGGCGCTTGGGCTTTGAGCCGGTCGAGGTCGAAAACCATTGTGTGCACCATGCCGGCGAACGCGGGCAACAGGGTTTCGAGTGTGTCGACCTGGTCGAACACGGCCTCCTTGTCTTCCTGAAGATCGCGGGCGTAGGCCGTCGGCAAGCCTTTGAGCGTGGCCATCAAACCGGTCAAGTCGCCGATAAGACGGCCGGACTTGCCTCGTGTGAGTTCGGCGATATCCGGGTTCTTCTTCTGCGGCATGATCGAAGAGCCGGTGGAATAGGCGTCATCGAGACGGACGAAAGCGAATTCCTGCGTGTTCCAGATAATGATTTCCTCGCTCAGGCGGCTCAGGTCAACGCCGATCATCGCGGCGATAAACGAGAATTCGGCTACCAAATCGCGGCTTGCAGTGCCGTCGATCGAATTGGCAGTAACGCGTGAGAAACCGAGCTCGTGAGCCACGGCTTCAGGGTCAAGTCCCAGCGTGTTGCCTGCTAATGCCCCTGAACCGTAGGGGCTTTCGTCCATGCGCTTGTCCCAATCGGCAAGCCGATCAACGTCGCGTAGCAACGGCCAAACGTGTGCCATCAGCTGGTGAGCGAGCAGGACAGGCTGAGCGTGCTGCATATGCGTGCGCCCGGGCATCACCGCTTCCCCGGCCTTCTCGGCCTGACCAATCAGCGCGTCAACCACACCAAGCACCAAACCGGCGACCGTGCGGGCATGACGACGCAGCCACATGCGGATAAGGCAAGCAATCTGGTCGTTGCGGGAACGTCCGGCACGCAGTTTGCCGCCGAGCTCGTCCCCCGCGATCTCAAGCAGCCCACGCTCCAACGCCGTAGCTTCGTCCTCATCGTCTTCAACAGGAGCAAACTCCCCGGAATCCACGAGCTTCTGCAGCTTGTTGAGTGCATCTTCCATCCGCTTCAGCTCGTCATCGCTCAACAACCCAGCCTTGCCGAGCGCTCGAGCATGCGCCCGCGACCCGGCGATATCGTCATCGGCCAGCCGCCAATCAAACTGCGTCGACTTCGAAAGCCGTGCCAACTCCGGCGAAGGCCCGGACTTAAACCGTCCGCCCCACAGCGCCAGATGCTCGTCATTTTTGCCTTGTTGCGACATGATTTGTTTCCCTTCAATCTGTCAATCCGTTTTCCTGTGAGACACGCCCAGGACACGCTGCACATTCCCGCTTTAGATTGTAGCCTGCCCGTTCCCTGAGCAAATCACTCAATCAAAAGGGCATAAACAAAGGCTGCTACAAGAAGCTCTGTTAAATACGATATTTCTGCTGATTCTGCAGTGTTAGCTAGTTTCAAATTAGGTTTAAAATAAGGATTTACCTCATTTCATATACATCGTATCAATGTTCTGTATAACTCTTTGTCCAACGTGTATGACTAAAGTTACGGACAACAAGAGTCATGCATTGCGACATATCGCAAGTAATTTGTATTGCCGCATTCGAAGGAGAGGATTTGGTTATGGGTGTTTTCGAAAGTATTGCAACATATATGATATGTATTGCAATGACCATAACTTCTACCCCCCCCCCGCGAGACTTATCCATTCGTTAGTATCTAATCAACAAAACACTTCCAGCACAGTCGCTTCCAATCATAATCATTCGCTTCGTGACCATCACCACGTGAGCAACACCCCTCGAACGCAATCCATACATCCGGTCAAGCAAACCTTAGGTACTGGCAAACCGGACATCAGTCGTTACATCAATTCAGCCGATCAATCAAACGCAGTACCAACCCCTCAAGCAGCAAGCAACCGTCAGAACAACCAGACATCTTCCCGACTCACCCGAGAACAACCTGTAGTAGGCCCACAGTCTTCATGTACGCCAAACAACGGCACATGGGGCGCTGCCCCTTGGACGCTAGACGGCGACTGCAAGCTAACCATAGGAGCTGGCGACACCAACTCGACCACCAGCCAGAACGCTTTTGGCAGCAGCGTCATCAACAGCACCACCACAGTCGTCATCAACGGCACCATCACCATCAGGACATCCGGCGCATTCCAATCCTGGCCCAACCTCACCAACCTCACCACAGCATCGAGCGGCAAGGCGATCCTCGTCGGCACCATGACCAACATGTTCGCTGGCAACCCCCTGCTGACCAGCGTGGACGTGACCGGGTGGGACACCGGCAAAACCACCAACATGACCTTCCTGTTCTACAACAACCCGGAGCTCACCACCATCACCGGGCTGAACACCTGGACCCACAACGGGCCCGACACCGGCGTCAACATGAACGCCGTGTTCTACGACAACCCGAAACTCGCCAACATCAACCTCACCGGCTTCGACACCAGCCACGCCACCAGCATGGCCAGCATGTTCGCCAGCGACGCCGCCCTGACCACCCTCGACCTCTCCGGCTGGGACACCAGCCGGGTCACCAACATGGCCAGCATGTTCCAGGGCGACACCGGCCTGACCACCCTGAACCTCTCCGGCTGGGACACCAGCAAAGTCGCGAACATGACCAACATGTTCCAGAACGACTCGGCGCTGACCACCCTCGACCTGTCCGGCTGGGGCTTCCAGGCCATCATCGACAGCAACGGCTACGGCCAGATGTTCTCCAACACGCCCGCCCTGACGACGGTGAGGACGGCGGGGTGGACCGGCGGGTTCTTCACCGGCCTGAGCATCCTCAGGACGATCGCGAACCTGAAGAGCCTGGACCTGTCCACCTGGAACACCGGCACCGTGACCAGCATGAACCAATGGATCTCCGGCTTCCCGAACCTGCAGAGCGTGGACGTGACCGGGTGGGACACCGGCAAAACCACCAACATGACCTTCCTGTTCTACAACAACCCGGAGCTCACCACCATCACCGGGCTGAACACCTGGACCCACAACGGGCCCGACACCGGCGTCAACATGAACGCCGTGTTCTACGACAACCCGAAACTCGCCAACATCAACCTCACCGGCTTCGACACCAGCCACGCCACCAGCATGGCCAGCATGTTCGCCAGCGACGCCGCCCTGACCACCCTCGACCTCTCCGGCTGGGACACCAGCCGGGTCACCAACATGGCCAGCATGTTCCAGGGCGACACCGGCCTGACCACCCTGAACCTCTCCGGCTGGGACACCAGCAAAGTCGCGAACATGACCAACATGTTCCAGAACGACTCGGCGCTGACCACCCTCGACCTGTCCGGCTGGGGCTTCCAGGCCATCATCGACAGCAACGGCTACGGCCAGATGTTCTCCAACACGCCCGCCCTGACGACGGTGAGGACGGCGGGGTGGACCGGCGGGTTCTTCACCGGCCTGAGCATCCTCAGGACGATCGCGAACCTGAAGAGCCTGGACCTGTCCACCTGGAACACCGGCACCGTGACCAGCATGAACCAATGGATCTCCGGCTTCCCGAACCTGCAGAGCGTGGACGTGACCGGGTGGGACACCGGCAAAACCACCAACATGACCTTCCTGTTCTACAACAACCCGGAGCTCACCACCATCACCGGGCTGAACACCTGGACCCACAACGGGCCCGACACCGGCGTCAACATGAACGCCGTGTTCTACGACAACCCGAAACTCGCCAACATCAACCTCACCGGCTTCGACACCAGCCACGCCACCAGCATGGCCAGCATGTTCGCCAGCGACGCCGCCCTGACCACCCTCGACCTCTCCGGCTGGGACACCAGCCGGGTCACCAACATGGCCAGCATGTTCCAGGGCGACACCGGCCTGACCACCCTGAACCTCTCCGGCTGGGACACCAGCAAAGTCGCGAACATGACCAACATGTTCCAGAACGACTCGGCGCTGACCACCCTCGACCTGTCCGGCTGGGGCTTCCAGGCCATCATCGACAGCAACGGCTACGGCCAGATGTTCTCCAACACGCCCGCCCTGACGACGGTGAGGACGGCGGGGTGGACCGGCGGGTTCTTCACCGGCCTGAGCATCCTCAGGACGATCGCGAACCTGAAGAGCCTGGACCTGTCCACCTGGAACACCGGCACCGTGACCAGCATGAACCAATGGATCTCCGGCTTCCCGAACCTGCAGAGCGTGGACGTGACCGGGTGGGACACCGGCAAAACCACCAACATGACCTTCCTGTTCTACAACAACCCGGAGCTCACCACCATCACCGGGCTGAACACCTGGACCCACAACGGGCCCGACACCGGCGTCAACATGAACGCCGTGTTCTACGACAACCCGAAACTCGCCAACATCAACCTCACCGGCTTCGACACCAGCCACGCCACCAGCATGGCCAGCATGTTCGCCAGCGACGCCGCCCTGACCACCCTCGACCTCTCCGGCTGGGACACCAGCCGGGTCACCAACATGGCCAGCATGTTCCAGGGCGACACCGGCCTGACCACCCTGAACCTCTCCGGCTGGGACACCAGCAAAGTCGCGAACATGACCAACATGTTCCAGAACGACTCGGCGCTGACCACCCTCGACCTGTCCGGCTGGGGCTTCCAGGCCATCATCGACAGCAACGGCTACGGCCAGATGTTCTCCAACACGCCCGCCCTGACGACGGTGAGGACGGCGGGGTGGACCGGCGGGTTCTTCACCGGCCTGAGCATCCTCAGGACGATCGCGAACCTGAAGAGCCTGGACCTGTCCACCTGGAACACCGGCACCGTGACCAGCATGAACCAATGGATCTCCGGCTTCCCGAACCTGCAGAGCGTGGACGTGACCGGGTGGGACACCGGCAAAACCACCAACATGACCTTCCTGTTCTACAACAACCCGGAGCTCACCACCATCACCGGGCTGAACACCTGGACCCACAACGGGCCCGACACCGGCGTCAACATGAACGCCGTGTTCTACGACAACCCGAAACTCGCCAACATCAACCTCACCGGCTTCGACACCAGCCACGCCACCAGCATGGCCAGCATGTTCGCCAGCGACGCCGCCCTGACCACCCTCGACCTCTCCGGCTGGGACACCAGCCGGGTCACCAACATGGCCAGCATGTTCCAGGGCGACACCGGCCTGACCACCCTGAACCTCTCCGGCTGGGACACCAGCAAAGTCGGCACTAACATGAGCCAAATGCTGCCAAATGGGTTGCGGATGCTCGAACTCGGCAAGAAAACCAAGCTGACAACGGACGCGTTCGCCCTGGTCTCGCCGTCAATCACATGGGACAGGCTCAGCGGAACGGGCACCGATGCGACGGTGGCCGAGGAGTTCCCCGGCACCGCGGCCCTGGCCGCACGCGTCTCCTCCTCGAATCCGGAGGGTATTTATGTCGACAGGACCCTACCCGGCCTCATCCTCGAGGTAGGCCCGAACGGGGGCACCACCGAGGCCATGCCCATCATCGTCGACACAAGCACCGGACCGAAGACGCTCACGGTGCCCCAGGCCGACGTGCTGCGCACCAACAAGCCCCATAGCCTGTTTGACAAGTGGACGGACGACCATGGCGACACCGTCGAGCAGGGGCAGACCATCTCCCTGAGGCAGGGCGAGTATTCGCCCCGGCGCGTCCTGGTCTTGCACGCCCAGTGGCGGGCCATCACCCCCCGCATTAGCACGCCCAAGACTCATGTGGCTTCCAATGGCGACACCACCTTCGATGTGACAGCCACTGACGCGTCCAAGCTCACCAGCGGCCTCAACCACGAATGGGAATGCAGCAACGGCACCTGCACAGTGACCGGGGAATCAGTTGTTGGTTTGCAGCCGAATCCAGGAGCACAATACTCGTTGACGGCCTCTTCAACGAACGTGTCTGATCCAAACACTCACAACACTGTTTCCGGCGGCAGTGTAACGCAAACAGGCTATCTGTCATACGCCAAAGTGGAGTTCGATGCGAACGGCGGCACCGGCGCTCCTGCAGGCTTCACCGCGTTCGCCGACAGCACCAGCGGTCACACGGTGACGGCCATCTCCACCAGCTCCATCCCCACCAAGGGGCCACACGACGTGTTCACCGGATGGGCGGAAAGTGCCAGCGCCTCCAATCCCGACGCGACGTATAACCCAGGCAAAACGCTGGCCGGCACCACCACCGGCGGAAAATCCACCACCCTCTATGCCGTATGGCACACGGTCGCGGCGCCGTCCATCACCGCCACCAGAAATGGAGACAACACTGTCTCGCTTACAGCCACAAGCAAGCCAATGGCGATGGGCGACAAAATCCACTATTGCATCCAACCCACGGCCGGAGGCACGCAGAGCTGCTGGGACGACACCGTAGGTGCAGGCACCTGGGATGGGAACACCACTCACGAGTCCACTCACATCATCCAGCAAGCCGATATACCGCGGAAAGGACGCTACGATCTCAGCGCCACGCTGACCACCAGCGACCCGTGGCGGACGGCGGGTAGCGTCGTCACCAGCGCAACCACCGAGACGAACGTTCTTATCCAAGGCCTGTATGCGCATGCGCTCCCCTTCACCGGCGAGCCGGGACGGCGAATGTTCCTGCTCTTGCTCGCCATTGGCGTCATGCTCATCGTGACCAAGTGGCTCCACGGCCAAAAGCAGCGGGCTGCCATAAGCAGCCGACGCTGACGGCGCCACTAAACAATACTTCCCGTTCTGACTCGGATATTCATTAGCTGGGTCAGGACGGGAACCCCAACCGGGTGTCAGCGCGCAACCAACACAACCAACAACAAACCCACGCGCTGGCACCCACATACTTTGCGGTTGATCACTTTGTGGTTGATCACTTTGTGGTTGATCACTTTGTGGTTGATCACTTTGTGGTTGATCACTTTGTGGTTGATCACTTTGTGTGATTCATAAACAAAGTCTCGTTATGAAAAGCAATAGCTCCTCATAACGAGACTTTGTTTTTTAGTCGACAGGATTATTCGTTGGAATCACTCGACGGAGTTGTCCGGCACTTCGATGCCGTTACCGAATTTCACATCGCGGGCGGCGGCGACCTTGTCGGGCAGGCCGTAGATCGAGATGAATCCGTTGGAGGCGTTCTGGTCGTAGGTGTCGCCGGAATCGTAGGTGGCGAGCTTGTAGTCGTAGAGCGAGGAATCGCTGCGACGGCCGGTGACCACCGCGCGCCCCCCGTGCATGACCATGCGGATTTCGCCTGAAACGTAGCGCTGCGTGTCTTCAATGAAGGCGTTCAACGAACGAACCGCGGGCGAGAACCATTGTGCGTCGTAAACCAGCTCGGCCCAGCGCTTGTCGATGTCACGCTTGATGCGGTGCTGTTCGCGTTCGAGGCAGCAGTTCTCAAGTTCTACGTGCGCGGCGATAAGCGCCACGGCACCGGGAGCTTCGTAGAGCTCACGGGACTTGATGCCGACCAGGCGGTCTTCAATAATGTCGATGCGGCCGATGCCTTGGGCTCCGGCGCGGCGGTTCATCTCTTCGATGGCCTGCAGCGGGGTGACGTCCTTGCCGTCAATCTTCACCGGCACGCCCTGCTTGAATTCGATGACGACCTCATCTTCGACCGGCGGGAACGCCGGATCGTCGGTGTAGGTATAGCAGTCCTTGGTCGGTCCGTTCCACGGATCCTCGAGGAAGCCGGTTTCGATGGCGCGGCCCCAGACGTTCTGATCGATGGAATACGGGCTCTTTTCGGTCTGGGTGATCGGCAGCTTGTGGTCCTTGGCGAATTGGATTTCGACGTCGCGAGTGAGCGAAAGGTCACGAATCGGGCTGATGGCCTTCAGGTTCGGGTCGATTGAGGCGATGGAGACCTCGAAACGTACCTGATCGTTGCCCTTGCCGGTGCAGCCGTGCGAAATGGTGTCCGCGCCGAACTGGTGGGCGGCACGCACGAGATGCTTGGAAATCAACGGACGAGAAATGGCGGAAACCAGTGGATAGACGCCTTCGTACTTGGCATTGGCTTTCAGCGCGAGCATGCAGTATTCCTTGGCGAATTCCTCACGGGCATCAACCACGTACGCCTCGACGGCACCGCAGGCCAATGCACGCTGACGGATGGTTTCAAGGCTTTCGCCGCCCTGGCCGACATCCAATGAAACAGCGACGACATCCTTGCCGGTGCGCTCCTTCAGGTATGGAATGGCAACGGAAGTATCGAGACCTCCGGAATATGCGAGTACGATGCGGTTCTTATCGCTCATGACAGCCCTTTCTTCAAAGCTTTATACAATTATATATACACGATTTCGTATAAATATTCAATCAGAATGCTACTGTGTCCAAACTTTGAGACAGCACTCGAGAGAATATCAATACTTTTTCTATCGAATCGTTATTTTCTAATTTCTTGCGGTACCTTGGCCCCGCGAAACAATGTCAAGCAGCCATTGCACGCGTCCGGCGGCGGCCTCGTCGTCGTTGCAGACCAGAAGCACCGTATCGTCGCCGGCGACCGTTCCCAAAATCCCGTCAATCGGCTGCTTGTCGATGACGCTGGCCATGTATTGAGCCGCGCCGGAAGGCGTGTGGACGATGACCAGATTGCGTGCAGCCGCTGCGGAAGTAATCAATCCCGAAAGACCGCGGGAAAGCTGCTGGTCGATTTTCTCGGCCGTAACGTCGTCGAATTCGGGCTCGACACCCAGCGTATAAGCCATTTCTCCGGTTTTCAGCCGCGTTTTGACCGCTTTCATCTCGTCCAAATCACGGCTGAGCGTGGCCTGGGTTACCTCGATGCCACGTTCGGCAAGCAAACCAAGGAGCTGACCCTGCGAGGAGACCACGGCGTTGGAAAGAATCTCCTGGATGACGCTGAGCCTGGCCGTTCGGTTGGTCGGATGCTGGAGCTTGGTTTCCCCGACTTGTTCCTTACCTTGCAAATTGACTGCGGAAGCGGCCGAATCACGCTTGGTATCGGCCGTAATATGACTACCTTCAGTATCGTTCATTTGAGCATTTCCTTGTCGTCTCGCAATGTTCCAATCAGCCAAGTCAGCAAAGCCTTCTGCGCGTGAAGTCGGTTTTCGGCCTCTTCCCAGACCACCGATTGCGGGCCGTCGATAACGCTTGCCGTGACTTCCTTGCCACGGT
This sequence comes from Bifidobacterium sp. ESL0690, assembly GCF_029392315.1. Classification (NCBI taxonomy): domain Bacteria; kingdom Bacillati; phylum Actinomycetota; class Actinomycetes; order Bifidobacteriales; family Bifidobacteriaceae; genus Bifidobacterium; species Bifidobacterium sp. ESL0690. The sequence goes on from NZ_CP113939.1 coordinate 1,403,375, forward strand.
AGGCCGGCAGGCAATGCTGGAAAAGCGCATCAGGCTTGGCGAGTTTCATCAACTCGTCGTTGACCTGATAATCCCAGAACGGCTTGGAGCGCACGGCGTACTCGCTTTCCTCGCCCATCGACACCCACGTATCGGTGAAGATGCAGTCGGCATCGGCCACAGCCTCGCGCGCGTCGGTGGTTACCAGAATCGAACCGCCTGTCTGCGCCGCTATTCGCTTGGCATCCGCGACAATCTGCGGATCGGGAAGGAAGCCTTGCGGGCCCGCCACGCGCACGTTCATGCCTGCGGTCGCGCCTCCGAGCAGATAGGAGTTCGACATGTTGTTGGCCGCGTCGCCCAAGTAGGCGATGGTCTGGCCGGCAAGCGCGTCGACTCCCCCGCGATGCTGCGCGATGGTGAGGAAATCGGCAAGAATCTGGCAGGGATGGAACTGGTCGGTCAAAGCGTTGACGACGGGGACGGTGGCATATTTCGCCATCGTTTCCACGCGGTCCTGGCCGAAGGTACGCCAGACGATGGCGCTGGTCATGCGGGTGAGCACGCGTGCCGTATCGGCCACCGGCTCGCCACGACCGAGCTGGGAACCGGACTTGTCGATGACCAACGGATAACCGCCAAGCTCGGCGACACCCACAGAAAAACTGGAACGTGTGCGCGTGCTGGGCTTGTCGAAAATCACCGCGACACCCTGCGGCCCCTCAAAGGGACGGCGATAATAGCGATCTTTCCAGAACTTCATACCCAGTTCCAGAATTTCCTTCTGCTCGTCGTGGTTCACATCATCATCACGGAGCATATGCCGAAGTTGACCTGCCATAACCATCTCCTTTTTACTGATTTGACCATTAAAATATACCGCATAAAACTGAAATATTACATTTTCTATCCACATATTGGTATATATGCTAGAAAAATATTATTTTAAACTATCGAAATCGACTAAAATCTGGAATATCTTGATTGTCAATGTACGATTTCACTCGCCTGACACGCTACCTGGAATGAAACCGGCACTGAATAAATGCCGGCACACACGAATGTCCAAATCAGTCATCTGGAAGGTCTGCTGGGATTTGAGCGAGAATCGATACGGCCTCGTCAACGTCGGCGCTGCTGACGATGAGCGGCGGGGCAAGGCGCAGGGCATCGGGAGCGACCGCGTTGACGATAAGGCCATGGTCCAGGGCCCAGTTCATGGCGGCGTGTGAGCACGGATGCGCCAGCTGGATGGCGTTGAGCAGGCCACGGCCACGAACCGAGACGAACAGCGGGTTGCCACAAGCCATCACGGCTTCACGAAGTTGGTTGCCACGGGCTTCGGCGTTGGTCACCAGATTTTCTTCGTCGATGACCTGCAACGTGGTCAATCCGGCTGTGGTCGCCAGCGGGCCGCCAGCGAAAGTCGAGCCGTGGAGTCCTGGCGAAAAGAGGGATGCGAGCGGCTTGCCGAACGCGATCATGCCACCCATTGGGAAGCCGCCGGCCACGCCTTTGGCGAAGGTGATGATGTCGGGTGTGATGCCGCCGGAAAGGTCGTCGCGCTGGAAGGCGAACCATTTGCCGGTGCGCCCGATGCCGGTTTGCACTTCGTCGATGATCATCAGAGCGTGATGTTGATCGCACAGTTTGCGGACGCCTTTGACATACTCCGGGTCAAGCGGGCGCACGCCGGCCTCGCCCTGGATGAGTTCGAGCATCACTCCGGCCACCGGGCCGACGCCGTCTTTGCCGGTCTGGTCGAAGGCGGCCTGCATGGCGTCAAGGTCGCCGGCTTCGACGAATTGAACCGCCGGAAGCAGCGGATTGTAAGGTTCGCGGATCGAAAGCTTCCACGTAGCACTCAAGGCACCCATCGTCCGCCCGTGGAATCCTTTGGTCAGGGCAAGGATTCGAGCCGGGGCACCGCCATGTTCGGGGTCGCCGCCCGGCAGCGTCTTGCCGTAAAGCTTGGCCATTTTCATCGCGGCCTCGTTACCTTCGGCCCCTGAATTGCCGAAATAAACGCGCGAGCCTTCAGGTGCGCCAGAAATCTGTAAAAACTTTTCCGCCAACTTGATCTGCGGAACGGAAGCGAAATAATTGCTGATATGCGCGACTTCCCCGGCCTGTTCGCTTACCGCCTTCACCCATTTGGGATGAGCGTAACCCAGCGAATTGACGGCGATGCCGGCGAGAAAATCGAGGTATTCGTTGCCATCGATGTCCCAGACATGCATGCCTTTGCCGTGGTCCATCACTCGCAACGGAGTGCCGAAAGCGTGCGTATGCACCTGTTCATAGGTATCGATCCATTGTTCACTTTCGGGACCGATTGCCGTCGTTGCGGAATCGGTGTTTTTGTTCGCAGCTTCAACATCTGCCTTGTTTTGATTATCGTTGTTCATGTTGCCGTACTTTCCAAGTTTATTTTTGCATTACATTAATGCAGTGATGTTATCTTTTTCATAACTGTCAATAAACGTCATAATTACGTTGCGATTTCACGACGTGCTTTTATTTTCGCCGTAGTTTCATCCCATTGCCGGGCACGACCATCGTTCCGATGCCGGCGCCGGTAAACACCTCGTTGAGGATCGAGTGGGGCTGACGGCCATCGATGATATGCGCACGCGGCACCCCGCCGTCCAAGGCGCGCACGCAGGCACGCATTTTCGGCACCATCCCGCTTTGCAGCTTTGGTAATACCTCGCTCAGGCGGTCGACGCCGATGGAACTGATCAGCGAATTCTTATCGGGCCAATCGGCATAGAGCCCATCGACGTCCGTTAGAATGACGAGTTTTCGGGCATGCAGAGCCACCGCAAGCGCGGCCGCCGCGGAATCGGCGTTCACGTTGAAAACCTGGGTAGGGTCATCGGCGTTCGGCGCAATCGAAGAGACCACGGGAATCCGGTTCTGTTCGATCAGGCTCTCCACCGCCGAAGGGTTGACTTCCGTAACTTCGCCCACCAATCCGATGTCGGTTTCCTTCCCATCGATGACCGGGCGGTACCGCTTCGCCCCGAACAACGACCCGTCCTCGCCGGAAAGCCCGACGGCATGTGGGCCGTGCGCGTTGATGAGCCCGATGAGTTCGCGTGAAACCGAGCCGGTAAGAATCATCCGCACCACCTTCATGATTTCCGGTGTCGTGACGCGCAGTCCAGCTTTGAATTCCGAATGAATACCGAGGTCTTTGAGCATGCCGGAAATCTGCGGCCCTCCCCCGTGAACGACAATCGGGTGCATGCCGACCTGCCGCAGAAAGACCATATCCTCGGCGAAGCAACGCTTAAGATGTTCGTCGACCATCGCGTTGCCGCCGTATTTCACGACGATGCGCTGGCCGGCGAATTCCTCGAGCCACGGCAGTGCTTCAATCAGCACCTCGGCTTTCTGCTCGTCCTTCAAGTCATGGTGCACATCAATATCCGCACCAATGGCATCCGTTCCCCTTTTCACAGTGCTCATTTTTCCCCAATCTTTTATATCAAGTACTGGTCGCGCACTTTTCTCGGACGAAAATAAAGTGCACGGATTACCATCAAAAATTCGTATGAACTTCACAAAAATCCATGCACTTTTTGTTTGGCCCTGAAAAAGTGCACAGGTCCGCGATCAGGATTCGTAGTCGGCGTTGATGTGCACGTACTCATGGGTGAGGTCGTCGGTCCACACGGTCGCGCTTTCCGCTCCGTTGTTGAGATCGATGTCGATGTCGACTTGGCGTTTATCCATCTTCACTTCCGAGCGGTCAACTCCGGCACCACCGTGCTCGCAGACGCGAACACCGTTGATATCCACCGTGACGGACTCCGGGTCGTAAGCCGCCACGCCCACAGGGACCGTGCCAAGTGAGCTGACGATACGTCCCCAATTCGGATCATTGCCATAGATGGCGCATTTGAGTAGATTTGAGCCAGCGACCGCGCGGGCACAGGCCAGTGCCGCATCTTCGGTTTCCGCCCCGCTTACTGTCACTTTGATATCGTGGCTGGAGCCTTCGCCGTCGCCTACAATCTGGCGGGCAAGACTGGCGCAGGCATCGTGAACCAACCCGGCGAACTCATCGTCATCAGGAGTCACGCCAGAGGCACCGGAAGCAAGCAGCAGCACCGTGTCGTTGGTCGACATACAGCCGTCCACGTCGATGCGGTTGAACGATTTGTCGGCGGCGTTGGCCAGAGCATCCTGCAACTGCGCGGAATCGACCTCGGCATCGGTAGTGATGACGCAGAGCATCGTGGCCAACTGCGGGGCAATCATCCCCGAGCCCTTGACCATGCCGCCAACACGGTAACCGGAACCTTCCAATTTCACCATTTTCGGCTTGGTGTCGGTGGTCATGATGGCCGTTGCCGCATCGATACCTGCTTGTTCGACGTCGTTTAATGCCGCAGCCGCCTTTTCCACACCACCCAGCACATTATCCAAAGGTAATAATTCGCCAATCAGACCGGTCGAACACACGGCAATGTCATTGGCTGAGAAACAGGGCTTTTCATTTGCCAAGGCCGCTCCGAATGAATAGCCGGTTGAGAGACTGCCACCAAAACCGTCTATTCCAAAGGAATCGGCACCAGTATTGTCGGAATCCTCTACGATATCGCTCAATACCTGCGCGACTTTCACCGCCGTGGCCTCGCTTTGCTTCAGTCCTTCGGCACCGGTGCAGGCGTTGGCGCCACCGGAGTTGAGCACGACCGCCTTGATATGCCCGTCAGCGACGGCCTTACGCGACCATTGCACCGGCGCCGCACAGAAACGATTGGCGGTGAATACGCCGGCGGCAGCATCAAGCGGTCCGTTGTTGACGACCAGCGCCAAGTCGCTTTTCGCTTTGTTGGATGAAATTCCGGCGTTGACGCCGGCGGCCATAAAGCCCTTTGCAAATGTCACGCTCATGGCGCCACTCCAATCGTTGTCAGTCCCTGATCTTCCGGAAGTCCGAGCGCAATGTTGAGGGATTGCACCGCCTGCCCTGCCGTGCCACGGTTGAGGTTGTCGATAGCCGCAAAACCATACAGCCGTTTGGCGTTCCTATCGACTGCGACCTGAACCTGCGCCGCATTGGAACCCAACACGTTCGCCGTGGCCGGCATGTCGCCGGCATCCAGAAGCTCGATGAATTGCTGGCCTTGATAGGCTTCGGCGAAAACCTCACGGATGCTCTCATCGCTCATCGCCTCGCCCTTGTCGCTGAGCTTGGCCGAAACCACCGCGAGAATGCCACGCGCCATCGGCACCAGTATCGGCGTGAAACCGACGTTGATAGGCTTGGTTGAGGCAATGGATGAGAAAACACTCTCCTCTTGACCGGCCACAATCTCGGTACCATTTTCTGCAGCGGTTTCAGCCGTTTCAACTGCTTCGCTCGGATATTGCCAAATAGCTGATGAGTTGAGATGCCCCTCACTATCCGCATCAGCACAAGCGGCATGCGCAAGATTCTGCACGATTTCGGGGATGTGACGATGAACACCGCCGACCGAATACGGCGTCGCGGAACCAAACGCTTCCGCCGCTAACAGATTAGGACGTCTCAGGTTTTTGCCGGCTCCCGAATATCCAACAGCAAGGTCGGCGACAATGTCATCGGTTTGCACAAGCCCTTGTGCCACAGCAGGTTGAAAAGCCAAAGTAACCGCAGTGACGTTGCATCCCGGCCCCGCAATCAATGAGGCGCCTGGCAATTGTTCACGCTGACGCCGGTATCCACCCTCGGCATCTTTGCCCACGATCAGTTCCGGCATGCCATAAACCCAAGGCTTGTGGAAGTCGCCACCATAGTACTGCGCCCAAGCATCTTCGGATTCAAGCCTGTGATCGGCTCCCAAATCGACCATCACGCAATCGGGATGAAGCTTCTCGGCCAATGCTCCCGAAACGCCATGTGGCAAAGCCAAAACAATGATGTCGTGACCATTCAACACGTCCGGCGTCGTGGGTTCGATAACCATGTTCTTCAGCTGCGGAATATGCGGCATACGACGGCCGAGTTTGTCGCCGGCCGATGAATCCCCGGTCACCGTCGTAACTTCGAATGCAGGATGTGCGGCGAGTATCCGCAGCATCTCTCCCCCGGCATAACCGCTGGCACCTGCCACCGCCACCGTGTATTTGCTCATGGGCATCACCTTTCTTGAAGATGATGCTAGATTACATATATTCAGTAGTATGAATAGTTATACATCCGAATAGTGGACACTTTTGAAAGAGAATTATCGTTTTTGACAAATCAGAAATAAAACAATGCCCGTTGAGTTCTTAAAGCTTGTAAAGCCTGAACCGAAACGGACGTAATGAAAAAAACAAACCAGAACGTCCCTGACCACTCACGTGAAGAGGAACGTTCTGGTAGAACCAATATTCTCAAGCCGCAATGTCAAACGCCAAGGCCCAAAAGCCTACGCATGCACCGAGCCGTCGCTGCCGACACCGCTGGAACCACCGGAACCCGAACCATATTGATTCATCAACTGCTGCGAAAAATCGTTGACGTTGATGCCCTTGGAAAACAGCCAGAACGAAAAAATCGTCGTAAGGACGCCGAGCACCATGCACACGGTGGCCGCCCAAAAGCCTTTCATGTGATATCTCTTGGTGCGCCACATCGAAACCGCGCCGGTGATGGCAGGCAGGAACGGCATGATCGGCAAAAACAGCAACACGATCGAGATGATTGCCCATGGGTCCCAGTGGCCTTTCAGTGGGTTCTGGTTCGGGTCGTTCATATCGATGCCGTTGTGAATATCCGGCTGATAGTCAGGAGTGCCGGGCGCGCCAGGCATGGCCGGACCATTGTTGTACGGCTGTCCAAACGGATTGTTGGCATTATTCGGATTGTTACCGTAATTGTTGGACGAGCGGTTCGGGCCGCCGTAGGGTGTATTACTGCGAAAATCTTGATTACCTTGGTAGGTGCCCACGCCATTGCCATATCCGCCACCCATTTGCTGGTTGGGTTGACCACCCTGCGGATTCATTTGAGGATTCTGCTGGTTCTGGTTTTTCGACTTCTCTTCAGGCTTGCCGTAAACGTACGGATTGTATTGCGGAGGGAATTGGCTGGCCATCGCCCCATATTCCGGAACCTTCATTTGGCCGTATTCCGGCTGAGCTGGTTTGGCAGCACGATTATTGGATTCTGCTGCCAAATTCGGAACGTCCGTACGATGCGTTCCCTGCGAAACCTGGCCCGTGGAAGGAGTGGCATTGGACGACGAATTTTCGTGATCCGTGCCATTCTGATCGAAAGGGTTTTCAGATTCGTTCATCTTGCCACTCCAAAATCAAGTAGATAATTTGCGGAGTCTGCGAACCTCTTCGGCACACAGACTCCGCATTGTCCAATTTGTATCGGTTTTCTTAGGACCGACCGTTAGGCACGCAGCTGCGCACCAATCGCTTCCGTCTTATCGACAATAGCCTTGCGAATAGCCTCCGTGTCGTCGCTGGTAAGCGTCTTATCCGGAGAGCGGAAAGTAACCGAGTAGGCAAGGGACTTCTGATGCTCGCCCAGCTGGTCGCCGGAGAACACGTCGAAGAGCTCGATGGACTCTAGATTGTCACCTGCGGCATCCTCGATGACCTGCTGCAATTGCGCGGCGGTGAGCGTATCGGGAACCGTGAAGGCGAGATCCTGCTTGACGGGCGGGAAGGTCGAAATCGGCTTGGCCTGCACCGGCTTGCCACTCAACGTGGCGAAGAGGGCGGTCAGGTTCAGTTCGAAAGCGGCGGAATGCTCAGGGAAGCCGAGCGCGGCGTTGACGTGCGGATGCAGCTCGCCCACCATGCCGACGAACGTATCGCCGACCATGACCTTTGCGGCGCGGCCCGGATGCCATTGCATCGGGACGTCCTGCGGTTCGGGTTGCACAATTTCAACCTTGGCACCGAGACGGTCAGCCACGCGGTTCATCGCTTCAACGGCATCGCTGTAATCGACCTCGCGGCTTTCTCCGAGCCAGCCGGTTTCGACGGCCTTGCCGGTCAGAATCGCGGCGACATGCAACGGCTGCTCAGGCAGACCGGCATCGAGCGCCTTCAGTTGTTCCTCGGTCGGACGCTGGCCGCCGGGCAGTGCCGGAATGGCAGGAGCGTTCGGATCCCAAAGATAGACATGGCCGATCTCGTAAAGCGAGATGTTCTCGAGACCGCGACGCAGGTTACGCTGCACGGTCTGTGCGAGCGTCGGCAGAACGGTACGACGAAGATACGGACGGTCGCCCGCCAGCGGATTGGCGACTTCGACGCTCACCGGCTTGATTTCATCGGGGTCGTAGCCGAAAGCCTTGAAGTCGGCATCGCCGACGAACGGATAGCTCAGCGTCTCCACCAAGCCGTATTCCGCAAGCTCGTTGGCCACGTCGCGCTGACGCTGCTGGTCGGGGGTCAGCCCGACTTCGCCCTCGACAGGTGCCGGAGGCATAGTGACCGGGATCTCGTCGTAACCAACGAGACGTGCAATCTCCTCGACCAAATCGCAAGGCATGGTGAGGTCAGGGCGCCAGGTAGGCGGCACCACGGAAATATGACCTTCTTCCTTACCATCGCTGACCTTGCAGCCGATGTCTTCGAGAATCTCGCGGATACGCTTGTCGGTCGTGTCAAGTCCAGTGAGACGCTTCGTCTCAGTAAACTTGAAATCGATGGCCTCGCGAGGCTGAGTGTTGTTGACATCGATGGGGGTGTCGGAAGGCTCGCCGTGGCCGTACTTGGCCATCAGATCGGCGGCCATCTGGGCGGCTGCAGGCTGCAGCGCGTAGTCCACGCCGCGCTCGTAGCGCTTGGATGCCTCGGAAGGGGTCTTGTGACGGCGTGCGGAACGGGCGATGGTCACCTGGTCGAAGTGCGCGGATTCCAGAAGGATGTTCTTGGTCTCGGCGGTAACTTCACCATACAGACCACCCATCACGCCGGCCAGACCGAGAATGCGCGAGCTGCGCTTGCCATCGGGCGAATCAGTGATAAGCAAATCTTCAACGCTCAGGTCATGCTTCTTGCCGTCGAGCGTCGTCAGGGTCTCGCCCTTGTTGGCGCGACGGACGACAATCGGCCCGCAGATCTTGTCGAGATCGTAGGCGTGCATCGGCTGGCCCAGGTCCATCATCACATAGTTGGTGACGTCCACGGCCAGCGAGATCGAACGCATGCCGGCACGAATCAGACGTCGACGCATCCAGCTCGGCGTCTCGGCCGACGGGTCGAAGTTGCGTACGATGCGGGCATAGTAGCGGTCGCAGCCAGGCACACCGTGAATCGGATTGTTGTCCTCGATTTCGACTTCGATATCACCTTTACCGTTTTCGGCGACCTTTGGGGTCTCGGCGTTCAGCGCATCGACCGGATCGGTGTAGGCAGCACCAGTGGAATGGTGGTATTCACGCGCCACACCACGATAGGAAAGCGTATAGCCGCGGTCAGGGGTGATGTTGATCTCCAGCACAGGCTGATCGAGATGCAGCAGATGCATCGCATCGTCGCCGGGCTTCAGCGCGTCGGCCTCTTCCTTGCTGAATCCGTAATGGTTCAGCAGGATGATGCCGCTGTGGTCGCTGCCGAGCCCCAGCTCACGCTCCGAGGCACACATGCCATTGGAGATGTGGCCGTAGGTCTTGCGCGGCTCAATCTTGAAATCACCTGGCAACACCGCGCCCGGAAGAGTGACGACAACTTTCTCACCGGCCGCCATGTTGGGCGCACCGCAGATGATGCCGCGCGGCACCTTGTTACCATTCTCGTCGGTGTCGTTGTATTTTTCGCCGACGTCGACGTGGCACCAGTTGATGACCTTGCCGTTCTTCTGCGGTTCCGGCGTGCAATCGACCACGTAGCCGACCACAATCGGACCGGTGACCTGCGAGGCGTGAATCTCCTCTTCTTCAAGGCCGACGTGAACCAGATCCTTGGCAAGCTGTTCATACGTAAGACCGGCCGGAACCTCGACGTGTTCCTTGAGCCAGTCAATATCTACCATTGGCATTGTTGGTTCACTCCCCCATCACAAACTGTTTGCTGAAACGCACGTCGCCTTCGACGAGGTCGTGCATGTCGTTGATATCGTGGCGCAGCAGAAGCGTGCGCTCCATGCCCACGCCGAACGCGAAGCCGGTGTAGACGTCCGGGTCAAGACCGGCCGAACGCAGCACGTTCGGGTTGACCATGCCGCAGCCGCCCCATTCGATCCAGCCGGGGCCGCCCTTCTTGTCAGGGAACCAGAGGTCCAGCTCGGCGCTGGGCTCGGTGAACGGGAAGTAGCTCGGGCGCAGGCGGCTCTTGGCCTCCGGGCCGAACATCGAGACGGCAAGCTTGTCGAGCACACCCTTGAGATCGCCCATGGTCAGGCCCTTGTCGACGGCCAGCGCCTCGCACTGGTGGAAGACCGGCGTATGCGTCGCGTCGAGTTCATCGGTACGGAACACGCGGCCCGGGGACGCGATATACAGCGGCACGCCACGGGTCAGCAGTGCGCGCACCTGATCGGAGGAGGTCTGTGTGCGCAGGACCATGTTGGACCCCACGAAACCTGCGGCGTCCTTGGCCTGATTGCCCTTGACGTAGAACGTGTCCTGCATCTGGCGGGCAGGATGGTCCGGGCCGAAGTTCAGCGCGTCGAAGTCGTACCATTCGGTTTCCACTTCGGGGCCTGCGGAAATCTGCCAGCCCATGGAGATGAAGAGGTCTTCGACGTCCTCCATCAGTTTGGGCAGCGGGTGACGGGCACCGAGCGGCTTGCGGTTGACGGGAAGGGTCATATCGACCGTTTCGGAGGCGAGTTGACGAGTCTCTTCTTCGGCCTTGACCTGCGCTTCCTTCATGCCAAAAGCACGCCCGAAATCGGCGCGCAACTTGCCCATCAGCTGGCCGGCACCCTTCTTCTCGTCCTTCGGCAATCCTCCGATGGCACGGCTGGCCTGGGTCATCGCTGACTCAGCCCCGGCGTACTCCGTCTTGATGGCTTTGAGCTCCTCCATGGTGGAGGCACTCTTGATTTTCGAGATGCCCTCGGCGACCGCATCGGTCACTGCTTCGGCATCGAATGACGCACTCTGTGCCACGAGTACCCTTTCCTTTAAGTTTTTTCAAACCTTGAAACGTCCGCGATTACATGCGCAAAAGTCATGAATCACAAGCGTTTACAGCCTTTTCATTGTTTCAATATGACTCGACATAGCGCTATGTCTTCGATTGCATTCAAAAATAGGACTCCCCGCGCAAATTCCGACAGCAATTGACTCGTGAAGAAACAACTTCGCGACCATTGCGTTGCAGCACGCAATCCAGAAACGAATGAATACATGTATAGGTACTGCAAATGCGTAGCAGCGAAAGCTAAATCGTATGAGTTTCGCATTCCGTGCTACATGTCATCCAATAGATGAGATAAAAAATGGCTGAATTGCAAGGTTTTCATTCACGCTAAACAGATTCCACTCTTTCGTTCGTAGCACTGAAGCTTCAATCCACTCGAAAAATTATTCAGTGCTATTCCCACCCACAAACTTTGCTTGCTGCCGCACCAAGGGATTAACGAGAGTAATGCCCATTCATTGCCAGCGTAAAGAGCATCACTGCGGTGCTGGTGGCGAGATTCAGTGATTCGGCCTTGCCGTATAGCGGAATGGACACAATACGCTGCACACGTTCCAGCACATCGTTCGGCAATCCGCGAGCTTCATTGCCAAACAAAATCGTCTGAGAATAATCCTTGTTTTTCCCGTATGCTTCGGAATTCTGATATTTTTTCACGACATCAATTAAGGATTCCGGCTTGATTTTTTCGGTACCATAGACATCGGCGGCCATTACCTCATGGTTCTGTTCTCTTGCCCACGCAAAGAATTCGTCGGTGTTCATCCTGACTACAGGCAAATGGAACAAGGAACCGGCGGTGGAACGGATGACCTTGGGATTGAAACGGTCGACGCAATCGTCCACGAAAATCACCGCGCGGCACCCAGCGGCATCGGCCGAACGAATCACTGTCCCCGCATTGCCAGGATCGCGGATCTGCCAGAACGCAGCCACGGTATCGTTGGGCGAAACAGAAACCGGCTTGCTTTCAGACGATTGATAAGCCACGGAACTATCGTCGGCTCCCTCGGCGTTGCTTCTTACAACGGTTCCGCGAGTGGCGACATTATGGATTACTTTCGTATCCCTCTCATCACTGGACTGGCCATGTTCAAAGTCCTTAACCATGCGATTCTGCACAGTTTCGAGATTACCGACCGCAACAATTCCCTGCGCGTCCGTACTCATACGATGCATCACGTCGACAGTGACCTGATGAATATATAGTCCCCGCTCGTCTGCCTCACGCGCGATGTCCTCGACTACCGGCGAAAGCAACCCGGACTGCCGTTCATCCATCTGCACATAGCAATCCTCGACCACCTCAGGCATCCACCGCACGACTTCCCGCACCGATTGCGGCCCTTCGATAAGAAATTTCCCGGCCTTCTTACGGCCCTTGGTCTTTTCAAGCTCGGCGACACGTTTCACGCGTTCGGACTTGGGGTTGTCAATAATGTGCTGATTAAAAGGCATAGCCCTACTTTACGCGAAGTCATTGCCATCGATGCAAGCAGAGTAGTTTCACACGTATTTGGCCTGCAAATCACTGCAAATATAGACGAAATCAGGCATCAATCAACTATCGACAATCTGAGATCGCCTCATTACAAATCAACTTGCTGCTTTCACCCGCCGAAGAAGGTGAATGTGCCGGCGAATGCAGCGGCAATGAGAGAGACTGTCGGGACTATGGCACAGACGATGACGAAGGCCCAATCGCGGGGATTGACGTGACTGACTCTTGCGTGAGTGCGTGGAATATCACCGCCAAAGCCGCGCGCTTCCATGGCAGTGGCAAGCGTCGTGGAACGTCGGATGGAAAGGACCAACAGGGCAAAGGTCTGCGGGAAGAACGCCTTGACCTTGTTTTCATCACCCAAACCACGTGAACGACGGGAGGCTGTAAGCGCGGCCCAATCGTCGCGAATCACCGAGAAAAGGCGCATGCCTGCGAGACCGCCGTAGACGAAACGGTCGGGCAGGTGGAGAATCTGACTGAAAGAATCGGCCAGGTCTGTGGTCTCGACGCCAAGAACCGCGATAATAGCCGGAACACCCACAGCCAAAATGCGGATACCAGTGGCGAGCGCCAGCACCGCCGACCGGTCGGTGACAGTAATCATCGCCCAATGCCACCAAACCCGGCCGCCCTCCTTGCCGTATAGCAGCACGGCGAGTGCCGAACCGGGAGCCCCGATGAACACCGGCCATGTCGATTTGACCACGCGCCACGGCTTGAGGCCGATGCAGGCGAGCATAATGAACTCGAGCAACAGCGCGACGCTTGCAGAAACCCAGTCAAGACTGAAAATCAACGGCAGCGCGGCGATGAAACCGCCCAGCATTCTGAACGTGGGATTGAGCGAAGCGAGGAAGGGCGAACGGCTTGACTGACGTTCCTTCTCGTCACGTTCGTTGACCGGGCTGACAGTAATGGCGGCATCAATGTCCTTGAGATTGGCATCGTTAGATGACACGGTATCGTCTTCGCTGGCTTTTTCGATAATCTGCGTTTTCTTAGACACGTGCATCGAACGGACACCTGTGTCGTCACCCCGCGCCTGCAACTCGATGACACGAGCACCCAAAGCCGTAACCAGATCGCGGTCGTGAGTGACGACGATAACGCTTACGCCATCACCACGCAGGGAATGGATTAGCGAGACGATCTGCATCCATGTGCGACGGTCCTGACCGAACGTGGGTTCGTCGAGAATGATGACGCGAGGGGCCGCAGCGAGGGAAGCGGCTACAGTCAACCGCCGCTTTTCCCCACCAGAGAGCGTGTATGGATTGACCGAGGCATATTGCGAAAGCCTGAACCGGTGCAGCAACGCCATGGCCTTTTCTTTGGCTTCGTCCTCGGGTATACCCGTACGCAAGGGACCAAGCATGACCTCTTCAAGCACACTGCCGCGCGCGAACTGATGCTCGGGATTCTGGAACACATAGGAAATCCTCGCCGCCAGTTCGGTCGATTTCCATTCCATAGGCGAATTGCCGCTTGTTCCTTTCGCCAGCTCAGGCGACGCTTCGGCACTGCCTGCAACGGGTTGCAAAAGACCGGCCAAAGTCAACGAAAGCGTCGACTTACCGACACCGTTACGACCGACCAAAGCCGTAATCTGCTCAGCAGCGAATGATACGTTGATATGCTCGGCTATGGCCTTGCCGTTACGTCCGATAGCAAGGTCGTTGGTGGAAAGCAGCGTTTTGCCGTCACCTATCGCGGGGTCACTGGCAGGTTCGTCATCAGTATAAATACGATGGATTTCATCTTCAGGCCGTCGGTATTTGTCCGGCATCCAGATACCAAGCGCGGCAAAATCAAGATTACGATTTTCGAACACCTCATCGGGCGTGCCGTCGGCGACCACAATCGTGCGCCGGAACCCACTGTGGTCGATTTCGGCATCGTCACCAACCTGCGTGACCCGCGCCTTAACCTGATCGTCGGACTCAAGGCCGAGAACGATAACCCGGTCGATAAGCTCTATCCACGGTCCAGCCCGATGCTCGACCAAAAGCATGGTCGCTTTGGTATCACACAATACATGCGAAACGGCGCCAATAACTTGCTCAACGCCTTCCGGATCGAGGTTCGCCGTCGGCTCGTCCAGAAGCAACGCACCAGGCTGCATGGCCAACGCCCCGGCCAACGCAAGCCGCTGCATCTGCCCGCCGCTCAGATGCATGGTGGAACGGTGCAATTGCAACCCTTCGAGGCCGACAGCAGCAAGGCTCTGCCTCACCCGCTTCCAAATCTCAGGTCGCGGAACACCCATGTTTTCCGGCCCGAACGCGACATTGTCACCCAAACGTTCAAAAATCGTCTGCGCGTCAGGGTCCTGCAGCACGAGCCCGACGCGTCCGTGCGCAGCGGCAGCCGGGATGCCATCAATGAAGACCCCGCCCTCGGTAACTCCGCCTTCAGAATCTTCGACAGCGACGATTTGACCATCGGTGTCTTGTTCCGTCGCCTCCTGTCCGTCTGCGTTCGCGCTTTCCACCGCGTCCCCGCCAAGCAGCCCCGAGGCACCTTCCAAAATCGTCGACTTTCCAATGCCGGAAGCACCAAGCAGCAGCACATGCTCGCCGGCGTGGATATCAAGGTTCAGCCCACGTACCGCGAAATGCCGGCGAGAGGCATGACGATAGCCCCAATTATTGAAACTGATTGAAGCGGGCTCAACTTTGGGGGAAGTGCTGCCATCAGACGAGTTCGCATCTTGCAGAACCGCTCCTGTTTTGGCGGCAGAGACATTCGAAGCACGCTGCGGTGAACCGTCACCTTTTCGGCTCCCGGCCACCTTTGATTGCTTGGCTTGCATGCGTTCCCCCATCGATGCCTGAAATTCTACCTGATACCGCTCACTTGGCAGCGGCGCGAACCTGGCGGCCGGAGGCGAACTTGTCGATGGCACCGGTTTTCGCGATGGCGATATAGAGGTACCACATCAATACGCCTGCGACCAATGCCCCGGAAATCACCGTGGCAACCAGATACCAGATGCCGTACGCACCGGTGATGTTGAAGCCCTGCAGATGGGTGAAGAAGGTGTAGGCCCAGCAGCCGACGGCCGAAACCACGCCGGAAAGCGTGACCGTGACGATGTTCCAGACCTTGTAGGCCACGCACAGGAACACGACTTCGGCGCAAAGCCCTTGAACCAGCGCAATTAGGAACGTCTCCATGCCGCCCCAGGAATTGCCCAGCAACGATTCGAGCACGCCGGCAACGACTTCGGCGTAGGTGGCCGCACCGGGCTTGCGCACGATAACCGCGGCAAGAGGTCCGGCGAAAAGCCAAAGGCCGTTCATCAGACCACCAAGACCCGGAATGAGGGCATCCAACGGAGAGCCGATAGGACCGTATAGCAGTGCCGCGGCCCAGTAGACGAATGTGCTAACCACTCCTATGACCGAGGCGACGGCGATGTCGACGACACGCCAGCGAAGGTTCGGTTTGGAGACGACTGTTGTTTGATTTGATGATGACATGATTTGTGTCTTTCCGCTGTGCACACCGACTATCGGCGCGCATATAAGGCACGGGAAAAGAGAGACGTCCGTGCGCCGGCATTGTCCGGACTCACGTTCATTCGGTCGAGGATATTCCTCATCTCAGCCATCCGCCAGCTTGCGCCGGCGAACAGCCCCCGTGTCAGTTCGCCATCCTAGAGCAATCCCCTGTCAATCAACCAACGGGTAGTCGTGCGGGGGCGGGATATGTAATGCTTCGGCACCCTCCAGGCCGGTAGGCCAAGCTTTACGCCTCAGCATCACATATCCCGCCCCCGCACTTGTGCACAGAGGAATCTGACTGACAGGTGGTTGCGGGAGGGGCTCACAAGCGAATAACTACCGCATGAGTCAGGGGCCTTATGACAACAGTTGTGCAATTGCGATGAATAGTCTTAAGCTGAATCGGACAAGACTTTGATTACAAAGGAGACTGACAAACGAATAATTACTGCATGATTTAGATAGCCGATGAACGGCGTCCTTTCAATTGGCCCGTGTACATCCAGAAACCTTGCGGAAGCGGCAGCTATTCGCTTGGAGTACCACCGGCCCTGATTCTTTCATTTTGAGAATACAGACAGTAAGATGCCTCAATGATTAGTGGTGGAGCGGGATATGCGATGGTCGGGCGTAAGACACGGCCGAGCGGCCAAGGAGCGTCCCGAACATTGTATATCCCGCTCCACCACGACTACCCGTTCAGGCAAGCAGGTTACCAGTTACTTCGCGAGCTTGGTTAGGATCAGGGCCTCGGTGAGGACGTTGTTTTTGAGGCTCGTCAGGTCGACGGACTCGTTGGGGCTGTGAGCGTTGCCCTTCGGGTCTTCGGGGCCGGTGACCAGGACCTGAGCGTCCGGGAAGATGCGCTGCAGTTCGGGAATGAACGGAATCGAACCGCCTTCGCCCTTGTTGATCGGGTCGACGCCGAAGGCCTCGCGCATCGATTCCAGAGCATCCTGAGTGGCTTCCGCGTTGGGGTCCATGCTCCAGCCCATGCCGGCGTCGACCATGGAAGCGGAAACCTCGGCGCCAAACGGCGCGTGGGAGGTCAGGAAGTCGCTAACGGCCTTGGCAGCGGCTTCGGGACGCTGGTTCGGCGCGGTACGGATGGAGATGCGGAAGCGGGTCTCGTTGGCGATGACGTTGAACGAACCTTCGACCGGATGCGCATCGAAACCGATGACGGAAATGCTGGGTTTCGTCCACAGACGCGAGGCGAGAGAACCGGTACCAGCGAAACGGTAGGAGTCCACGACGGAAGAATCAGCACGCACGCTGGCTTCGTCCAAATCACGCTGAAGACCGCCGACAGGGTCGCCACCTTCCAGACCGGGAATATTGAGCGATCCGTCCTCGGTGTACATCGAGGCAATCAACATGCTTGACAAAGTATTCGTGTCGAGAATCGGGCCGCCGAACTGGCCGGAATGCACCGGATGTTCCAACGCCTTCACCGTCACGTCCAGATCGGTGTTGCCGCGCAGGCTTGTCGTAAGGCTGGGAATTTCGGCGCTCCAGTTGCCGGAGTCAGCCACGATGATGACGTCGGAATCGAATTCATCCTGATGCGCCTCGATGAAAGGAATGAAGCTCGGCGAGCCCATCTCTTCCTCGCCTTCGATGAAAACCTTGATATTGACCTTCAAATCATCGCCCAACGCGTGCAGCGCGCCGGAATGGATGGCTATGCCACCGCCGTCGTCGGTTGCGCCGCGACCGTAAAGCCGGCCGTCAATTTCGGTGGCCACAAACGGATCAGTGTCCCAAGCGGAGGCGTCAGGAACGGGCTGGACGTCGTGATGCGCGTAAAGTAGCACGGTAGGCGCGTCGGGATTCACGATCTTGGAACCCACCACTTCGAATGCCCCCGGAGTGCCGTCCGGGTTTTTGGACTGCACCACCGTTGCGTCCACACCGCGCTTCTTCAACTCATCGGCCACGAATTGCGCCGAGCGACGCATATGCTCGCCGGTGATGCCTTCGGCCGAAACGGATTTTAGCGCGACCTTCCTGCTCAACAAATCGACAACGCGATCAAAATCGGCGTCGACCCGCGAACGCAGTTCTTCCTTGCTCAATGCAGCCATGTCATGCTCCTTATCAACGTGTTCATTCACCTCGATAATCACACAGCCCCGAGAAAAACGCGAGGAAATCGCCGGAAAACGCTTCAATCCCCTATATTTCCGTCGGTTTGCGCGTCGAGGCTTGCCCGTAATCTCAAAAGAATGACATGGAATCCCTTCAGCAAGGACAAAGACAAGGAAGCGGCGCAGAAATCCGTCGATTCCGAACTGAATGAACCCGAGGAGCAGGAAGGCAAGGGGCGCCCCACACCCAAGCGCAAGGTCGCCGAGGAGCGTAACCTGCATCCGATCGTTCCCAAGAATCGCAAGGCAGACCGCAAGGCCGCCAAAGACCGTATCAGGAAGAAAGAGGACGAGCAGTACGAAGCGATGCGTACCGGCGACGTGGCCCATATGCCGCGTGTCGAACGCGACCCGGCACACATTTACGCCCGCGATTACGTTGACGCCCGCTTCAATCTCGCCGAATACTTTATTCCGGTGATTTTCGGCGTGATGATTTTCGGCATCATCATTGCGCTCAAGTGGCCGGCGCTTTATACCCCCATTCTTATGTTGTCATACGTTTATATGATCGCCGCGATCATCGATATCGCCGTGATGTGGTTCAAGCTCAAAAAGAAGCTCATCGAGAAGTTCGGCGAGAAATCCGTGGGCAAGGGTTCGCGTATGGGTTCCTACGCTTGGGGCCGCGCTTTGCAGTTGCGTCGTTGGCGCGTGCCGAAGCCGACGTCGAAGAAACGCGGAAACTGGCCGAAATAAAGCCGGAAGCGTCGATTCTTTCCAATGCCTTTGCCGCATTCTTAGTGATGCGCACGAAGGCATTTTTGTTTGCCAACGACATTATTGCCGCGCTCGATATTCCTTCTTTTACCGTTATTATTGGATTATTCAAACCTTGGAGCAGCCATGCAGACCTCACATGTTGATATCGCCATCATCGGCGGCGGACCCGGCGGATATGCCACCGCGTTGCGTGCCAGCGAACTGGGGCTTTCGGTCGTTCTATTCAATCGCGAAGAGAAACTCGGCGGCACTTGTCTCAACCGCGGATGTATCCCGTCCAAAGCCCTGATCACCGCGACACGTGCTATTCACAACGTTCACGACGCACAACGCATGGGCATCAACGCGACTATCGAAAATATCGACTTCGGCAAACTGGCCGAATTCAAGAACAATGCCGTCAACGCCATGACCGACGGCTTGGCTTCACTGTTGGCAGCAAGAAAGGTGACGGTAATCAAGGGTGAGGCTTCGATTATCGCGGACCATCGCGTAAAAGCAGTGGTTGACGAAGCAAACGGAGACGATGCTTCCGTCGAAATCAACGCAGACAACATCGTGATAGCTACAGGTTCGCGTCCTCGTCCCCTGCCGGGTCATCCTTTCGAAGGCGACGTAATCGACTCGACGCAGGCCCTCAGCCTGCCAAGATTCCCCAAATCCGCGGTCATCATCGGAGCCGGAGCCGTGGCGGTGGAATTCGCTTCGATGTGGAACGCGGCAGGCGTCGACGTGACCATGCTGATTCGTCGTGAACGTGTGCTTTCACACGCGCATCGTCGCACTTCGATGGCACTGACCCGAGCGCTGGCCAAAGACGGAGTCCATATCCTCGCTCATAGCCATGTCTCCGATATTAAAGACACAACGAAATCAACAGGCGCAATTCAACCAACCGTCAGCTATGCCACCGATAAGGATGAAACCATACGTGATGTCCAAGCCGATGTCGTGTTGGCGGCCATCGGGCGCGACCCAAATACCGATTTCGACTGGTTGCGCAACACCGGCATCGAACTCGATGAACACAAACTCGTGAAAACCGATTCTTTTGGACGAACCAGCCAACCCGAAATCTGGGCATTGGGCGACATCACGCAAGGTCCGGCACTGGCTTACCGCGCCTTCGAACAAGGCGTCGTCATCGCCGAATCCATCGCCGGGCGTAACCCCGAACCGGTCGACAACAACACGGTTCCCGAGGTCGTCTTCTCCACTCCGGAATTCGCCAGCGTAGGGCTCACCCTCGAAGAAGCCAAAACGAACCCCGACATCATCGAACCCAAAGAAACCGTCTACCCCATGATGGGCAATGCTCGCATCCTCATGAGCGGCGAAGCCGGGTCCATGTCGGTGGTCACCGGAAGTTATATGGACAAACCCGATACGCCGGTAATCTTGGGCGTTCATATGCTCGCCCCCGACGCCGGTGACCTGATCGCCGAAGCCGAGGAGCTCGTGGGTAACCGCGTGCCGCTCACTGATGCCGCACGTCTCATCCACCCGCATCCAACTTTCAGCGAGGCGTTCGGCGAGGCGCTGCTCAAGGCCGACGGCCGGCCGTTGCACACCAGATGAAGCCGTCGAATCCGCGACGGTTTCCCGAGTAAATGGCGCAAGCGCATGTTTTGCGTCGCAACCACTCCCTAAAATCGTGATTTAGTTTGTTCGTGCCAGAAAACACAAGTGAGGAAGTCGATGACCAAAGAGAAAAAGGCGAAGAAAGACAAGAAAAAGGGCCCGAAAGTCATCAATCAGATTCGCCAGATCTATAAGTACACCTATGCAGAAGACAAGTCACTGCCGTGGCTTTTGGCAGGTGCTTTCCTGCTGCCGGTCGTGGTCGGCGTCGTCGCTGGCCTGCTGCTGCACTGGAGCTGGCTGACCTGGATTTTCATGATCATCCTCCTGGTGATGCTTGGCGTGCTGCTCTTCACGATGACCTTGACCAATCGCGCAGACAAGGTAGGCTACGAGAAGCTGGAAGGCCAGCCAGGTGCCGCCATCAGCGTGCTCGGCAATATCAACAAGGCCGGATATTCCTTCCCCCAGACCCCGGTCTGGATCGACCCGAAGACCAAAGAGGCGATTTGGCGCGGAACCGGATACAACGGCATCTATTTGCTGGCCGAAGGCAGCACAAGCCGAACCAAACGGCCGCTGGAACGTCAGAAGCAGGCCATCAAAGGCGTGACCGCCGGAAGCGATATTCCCGTTTTCTGCATTTCAGTCGGTACAGACGAAGGACAGACCAGACTCAAGGATTTGCGCAAGACCGTGCTCAAGTGCAAGAGCTACGAGCCGATCGAGCACAAGTTCGCCTTCATGAACAAGATTCATCCACATCGCCGTTTCGTGCTCACCAAAGAAGAGCTCGATACGTTGAACGGCCGCTTGCGTACGTTGCAGGAGAAGCGTGGTCTCGGCATTCCCAAGGGCATGGACCCCACGCGCCCGCAGCATATCAGCCGCCGAGCCATGCGCGGCCGGTGATTCCATCCTCTCGTGACCAAATCGCGAGAGGATTTTTTATTTCCTTTTCCCTTATAACTCAACAAATTCCAATGAAAAATCGCCGTCCGAAACATATTCGTAACTCAATACGCGACCTATGGAAACTCGGTACCTTACACTTGAACATTGTTAGCACAACGAAAGGAGCGGTCCATTGACTGCACTCGAAACGAAGGAAGACCTCGAAGCCCTCATCAACACGGAAGGTGTGGAATACATCTCCGTACGCTTCACCGACCTGTTGGGCGGCCAGCAGCATTTCACGGTACCTGCCAGCGAATTCCTCAAAGACGCGTTCACTGACGGCGAGCCGTTCGATGGATCCTCGATTCGCGGCTTCCAGGCCATTGAGAATTCCGATATGAAGCTCGTGCCGGATGTCTCCACCGCTTTCGTGGACCCGTTCCGTAAGCACAAGACGCTCGTCGTCTCGCATTCCGTGGTCGATCCGATCACCATGGAGCCCTATTCGCGCGATCCTCGTCAGGTCGCAGCCAAGGCCGAAGCCTACATCAAGTCGACCGGCGTGGCCGACACCGCCTGCTTCGCCCCCGAGGCCGAATTCTTCCTCTTCGATTCCGTTCGTTACGAGAACACGATGCAGCGTTCCTTCTATGAGGTCGATTCCGTTGAAGCGCCGTGGAACACGGGTGCTGAGGTCGAAGCCGACGGTTCCGCCAACATCGGTTTCAAGAACCGCGTCAAGGGCGGCTACTTCCCGCCTGCCCCGCAGGACCACAACCAGGACCTGCGTGACGACATGGTCGCCAACCTGCAGAAGGTCGGCCTCATCCTCGAGCGCAGCCATCACGAGGTCGGCGGCGCCGGCCAGCAGGAAATCAACTATCGCTTCAACACCCTGCAGCACGCCGGTGATGACCTGCAGAAGTACAAGTATGTCGTGCACGAGACCGCTTTCGAGGCTGGCAAGGCCGTGACCTTCATGCCCAAGCCCATCGCAGGCGACAACGGCACCGGCATGCACTGCCATCAGTCGCTGTGGAAGGACGGCAAGCCGCTCTTCTACGATGAGAACGGCTACGGCGGCCTTTCTGACATCGCCCGCTGGTACATCGGCGGCCTCATCAAGCACGCCTCCTCGGTGCTCGCCTTCACCAATCCGTCGCTCAACTCCTACAAGCGCCTGGTGCCCGGCTACGAAGCCCCGACGAACCTGGTTTATTCTGCCCGCAACCGTTCGGCCGCCATCCGCATTCCGTTCGCCGGCACCGCTCCTGCGGCCAAGCGCATCGAGTTCCGCGTTCCCGATCCCTCCTGCAACCCGTTCCTCGCCTTCTCGGCCCAATTGATGGCCGGCATGGACGGCGTCCTGAACCACATCGAGCCTCCGGCTCCTGTCGACAAGGACGTTTACGAGCTGCCGCCAGAGGAGCTGGACAACATGAAGCATGTCCCCGCCTCCCTCGGCGAGGCGATGGACGCCCTCGAGGAAGACAACGACTTCCTGACCGCCGGCGATGTCTTCACCACCGACCTCATCGATACCTGGGTTTCGCTCAAGCGCGACGAGATCGACCAGCAGCGTCTGGCCCCGACCCCGCTCGAATACGAGCTCTACTTCAACTGCTGAGCTTGAAAGCGTCATCGCTCAATCTGTTTTGAACGATTGATAGAAATTGCCATACTGACTGATGTTGGTGTGGCAATTTTTTATGCTATTTTCCGCAATGTTTATTTAGGTGACACATATCTAGACACAATGTATCTGCATAAACGTATCTAGGTGAAACATATACGCAAACTCCCCGATGCGTAAAATTTATAAATTTATAACGGCCAATATCACCGTCATACACTTATCACGATTTCGTCGAATTCCACACGTTCCGATAGTCTTGAATCGTTCAGTGCATTGGCGCAAGAGAAGAAGGAAACATTGAGATTCTGTAATCACTGCGGAGCAACATTACCCGACGACGTTCAGTTCTGCCCTAATTGCGGCACCCCAATCATTCCACCTCAGCAAGCACATGGTCAACCGCAAGCGCCATTCCAACAGCAACCCCAGCCGCAACAATTCCAGACACAACCGCGACAATTCCAACCGCAAGTGCAACCTCAACCGCAGGTGCAGCCGCAGCAGTTCCGACCGCAGGGTCAACCTACGCCCCAACCGCAACAATTCCCCAATCCCGGCGTTCTACCCGCCGCCGGAGCGTCGCAATTCAATCAGGCTCCCGGCCTGCCTCCCATGCCTGCCGCTCAATACGGCAACCCGATGCCCCAGCCGGTTGCCGCGCAAGCCACCAAGAACCGCAACATCATTATCGCCGTTCTCGCATCCGTCCTGGCCGTCCTCCTGGTGATAGGTGCTGTGGTACTTACCCGACCCGCCTCATCCTCCGGCCATTCCGGTATCGGCAAGCCCGGAGTTCCTGAAGGAACGTGGTCGTTCAGCATCAGTTCATCAGGATTGAAAATCAAACTCATCAGCATCGATGTGGACAAAGACGGTGTGGCAACGCTCTCTTCGCTAGACAAGAAGTACTTGCGAGGAGATCTCACTCTCGCCGATTACGACAAGGAAAGCGTCACTTACGACGTGAAGAACATGAAAGTTCTGGTCAATGACGACGACTATAAAGATTTCGACTTCAAGCGTATTACTATGCCGCGCACAGGGGTAGTAGGCAAGTGGATTGTGGATATGAATGATAAGGATGAGAGCGGGAAATTCGGTATAAATGTGAGCAGCAACCACGACATCACATTCAATTGGGACACCCCGGAAGACCGTAATTATATCGATGCCACTTGGGAAAAGACAGATTCCAGCAGCGCCACCGACACCTATGTGGTCGAAAATGGATCGAAATTAATGGGAGGCCTTCTTGGCAGTGAAGACAATGCCAACGACTCAGACAAAATCCAACTGGAGTTCACAATCCCGTCCGACCGATGAAAATTCGACTGATAGACAACAAGCGTGTTCTGACAACTTGCGAGGTCAGAACACGCTTGTCTATCACAAAACCACTATGATTCAGAGCTGACAAGTCCTGCTTCGATGAAAGCCCGATGGTAAATCGAGCGAATGGTATCTTGCTTGCGCTGGTTATATTCTGACATCATGTTGGTATAAGTATGATTTGCAGCTTCACGTTTTACCGAAATATAAAGGTCTCGGTCCTCAGCATTCTGCCGCAGCCAGTTGCGGAATATGAGATGGCGAATGGCTTCAGGGGAACCAACTGACCAGACATGCAAATTGCAGGCCGGATTGTCACCGCGAAACATACGATGCCCATACCACCAAGTCTCACGGATAACCAAGTGGAATCCGGCTTTCTCAAGTGCAGGCACGTACGAACTTTCCTCATCCGAATCGGCAACGGTAAGATCAATGTCAATCACCGGCTTCGCGGCAAGTCCCGGCACCGAAGTGGAACCGATATGTTCGATGGCCAATGCACGGAAACCGAGTGTGTTAACGATAGTCATACGTAACTTTTCGAAAAGCGTCGTCCATGACGAATCATAAGGAACGACAGCGATGTCTCGTCGTGGCTCTACCCCACTTACAAAGGGCGATTCGTCCCGCGGTGCAGGCGTATCGTCAAAAGTTACAATTGCCTTTCGGAATGTTGCTGAACTTAATTGTTCACTTCTATCGTCACCAACTTTATTGCCTCTTGTATCTCTCATAATCTGTCTGTTCTCTTGTAACCGCATCAATTCACTAAGCTTCATCATAATAAACATCGTTAAACGACTTGTCTTCTCAATAAGATTTCCTAAAATGTGGATAACTTTTTTGCAATTTTATACGGCGTGTCCTCAATCAGGACAAGGCCTAGCAGATATTCATAGTCAAGCATCCGGTCACGCCTGCCGAATTCACGGCTGTAAAAGAGCGCAATCCGGTACAGTCGAATCATGGATGCTTCATTTCTCAACGACGACTTGCAGGAATTGCGAGAACAGGAATTCCAACTTTGCCAGCAGACCGTCTCCCGAACTAGCAAAACGCTGACTATCGGATACACCGACGCGTTAAGGCTTTACGGCATACCAACTCCGAAGAATTGCTCATTGTCGGCCGATGAAGTACACGTTTGCGTGGCTCTCACAGAAAAACGGCCGAAAATCAACGGTGTTCGAGTTCATACTTGGCAAGCGGAGACTCGCACCTGCGATATGGGAAACTTCCAATTGGTCGCACCACCGGTTGCTTGGGCTCAAGTCGCCCCATATTGTTCCCTTCAGGATCACATAGCCATGGGCTGCATGATGATGAGTAAGGACAGATATCGTCGAACCGCCAAATTAAACGACTTCGAAGAGTATCTTGCCACAAATCAAAAATTCAAGGGACGAGCACAGTGCTATAAGACGTTGCCGTATCTCACCGCAGGAACCGACTCGCCGACTGAGGCCAATCTTCTAGCATTCTTGAGCGTTAATGGCATTCAAAACATTACGCCCAATTTCGAAGTATCTCTGCGCAACGGCGCCCGCCGTTACATTGATTTAGCAGTGCCAAACCTCAAATTGGGACTCGAATATCAAGGTGCCTATCATAGTGACGCTTTACAAATGAGGAAGGACGCGAACCGTATGAACCAGCTCATCGATATGGGATGGGTAATCATTCAGGTTACATCTTCCGACATGCGCACAACCGAAAGTCGGAACCAATTACTCGCGAAAATACAACGTGCTATTACTCGACAGACCGCCCTGAAAAAGTTGATACAGAATTCGTGACTCCCATTTTTTGAAGCCTAAGAAAAAATGAAAGTCACAAATGAACATTCACTCTGAGCATATTTATCAAATTGTTGGAATTGCAACGATTTGAGCCACTACTTATTTTTTGCAATGTTCATTTGGCTCCCATTTTTTAAATCCTCGAAAAAAATGTGAGTCTCTACCTCATTAATCGTGTTGCCAAATCCTTAAATGCATCGGCAACCGGGGTTGAGGCGAGGGAACCGTCAGGATTGAGAACGGCAGGACGACCGGATTCGCCGATTTCTCGGATTTCGGGCTGAAGGGGAAGCTGGGTCAACAGCGGGACATCGTAGCCTAGGGCTTCGGTCAATTGATCGGAAACACGATGGCCCCCGCCTTCGCCGAAGATGTGCAGTCGTTCGCCTTTGTGGTCGAAATAGCTCATGTTCTCAACCACGCCACGCACCTTCATCGGCACCTGCAACGCGACGAGACCGGATCTCACAGCAACATCGGAGGCGCTGGGCTGTGGAGTGGTGACCACCACTAGCTCGGCGTTGGGCAATGCCTGGGCCACGGAAATGGCCATGTCGCCGGTTCCAGGAGCCAAATCGAGCAGCAACACATCGGGACTGCCCCACCATACATCGGCGAGGAACTGCTCGAGAGAGCGTTGCAAGCGCGGGCCGCGCCAGAGGATTGCGCGGTCGGCCCCGGCGAACATGCCGATGGAAATCATCTTGACACCCCAGGCAACCACCGGCATGAGCATGCCGTTCAGATCGGTTGGCCGGGAATGAACACCGAACAAGGACGGCAGGGAAAAGCCGTAGATATCCGCGTCGATGGCGGCTGTATCATAACCGAGCGCCGAAAACGTAGCTGCAAGATTGGCGGTGACCGACGATTTGCCCACACCGCCTTTGCCGGAAGCAATGGCAAAGATGCGCGTTTTCGTGCCGGGCTTGTTGAAAGGGTTCTGGCGGCGTTCCGCCTTGAGCTCGCCTACCAGCTTCTCGAGCTTTTCGCGGCTCATCGCACCGATTTCGATCTTCGGCGTCAGCTTGGCGTCAGGGTAGGTGAGTACGGCTTGTTTGATACGTTCGCTGATGGTTTTGGAAAGCGGGCAGCCGGGTACGGTGAGCTCGACGTGGACAGTGACGTCATAAGTATTATCGCCCGTATTAGATTTGACGGCCTTAACGGCGGGAATCATGCCCAAATCGGTGACGGAACGACCCAATTCGGGATCGATGACATGGCTCAAACGCTCGTAGATCTGCCGTTCGATCTGCCGTTCCATCGTGTCGTTCTGCGTCATCGTACCTTCCTTTTCACTCGCCTTCCACTGTATCGTTTCCACCGACGGCTCGCCAGTACTTACATGTATTGCATAATATTGAAATTGCTGGCCAAACTGAACCATGATAGAGGTCAAACCTCAATCACTGACAACACTTTTGAACACCCAATCCACGCTTTGACTTGCCGATGAGCGCACACGAATCAATGCCCTGCTAAGACATTGCTCCACGCACTTCACCGTTGACATCAACAACACAATTACCGATTCGGTATTTCGTCATGTTGAACGTTTCGTCACGTCCGACATTTCGCCATAATCAACATTACGTGATTTTCAATGTTCCGTAACGTTTAATGACTCGTAGTGTTCAATATCCCGTGACGTTCAGCTCTTGTCTCCCGGCTCGCCCGTTTCGAGCAGGGTCTTGAACTGGGCTTCGTCAAGCATCGGCACACCGAGTTCCTCAGCCTTGGCTTCCTTAGAGCCGGCGTTCGCGCCAACGACCACGTAATCGGTTTTCTTGCTCACCGAACCGGCAGCCTTGCCGCCGCGTTCGACGATGGCTTCCTTGGCGGATTCACGGCTGTAACCTTCCAGCGACCCTGTAACAACAACCGTCTTGCCGGCAAGTGTTTGCGGCAAGGTATTTTCCTCCACGCTTTGACCGACACCGGCGGCTTCCCAAGCCTCGAGAATCTTGCCGCGCCAGTCCCCCGGCTTACGGGCGTCCGCGAACCACGAAACCACGGATTCAGCGATTTCCTGACCGATGCCGTCGATGGCTACCAAATCATCCACGCTCGCATTGGCGATAGCGTCCAGAGAACCAAAGCGGTTGGCAATCAGACGAGCGGTCGGCGGCCCGAGGCGACGAATCGAAAGCGCCACCAACACCCGCCAAAGGTCGGCCTGCTTGGCCTTGTCGATTTCCTCCAGCATCTTCTTGGTGTTCTCACCCGGACGAACGTAAACGGGCACGACATTCATACCATCGCGCGTCTTGCGGCGTTTTGTAGAGACGACCACGGCATCGGAAGGAACATCATATTCGGGATAATCGCTTGATGACGATTGCAGCCCTGTTGGTGTCGATATCCGGCCTTCGCCTTGTTCGGAAACATCTTCACCGCCATTGACACGTTCTTGGGCTTCAAACTGAGCAGGAACATCTTCACTGCGATCAACAGGCGACTGGCTTACGACATCGGCCCGCTTCTTCGAGGCTTTCTTTTTCTTCGCCTCAAGCGGAACCGTCCAAAACGCGGGTACACGGTGCCACAGGCCCGAACCTCCACGGTTCTTGCGACGCTTCTGTTTGCGTCCCTTTTCGTTGACATGCTCGCTGACCTCGATGATGTCGGATTCGCGCCAGACTTCGACATCCTTGAGATCATCGGCATTGAGACTGAACACTCCGGCTTCGCTGGTGAGCACCGGCTTCTGCTTTTTGGGTAGTTGAAGCCCGGCCGGCGGTTCGTAAGGCTCAGGCTCCTCTCCCGGACCGACTTCGATATCGCGCAAGTCAGGTGCGTAAGTCGCAACAGTATCCGGCCGGTTCTCCTCCGGGTTGGTCAGGGCGATGGCGCTCTGCTCCCCCAGATGCTCGATATCCAGCGCCTTGCGGCTGGCGAGGTTCATAACCCGCTGGGTGAACTGTGCAGGGCAACTTTCGACGTTCGGGCAGCGGATGTCCTTGTCGCCTTCCTTGGCCGGGGCCAGTTTGGCGCCGCAGGACGGGCAATATTCGGGCATGACGAATTTACGCAGCTCGTTCTCGTGACCTTTGCGCCGTTCCAATACCGGCCCGACGATCTCGGGGATGACGTCGCCGGCCTTGCGGACGACAACGGTGTCACCGATCATCACATTCTTGTGCTTGACCTCGGAAGGATTATGCAACGTCGCGGCGGCGACGGTCGAACCGGCGACATAAACCGGCTGGAGCACGGCAACCGGCGTGACACGGCCGGTGCGCCCAACCTGCACGACGATATTAAGGAGCTTGGTGTTGACTTCCTCGGGCGGATACTTGTAGGCGATGGCCCAACGCGGGGCACGCGAGGTGGCGCCGAGCCTGCGCTGCAATGCCAGGTCGTCGACTTTCACCACGATGCCGTCGAGCGCGTGTTCGATGTCGCCGCGATGCTCGCCGTAGTAGTCGATCATGTCAAGAATCTGGTCGAAACTGGTGATTTCACGGTTGTGCGGAGAGACCGGAATCCCCCACTTTTTGTAAAGATCGTAGGCTTCCGACTGGTCGTTGACGGCATCATGGCCTTCGTTGACACTGCCAGGCGCCCATTGCAACAGTCCCAGACCGTGCGCGTAGAAACTTAGATGTCGGGATGCGGCAATCCGAGGGTCTTTCTGACGCAACGAACCTGCGGCAGCGTTGCGCGGGTTCGCGAACGGTGCCTTGCCCTCGTCTTCGTTGACCTTGTTGAGCTCATGGAAATCGTCCCAGCGCATGAACACTTCGCCGCGGATCTCGACGAATCGCGGGATATCTTCACTCGCCCCCTGAAGGTTCTGCGGAATCGAGGCGATGGTGCGTACGTTGGTGGTGATGTCCTCGCCGGTTGTGCCGTCACCGCGCGTCAATCCCTGTTCCAGAACGCCGTCACGGTAAAGCAGATCGAGCGCCAGCCCATCGATTTTGACCTCGCAGGTCATCGGCAGCGGCTTTCCTTCAGGCCATTCCAAGGCTTTCAGCACACCCTCGTACCAATCCTTGAGCTCGGCTATGGAAAACACATCGTCCAGGCTCAGCATCCTCGATGGCAGCGTGACATCGGGGAATTCGTTGGAGAACGTGCCGCCGACACGGTGGGTCGGCGATTGCGGGTTGTCCAAAGCCGGGAAATCGGCTTCAAGCGCCTGCAGGCAACGCATGAAGATATCGTAGGCGGCATCGGAGGAAACCGGATCGGAATCGATGTAATAGGCTATCTGATCGCTTTCGACCCATGCGGCCACACGGGCCCAGAGCCGTGCCGCGGCTTCGCTGGTCAGCTTTGAAACATCGAGCTTTTCAAGCCTTGTGGCATCGGCGTCGGTATGCTGCAATGCGGCAATCCATTCCAGAGAACCGGGTGCATATTGCGCGGCACCGACGTTGTCGCCGACTTCGGGTTTGTCGCCTTCGAAATCCCAGGCCAGCTGGTCGCCTTGAGACGAAGCTTGAGTATTGTCTTGCCCGTTTTTCGGTTTCGTCGATTTGACCATGTCATCCATCCAATCCATACACGGGACCAATCAGTATTACAATATCAGCCTCGCACCATTCCCTCTGATTGTACGGTCATGTCAAGAAAGCAGACAAGGCGGGAATCGCTCAAACCCCACCAACGAAGATCGCACTTGATAACATACCCAGAGGCCAGCAACCAACCAAGCTCAAGGCATAATTCAGGCGTTAAGGGAACGCAAGAACTGCGCTTGCGCCATGTCCATCCCGTCGTCAGCGCTATCATCCATCCTCGCGGCCGCCACCGAAAGTGTTCGGGCCGGCACAAAGAGTGCTTTGTCTACGCACACACGCGCCGCATCGCGAACGATGTCGCCGACTTCGGTATGCGGCCACACCGGAAGGTCATGGGAAGCCAGCACTTGCTGGGCCGATTCGAAGGAGACCGGCACCAGGATGCACTGGGATTGCGCGCGTGCCAGCAATTCCTGAAGTTCGCCGTCAAGCGAGGCAATCTTGCCCGGGGAAATATGCTCGCTCATGATGTAACTTGCGGCCGCCACGTCGAAATCGCCAAGCATCCACTCGGCGTAGGCCAAGCGGTAGTAGGCGTAGGCCGCATCGTCCCGATCCAGCGAGACACGCAAAGCGTTCAAGCAAGCGGCACGGGCGGAGTTCCAATCCTCTTCGCGGGCCAGTTGCACGGCAAGTCGCATATGCGAAAGCGGGTAGGCCGGAGCGTAGGAGACCATCTGGTTCAGGTGCGGTAACGCGGCTTTCGCGCCCTGCAACTGAGCCAGCACGTCGGCCAGTTCCATATGGGCATAGAAAAGATTGTCGGGAATGAGCACGGTCTGCTCGTCGCTGGTGGCGAAAAGACGGTTATAGACCACGCGCTCGGCGTATGAGTTGAAATATCGCGGCGCGCCGGTCGGGGCATAGAGCGCGTCAACCTTCTCGACGGCCTCTTCAAGACTTGCGATGGCCTGATCGACCTGCCCGGAAAACAGCAGATCGCGTGCCTTCACTCGCTCGGCGTCCAGATTTTTGGCAAGTGTGAAATCGAGATCCGGGGTGTCGACCCCGTCGATCAATGCGCTACTTACGCTCGGCGCGAGTTTCTTCAATTCCGGATCGCCGTTGGCTTCGACAATGGCCATGGCTTGTTGGGCCTTGGCGACGCTGGGCAACGTATCGTCTTCGGCAATCCGATGGAAATCACTCACTGCACGCTGCAACAGGTCGGCACGTTGGATGGAAAGCCCGGTGATGTTGTCCGTTCCGAGCACACGCTTGGCATCACCGTCGATCGTCACCTCGGCGAGTTCCGGCTCCTCCTGGCTTCCCAAAGGCGAGAACCGCTTGTCACGCAAGGTGAACTGCGGATTAGCGTTGCGAGGCATCGCGGCTTCGATATTGAGCGACGCGCCGAACTTGCGATAGGTCTCAATCGGGTGTTTCAGTCCGTCCGAGGCGATGCGGCGCATGAATTCCTCGCGCGTGAAGGTCACGGTCGCCATATTGTGCGCGGTAGGACCGCTGCGCAACACCGCAAGCGGATCATTGCCGTCTCTGTCGTCCTCGCCTTGATCGTCGTCGATGTCGGTCTCCTGGTCGCCTTGCGGCACCGACATGGCGATGCTGTCGAGGTCGACACCCTTCATCAAGTCGGCGAATTGCGCGTCGATTTGTTCTTCATCACTGCGAGAATCTTCTTGGGAATCACCGTGGGAATCGTCGTTGGTCTCGTTACCGTTGAAATCTCGACTATTCGCGGAACCTAAGTTTTCGGGAGCGGAACCACCTTGCTGGTTGCTATTGTTTGTGCTGTTATCGCCTTTACCATCCGATACGCCGTCTACCGGATTGTTTTGCGCCTCTGTTGGCGCCGAAGCCTGCGCCGCACTGGTCGCATTCGTTTTGTCAGCATCGGCATTCGAGCCTGCATGCTCTTGCCCGCCGTTATCGTTTTGGGATTCGGCGGAATCATTGCCTTCGACATCTTTGGGAGTTTGCATTGCAGGAGAGGCAAACGGCATGGAATCGTGAGCGGCTGCCACGGGACCTGCCTGTGAGGGGTCACCGTGGATATCACCGTCCTTGGGGTCGGCTTTCGACCCGCCCCTTCGCATATCGCCGCTCGGCATGCGCTCGAACGCACCCAACGCCTGAGCCATGAGTTTGGAAATGGCGGAATCCTGCTGTTCTACGGCCTCTTCCAACCCCATCGAGTCGATGCGGATAGAGACGTTTTGAATGCTGTCGTCGGCGCCGAAGCAAAGCGCGGCGATCATCAGGCCGACACGCAGATTGTAGCGTTCGCTCATCGCGGTACGCTCGTTCTCGCTCAAAGTCACCCACGTGTGACGTTGCGAATCGTATCGGCTGGTCGGCATCATGGTACGCCCTGCGGTGGTGAAGGCGACGGCGACATTGCCAAGCTCCAGATTGGATCGGAATTCGGTGTCGAAACGATACGGCACCCTTATCTGCCGCAGCAAAGTAGACAAAACTTGACGATAGACCCATTCGCCACGACCGGCCGAGGTGGAAGCAGCGGTTTGAGTCGGAGAGACATCATCATTACCGGCTGCATCGGCGGCAATACGATCTGCGGTCTGCCCGGCTATCCCGATCATCCGAGACAGCGACACAGAACTCGGTTCACGCAAATCCGCACCTTGTTTCGGCAGCGGCTTCAACGCCATCAACGCAGGATTGTCCAGCAACGCGTGATCGATCTGAGCGGCCTGCGCACGCGTGACGGTGTCTTCGATGGGCAGCGCGCCAGTATGTGCGTTGTGCTCGAGCCAAACGCTGACCGATGCGAAACGGTTGAGATTGCCCTCGATATTCAGAGCTTCAAGGGCCGGGGCCAGGTTCAGGGAATCATCCCAAGTGAAGAAATAGGCTCCGGAATAGCTGGAAGTATATAGATGCAACGGCTCGGCGCCGTGAACGGCCTCAAGTCCGGCCGACGGTTTCAACGCCCCCGATTCGCGCATCAGATCGGCGAAATAATCCTCAAGACCGGAGACGCGCAAACCGTGAGCCCGCGCCTCCAGGCTGTCGCGCACACTGCGGCGAATCGCACCAAGCGGCGCTTCCCGGTTGAGTCTACGGAAAATGTTGCCAGCACCGAAACCGATGAGCTGCCCACCCATCTGCGGAAGCATGTAGGTGGCAAAGAAAGCGATGGCCATCGCATCGCGGTATTCCAAGTTGAGACGCAGGTTCTCGGGCAAACGGTAGCGCATCTGTTCCAACGTATAACGGTTGCCGCGCTTGAGCCAGGAAGCCAGCCAGGTCATCTGACCAAACATGTCACGACCGACGATGCCGCCTTGCACCACGTCAATGCCACGGCCTTCGCCCTCGCCAGCCGGATCGGTTTCATACGCGGATTTCGTGTCAAAGCCAATGTTTTGAACGGTTCGTGGCGCCGAACCGGATTTGCCGGCTCTGTCTCCACGCATCCTGCTGTCGTCAGAAAGCGAAAAATCGCCCTCCTTGCCAAAAACGAGCGCCGGATCCACGTCGTGGGTGTCCATCTGCGGGTCGCCGCCAAGGAAAACCCGACCTTTGCCGTCAACCAAAGCGACCTGGCAGAATTCATTGGGCGCCAGAAACACTCCGAGAGCGAAAAAACGCCCGTCGAGCTGCGGCAACTGCGCCCACCCGAGCGAAAGCCCATCGGGCACGTCCGGAAAATCTTCGAAAATATGCCGTTTGACCATCGGCCCCACCTGAACGGAACGTTCGAAAAACTCCTGCATCATGGCGCTGGTTCCGGCTTTGCCCTGTGTTTGCGGCGAAGAAGACGAAGGAGATGAAGGCAATGAAGCAGGAGCTTCCTCATCGATATCGTTGCGCGAAACGCCGCTGCCCACCATCGTATTCACACGATGCGCGATGCCTCTGGCCGACTCGACAAACCTGCCAAACCGCGAAGAAGAGGCGAAATCATGCAAATGCTGTGTGAAATTGGACATATGGATAATTCTTTCAATTCAGCCAGACATAAAGCTTATAGAATAAACATGTGAACACTTCTCCTGCTAGCTCCTGGACCCGCCACAAGACCGCCATATTCGCGCTTCTGGCGGCGGCGATCATACTCCTGCTCGAGTGCTTCGTATTCAACGCGCAGTTCTGGAGCACCTTAGGAGCCAGCCGCGATTCGGTTTCCGCGCTCAACACGCTCGGCCCGGGCCTTTCGCGCCAGAAAGACGGCACACTGGTGGTCACCGACCCGACCTCGGCGTATCTCACCACACAAAGTGATGGAAGTTCGCCGTATATACGTATCGATCCGACGGAATCGACGTTCCGTTTCACTTCGCCGTCGCAGGTTTTGGGATTCTCTGATACCAGCGAAACCATTGAAAACACGACAAAGGCCAGACAGAAATCCCCGTCGACGGCTTTCCATATCCGGGTGGATGCCGCCGGGCACGCCTCGCCTGTTCGTTCGGTTTCAACGGCCATTTCCAATTCCCGTTACCTGCGCATTCCCGGTTCCAATACGGCACCGCAGCCCACCGATATCAAGGTCTGGGTTGATGAGCCCGCCGGGACCCATGTCGACATCGCCGCCATCCACGCGAACGTGCGTGTGCCGTTCCACGCCAGTTGGGGGCGCGTGGTGGCCATGGCGGTCATCATTGCGCTGCTCGCGCTGTGGATGCCATCTTCGAAGCTGTGGAGGATGCGCTTGGACACGGCCAGCATCCGGCAAAGGCTTGTTTTCACGGGATTCATGCTTGTGGTCGCAGCGTTGGCCGCGCTCTCGATGGTGCAATCGATTTGGACGGCCAACACCTCCGCATTCCACGAGCCGGGCAACTACACTTACGATTTCAACCAGTATGGCCATATGGCAGATTCCCTGCTTCACGGCCGCGCATCAATGGATTTACCTGTGCCGAAGGGGCTCGAAACAGCTGCAAACCCTTATGATCCGCAAACTCGCGAAACATTGCTTGGCCATGGCGTCACGCCGATTTATTGGGATTATTCCTTCTTCCACGGCCATTGGTATTCGTATTTCGGCGTGCTGCCGGCACTGCTGATTTTCGCCCCATACCGTCTGCTAACTTCGCTGTTCGTCTCGGGCGGGTTGATGCTCCCGGCAGGCGCTGCAGTGGCGTTCCTGCTCTTCATCTTCGTCCTGTTCGGCTCGCTCTTGGTCATCCGCATGCTGAAATTGCTGAATCCGAAGACTTCGCTGGCCACGGTTTCCATGGCCATCACGCTTTTTCTGCTGGGCTCGCAGGTCGGCTATCTCGCTTTCCGTATGAATTTCTATTCGGTTCCGTTTGCCGCCTCCCTCGCTTTGAGTGCGATGGGTTTGTGGTTCTGGTTGGGCGCGATTGGATATCAGAAAGACAGGCTGGCGCGCCGTCATCTCATCACCATCGGCGATACCTCTCCGCTTTCATGGCCTCATCTGGCCGTTGGCTCGCTTTGCTTGGCAGCTAATTTCGGATGCCGACCGACATTCATTTTGGTCACATTACTGGCGTTTCCGATATTCTGGCCCCAGATTCGCGCGATATTCGCCAAATCGCAAAAGTCACGAAAACCAAGTAAACGGAAAGCTGTGATCCGCGTGCTGACTGCGGTTTTGCTGCCAGCACCGATTGTAATACTTCCGTTGTGCGTCTATAACGCCGTTCGGTTCGGCTTCCCCATCGATTTCGGCGAACGCTACCAAATCACCGTCGCCGACATGACCCATTACCACAACTCCCCCGCCAATTTGCTGCCGACGCTCGGCTATTACCTGTTCCTGCCGCTGCGCTTTACGCGAGACTTCCCATTCCTTGCCATCAACCCCACACCGGTTGCTTCCTGGAGCTATGCGGAACCATTGGCGGGCGGGCTTTTCGTACTTTGCCCGGCTCTTTTGCTTGTCTTGCTGTTGCTGATTCCTAGCGTGAGAAAGCGTATTCGTCGGTCCGATTTGCTTCGACTCGTGTTGACCACGTTGCCATTGGCTTTGCTGCTTTTACTGGTCGACATCGTCAAAGGCGGCATCGGCTGGCGCTATATGGTCGACTTCGGCTGGCTGGTCGCCATTGCGGCCATCGTGGTGTTCGGAGCGATTCTCGGCGATGCTCGGCCTTGCCGGAAGATGAGGAAAACATCACTGAATCCGCATTCGGATGCAGATACAGAAGGTCAGCAAACATCACTATCGCAACCGAACCTACGTAATCAGTTGGGAAGACTGAGGCTCCATCATCAAACCGCATCCGCAACCCCGCGGCCGAGTATTGATTGGGGATGCGTCGCCTTACGGCTTGCGATGCTGCTGCTTCTGTTGTTGAGCATCACCGTGGCGTTCCTGGTTATTTTCGTCCCGGGCCGCGAGGATGCCCTGACGCGAACGAATCCGGCGATGTTCCAAGCGGTCGCCTCGTGGTTTTTGATCTAATTATAAAACTTACCAAGTAATAAAAGCCTGCGAAATCAACTCAGTCTTTAAGTATGATGTGGTTAATCGGAACAAAACCATATCGGCCGCCAAAATCAACCAACGGAACCAATAGGCTGAACAAGGCGATAAAAAGGCATGTAGGATCCCGTTCTTTGCCGATATAGGGTGAAATAAATAGTCCGGCTATGCCCAAAAGCACCAATACCAACGTCCAGAGCCATATCACTCTTTTCAACAGCCGCTTGCAGCGCTTCGTTCTGACCAGCAGAAATATAAACAAACCTATCACAGAGCCCACGTATTGTGCAATAGCCGCTAATTCCAGAACTATCATGCAAACCTGCCACCATAAGACTGACGCATGTTCCAAATCATGTCGAATGAAAAGACAGAAGGCAAACAGGAAAACACCGGCTATAACCAATTCAAAAAACATACAGAATATCAGATAGCCAATGCTTACTAGGGATTCACCCTTTGCTATCTCTTCCGGCGTGCGGCGCTTAAAAATCCCAAACACTCGTTTGTTTTCATTTTTGTTCTTATCGCTTTTGTTCGGAGGCGTGGCCGCATTCGATGCGTCTTCCGAATTGGTTTGTGCCATATCAACGGACGCGCCGTTGTCGACATTTTCCACCGTGGCGACGTAAGGTATTTGCTCCGGGATTCCGTTGAATTCACCGTTTTGATTGCCAAATGCCATCATCAGGCTCCCAACAGGTTGAGTTCGCGTGAAACCGCTGCCAGTACGGCTTTGATGTTGCGCTCGAAAATGTCCGGTTCAGGCAGGAGGGAGACCGCAAGATAACCATTTTCGGTCATATCGAAGTAATAGCCGGGCTGACCGGTCAGGTTAAAATCATGAATCAGGCGCAGGACCAACGAGTTTTCATCGATGACCGAGGGGAATCGCAGAAGCACGTTCCAGCCGCCTTCCGCACGCAGGACGGAGACCAAGCCAGATTCATCCTCGTCCAGCATGGTATGCAAACGTTTGAGATTGGCTCGAGTACGCTTTTGCACACGCTTAAGCTGGCCGGGAACCGCAGCAAGCAATTCCGGCATTCGCGTGGCGATGATGTCGCTGAATGGCAGATAGTCGTCGGCAATAATATCAAGCCTGCGCTGCGCTTCGGCCACCAGGTTCTTTGGCCCGCTGACCTGAATCCAGCCGACCTTGGCGTGAGGAGCGGCAAGGAGTTTTGAGAAACCGTCGAGAGCGAACGTCAACGCGCCTTGCTCCCCCGCCAGCCGACGATTGCCGGCAAACGGTTCCAAGGAATAGTCGAAGAACACTTCGTCGGCGATGATGGCGACATCGTGCTGGCGGCACAACGCCACCAACTCCTCGCGTTCATCCGGTTTGATGTAAGAACCTGTCGGATTGTTCGGGTTAATCAAGACGATGGCCTGTACTTTTTCGCCTTTCGTACTTTCCAGAAGCTCGTGCAGCCAAGCCACGTCGATGAACCATGACCCATCGAATTGCAGCTGGTATTCCAGCGTGTCCACGTTCTCCAGCCCACCGATGGACTCGATGAGCGGATAACCCGGCTTCGGCCCGAGCACGATATCGCCCGCATCACACATCAACTTAAAAAGCCACGTATAGGCCTCGGAAGTAGAGCTCAAAAGATAAAGCCGGTCCGGATCAACCGGTGCAGAGGAATCCTGCCCTGCCGTTGCCATTTCCTCGACATTACGATTGGTCAAAAATTCAGCAAGCTGCTTTCGCGCCACCAACGGCCCGCGCAGCTCGGCGGTGTAGACGCCTGGCACTTCCTTGGGGGCAAGACCATGCTTCGTCGGATTGGAATCGTTGACGGTATTCAGCGCAATCCCTTGGCTTCTGACTGCCGCTTCGGCTTCAGCAATGGGGTTGAGCTTGGTCGAGCCGACTCTTGACGAAAAACGCATAATCTCCCATTCCCAGACAGTGATTTCAAAGTTTCAGACAGCATGACGCACGAATCGACACCAACCGAATTCACTCACTATCGATTAGCGACGTCGATATATATGCGACACTAAAACCGATTTTACTCCAATAACAGCCAAACAATACAAAAGTTCCGCCCGGCTTTGCAGCCGAACGGAACCTGTAAAACGTCAGAGCTCAGACGAGCTTGGTGGTCGCGTAATACGCAGCACCCACAATGCCCGCCTCATTGCGCAGCTTGGCCTGCACAATCGGGGTCTTGATATCGATATACGGAAGGAACTTGTCAGCCATACGGCTCACGCCGCCGCCGACCACGAAGAGGTCGGGGCTGAAGTATTTCTCGAGCAGACCATAATACTTGGTCAGGCGCTTGGCCCACTTCTTGTAGCCGAGGCTCTTCTTGTCGCGCACCGAGGAGGCCGCGTACTTTTCGGCGTCGCCCTTGCCCTTTTCAAGCTGAATATGGCCGAGCTCGGTGTTCGGCAGCAGCACACCGTGATAAATCAGCGCGGTGCCGATGCCGGTGCCAAGCGTGGTGGCGATGACCAGTCCGTCCTCGCCTTTGGCCGCACCATACTGCTGCTCGGCAAGGCCCGCGGCGTCAGCGTCGTTGACGACCGTGACCGGACGACCGCAAGCCTTGGAGAAGACCTCGGTGACGTCAAGACCGATCCACGATTTGTCGAGGTTCGCCATGAAGTCAAGCGGCTTGCCGGGCTTGATAGGTGCCGGGAAGGCGATACCCACCGGAGCACCTGCCGGAACTTCAAAATGTTCGAGTTCCTGACGCACGACTGCCGCAACGGCGTCCGGCGTAGAAACTTCGGGGGTGAGGATCTTCAGGCGAGGCAGGGCGAACTCGCCCTTCTCCAGATCCACGGGGGCCGCCTTGATACCCGAACCGCCGATATCAACGCCAAAGGCCTGTGCTGTCTCAATCATCGCTAACCCCTCTTGGTAACGGAACAAAAAATAATCGTTGACATTGTACCGCGCTCGATAGTCAACGCGCCTGCATCAACGGCTAAATTGAGCCTGCAAGCGCATAATCTTTTTTTCGAGCGCTATTTCAGCGGTGGCATCGGCTGCCAATTCGGGTCGTGCAGGAGCTTGCGCGAGTCGACCCAGCCTTTGGCAATGGCCTTGAGCCCGGTCTTGACATGCTCTCGGTCGACGGCGAAAAGCCGGATGACTTCCTTGACGGCCGTCAGCAACGTGCCCAACCCGAACAATGCCGGACGGTAGTCGCCGTGAGCCATGAAGTAGCGGGCCATGTAGCCACGGTTGCGCATGATGTGATAACGGTTCATGTCGGAGGTCGAGTTGAGCTGGCGAAGACCGGCGATGTCCCAGTTGTCGATATCACGCGTGCGCTGAATGATCTTGTCGTTGACCACAATCGGGTCGGTCACTTTGCTGGCGAGATAGCCGTAGATCGTGTCGTCCCAATAAATAAAGAAACGCGGATCCGGCAGGCCGATCTGCTCGACGATATTGCGGCGGAAGAGTCCACCTTCGAAGCACATCGTGTCCATCGTACGGTAGCCGGAAGGCCCGAACGCAGCTGGTGCGATGGGGTTGGGGATGCCGAGCGGCACGATGAAATCATATTGCCAATAAAAATCACCGCCATCATAATCGAGGCGCGAACCCTGAATCACGTCGTGACGCGGCGTCCACTTGGCGAGCTGCCCGATGGCGTTCGGGAGCACGGCCACGTCGTCGTCCATCACCCAGAACCATTCGGCACCGAGTTCGTAAGCTTTCTTGACCCCATTGGAGAAACCGCCGGAACCACCGATATTGCCGGCTTGCGGCTCGTAGACCACGCGATCGGTATTGCCGCTTTCGTCGGGCTCGGTTCTACCCCACTGGGCGTTGACCGCGTCGGCAAATTCCCGCACCATCGCTGCGGTTTCGTCGCTATGCTCGTTGTCGACCACGACCACGCGCCAGGGAGCGTCGTTCAGTGCTTTGATGGAATCGAACAGACGGGCCAGGAGCTTTTGCCTCTTATACGTCACCACGACGATGGCCAGTTTCTCGATCGGCGGCGCCACCGACGATGTAACATCCAAGTCCAAGCCACCGGCAGTTTCCATAGTTTTCTCGTTTTCGCTCATATTCCCTATTCTTGCACCCCCACACGATTGCGACAGGAAAGCCACTAATCACCATTCGGACCTACCTTTATTCGTGCACCGTATAGCCATATTTATCGAATTGTGCAAAATCGTTTGACTTTTGGCTAGGCATACGGGTATAGATAGGGACGTAAGTTTCAGGGAAGGTGAAATTCCTTATTGGCGGTAACAGCACTGTCGGTCTCAAAACGACAGCATTGCCGAAGCCCGCGAGCCGCGAAAGCGGTCGATCCGGTGAAAATCCGAGGCCAACGGTTATAGTCCGGATGAAAGAAACGAGGCTCATCATGAGCGATATTTCTGATACCCAAAATCAGTCGTCAACAAACGGCAACGAAGACACCACGAATTCCACAAAAGTCATGGAATCGAGCGACCCCAAAGACCAAGAATTAGCCGCCAGCAGCGCACACGACAAAACACAATCGTCGCACTCCACGGGCGTGGCCGACAAGGGCAATTGGTCGACGCAACGCATCGCCATCTACGCACTCTTTGTGGCGTTGGCAATGGCCGCATCGTTCATCGAATTCCCGATTATGCCGGGAGTTCCGTGGCTCAAGTACGACCTTTCCGGCATCATCTGCCTGGTCGCGGGCTTCGCCTTCGGCCCGATGGCGGCGTTCATCGTCAGCGTCCTGAGCTGGATCCCCCACCTGTTCATGAACCCGTGGGGCGCCATCATGTCCATCGCAGTCTCCGTGTTCCTGAGCGTTCCCGCGGCCATGGTCTACAAGCGCATGCGCACGCGCGTCGGCGCGTTGGTCGGCATCCTGGTCGGCGTGGTCTTCGGCCTCATCGCGGCCATCGGCGGCAACCTTTTGATTACTCCGATTTACGCGCACATGACCACCGCCCAGGTCTTGAAGATGGTGATTCCGGTTCTTCTGCCGTTCAACCTCATCAAGTTCGCGATTCACGGCGTGGTCACCTTCGTCATCTATAAGCCGATTTCCAACCTTCTTAACCGATAGGAACCAGCCAGACAATGACTGACCGTAAATTCACCGAGGCCGAGTCTTCCGCGCCCAATCGCAGCGAAGGCTCGGCTTCGGGTTACCTTTCCGGCCAAAGTTCCCGGCAATCTCGCAACTATTCGCAGGATGCGAATTCCACTAAGGATACCGGTGAATCGAACACTGCCGGAACGAACAACGTCAACGGTTTCAACGGTTTCGCCGCACAACTGAATGATGTCCGTTTCAGCTATGACGGCGGCAAATCGTGGGCATTGAACGGCATCGACCTCGATATCCGCTTTGGCGAACGCATCTGCCTGGTCGGTCCGAACGGTTCCGGAAAATCCACGCTCGCACGGCTTATCGCTGGTCTTGCCGCACCTGACGATGGTTCGGTGACACTGCTCGGCTACGACGTTTTTTCTTCCG
Organism: Bifidobacterium sp. ESL0690; assembly: GCF_029392315.1. Classification (NCBI taxonomy): domain Bacteria; kingdom Bacillati; phylum Actinomycetota; class Actinomycetes; order Bifidobacteriales; family Bifidobacteriaceae; genus Bifidobacterium; species Bifidobacterium sp. ESL0690. The sequence continues at coordinate 1,445,952 of NZ_CP113939.1, forward strand.
GGGCTCCACATAGCAACCTCTATCGGAAGGCACGCCGTGACATCGGCGCGGTCTTTCAGAATCCGACCGACCAGATCATCACTACCGTCGTGGGCGACGACGTGGCGTTCGGGCCCGAAAATCTTGCGATTGCCCCCGATGAAATCTCGACGAGAGTAGACGAGTCGCTCGATGCCGTGGATATGAGGGATTTTCTGCTAGACGATCCTTCACGGATGAGCGGGGGGCAGCAGCAGCGCATCGCCATCGCCGGAATATTAGCCATGCACCCCAAGATGATCGTGCTCGACGAGCCGACAGCAATGCTCGACCTTGAAGCGCAGCACGACGTATTGCATGTGCTCGACAACCTTCAGCGCGCCGGAACCACCATTGTCCACGTCACGCATCGGCCAGAAGAACTGAAGGCTGCCGACCGTATCCTGAGCCTCGAAAACGGCAAGCTCGTTGAGCTTTCGCAAACGCAGGCTGCACTCAAACTTTCGGTGACGAATGCCGATGACACAGGGATATTGAAACCCGACGGCGTTATCATCGATGCCGATTCGTCAGTCCCGAATACCATCACAAAGACGAAACCAACAAACGTCGATACCAAGATGGAACCGGCGAACGAGGATGATGATTCTTCAGAAATTCCGGTAAATCAATCAGCCGAATCGGATAATTCCCAATTCGACAAAAAAACTGACCGAAATAAAGCAAGCAGCAACAGAGAACTTTCCAATTCCGAACTTCCTACGGACGAACCGGCCATCAGCTTCGAGCACGTTTCCTTCCGCTACCCCAAGGCAGACGACGATACACTCCACGATTTCTCGATGCATATCGAACAGGGCGAAATCGTCGCCATCATGGGACGCAACGGCACCGGCAAATCGACGTTGACCAGGCTGATGACCGCATTGTCAAAACCCGATAGCGGTACCATCAAGGTGGCCGGCATCGATCTGGGCTCGATGACGCGACGCGACAAAAAGGCGCTGCGTTCCAACGTCGGCCTAGTGATGCAGCAACCCGAACACCAGCTCTTCGCCGAAACCGTGCGGCAGGATGTAGCCTACGGACCAAGCAATCAAGGCCTGCCACAGCAGGTGGTCGACCAGCGTGTGGACCGGGCGTTGTCGCTGCTGGGTATCAGCGAACTCGCTGATCGCTCCCCCTTCTCGCTTTCCGGCGGACAGCAACGGCTTGCAGCCATCGCCGGTATCATCGCCTGCGACCCGCGCATTCTCATTTTGGACGAACCGACCGCCGGGCTCGACGCCACGGCCAGCGAGCGCATCTACGCCCTGGTACGCACGCTCAACGCGCACGGAGTCACGATAGTGATGATTACTCACTCCCCACGTCAGGCGCGCCAACTCGCCGACCGCGTCATTACTCTTGGCAAGCCGCTTGAAGGCGATAACGGCAAGGACGATACAAACGGCGATTCCTATCAAAGCCTAGCTTCACTGCAAACGTCAGAACCGAACAAAGACGACCGCGAAGAATTTACTGTACATTCCAAAACGCCCAAGAACACAACCGCTCCCGCCAAAAACAAACAAACCACCGATAACGGCCAATCAGTAGATAGCGGTAAGAACTCCAAAGCCACCCGACAACCGAGCATCATCGAACGTCTTGACCCACGCGTGAAACTGGTCGTGTTCCTCGTGCTGATGTTCACCTCGTTCATGGTCAGTTCCCTGCCGCAGCTTGGCCTGACCGCACTTATGGTCATCGTTCTCGCGGCTGCCGCAAAACTCGGCCCGAAACGCCTGTTCCGCTCGATGCGCGGATTCCTGGTACTGCTGCTGGTGATGGGCGTCATCAACATGCTCTTCGTCCGCACCGGCAAGCCGCTGGCGAGCTTTTGGAATTTCCCGATCACCGATGAAGGTGTGATGGCGGCGATACTGTATACCTGCCGTTTCGGACTGGTGATTTTGCTTGGCATCATTCTGCTGCAGACCACGACGCCCACGGCGCTGACCGACGGCTTCGGCTCCCTGCTTTCCCCGCTGCGCCGTTTCGGATTCCACACGCAGGAACTGGCGTTGGTGATGAGCCTGGCATTGCGTTTCCTGCCGACACTGGCCGAGGAGGCACGTAACATCATGGACGCGCAGGCGGCTCGCGGCGGCAGCATCGAAACCGGCTCACCCGCCAAACGAATCAAGGCGATCGTGGCCATCATCGTCCCGATTTTCGCGGGTGCCTTGCGCCATTCGGACAATCTTTCGCTCGCGCTCGACGCACGTAGCTACGAGGAAGGCATCCACCGGACACATTTGCACGCCCTGCGTATAACAGGCAAGGATATCGTCTTCATCATCCTGTGCGCACTGTATCTTGCCGTTTTGCTCAGTCTCAAGACCGGGATTCTTTCCGTAGTGCGGCTCTAAACGGTATTTATAAAATCCTTTTGTAATACAATAGAAATGAAAGGCAAATTTAGCTCTATCACGACGTTATTTGCCAAATCCTGATAGAGTGGAATTGAGCCGTTTTACACTTTTCGCTTATCAAGGAGACGATATGCACGCACCACGTAATACCGCGATAGAACCATTCGCCATCGAACATGCCAGCGTAGCCACCGGCGATGAGGACGGCCGCACCCTCACCGACACCACCATCGTGGTCGACGGGCTGGGCAAGATCCGGGAAATCGGGCCTTCCAGCGAGGTCGTGGTGCCTCCGGGCTACCACAAGCTGGACGGCACCGGCAAGTTCGTCTCCCCCGGCATGATCAACGGCCACACCCACACCTTCTCGCAAGGCAAACCGCTCGACCCGAAGGGCAGCACGCCCGAAGGTCAGCGCAAGACCGCGAAAATCATGCATTCGGCGCCTGGCAAGCTCTTCATGTACGAAACCAGCAAGTCCAATATCATGACGCTCCTGAACTCGGGCGTAACCACCATCCGCACCGTGGGCGACGTCGGCTACGAAGTCGTCGCCATCCGTGATCGCATCAACTCCGGCAAGATGGTCGGCCCACGCATCATGGCTTCCGGCCCGATGCTCGCGATCCCCGACGGCCACGGCGCACCGTTGGTCGCGATGGAAAGCGATACTCCTGAAGAGGCTCGCAGCGAGGCCGAATACAGTATCGACCACGGTGTCAACGCCTTGAAGATCGCAGCCACCGGTGGTGTCACCGATTCACAGGTGCTCGGCGAGGCCGGCGCGCCGCAGATGACCGAAGAGCAGATGCGCGCAATCTGCGAGGCCGCACATGCCAACGACATCATCGTCGCCGCCCACGCGCAGAGTGAGGAGGGCGTCCGCCGCGCTCTGAAAGCCGGCGTCGACACCATCGAACACGGCTGTGCGCTCGACGACGAGCTGACCGAACTCTTCCTGAACAATCCGAACACGCTGCGCGGATGGAGCGCGCTTGAACCCACGCTTTCCGCAGGTTTGCCGATGAAGTATCTGTCGCAGGAAACCCTCAACATGACCGACATCCAGATGGAGAATTCCGTACCGGTGGTCGAAGGCATGGTCAAGGGAGCTCAACAGGCTCACGAGGCCGGTATCAAGGTCGGCGTCGGCACCGATACCGCGATGCCGTTCGTGCCACAGTATGGCACGTGGCGCGAGATGGCGTTGCTCGTCCGCTTCGCCGGCTTCACGCCAGCCGAAGCCTTCCACGCCGGCACGCAGGTCACCGCCGAAATTCTCGGTTTGGGCGATGTCACCGGTTCGTTGGAGGTCGGCAAGTCCGCCGATCTGCTGGTGTTGAACGAGAACCCGGTCGACAACCTGCGCACGCTGGAGAAGCCGCTGCTCGTGGTCGCCGCCGGCCACCCGATCTTCCACCCTGAGGTCGATCGCTTCGACGACATGGAGGCTCAGCTCGACGAAGCTTACAAGTAAAGCCTGAACGAAACTCGATTCGTTAAGAATCAGGTATAAGAAATCCGCCATTGAATGAGATCAGTGGCGGATTTCTTGTAGTCAGGTTTTCGAGTGGCTTATTCGGGTTACGATGTCTGATCTTTCAATATCGTCATGGTCATATCGTGACAATACCGGAAACCTGCTTCAAGGCACAAGTCCGACTCGCAAAACCTAAAACACAAAATCAGCGATGCGCGTTGTCCTGCAAGGGCTCGCCATGGGCGTAGCGGCGCACATTGGCCACGGCGATGTCGACGATATGGGCGTCGTTGCTGGCCAGATGGCTGCCACCGGCGACGTGCGGGGTCATGATACAACGCGGGGCATCCCAAAGCGGATGGGAGGCCGGCAACGGCTCGGTCTCGAATACATCGACACCGGCGCCGCGAATCGCCTTGCGGTTCAAGGCCTCGGCCAAAGCGTCGTCGTCGACCGCATCCCCACGGCCACCGTTGATGACGATGGCATCTTTCTTGAGCATCGCAAGCCTGCGTGCGTCGATCAGATGATGGGTGTCGGCAGCCCTCGGCAACGACAAGGCGACCACATCGGCCTGCGGCAACAGCGTGTCCAGTTCATCGAAACCATGCATCTCGTCGATGCCGTCAACGGGCTTGTCGGCACTGCGGCGCACGCCGACGGTGTGCATTCCCGCACCCTTGGCAAGACGGGCGAAATGCGAGCCGATATCACCGGTGCCGATAACCAGTGCGGTCGCGCCGTTAGGCGTAAGCACGGTACCTTCGTCCTTCCATTCATGGGCTTCCTGGTCGCGGATATAAAGCGTGAAGTTCTTCATCAGCGCCCACATCATCGCAATCATGTGTTCGGAGACCGACTGGCCATACGCGCCGGTTGCGCTGGTCACAGTGACGCCTTCGGGCAGCACGCCTGGCTTGATATAGGCGTCGACACCGGCACTCCAGGTTTGCAGCCATTCGAGGCTGGTGAATTGGTCGGCAATCGCCGGGTTGAAGTTACCCAGCACAGCCGTTGCCTTTGCGCGCAGCTCTTCTGGAATTTGCGCCTTGACTTTCATGTCACCGTAGTTTTTGGGGTCTCCGCAGAATTCGATAGGCACGTCGCCCGCTGCCTCGATAAACCGTTGCCTGTCCTTTTCATCCACAGGTATACAGTTGACGATGAGCTTTTCGCCCTTGTTGGTTTCTGCCATAGGCTCTCCTTTGTCGACAGCAATATAATTTATTCTTTAACAATATTAATCGCTTTTTATTATTTGTCTTTTCCGCCGTCGGAACCGTCATTTTGGCCGTCACGGTTTTTGCCAGCATCCCCATGCAAAATCTGACGGATTTTTTCCAGTCTAGGTCCGACCTCGCGCTCGTAACCGCGATTGTTGGGGTGATAGTATTCGTGGCCCACCAGCTCGTCGGGCATGTACTGCTGAGTCGCAACGGCCCCAGGAACATCGTGAGCATAGATATAGCCATCCTTGTTGCCCCAATCCTTCATGAGCTTGGTCGGAGCATTTCGTAGCCACAGCGGAACCTGGCCGATCATGCCCGCATCGACGTCGGCGAGCGCCTGGTTGATGGCGTTGTAGCTGGCGTTGGACTTGGGCGCGGTGGCCACGGCTATCACCGCTTCCGAAAGAATGATCCGCGCTTCGGGCATGCCGACCATCGCGACAGCTTGTGCCGCGGCGACAGTAAGTTCAAGAATCTGCGGGGCGGCCATGCCGACTTCTTCGGCCGAGGCAATCATGATGCGCCGGGCGATAAAGCGCGGGTCCTCCCCCGCGCGCAGCATCCGAGCCAGATAATGCAGCGCGGCATCCGGGTCCGACCCCCGCATCGATTTGATGAACGCGGAGGCGACGTCGTAATGGTCGTCGCCATCCTTGTCGTAGCGCACGGTGGCCGAATCCATCACCTTGGAAACAATGTCGGGAGTGATAACCGGCTTGCGAGCGCCCTTCTTGCGTTCCCTGTCCCCCATGACCGCGCCTGCAGCTGCTTCGAGTATCGTGAGCGTCTTGCGTCCGTCTCCCCCGGCCATGCGGATGATCTCGTTGATCGCCTCATCGCTGGCTTTGACCTCGCCTTTGAGCCCATGCTCGCTTTCCAGCGCACGGGTAATCAGGGTTTTCAGATCATCAGGTTCGAGCGATTCCAGCTTGACGACCACCGACCGGCTCAGCAACGGCTTGTTGATGGAAAAACTCGGATTTTCCGTGGTCGCCCCGATGAAGGTGACATCGCGGTTTTCGACGCTCGGGAGCAGCGCGTCCTGCTGGGATTTGGAGAAGCGGTGCACCTCGTCGATGAACAGCACCGTCTCGCGCCCCTGCGTCACCAAACGTTCGTGGGCGCGTTCCAATACCGCACGCACATCCTTGACCCCGGAGGTGACGGCGGAAAGTTCCTCGAAATCACGACCTGATTGCTGCGCGACGATATAAGCCAGCGTGGTCTTGCCGACTCCCGGAGGGCCGAAGAGGATAATCGAACTCGGAGCGGTCAGCGAACCTTTGGAAGCAGGGCTTGCAAGCCGGCGTAAAGGCGAGCCCTCGCCGAGAACCTGCTGCTGGCCCACCACGTCGTCAAGCGTCGTCGGCCGCATCCGCACGGCAAGCGGACGGGTCACGTCTTCAGGCGCATCGGCGGCGCTGAACAAGTCTTCGGTCATGCTGTTACCTTACCTCATCATTCGAACATTTGTTCGTAAACTGTACTTCGCAAAGAAGTACCTTTCCATCATAATGTTCCGCAACCCATCAAACCCGCGCGCAGGCCAAGGACGTATCAGGCCAGAGTCAAACCACAGCCGAGCCCCAATTTGACAGTGCTCGTTTCCGCACCTCAGTGCCGTGAAACCATAGATGTTTCCAAACTACAGATAGATAATGGATAAATGGCGCAAACCCGCGGCAGGATGTCCGTCAAACGAACCTGGGCCACCAGTACGCTTTCTTAAACTGCTAAGCTTGAACGATACGCTTATTTGTGAATCATCAGAGGAGAAATCATGAGTCTGCCACATCATCCGACGATTGAACCGTTCGCCATCGAGCACGCCACGCTTGCCACTGGCGACGAGGACGGGCGTTCCATACCCGATTCCACCGTCGTGGTCGATGAGGTGGGCAGGATCGAAGCCATCGGGCCGAGTGCGTCGGTCACCGTGCCCAACGGGTATCACCGGCTCGAGGCCACCGGCAAGGTCGTTTCGCCGGGCATGATCAACGGCCATATCCACACCAATTCCAAAGGGTTGCCCGGCAACCCGAAGAACCAGACCCCGACCGGCCAGCGCCGTCTGGTCCGTCTCCTGCGCTCGCTGCCCGGCCAGGTCTTCATGTATTTCAACAGCAAGTCCAATATCGAGACGATGCTCAACTCCGGAGTCACCACGGTGCGTTCGGTGGGCGACATCGGCTACGAGCTCACCTGGCTGCGCGACGAAATCAGGGACGGCATCGTCGTCGGCCCACGCATCATCCCGGCAGGCCCGATGATGTCCATCCCCGACGGGCACGGCGCCCCGCTTTCCGCGCTGGAAAGCGCCACACCGGAAGAATCCCGGCACACCACGGCGGTCAACATCGCCCACGGGGTCAGGGCCATCAAAATCGCCGCCACCGGAGGCGTGACGGACTCGCAGGTTCCAGGCGAGGCGGGAACGCCGCAGATGTCGATCGAGCAGATGCGCGCCATCTGCGAGACCGCCCATGAGGTCGGCATCATCGTCGCCGCGCACGCGCAGAGCCGCCAAGGTGTCTACAACGCCCTCAAGGCCGGCGTGGACACCATCGAGCATGGTTGCCCGTTGGACGACGAGCTGATCGGGATGTTCCTGAACAACCCGCTCACGCTTCGCGGCTACAGCGCCCTTGAGCCGACGCTTTCTGCAGGCCTCCCCACCGCGTTCCTTACCAAAGAGACCCTGCACATGACCGAGATACAGCTGGACAACTCGATTCCTATCGCCAAAGGCGTGGTCGTAGGCGCGCGCGACGCCCATGAGGCCGGCATCAAGGTCGGCGTAGGCACCGACACCGGTGTTCCGTATTCGATGGCATATGGCACCTGGCGCGAGATGGATCTCCTCCACCGCTATAGCGGCTTCAGCACCGCAGAGGCTTTCCACGCCGGCACGCAGGTCACCGCCGAGATCATCGGGGTCAGCGATATCACCGGTTCGCTCGAGGTCGGCAAATCCGCCGATCTGCTGGTATTGGCAGAAAACCCGGTCGACAACCTGCGCACGCTGGAACATCCGCTGATGGTCGTAGCCGCGGGCCACCCGATCTTCAAGCCGTCGGTGAAACGTTACCCGGAAATCGAGTCGACGCTCGACATGATCTATTCCAAACCGCTATAAACGTTATAACGCCGTAAGGCTATGACGTTCGTAACGTTATAAACGCCCAAACGTTATAACCCGAAATAACACAACAAAATGCGGGGCAGACGACATTTCCGTCTGCCCCGCATTTACGTTTGACCTGCTAGAAGAACATCACTTCGTCAGGTTCTCATAGATGATGTTGTTGCTCCAATCCATGCCAAAGCCCTTGATGGCCTTGTCGGCGACACCATGCGCATTGTTGTAATACAGTGGGACCACCGGTAGATCCTTCAGGATGATGGCTTGGGATTCCTGATAGATCTTGTTGGCCTCGGCGGTCGACTTGGCCGCATAGGCCTTGTCCATGTAGACATCGAAATCGGGGTTGATGTAGTCCGTATCATTGGCACCGGCGCCGTGGGCTGTGCGCGTGTCGAAATGCTGGAACAGATAGGCCTCGGGCGAAGGATATTCCGGCGTCCAATCGTATCGGGTCGCGCCCACGACTTTTCTGGCCTCCACCGCGCTGCGGTATTCCTTGAAGGTCGGCATCGGGTTGGTTTTGACCTCGAGGCCTATCGTGTTCTTGATCGAATTGGCGATCGCGTCGTAGACGGGCTTGAGTCCGCTGTCGGAGTTGTAGGTGATGACCAACGGATCGGTGTCCTTGGAAATGGCTTCGGCTTTCGCCCAAAGTTCCTTGGCCTTCTTCGGGTTGTAGTTGAGCACGTCGTTGCCGGGAAGATCAGGCGAGTATCCAGGAACCAGCGGCGAGGTGAACTCGCGGGCCGGGGTGGCCGTGCCGTAAAGGATCTTGTTGATGATGTTCTTGCGGTCGATCGCCATGGAAACCGCTTGACGGCGCAACGTACCCTCTTCGGTCCTGGCCACGAAATGCGGCAGGCGCGAGGTCAGCCCAAGCATGGAAAGACGTGAACCAGGCTTGTTGTAAGCGGTGACTTGCGGATCGGTTTTGAAGGACTTGGAATCCGCTGCAGGCACGATCTCCATCACGTCGAGCTGTCCGCCCTGCACGTCGGAGTATGCGGCTTGGTCGGAGGTATAGACCTTGAAGGTGACGCCGGCGTTCTTGACCGTGCGCCCGCCATGATAGTAGGGGTTCTTCACCAGTTTGATGGACGCATCATGATCCCAGCTGGCAAACTTGTAGGGGCCGTTGCCGACGGGATGCTGGCCGAATCCCTTCGGGTCCTTGAAGAACGCATCGGGAAGCGGCGAAAATGCCGAGCAGCCGATCTTGATCGGGAATGTGGCGTCGGGATGCTCCAGATCGACGGTGAAGGTCTTGTCGTCAAGAACGGAAAGCCCGGAAAGCTGTTCGTCGCCTTTGAGCTTCGTGGGGTCCTGCAGGTCCTTGTAGCCTTTGATGGTCGTCAGATACGAGGTTCCCTTCTGCGCATCCTTCGCGTTGGCGGTATAGCTCCAGGCGCGCGTGAACGATTTCGCGGTCACCGGCGTGCCGTCGCTGAATTTCCATCCGTCTTTGAGCTTGATGGTGTATTTCTGGAGCGTTGCGTCGGGCTTGATCGATTCCGCCACCTCGTTGACGGCCTTGCCGTTGGGTTCAAAGCGAACCAGTTGGGAGAAGAGCAGGCCAATCGGCTTGCCGCCACCGGTTTCGTTGGTATCCCCTGGCACCAGCGGGCTCTGCGGCTCTGTGTCGTAGGCGGTGATGGTAGCCGTACCCTTCGCGCTCTCGTTCTTTTTGGAATCATCGCTTCCGCTGCCGCATGCCGAAAGCAGACTCGCGCAGAGCGCCAAAGCCAAGCCCGCCGCCATAGCCTTGCCACCACGCTTGCCCGCAAGCACCAACGACGGCTTCATCTTGCCATTTCGTAAATTCATCGTCATACCCATTCTTGTTGCTTTTTCTTGCTTTTCTCTGAATTGACTTTCATTCCTAGCATCACGGCTGTAAATCGTCGGCAATGCCTCGGAACACCAACGCCTTCATATATCGACCAACATGCACCTCCTTTCCATTTTCATACCGCACCACCCTGGCCAAACCGACCGTCAAGACCACAAAAAAGGGATGAACCACAATCTGTGATTCATCCCATTGATCGACCGGAACCACAGGTTTTTGAACACAACCTGTGACCGACAAGCGGGGCAGATTGTTTATCTGTGCCACCACTGCCAGTTGTCGTTATTGGTATTGTTGCAATCAGAGTTTGCCACAACCACTGCGAAGGCGCGCTGAAGGGCAAACGCCGTAACAGGACGCATCCTGCTCACGCTCATCCGCTTCATCTTCAACCACCCTGACTGTCTTTTGTCTTTCTTTGTCGACCGGAAATCAAATTCCCTTTATGCCGAAAAGAAACCACTAATTTCACCATACTCAGGCAACCGTTACTTCAATCCATATGTCCACAATCCGGACATGAAGGCATCTGTTGCGTAATCAACTTTAGCAGAAGGCAAAGAACGATGAGCAACGGGAATTGAACGACGCCCCGTTCCTGCTCAGTCAAGCCCGTCGTCGCTGACGCGGTAATCCACGAAAATCACTTCGCCGTTTTCCTGTGTGGCGTCGAGGTCAACGGTTCCGGTGATGGCCCAGTCATGGTCGCCGTCGGAATCGTCGATGATCTGTCGCACCTTCCAAGTGTGTTCCTTGGCCTCGTTGCGGTCATCCAAAATGAAAAGATCACCACTGCGGGCCTTCTGGTCGATGCCGACGTATTCATGCTCGTCGTAGTAGTCGTCCAACGTGTCTTCCCACTCGTGCACGCCATAGCCCCAGTCCTTGTCGAGCGCGCCAAGCGCCTCAGGTTTGTCCTGATCCATGAGCTGGATGCGGCGGAACATGGCGTTGCGGATGAGCACGATAAGCCCTCGCCGGTCCTCCACCACGGCGGCTTTGCCACCGGGCGCGGCGGCATTAAGCCCGGCGTTTTCGGCATCGGCTGCCGACTCGCTTCCTGCGTTCTCCCATTCGTCGACCAGACTGGAATCGACAGAACGCACGACCACGCGCAGCCATGAGATGATGTCTTCGAGCTCGTCGTCGCGTTTCTCGACGGGAACCGTACGGGCCAATGACCGGTAGGCGTCGGAAAGGTAACGCAACAGCGTACCTTCGCTTCGCGCGATGTTGTAGCGGGCGATGTAGCCGGTGAAATCGCTGGCCGTCTCCACCATGTCGCGCACCACCGATTTCGGACTCAGCTCGTAGTCATTGGCCCATGGCACGTCGTGGCGGTATTCGTCGAAGGCGGCATCGAGCATTTCCTCGAGCGGCTTGGGCCAAGTCACTTCCTGCAGCTTGTCGATGCGCTCGTCATAATCGAGGCCATCGGCCTTCATCTCGGCCATCGCCTTGTCGCGTGCCTGCCGCTGTTGGGCTTTGAGCACCTGCTTGGGGTCTTCAAGCGTCGCCTCGACCATCGAGATGACGTCGAGCGCGTAGGTGTCGGATTCGGGGTCGAGCAGTTCCAGCGCCGCCAACAGGAACGGTGAAAGCGGCTGGTCGAGCGCGAAATTGTCCGGCACATCGACAGCCAGGAAGTAATCTTTGCCACCGCGGCCGTTGTCTTCCGCTTCGATGAACGACGAGTCGAACATGGTCTGGAAAATCTCGTCGGCGCGCTCGTGCAGATGTTCCTTCTGCTCTGGCGTCTGAGAGGAATCGTCGATGAGCCTGTCGATGCGGGCCCGGGCGTCGCCGCCTTGCGCCACCTCGTTCAGGACCATGGAATGGCTGATTTTCATATGTGGAACTAACGTTTCGGGCGCAGCTTCGATGAGCTTGTCGAACGTGCCTTCGTTCCAGGTGACGAAACCTTCCTGAGGCTTTTTGCGCTTGATCTTCTTGAGCTTCTTCGGGTCTCCGTTGGCTTTGGCGATGGCCCGTGCGTTCTCGATCTCGAATTCGGGGGCCTCGGCCACCACCAATCCTTCGGTGTCGAAGCCCATGCGTCCGGCGCGTCCGGCAATCTGATGGAATTCGCGGGCGCGCAGCCTGCGCATCTTGAACCCGTCAAATTTGGTGAGCTGAGTCAAGACGACCGAATGAATCGGCACGTTGATGCCGACGCCGAGCGTGTCAGTGCCACAAATCACCGGTAATAAGCCTTGCTGAGCCAGTTGCTCAACCAAACGGCGGTAACGCGGCAGCATGCCCGCGTGGTGAATGCCGACGCCAGTGCGCAACAGTCGTTGCAGAATCTTGCCGAACGCCGTGGTGAAGCGGGTTCCCTTAATGGCTTCGGTGATGGCCTTGCGCTGTTCCTTGCTGGAAACGCCCGTACTGGCTAGGGCCTGTGCAGTTTCGAGCGCCGCGTCCTGGGAGAAATGGACAACGTAAATAGGGGTATCGCCGCGATTGAAGAGCAGCTCAACCGTTCCGGCAAGCTGTTTGTCGGTGTATTCGTAGCTCAGCGGGACCGGCCTCGGCGCGTCATCGATCACGTCCACATCGCGCCGGGTCATGTCCTCGAGCTTGTCGGCGATGGCGTTGACATTGCCGAGTGTCGCGCTCATCAGCAGGAACTGCGTCTTGGGCAACGTCAACAGCGGCACCTGCCAGGCCCATCCACGGTCGGCATCGCCATAGTAATGGAATTCATCCATCGCCACGCAGCCGATGTCGGCGTTGATACCCTCGCGCAAGGCCTGATTAGCGAGGATTTCGGCGGTGCAGCAGATAATCGGCGCATCAGAATTGATGCTGGTATCCCCCGTAATCATGCCAACATTGTCGCGCCCGAACGCCTCGACCAGATCAAAGAACTTTTCAGAAACCAACGCCTTGATAGGCGCCGTATAATACGAACGCCGTCCAGTGCACAACGCCGCGAAATGCATGCCCAATGCCACCAGCGATTTGCCGGACCCGGTCGGCGTGCTCAGGATGACGTGGTCTCCGGCCAACAAGTCCATGACGGCTTCTTCTTGGTGCGGCCACGGATCGATGCCCTTGACGCCCTTCACCCACTCAAAGAACCTGTCATAAATCTCATCGGCATCGATATTTCGCCGCTCGTCCCCGCTGCCGCCCCAACTAGGCGCCAATTCCCCTAAACTCTGTGTCATAACCCCAACTCTATCGTCCGCTCGCTACTCTTCGCATCACGATGAATATGCCACCTCATTATGAGTTCTGTTTTTGACGGTACAGCATCCTTCATCTTATAATTAAGGGAAAGTAGGTCGTTTTATACCATTGTTTAAACTATCAATATGAAAAACTTTTATAACATGCACAAACAAGTACTTACAATATCTTTAACTGGCTTAGCTATATTAACTTTGTTTGTTATTTTACCTTTTATTTGGGAATGGGCGTCCAATCAAAGTATGGGCTGGGAAGGTTGGACTCAGTGGTGGTCTTTAGGCACATTCCTCGTAGCCACTATTGCATTATCAGTGGCGTGGGCAGAATACAGAGTGAACAAAACACATCATCAAGAAGAAGAAGAAAACCGTAAAGAAGATTTATGGAATGAGCTTAGACCTTTTGTGGAAGTCTCATACGAATTCACAAGAACGGTTGTCATATTAAAAATAACTAATAGCGGCAAAACACAGGCCAAAGATATAAAAGTTTATCCGTCTATCGATAATATTGACTCATTACAAGAAAATCTTGAGATTACAAGAATGATTCATAGGTTGGATAGAGATTTTAGCGGTCATTCAATTACTTCATTATCTCCTCAATCAAGTTTATTTTATTCCCTTCTTTCAATAAAACCACTAGAAAATTCTGATGTTTTACTCACCTTGCCTGAAGTCACATTTGAACTAATATATTCAGATAATTTTAATCGCACATTAAAAGATGAGTATCGTCTTGATTTTAATTACATGTCTTATCTGTCAACACATCCTGAGCCATTAGAGCTAATCCATCAGGATTTACAAGAACTTAATAAATGTCTAAAAGGGCTGAACGGAGTATCGAAATAATTAGCTCCTGTTTCAATTATCGCTTTGGAGAAAAATAAGTCTACACGATTGAGAATTATTTTTAGTTGATTTGAATTATAAAATTAATAACTTTCAGTTACTGGTTTATTGTAACCAGTGCAATTAAATGTCATCAAAACCAATACGAACCCAGCGATGATATTCCGTTGCTTCCGGATCAACACCCATATCTATAAAACCATTACGCTTAAAAAGATTTATGCTGCCGAGATTCATTGGATCGATTCGAGCACCAATAACGGGACGGCGTCCAGTCTCTTTCTGATTTTTCTTCAAAACGGCTAAGGCATGATGCAACGTCGCATCTCCGAAATGGCATCCCTGCGTTTCAAGAGATCGGGCAATGTAACCTATCATGTATGAACCGTTGGCGTCACGTTTCTTTCCACCGACGACACCAAACCATACAAACGACCAGATTCGTTCTTGTTTGTCTTTGGACACACAAATCTCAGCCCACTGCTTTGCTGCGTCACACGCACGAAAATTACGGATTGTTGATTGGACTTCCCATTCAAAAACTGGATAGTAATGACCGTGCCTTTTCACCGTATCAAACGAAGAAAAGGCATCGATTTCGGTAGCACAGGAAAAATCCTGAAGTCTGCCCCAATAATCGGGCGCAACTTCAGTCCATCGGCAGTCGCTTGCGTCTGTCATATTCCTCTATGGCCTTATCCACAAAGTCACTATTAAACGAACGTTCCAAAGACTGCCAATACTCATTCTGTTTCAAATCGCGTCCGGTAGGAGCTGTGGCACGACTTAGCATATTTGAATAATTTGTCATTTCAGCACCTCGGTTTCATAAGACTACATACACAATTCTTTACGTATATAGGCTATCACAATCTTAAGTCAGTACCATTCAGCTTTCATCAATATCAATAAGTTTGCGATTGCAACTGAAAAGATTGGACTAACACAATAGCAATGTACAAGAACAAACTCTAAATTTTCTTTATTACCCACTCACCATATAAATGATGACCGCCCAAAACTGGCGGCCATCATTCCGTATAGCTTATATCAACAAACTACTTATCCTTGTGCGTTTGAGGCTTGTCCCCATGCGGACGAGACTTCTTGCCCGGCAGAGGAATGTCTGGAAGCTCGACGCGGTCGGGTTCCTTTTCGCTTTCGGGATGCGTGGCGTCATAACCCTGCATATAGCGGGTCTTACGCCATTCGTGGACCGAAGCGTTGGTGCCGCGATGATGCACGTGGTACTGACGCGGCACGCCACCGTAGTGGTCCTCGTCCACTTCCTTGGCGACCGCGATCTGGTTGACGTTCGAAGCGTCCATGATGGCGATCGGGGCAACTGGCTCAGGCTCGGCCGGAGCGGCGGTACGGGCCTGCATACGGCTCGGCAGCCATTCCGCGAGCTTGGAAAGCAGGGCGCAGACGATGAAGTAGACCACGCCGGCAACAACCAGCGTCTGCAGGATGTTGAAGTACATCGAGCCGAGGCGGCGGGATTCCTGCAACAAATCCGTATACATGATGATCGAGCCGAGCGCCGTGTCCTTCAATACGACGACCAGTTGGGTGACCGCAGCCGGCAGCATGGCGTAGACGGCCTGCGGCACTTCGATCTGCATCAGCGACTGCGTGGTGGTCAGGCCCAAGGCCAACGAGGCCTCTCGCTGGCCGCCGGGCAGATTGCCGACGCCACTTCGCACGAGTTCCGCGACCACGGAACCGTTATAAAGGATAAGACCGAGCACGACGGCCCAGTAGGAGGCGCTTTGAATGCCCATGAAGGAGAAGAGTCTCCAGAAGAAAATCATGAACATCAGCACGGGCACCGCGCGGCAGAATTCGACGATGACGCCGGAAACCGCGCGTACGATCCTGCTCGGCAGAAGCCTGCCGATACCGAAGATCAAGCCGAATACCACAGACCCGATAACGGCCAGAACCGCCGCCTTAATGGTCATCCACAGGCCAGGCAGGTAGAAGTCCGTCCAAGCTTCGCCGTCAAGCGCCGGCTTCCATAACGCCCAGTCCAGCTGGTTCTCGCCGTCCGGCGGGTTGTGCAGGCGCATGAGGATAAGCACCACGAGGATGGCGACGATAATGCCACCGATCCAGTTGGCGATGCGGATGTTGCGTTTGCCTTTCGGCCCCGGCTCATCGAAGAGCACGGCCGATTCGTTGTTGTTCTTATTCATGCGTTCACCTCCGTACCGCAAGCTTGTTGGAAAGGATTGTGGTCAGCGCCCCGATGGGAATGATCAGAATCACGTAGCCGAACGCGAAGATCAGGAAGATGGCGACGATGGAGTTCGCATGGAACTCGATCATCTCGCTCATCAGGCTGGACGTTTCGGTGGCTACCGATGCGGCTGCGGCGACCGTCGAGTTCTTGAGCAACGCGATCAGCGTGTTGCCCAGCGGCGCGACGGAACCACGGAAGGCCTGCGGCAGGATAATCTGCGTGGCCGACTGCATGAAATTAAGTCCCAGCGCACGAGCCGCCTCGGCCTGCCCGAGCGGAACGGTGTTGATGCCGGAACGCAGGGATTCGCAGACGAAGGCCGCCGTGTAGAGCGAAAGGCCGGTGACCGCCAGCCAGAAGAAGTTCGTGGCGAAAGAGTTCGAGAACGTGAGCTTCAACTGGGCGAAGGCACCGAGCACCATGAAGACCATGATGATGGTCAACGGCATGTTCTTGAAGAACTCGACGTAAGCACTCGCCACAGTGCGCAGCGAGGAAATCGGCGAGATGCGCATCATCAGCAGGATGACGCCAAGAATCAACGAGAACAGCGCGGACCAGAGCGTCAGCTCGATGTTGACGAGGAACGCGCCCGGCACGTTGTACTGGCTGAACAATTGCATAAGTTCATTCATTTCGCGGCTCCCGTCTCTCCGAGGTCCGGTTTGGGCGGATTGTATTTCATATTCGGTTTATACTTCACGCCACGCGTGTTGTCGTTGATATAGCGCTGCCAGGAACCGTCCTTTTCCATCTGCGCGATGGCCTTGTCGATCTTCTTGGCGAATTTGATATTGCTCTTCTTGACACCAACACCGTAATATTCCTGCGTGAACGGCTTGCCGATCAGGCGCAGCCTGCCGCGGGCGTTCGAGGCGAGACCGGCGAGGATGATGTCGTCGGTGGTCACCGCGTCGACGATGCCGCTGAACAGCGCCGTCGCGCATTCCGCGTAGCCGGGCTGCTCCATCAGCTGGACTTTGGAGGCGAACTTCTGTTTGACCACTTCGGCCGATGTGGAGCCGGTCACCGAACAGAGGCGTTTGCCGTTGAGACTATCGGGTCCGGTGATCTCGTGGTCGTCTTTACGGACCATCAGGTCCTGTCCGGCCACGAAATACGGCCCGGCGAAGCTGACAGCTTTCTTACGTTCGTCGGTGATGGAATAGCTGGCGACGATCATATCGACGTCGCCGTTCTGCAACATGGCCTCACGCTGTTTGCTCGGCGCTTCCTTCCAGACGATCTCATCGTCCGAATAGCCGAGCCTGCGGGCGATGTATCGCGCCACGTCCACGTCGAAGCCGACGTAGGTGCCGGACTTCTTGAAGCCGACGCCAGGCTGGTCGAATTTGATGCCGATGCGGATTTTGCCCGCCTCGTTGCTCGAGCCGCAGGCGGCCACGGTGAATACGCAGGCCAGTGCGCAGAAGGCCGCAAGGACCCTGCGCCAGGTGCGCGAAAGTTGTTTGAATGATGGTTTCATAGGCTTTTGCTTTCCCGATACTTCCCCATTCGCTGATTAGCGGATTAACGATTATGTTCTCTTTGCTGCTGAAACGTGTCTCGCAATTGTTCGAATGTTTACCAGATATCGTTTTATATCAAATACCGATATCTCCGATATTTTTTGCGCACGCCTGCAGGAAGTCAGTGCGTAAGGATCTTCGAAAGGAAGTCCTTGGCGCGTTCGGTCTTCGGATGATCAAAGAACTCGTCAGGCGTCCCCTTCTCAAGGATCTTGCCGTCGGCCATGAAGACGATGTGGTCGGCCGCCTTGCGCGCGAAGCCCATCTCGTGGGTCACGCAGATCATCGTCATGCCTTCCGAGGCAAGCTTGATCATCACGTCGAGCACCTCGTTGACCATTTCCGGATCGAGGGCGCTGGTGGGCTCGTCGAAGAGCATGATCTTGGGCTGCATGGCCAGCGCGCGGGCGATGGCCACGCGCTGCTGCTGGCCGCCGGAAAGCTGCGAGGGCATCTTGTTGGCCTGGTTCTCGACGCCGACGCGGGCCAGAAGGTCCATGCCGAGGTCATCGGCATCCTTCTTGTCCATGTGACGCACCTTGACCGGCGCGAGTGTGACGTTCTGCAGAATCGTCTTGTTGGCGAAAAGATTGAACTGCTGGAAGACCATGCCGACCTCGGCGCGCAGATTCGCCAGATCCTTGCCTTCCTGCGGCAGCGGCTGTCCGTCGATGCGGATGGTGCCGGAATCGATGGTTTCCAGCCTGTTGATGGTGCGGCACATCGTGGATTTTCCGGAACCGGAAGGCCCAACGACGACAAGCACCTCGCCCTTGTTGACCTTGAGATTGATGTCCTTCAAGACATGGAGCTTGCCGAAATGCTTTTCGACGTGCGAGAGCTCGACCAGCGGATGGTTCTCGTTCACCGCGAGGCCAGACGCGCCGTTTTCGCGCGCTTTCATAGTGGTTTCTTTTGTTTCAGACATGAAAAGCAGTATAACTGCACACTGTTACCACATAGTTACCAGCGAAATTATTGGGAAATATCAGCAATCAATGCTATATGCGTATTACTTGGAATAATTTGTTACCGCGAATTATTTGAAATCGTCGGTTATATCAGATTATTTTTTTCATAAGTATCTTATCATATTGCATTACGCTCCGGTACCAGTTTTCCGATGCCTGCAAAAGTGGCATCGTCGATTCCGTCATATTCTGAACCGTCGCAAGATACTGGTTATCCGGTATACAAATGTGCCCAGCTCAACAATGAACTGGACACATTCAAACAACTACTGAAGTGGTAAAGAAAACCTATACAACCAAATCAGTCTTTATCCTCTTCCGGGTCGTAATCGACACCGGTCTCGGCGCGCTGGGCATCCGAAATCGGAGCCGGAGCGCCGGTGAGCGGATCACGGCCGCCGCCAGCCTTCGGGAAGGCGATAACGTCGCGGATGGTGTCGACGCCGGCAAGCAGCGAAACCGTACGGTCCCAGCCAAGGGCGATGCCCGCGTGAGGCGGTGCGCCGTACTTGAACGCTTCGAGCAGGAAGCCGAACTTCTCCTGGGCTTCCTCTTCGCCGATGCCGAGCACGTCGAGCACGCGCTCCTGGATGTCGTTGCGGTGAATACGCACCGAGCCGCCGCCCATTTCCTCGCCGTTGCAGACGATGTCGTAGGAGTCGCTCATGGCGTGTTCCGGATCCTTATCGAACTTGTCGATCCAGTCGGCCGAAGGCATGGTGAACGGGTGGTGCATGGAAGTCCACTTGGAATGGCCCACGGCCACGTCATCGTCATCCGGGTCATCGGTGCGCTTGAAGAGCGGGAAATCGACAACCCAAGTGAAGGCGAACTTCTTCGGGTCGAGCAGACCCGCGCGACGCGCGATCTCGACGCGGGCGGCGCCGAGCAGCAGCTGCGAGGATTCGCGGGTACCGGCGGCGAAGAACACCGCGTCCCCGTCCTTGGCGCCCACGGCTTCTTTGAGGCCGTTGCGCTCTTCGTCGGAAAGGTTCTTGGCCACAGGCCCCTTGAGCGTTCCGTCGCCGGTGAACTGGACGTAGGCGAGACCCTTAGCCCCGCGCTGACGCGCCCATTCCTGCCATGCGTCGAACTGACGACGCGGGGTATCGGCTCCGCCTTCGAAGACCACGGCACCGACATAAGGCGCCTGGAAGACGCGGAACGGAGTGTTCTTGAAGTAGTCGGTGAGCTCGACGATCGGGTTGCCGAAGCGCAGGTCCGGCTTGTCGGAACCGTATTTGTCCATGGCGTCCTGCCAGGTGATACGGTCGATCGGCAGCTTGACGTCGTAGCCTTGGGTCTTCCAGATGGCGGCGATGACCTTCTCGGCCATGGCCATCACATCCTCCTGATCCACGTAGCTCATTTCCATATCGAGCTGGGTGAACTCCGGCTGACGGTCGGCACGGAAATCCTCGTCACGGTAGCAGCGTGCAAGCTGGAAGTAGCGCTCGACACCACCCACCATCAGCAGCTGCTTCAGAAGCTGTGGGGACTGCGGCAGCGCGTACCAGGAGCCGGGCACCAAGCGTGCCGGCACCACGAAGTCGCGTGCGCCTTCCGGCGTGGACTTAATGAAGGTAGGGGTCTCCACCTCGGTGAAGTCCATATCTTCCAGCGCGTGACGTGCCGCACGGGTCATGTCGCTGCGAAGCTTCAGGTTCTTCTGCATGGAAGGACGACGAAGATCGAGGTAACGATACTTCAGGCGAACATCCTCGCCCGGGAGCTTGTTCTCGGCCTCGTTCTCGAGGGCAGTGGAAACCTGGAACGGCAGCGCGTCGGACTTGGCCAGCACCTTGAGGGTTTCGACGACGACCTCCACCTTGCCAGTGGAAAGGTGTTCATTCTCGTTGCCGTCCGGACGCTCACGCACTTCACCGACGACCTGCACCACGAACTCGCTGCGCAGCGGGCGGGCGATCTCCTCGTCGTAGATGACGATCTGCACCAGGCCGGTGCTGTCGCGCAAATCAATGAAAGCGACGCCGCCGTGGTCGCGCCTGCGGTCAACCCAGCCCGCAAGGGTTACCTTCTGACCGATCAATTCCTCGGTCACTTCAGTGGCATGGTGTGTTCTATAAGCCGTCTGGCTCATGCTCCCTCTATTCCTTATCTACTAACCGTTCGGAAACCGCGAAAATCCGCGCTCTTTTACTTGTCCAAAGAGACGGTTTGCTGAGCATACACAGTATCGGGTTGCCATGACTTGACATCGGCGGGAACCTGCTCACCGGTGATGATGTTCTTCACCTCGTCATGGTCGCTGCCCTCGCCGTCGCCCGATGCGTCAGCCGGGAACCAGACATAGGGGATACCCAATTTGTCGGCGTATTTGATCTGCTTGCCAAGCTTCGCGGCCTTCGGGGCCACGTCGGCGGCGATGCCGCGCTTGCGCAGGGCAGCGGCGATGTGATTGCAATCCAGACGATCGTCTTCATTCCAGACCGCAACCATGACGGCTGCGGGCGAAACGCGAGAGGCGTGCGCACCGGCGGTGTGCAGCATGTAGGAGACCAAACGCGAAAGGCCGATGGACAGGCCGACGCCGGGATATTTCCTGTTGCCTTGCGAAGCGAGGTTGTCGTAACGACCGCCGGAGCAGATGGAACCAAGTTGATCCGCACCATCCAAGAACGTCTCATAAACGGAACCGGTGTAGTAATCAAGGCCACGTGCGATTTTGAGATCCGCGATGACGGAACCGGGACGGGTAATGGCCGCTTCGTCGACAATCATCGCCAACGTGTCGAGACCTTCACGGGCGAGCTTGTAGGCATCGCTGTCCGACGCGATATCATGCTTAGCACAGAGCTCATCGAACTTCTGCAACAGTTCCTTGCCGTCGGCGGCCGTGAGCTCCGCCAATTCGAGGCAGGCACGTGCCTGTGCCACGGTCGCGCCACATTCGCTTACGAGAAGCTTGACCACTTCGTCGGCACCGATCTTGTCGAGCTTGTCGATCTCGCGCAATACACCTTCAACGTCTGTCAAACCAAGCCCACGATAGAAGCCCTCGGAAAGCTTGCGGTTGTTGGCGTGCACAGTTGCCTTGGGCAGACCGAACTGACGCAGTTCCTCAAGAGCCTGCACCATGACCAACGGAAGCTCAACCTCGTAATGGTCCTCAAGCTCACCGTTGCCGATCACATCGATATCAGCCTGGACGAACTCGCGGAAGCGGCCTTCCTGCGGACGCTCGCCGCGCCAGACCTTCTGAATCTGCCAACGCTTGAACGGGAAGGCGAGTTGGCCGGAATGTTCGACCACGTAACGGCTCAGCGGAACGGTCAGATCGAAATGCAGGCCAAGACGATGCTCGATGGGCGTGTCGGATTCGTGGCCGACTTCCTGCAGACGGGACAGAAGATAGATCTCTTTGCTGGTCTCGCCTTTTTTGAGAAGGCTTGAACCTTCCTCTACTGCTCTTGTCTCGATGCCGATGAATCCGTTGAGTTCGAAAACCCTGCGGACCGTGTCGATGACACGCTGTTCGACCACCCTTTCTTCGGGTAGCCATTCCGGAAATCCTGATATTGATGCGCCTTTTGCCATAACTCCCTATAATAAGTGGTGTTGTGGAAAAATGAGGCATCCGTCTCGGCTTTTGCAACACCTGTTACACGAAGACTCTCAAGGAGCTGGCCATGGCCGACGAACAAGTCACTGAACCCGAAAACACCAATGAATCCAACGCACAGGCAGCGCAGCCTGCCGCGGACGCACAGGCCAGCGCCACGTCCAAACCGACAGAACCGGCAGCCCCCTCGGCTCCGTCCGAACAGCAAGCGCCCGAAGCTGAAGCGCCAAAAGCACCTGCTGCTCCAGAAGCACCGAAGGCTGACGACACGCCGGACGCTTCTGCTCCTGCTGCAGCTACGCCTGCCCCGGCCGCTCCAGCTAAGACCGCACCAAAACCGCACGTCCCCTCCCCCTTGGCCTTTGCCAAGAAGCCGGCGAAACACCCGGTCGCAGCACCTGCTCACACTTACTCCGAGGCCGATGTGAAGGCCGCCGAAGCGTTCGGTCGTGTCGACGAAAAAGGCACCGTCTATGTGCGTGAAGGCGAAACCGAGCGCGAAGTGGGCGAGTTCCCTGGCGCCACGAACGAGGAAGCTCTGACGCTTTACGCACGCCGTTACCTCGATCTCAAGGCCAAGCTCGACCTGTTCGCCACGCGCCTCAAGGCCGCGAATATCAAGCCTCATGAGATTGACGAATCCGTCAAGACGCTTGGCGAGGAAACCGCCAGCCCCGCCATTGTTGGCGACATTGCCGCACTCAAGACGCAGTACGAGGAGCTGAAGAAGGCCGGTGAAGCCAAGAAGGCCGAACTCGCCGAGGCTCGCAAGGCCGCGCTCGAGAAAGCCATCAAGGAACGCACGGCCATCGTCGAGAAGGCTGAAGCGCTGGCAAATTCGCTTTCAGAGAACACGAATTGGCGTTCCACCGCCGACAAGTTCCGTTCGCTCTTCGAGCAGTGGCAGGAGCATCAGCGCACCAGCATCCGCATCGACAAGCCGACCGCCGACGCGCTGTGGAAGCGTTTCTCCGCCGCCCGCACCACCTTCAACCAGCACCGTCGCAAGTGGGCTCAGGCTCGCGACGCCTCCCGCGAGGAGACCAAGCGCGTCAAGGAAGAAATCATCAAGGAAGCCAACGAAATCAAGGATTCCACCGATTGGGGCGCCACCTCGCACCAGTTCAACGAACTCATGGACCGTTGGAAGGCCGCAGGACGCGCAGGACGCAAGGAAGACGACGAGCTGTGGGCCAAGTTCCGCGAGGCTTGCGACGTCTTCTTCAACGCGCGTCAGGCCGACCGCGACCAGATGAGCTCCAACGAGAAGGACAACCTCGCCAAGAAGGAAGAGCTCTTGAAGAAGGCCGAGGCCTTGGTGCCGGTCGCCGATGAGAAGGCCGCCAAGAAGGCGCGTCAGGCTCTGGCCGACATCCAGGACGAGTGGGACCAGATCGGCTACGTGCCTCGCGAGGACATGCACCGCATCGAAAGCCGCCTCGACGCCGTCGACAACAAGATCAAGGCCGTCGAACAGGCCGCTTGGCAGAAGAGCGACCCCGAGGCCGACGCCCGCGTCTCCAGCTTCGAGACCCAGCTCAAGGCCCAGCTCGATGAGCTCGACAAGCAGATCGCCGCCGAGTCCGACCCTGCCAAGAAGTCCAAGCTCGAGGCCGAAAAAGCCACCAAGGAACAGTGGCTCAACGCCGTGAAGTAAGGGCTAAATTTCATAGCCAGCAAAAGTCGCTTGCATCAATTGATTTGGTGCAAGCGACTTTTTATATTACGCTTGAATCAAGCCCACCTCCAAGGAGGGAAGGGAAGTGAAAGCCGGAGTGCCTGTGTCTCTCATAGGGGCCGGCTTTCGCGTTACTTACGAACTTATCTCAGTGCGTCCGATAACCAACTCCGGCGGAAGAAAAGCAAGGTCAATCGTCTTTGATGAATCCGCCTTGTGCGACCGATTTACAAGTCTGATAGTCGATTTTCCACTGTCCATCTTCCTTGGCAAAACCTAAATCGACCACTGCATCGCTTGTGAGGATAGCCGAAGAATCGGAATCTCCCTTTACCACCTTGCCTTTCTCAATACCTTGAGTAATGTGTAAGAGATTCTTATGCCAATTTTTATCGAGTCTCAACGAGCCGATTAAATCGTATTTCTTGGCTAAAGATGTATCATCCGAGCAACGTTTACTGGCATAACTCATAATTGATTTTGAATCGCCTTCATACATTTCTTTGAAAAAGTTTTCGCCCGTATCCTTGATCTTCGCTGATTCCGAGGAAGCAATGCTTTCGTTACCATGCGGCAGCGAGCCATCATCCCCACAGGCTCCTAGAGATAACGGCAAAGCAAGACAAACAACTATGCATGTCAGTAAGCGGGAAATACGTTTCGTACCGTTCATCTTTCTTCTCCTCAGTTGTATTGAAGATTCGAAAATCGTCTATTTTGTTGCTTCAAACAGCGCTTTTAAATTGGCCGTCCCGGACTGGTTGCAGCTGAGCTTGTGGTCACCAGCTTGCCCGACCTTCGATTGTGCAAATGCGAAGAGGTTCTTGCCTTTGGAATCCGGGTAGTTGAGGTCTTCGGTGCTGGCTTTCATGGGATTGCCATCGACAGTGCAGCTTTCGGCATTCATCTTTTTCAGATCATCACGATAAGCCAAAACATAAAGCGTGCCGCTTTTGGAAGCAGTAACGGTTGTCACGTCTCCGTTGGGTTTGACATCATACTTTTCCATCGCAGAGAACCTGTCGGCCACATCGCTCACACTCGGTTCCGAACTCTTGGCTCCACAACCTGCCAGACTGCCGATGCAAAGCAACGCCGCCACTATACCGATAACTCCCCGATTGCTCTTTCCCATTACCTGTACCCTTCTTTGGACACACAACTTCGTGTTGTTGTTTTCTCTTGGTTACAAGATTATCAGTCCCCCTACTCACATTTTCCAAGACTGTACCCAAAAAGTACGTTTTCGAACCTTATTTCGTGCTTTTCGCCGCAGTTACGAACCGAATCAGTGAGAAAAGCACCAAAATAGGGCCGAAATGGTGCTTTTCTCACTGATGAGCGGTTTTACTGAAGAGAAAAGCACCTTTGGGCGTCTGAATACATGAAGGCCCGACTTCTTGGACGAGAAGTCGGGCCTTTGTACAGTGAGCGCGTTATATCAGCGCTGATCTAGGTCAACATCACTCACTTGGAGTCGATGGGGTACCCGTACCATGCGCATCCGAACCAGAGTCAGCCGAGAAATCACTCGAAGCGCTTGACGGCGTATCCGTGGATGGGGCTGATGCTGGTGCCGAGGACTCAGCAACTGAAGAATCATCTGAGTCGGTAGACGAAGCGGCAGCGCTTGTATCAGCTGGCGCACCCACACCTACCAGCTCGGGCTGCTTGCCATCAGCGTTGGCCTCGTCGGCTGGCTTGGCATTCGGGTCCTCGAAGGGCACACCTTTAAAGGTGAACTCGCCCAGGATGCCTTCGCCTTCGGCGTCGACCTCCACCTTTTCGCCGTTCTTCAGGTCGCCCATCAGAATCTTCTCGGAGACGGCATCCTCAATATCGCGCGTGATGACACGACGCAGCGGACGGGCGCCGAGCAGCGGGTCGAAGCCCTTCTGCGCGAGCAGATCCTTGGCGGCATCGGTCAGCTCGATCGTCATGTGACGCTCGAAGAGACGATCGTTGAGCTGGTTCAGATCGAGATCGACAATCTGACGAACCTGCGGCTCGGTCAACTGACGGAAGACGATGATGTCGTCGAGACGGTTGAGGAACTCAGGACGGAACTGCTGCTTGAGCTCGCTGGTCACCTGGCTTTTCATCCGCTCGTAGCTCGACTCCTGGTCGTTGCCGGAGCTGAAGCCGGTGTTGGCGGCCTTGGCGATGTCCTTGGTGCCGAGGTTGGTCGTGAGGATGATGATGGTGTTCTTGAAGTCCACCTTGCGGCCCTGGCCGTCGGTCAAGTGGCCATCGTCCAGCACTTGCAACAGCGTGTTGAAGATGTCGGGATGGGCCTTCTCGATCTCGTCGAAAAGCACAACGGAGAACGGCTTGCGGCGCACCTTTTCGGTGAGCTCGCCGCCTTCTTCATAGCCGACGTACCCCGGAGGCGCACCAAAGAGGCGCGACGCGGCATACTTCTCGGAGAACTCGGACATGTCGACGCGAATCAGCGCGTCCTCGTCGTCAAAGAGGAACTGCGCCAACGCCTTGGCCAGCTCGGTCTTGCCGACGCCTGTGGGGCCGGCGAAGATGAACGAACCCGCAGGACGCTTGGGATCCTTCAAACCGACACGCGTGCGGCGAATCGAGCGGGCAAGCGCGGAAACCGCCTCGTCCTGGCCGATGATGCGCTTGTGCAGCTCGGACTCCATATTCAAGAGCTTCTTGGATTCGGCCTGCGTGAGCTTGAAGACGGGGATGCCAGTGGTCGAGGAGACGACTTCGGCGATCACTTCTTCGTCCACGACCATCTTGACGTCGCTACCGCCCTCGCGCCAGGTCTTTTCCTTCTCCTTGCGCTCGGTCTTCAGCTTCTCTTCGCTGTCTCGCAGCTCGGCGGCCTTCTCGAAGTCCTGGTCCTTGATGGCTTTGTCCTTCTCATCGGAGACCTTGGAAATTTTGCCGTCAAGCTCCTTGAGCTCCGGCGGCGCAGTGAGACGCTTGATGCGCAGACGTGCACCCGCTTCGTCGATAAGATCGATGGCCTTGTCGGGCAGGTTGCGGTCCTGAATGTAACGGGACGAAAGCTCAGCCGCAGCCTGGAGCGCGCCGTCGGTGATAGTCACCTTGTGGTGGTTCTCATACCTGCTGCGCAGACCCTTCAGAATCTCGATGGTATCCGCGATGGACGGCTCGTCAACCTGAATAGGCTGGAAGCGACGTTCGAGCGCCGCGTCCTTCTCGATATACTTGCGGTATTCGTCGGTGGTGGTGGCACCGATGGTCTGGAGTTCGCCACGAGCCAGCATCGGCTTCAGGATGTCGGAAGCGCCCAACGCGCCGTCCGCCGAACCTGCACCGACAATGGTATGAATCTCGTCGATGAAAAGCACGATGTCGCCGCGGGTCTTGATCTCCTTCAGAACCTTCTTCAAGCGTTCCTCGAAATCGCCGCGGTAACGCGAACCTGCCACCATGGAGGCAAGATCAAGCGAATAGACCTGCTTGTCCTTCAAGGTCTCAGGAACGTCGCCGGCATGAATCTTCTGAGCCAAGCCTTCGACGACAGCCGTCTTGCCGACGCCGGGTTCGCCGATCAGCACCGGGTTGTTCTTGGTGCGGCGAGAGAGCACGACCATTACGCGCTCGATCTCTTTGGCACGACCGATGACCGGGTCCAGCTTGCCTTCTGCGGCTTCCGCGGTGAGGTTGCGGCCGAACTGGTCGAGGATGGCAGAGCCGGTCTGACGACCCTTGTTCTCCACGCCGCCCGCGTTGGCCAGGTCGCCCTTGCCTTCGCCATCAGCACCACCGGAGTTGCCACGGATGAGGTCGATGGTAGAGCTGCGAAGCTCACCCAGATCGACATCCATCTTGATGAGCACCTGAGTGCCCACGCCTTCGCCCTCACGGATGAGGCCGAGCAGGATGTGCTCGGTGCCGATATAGCTATGCCCCAATTGCAGCGCTTCACGCAGGCTCAATTCCAAGACCTGCTTGGCATGAGGGGTGAACGGAATATGACCATTCGGCGCGGCGTTGCCCTTGCCGATCATTTCCTCCACCTGCTTGCGGGTATCTTCCAAAGTAACGCCCTTGGCGGCCAGCGCCTTGGCCGCGATGCCTTCGCCTTCACGAATCAGGCCGAGCAGCAGATGTTCGGTGCCGATATAGTTGTGCTGGAGGGCTTTGGCTTCTTCCTGCGCCAGTACGATCACACGCCTGGCACGGTCAGTAAACCGTTCGAACATACTTGTCCTTCCATTCTTGATAATCCATTTAACTCTACCGATTTATGGTGACGTTTATTTCATGTCGCGCGCCTATTGCGCTGAGAACGCAACAAAGGTGACACAAACGGCTAAAATCCGCTCGTTGACGGCGATTTCGTCCACAATTGCGTAATCAAGCGTTATCAGCTTCGTTTTCCTCGTCAGAGTTTTCTTCTGGGTCCGTTGCTGTAGTGGCGGTAACGTCAGTAGATTCATCCGTTTCACTACTTACGGATTCGTCAGAATCTTGGGTACTGACATCATCCGTATCGCTTGAATCGTCATTTCCCGATTCATCTTCCGCCGAATCATCTGTTTCTTTATTCGAATCAGAATCGTCTGCATCGTTAGAATCTTCCGAGTCGTCGGAGTCATCGTCTGTCACTTTGCCATCCGAATCATCGGAATCGTCAGAAACATCATCGTCCAAATCGTCACTGACTTCATCATCTGAATCATCATCTGAATCGTCGCCGACTTCATCATCATCTGAATCATCTTCAGAATCATCGTCGTCATCGCTCAAATCAATGGTGGATTCGACAGCCACATCAGCGGTGACGGCACTGCCTACCGTGCCCTTGCCAACCGTTTCGTCTTCATCATCGTCGTCGCTTTCATCATCGTCCAACGAACCGGGAACGGCATGCTCGGCGATATCATTTTCAGTCGCGGTATCTTCATCCGTCTCATCCACTTCATCGGATTCGTCCGATTCCGTACCGTCAGCGTCATCCTCCTCATCGATCGATTCGATGAGTTCGACCTGTCCACGTTCCTCGCGCGGCGCCTGAGCGATGATGTCGATATGCAAATCGTCAAACGCCGGCTTGGACTGCACCCACAGATGCGAGGGCTCCGGCTGCTCGATTTCGGAATGTTCGCCGCAACCGTGATCGAGCGAAACGACACGTCCATCGTCCGGGCTCCAGCGGTTCGCGCACACGCCGAACATGGTGTCCAGATCGCCCTTGAGCCCGATGAAGAAGGCACAGGTCGAGCAGAGGTTGCCCTCGGCCGTCTTGGTGGAAAGTGACTTCGGCCCGTGCTGCCCGTCATACCAACGTTTTGCAGTCTGCGAACGTCCAAGTGCACTCATCACATGTCGACGCGAAAGGCCGAATTGTTCGACCGTGTCTTCAAGTTCGCGGCTCAGTCCTGTCTCTGGATCGATATCAGCGTCAGACTTCACTTCACTGTCGTCACCCGCTTCACCGTCAATATTCGTTTCCGTATCAATCCTGGTTGCAGCTGATATTTCCGTTTCGGCGTTGTCGGTTGCCTCGGCGGTACTTTCCTCGCTGGCAGATGAAATATCCGATTCCTTGGAACCATTCGGTTCAACTCTGGTATCGACGACTTTCTGCCCGGAAATCGCGGAATCAGTTTGGCTCTTATTCGAAACCTCAACCGAATCGTTTTCAACGACCTCGGTCTTGCGGAACCCGTCTTCCATCCGCGGGTCGTTCGGATCGGTGCCCAGAGAATCCGTCACCGAAAGGTCGGCAGCCTCAAGCCTGTCCTTCCAAGGAATCCAGGCCGGTGCCAGCAACGAATCATCAGTGGGAACCAGCGTGGATTCGTTGACGCTCCACGAATTCATTTCTACATCGTGATAAAGCGTCACCGCCCATTGCCAGCCCTCATAGCCTTTTCTCAGACATACGAAACGAAAATCGGTGACGTTGTCGCCCAAATCGATGCTCTGCGCGAAATCCCCCACCTCTTCCGGTTCATCGGCCACAGTGAGCACCACTGATTTCGCCAAAGCGCGCGGGTCGAGCTTTGCTTCCTCCTCGGAACGCTCGGCTGCACCCTCGGCCGTTTCCGCCGTTGCGTCTGTCACCGCGTCTACGGCTACATCCGGTGTCGTATCCACAGTTACATCCGCTGCCACTTCCGCCGTCGCATCTGTCTGAGTCGCTACTTCCGCCGTCGTTTCCACCATGCTGTCTTCCGTCATTTCGCTTTCCGTTTTCTTTTCAGTCCTCGACATCGAAATCATCGGCGACAGCCCGCAACAACGTAGCCAGCTTGCGGCTTTCCCCAGGATTCGGGTAACGATGACGCCTCAAGGAATTGCCGGCCTGGTCGAGCAATTTGATCAGATCCTCGACGATGGCGGCCATATCGTCAGGCTTGGGCCTGGTGGCACGCACCACGGAAGGTGCCGGTCCCAAAACGTGCAGATCCATGGCCTGCGGGCCTTTGCGGCCGTCGACCAGAGAAAATTCGACTTTGGCACCCTTACGTAAAGTCGACGTACCTGCCGGCAATGCCGCCGCAGGTAAGAACACGTCATTGCCCTCCCCGTCGGTGATAAAGCCGTAACCTCTCTTTGAATCGAACCAACGCACTTTCCCGCTGGGCATGACACACCTCGTTCATCGTAAAACTTCTGACGGAATACCGTTTCCGCTCTGTTTTTCTTGGTCTATAACCAGTCTAGCGTAACCGCTACGCAAAGCGCGAAAGATCAGCTTGTCTTGCCCTTGTCGCGGTGCGACCACCTGCCTTGATGATTGGATTGCCGGTTCTGTTTCCTCTGCCTGCCCTGCTTTGCCTGTTTG
This sequence comes from Bifidobacterium sp. ESL0690, assembly GCF_029392315.1. NCBI lineage: Bacteria > Bacillati > Actinomycetota > Actinomycetes > Bifidobacteriales > Bifidobacteriaceae > Bifidobacterium > Bifidobacterium sp. ESL0690. The sequence continues at coordinate 1,476,890 of NZ_CP113939.1, forward strand.
GCTGGTTTGGTTGGTTTCCCGGCCTTGCCGGTTCTGCCAGATTTCCCGGATTTGCCAGACTTACCCGACTTCCCCGATTTGTCATTTTTCCGGCCTTGCGCTTCCCCGGTAACAGCAGGAGCCTGCGGCTCGACCGGTCCAAGAGGAAGAATAACGGTCAGTGTGAGGCCTCCCCCATTGGTGGTCGTGGTCGCATCGATGAAGCCATGGTGGGCCCGCACCACAGACTGCGCGATGGACATGCCGAGTCCGGTACCACCCTTTTGACGGGCGCGCGAAGGATCAGCGGTATAGAACCGTTCGAAAATCTGGGATTGGCGGTCCGTGGGGACGCCGGGACCATGATCCATGAAGCTGAACACGGCGTAGTTCATGCCCATGTGCATGGATTGACCGACCTCGACGGCCTCAAGGAAGTAACGCAGCGATTGCGGGTTTGAAGGCATACGTTGCAGCGATTCGGGGCTGATCGAAGCAGGAAGAATGGCCAGTCCGACCTCGACCGGTGAATCCGAAGGCGTATAGCGGTGGATGTTGCCGACGATATTGGTGATGACCTGACGCAGCCTCGAGCCGTCGCCGGTCAAAGTGACGTCCGGGAATTCGCCTTCCCTGAACACCAGATGAGCGGGTTTGTTGCCGTCCTTGGCGTTGAGTTCGAGTCTTCCGCGTCTGATGACACGATTGTTGTCGAGCGCATGCAGGTCATCGACGGCGTCCTTCAACTGTTGGGCAAGATTAACCTGCTGGGTCATGTCGATGCCGCGGCCTTCGTCAAGACGCGCGAGAGAAAGCAGATCTTCGACGAGCACGGTCATGCGTTGGCTGGAAGCCTCAATATGGTCGATGGATTCATCGGCACGTTCCAGCGCCCCCGGCAAATCGCGCTGCATATGGTAAAGCTCGGAATAGCCATGAATCGTGGCCAACGGCGTACGCAGCTCATGGCTGGCGTCGGAGACGAACTGCTTCATCTTCTCCGTGGTCTCCTGCTGCTCGCGGAAGCTTGATTCGATTCGTGCCAGCATGGCATTCAGGGATGCCGCAAGCGAGCCGACCTCAGTGTTTTCGGGAGCTGTGGGAACACGCTGGCTCAGATCGCCGGCGGCAATCTTGGCAGCGGTCTTTTCGATGCGTTTCAACGGCAGCAAGGTGCGTTGGATAATCAACGTGGCCACCACGGCACCAAGCAGGACGATGATGATACTGACGAAAATGGAGTATTGCGTCAGCGTCGAGATGATGTCGATCTGATCGGCCATCGACACGCCGATATACACCGTCATCTTCACCGTGCTGCTGCCATCCGGCCCGCGTTCCCGACCCTCTAGAGCGAGCACACGCCACGGGGCCTGGGCCACCTGCATGGTACGTTTGTCGGCTTTCACGGACGGGTTCAACTCCCGTACTTTGGCCGAAGCGGTAAACGGCTTGTCGTATTTGACATCGCCCATGGATCCGTTTGCAGGCAGCACCGGTTCGGAAACAACACTATTTCGTAATACAGGAACTAGCGGCGTTCTGATAATGACGTTGCTTTTGCTGTCACGCCATTGCATGAAGTATTCGTTTGGGCCGACGTTTTCGTTTTCATCTTTTCGACTCAGCAAATCGACATTGCTATACACCAGCTGGGCCTGATCGCGCAGCTGGGTATCGGTTTTCTGCACCAAGTAGCTGCTGACCAACTGGCGTATCGTCAGCGAAATGCCGAATGTACCGACCATCAGCAAGACGAGCGTGCAGGCGACCAGCTTGGTAGAAAGCGGCACCCCGTCGAGACGCGCAAGCCAGCGTTTACGCATTCTGGCTAACGCCGGAAACTTGCTTGGCCTGCTGCCTTTCGGCGGTTTGTGGGCTTTTGCGGGGTTGCCGGACTGACCGGGTTCGCTCTTAGCGTCGGCTGGCTCGATGAAAAGCGTATGCTCCTCCGACTCGTCCGCCCCGACGTTTGCGCCCTCCTGCGCTCCTACCGATGTCTGTACGTTCATCATCGGCCTTGTTAATCCTTCGGTTCGCGAATCATATAGCCGATGCCGCGCTTGGTCTCGATCAGCGGGGAGACCTTGTGCTTGGTGCCGTCCGGATCAGTGACGACGACTCCGTCGACCTTCTTGCGCAGGTAGGAAATATAGGATTCGACGATGGCCGCGTCCCCGCCCCAGTCGTATTGCCAGACGTGGTCCAAAATCTGGGCCTTGGAAAGTACCCGGCCTTCGTTGTCCATCAGGTAACGTAGCAGCTTGTATTCCGTGGGGCTCAGGTCGATGGCCTGCCCGGCACGGGTTACATCGTGGGAATCCTCGTTGATTTCGAGATCGCCCACGCGGATGACCGGGTCGTCCTCCACCTGCTCATGCGTGCGACGCAGGATGGCGCGTATACGCGCGACGACCTCTTCGAGGCTGAATGGCTTGGTGACGTAATCGTCGCCACCGACGGTCAGGCCCATGATCTTGTCTTGGGTGTCGTCGCGGGCGGTGAGGAACAGCACCGGTGCATCGATACCTTCCTGACGGATACGACGGGTCACGGTAAAGCCGTCGATATCAGGCAACATCACATCGAGGACGATGAGGTCGGGCTGGGTCTTCTCGATGACTTCGATGGCCTCTGTTCCGGAAGCGGCCGTAGCCACCTCGAAGCCGGAAAAATGCAAGGATGCGACCAGCAGGTCCCGAATTGACGGTTCGTCATCCACTACAACGATTGATGCTTCTATTGGTTTGCTCATAACGCTAAGGATTACTCGTCTGTCTGTATGTTTCCTGAATGCTTCCTGCACAAATTGGTCGATTCATCACTCAGCTAAATAGCTGAAAACGCATCGGCATATAAATTCATAGAAATCGAAAAGACAACAGCTTACGCAACACTATGATGCTTTATTTTTTCTTGCGATGGCGAGGCCCTTTGGTCTTGGGTTTTGCATGTTCCGCGGCACTTGAAGCATCCGTTTGCTCGGTTACGGAATTTTCGACTGCTGCTTCGCGCTTGTCTTCGCCTCTTTCCTCGCCCTCACTCTTGCCCTTGGCGGATTTGGCATGTTTGTGACCGGCAGCCTTCCGTTTGCGTAGCATGACAACCACACCAACAGCGATGAGTACCACTACTACCCCGACTGAGACGCCGATGATGATCTTCGGCTTTTTCGAAGCCTCCTGCTTGTGCAGCACCTTGATTTCATCCATCATCGCGCACGCCGAACCGGACCAATCGGGATTGTCGCCTTTTTGGATGGGCCCGAGCGCGGCTTGGGAAAGCTGGGAAACATGGTCGTTGTCTTTAAGCCAGTTGTCGGAATTGTGCGAAACTGCGACCACGAGCCTGCCGTCATTCGAGGCGACGGCGAGCAGAACGGTGTTGGCCGGCGGTTTGGTCGATTGCAGGCTCTCCCCCGCCCATTTGTCCGGATCCTTGGTGCCGGTGAAATTGGCCAGATACAGAAGTCGCACTGTCACGCCGGTCTCCTGCTTGGTCGAAGCGATCTCATCGTTGACTTTTGAGACGCTGCCGCCAAGGAGATTCTGCGGGTCGGTGACATCGGCACTAAGTTCTCCCGTTGACTGGCTTGCCGCCTGGGCCGGGCTTGCGAAACCGAGAAAAAGCGAGCCCGCGAGCATATAGACCATGGCGACAATGAGCAATGTTAAGACACGTTGGAAACCAGGTCGCGACGGGCCCTCAGGATTGGTTTTCTCGGTCAAGGAACAATTCAGGCTTTCGGCGGTATCCGTAAGAGGCAAAATACTGGCTGACATATCCACCACTCTAGCGGGCAGGTTCACCAATGAATCTTCAAGTCCGCTACGGACACAAAAGTCCGAGCGACAGGCATGCCACTAGAGAGGCTTTGAAAATACGACAAGATAGGCGCTGCGGCGACTGCAGATTACCGATTGCCCCTCACCAGCTATTTGCGCAAACAACAAGAAAGCGCCGGTACCCAAACAGATACCAGCGCTTTGCAAATCCTGACGATTCCTTACGGCTTTTCAGCTTGGGGAATCAGCTTTGGATCAGTAGCCCATGTCGGCGCCCTGACCTGCAGCCGGAGCCGGCTTCGGCTCGGGCTTGTTGGCCACCACAGCTTCGGTGGTCAGGAACAGGCCGGCGATGGAAGCGGCATTCTGGAGAGCGGAACGGGTGACCTTCAGCGGGTCGGCCACGCCGGCCTCGAGCAGGTCCTCATACTTGTTGGTCGCGGCGTTGAAGCCTTGGCCTTCAGGCAACTCGCGCACCTTGTTCAGCACGACGTCACCGGAGACACCGGAGTTCTCGGCGATCTGCTTGATCGGGGCTTCGATGGCACGGAAGACGATGGCGGCACCAGTGGCCTCTTCGTCGGTCAGAGCCTTGACATCAGCGGACTCCTCGGCCTTCTTGGCAGCCTGGACCAGTGCGACACCACCGCCGGGCAGCAGACCCTCTTCGATGGCGGCCTTCGCGTTACGAACGGCATCCTCGATGCGGTGCTTGCGTTCCTTGGCCTCGACCTCGGTAGCGGCGCCGACCTTGATGACGGCCACGCCACCGGCGAGCTTAGCAAGACGCTCCTGCAGCTTCTCGCGGTCATAGTCGGAATCGGAGTTCTCGATCTCGGCGCGAATCTGGGAGACACGAGCCTCGACATCTTCCTTGGAGCCTGCACCGGAAACGATGGTGGTCTCATCCTTGGAGACGATGACCTTCTTGGCGCGACCAAGCACAGACTGATCGATGGAGTTGAGCTTCAGACCCAAATCATCGGAAACAACCTGAGCACCAGTCAAAGTGGCGATATCCTGCAGCATGGCCTTACGACGGTCACCGAAGCCAGGAGCCTTGACGGCGCAGCAGTTGAAAGTGCCACGAACCTTGTTGACCACCAGTGTCGGCAGCGCTTCGCCGTCAACATCTTCGGCAATGATAAGCAGCGGCTTGCCGCTCTTCATCACGAGTTCGGCGATGTGAACGATATCCTCCTGGCTGGAGACCTTGCCACTGGTCAGCAGAATGTAAGGTTCGTCGAGCACTGCGGTCTGCTCGTCGTTGTTGGTGACGAAGTACGGGGAGATATAGCCCTTGTCGAAACGCATGCCCTCGGTGAAGTCGAGATCAAGACCGAAACGGCTGTTGTCCTCGACGGTCACGACACCATCCTGGCCGACCTTGTCAAGTGCTTCGGCGATCTTCTCGCCGATTTCAGGATCGCCGGCGGAAATCGTGGCGGTAGCAGCAATCTGATCCTTGGTTTCCACGTCCTTGGCCACAGAGACAAGCTGCTTGACCACAGCGTCCGAAGCCTTCTCGATGCCACGGCGCAGAGCCACCGGGTTGGATCCGGCGACCACGTTCTTCAGGCCTTCGTGCACGAGCGACTGCGCGAGCACGGTAGCGGTGGTGGTGCCGTCGCCTGCGACGTCATCGGTCTTCTTGGCGACTTCCTTGACCAGTTCCGCACCGATGCGTGCGTAAGGATCTTCGAGATCGATTTCCTTTGCGATCGAAACGCCATCATTGGTGATGGTCGGGGCACCGTAGCTCTTGTCAAGCACGACGTTGCGGCCCTTGGGACCCAGCGTGACCTTGACGGTGTTGGCGAGCTCATCGAGGCCCGCAAGCATTCCTTGGCGAGCTTCCTCGTCATATGCAATCATCTTTGCCATTGTTTCCTCCACAATTGGCTACACAGCTAATATTGACTCACCCGAAATCCTTGAAGCACGATAACCAACCGTCAGCTGCCGATTATCACTCTCAGGCTTCGAGTGCTAATTGCAAGATTAGCACTCCCACCCGTCGAGTGCCAAAATTGATGAAATTGCGCTGTTGGCATGAAAAAACGTCGGGTTCCGATTCATATGAACCGGAACCCGACGTTAAATATAGCTTTGAGCTAGCTTTTCAGAGCTTGGTGACGGTTGTCGCCTGCAGACCCTTCGGGCCCTGCTCAAACTCATATTCCACCTTATCGCCGTCGTCAAGCTTCTTAAAGCCATCACTTTGAATAGCGGAATAGTGAACGAAGACATCTTCGCTCCCGTCATCGGGGCTGATGAATCCGTAACCCTTGCCAGCATTGAAGAACTTCACGGTACCTTGTGCCATAATAACCATTCTCTCATCCGAGTGTCACGCGAAAACAATATGAGGTACTCGGCTGATTCCGAATACCACATCACGTAACATGCTTCAACTATAGACAGAACCCCAGTCAAAAACACGCAACACGCCGAGAAAATGAACAATTAAGACATAAAAAGTCAATTAACCGGTCGAATGCGGTCCTTGAATGGGGCCCGTCAAATATCGATATTATCGAATCAGTTAAGCAGCACCACGACAATCGCCTGCTGGATGCCGTTCTGCTGCTGCACGGCCTGAATGCCCAAGGTGTTCGCGACATCCTGCGCCGTGGCCTTGTCGGCATCGTTCTGATACCAGACAACGGTGGAGGAAGGAAGCGTGCCTGACGCATTGCCGGCGGTCACCTGTGTATAGCCGGCCTGATCGAGCACGGCCTTCTTTTGGGCGGCATAACCACTCGTCTGGGTGGCGTTGATGACCTGGACCGCAGTCTGCTTGTTGACCTGCTGAGCCGGCTGAGGCGCCGCTTGCTGCTGCTGATTGGTTGAATTGCTGGTATCGGACTTGGTGTCAGTATCCTGCTTGACGACCTTTTTTTTCTTGAGGGTCTTGGGAGCAGTCGTGGTCTGGGACTGAGTCTGGCTGTGTCCGGTAAAGGTTTTTTGCAACTCACCCGAGTAGAAGCCCCAAACCAAAAGACCAGCGATGATGGCAACTATGATGACAATGACATAGGGAATCGAGCGGGAAAGCAATGACGTATTGCCACGGTGAACGCCTATAGGTCCCTTCGGGGGGTTATCGAATGCGTCTTTCTGATAAGACTCATAGTTACCTCGGTCGTCGCGCGCCATAATTCTCCTCCGTATGTTCCACTACAAACAATTGCTATTAACTATAGCGTCCTCCACCGTCAAAACTTCGAATGCGTTAAAAATTCTCGGAAAATAAACATACTCACCCGATCCTATTGTTAAGTAACATGAGCGAAACCCATGTCAAACCACTTTCCGAACTCGTCGAGGCCGGTTGGGCGCAGGCCCTGGCCGACGTGGAACCGGACATCCACCGTATGGGAGACTTCCTGCGTGCCGAGCATAAGGCCGGGCGCCCTTCTCTGCCGGCAAGTCATAACATCCTGCGGGCCTTCACCATCCCCTTCGATTCCATCAAGGTATTGATCGTCGGCCAGGACCCTTACCCCACCCCCGGCCACCCGGTGGGATTGAGTTTCTGCGTGGCACCCGACGTACGCCCCGTGCCCAAAAGCCTGCAGAACATTTATAAGGAGATGCACGACGACCTCGGCCTGCCGATTCCTCAGAACGGCGACCTCACGCCTTGGTGCAGCCAAGGGGTCATGCTCCTGAACCGCTGCCTCACCGTCGGCGTTGGCCGGCCCAACAGCCATCAGGGAAAAGGTTGGGAGAAAGTCACCGATGCCGCGATCACGGCCTTGAACGCGCGCAAAGACGCACAAGGTAACCCGAAGCCTTTGGTCGCCATCCTCTGGGGGCGCAACGCGCAAAGCCTCGAGCCGCTGCTGACCAACGCCTTCATCATCAAATCCCCACACCCCAGCCCACTTTCCGCTTCAAGAGGATTCTTCGGTTCCCGCCCGTTTTCCCGGGCCAATGCGGCACTGCAACAGATGGGAGTCGCGCCGATCAACTGGGATTTGACGTCAAGCTCGACTCCACCTTCGGCTACAATGCCTCAGACAGAGCAATAAACATCCGCATTTAGCAATCTAGAATAGAAGCGTTATGGCCATTTTCCCACCAAATCCACGTTCGTCGCAGCCTGCCGGGCAACAGCCCAACACATCCATTCCAAGCCCCGCAGCCACAAGCGCCGGCGCCGGTGAAGGAGCCCGTGCCAAGCAGCTCGCCGACCGTATTCGCATGCGTTTCGCCCAAACGCTCATCGGCCAGGAGAACCTTCGCGAAGCGTTGATCACCACGATGATCGCCGGCGGCCATATCCTGATCGAATCGGTGCCGGGCCTTGCCAAGACCACCGCGGCCCAGACGCTGGCGACTTCGGTTTCCGGCACGTTCCGCCGTGTGCAGTGCACTCCCGACCTGATGCCTTCCGACCTCGTGGGCACGCAGATCTTCGACTTTTCCAAGCAGCAGTTCTCCACCCAAATCGGCCCGATTCACGCCAATTTCGTGCTGCTCGACGAAATCAATCGTTCCAACGCGAAGACCCAGTCGGCCATGCTTGAAGCGATGGCCGAAGGCGCCACGACCATCGGCGGCAAACGTATAGCGCTGCCGAAGCCGTTCATGGTCATCGCCACGGAAAACCCGATCGAAGAGGAAGGCACCTTCACTCTCCCGGAGGCGCAGATGGACCGTTTCATGATGAAGGCGGTCATGACCTACCCCAGCGCCGCCGACGAAACGCGCATGCTTTCGATGCTCACGCTGCGTGGCACCGACGTGGTGGATCCCTCCACCCCGGTGCAGAACGCCCTGAGCATTGCCGACGTCGATTTCCTGCGCTCGGCCGCACGACGCGTCCATGTCTCTGAAGCCATCATGAATTATGCGGTCGATCTGGTGGCCACCTCTCGAGGCGCAGGCACCCATCCCATCAAGAACCTTGCGGCCAAGGTGCGTCTGGGCGCAAGCCCGCGAGCCTCCATCTCGCTGGTCCGCATCGGTCAGGCCCAGGCCCTTTTGAACGGACGCGACTATGTGATTCCCGAGGATGTCAAGAAGTTCGTTCACGAAATCATGCGTCACCGAATCCTTCTGACCTTCGAAGCCCAGGCCGAAGGCACCACCACTGACCAGATCATCGATTCCATCGTCGAAACGGTGCCCGTTCCATGAGTTCCGCCCAACGTCAAGCCTCACCTGAGGCGAGAGAAGTGCGCAGGAAAATCGAAACACTTTCCTCGACGCTGACTCTGCCCACGGTACGCCGCGCCTTAGGAGTGCTCGAAGGAGAGCACTCGTCGTCACGGCTCGGCGGCAACAACGACCCGATGTCGACCAGGGATTACACCTTCGAGGACGAGGCACGGCTTATCGACTGGAAAGCCAGCGCCAAACAAGGGCACCCGATGGTCATCGACCGCGAGCGTCTGGTGACTTCGCGCGTCCATCTGCTGCTCGACAACGGGTTGGAGATGGAAGGCCGAACGACTTCGGGAGAAACAGCCACGGAAGTCGCCGGCAATGCCATGTGCATGTTCGCGGCCCTGAGCGCCCGCCGCCACGACAGGATTTCGCTGGTGTTCGCCGACAGCGCGAATATCATCCGCAAACCGTTCAAAGGCGGGCTGGCCCAATTCGAAGAGGCCATCGACAACGGAATGGGCGGCGAAAAGCGCCATCCTCGCAATTTCGAGGCCTTGCTTGCCTATGCCCGAACCTTGAACGACAGGGGCTCGCTGGTGGTCATCGCCACTGACGAACACGCCCTGAGCGGCGATCATCTGCACTCGCTGCGGCTTATCGCCGCAATGCACCCGCTGATGCTCATCGACGTGGCGACGCTGAACCCATTCAGGAAAATCCCGTTCGGCCAGATCACCGACGGGTTCGACGGCCGCCGCATTCCCGCCTTCATGATCGGCGAACAATCGGCAAGTTCCGTCGACACCCATCGCAAGTATCTGACCGCCCAGCTGCAGGAGCATCTCAAAGCCAACGGCACGACGCTGATACGCGCAAAATCGAGCGAGGACATGTTCTCCCAGTTCATTCATCTGGTAAGCGTGACCTTGAAGCAGACCTCATTCGCCCGCTTTGACGCCTCCTCCGTATCGTTGGGAGGAATGGCATGATTCCAGCGATGCGGCAATTACCGTTATATGAATATGTAACGGCGGCAACCAGCCAAAGAACGCCCCGTTCCCTAGACTTTCAACATCTTCAAGTGAACACGCTTGATATGGCCGATTACAAGCCCGAAGGACTGATTACGGTGCCCACGGTGCTTATCGTCGCCTTCATCGTCTTTCTTGCGGTCGCAATCATTCTCGTGATTGCGATAATCGTGCTTTCAAGACCCAAAAAGCAGGCCAGTGCAAAAGTCCACGGCGCCCACAGCGCGCAGAACGACAAAATGGCGTGGCGCAGACGCATCAACGATATCGTGGAACGCCATGCAGATGGCGAGTTGACGCGAGACGCGGCGCTGCGCGACCTAGCACAAGTGGCACGTGACTTTGCCGGGGTAAAGACCAATAAAGATATGAGTTCCTACACCCTTGCCGATATCAACCACCTCCCCGTCTCCGCTTCGGCCGACCCCGGGATGAAACTGCTGCGGCAAACAATCACCGCCCTCTACCCCCCAGAATTTGCCGACGCCGAACGTCATGAGCAGGCGCGGTCCACCAGCGTGGAGCAAGCCGCCGAATGGGTCTCGAACCTGATTGAAAGGTGGCGGAAATGAACCTCGAGTGGCATTGGCCCTGGGCCGCCGCAATAGCGCTCGTCGCCGCAATCGTCTGTATCATCGCCTGGCAGCTGGTCAGCGCGCGCCGTCCGAACAAGTATCCGCAGATTCCCGTGTTCGATTTGGACGAGGATCTCAATACCGAACATGTAGAAGAGCTTTTTCGGCAATGGCGGGTGCTGGGACGTCTGGCAGTAATCGTTCTGGCGATCTCGCTTTTGGTTTCGCTGGTGACGGTTTCAAGACCTTCCACGGTTGACGAAGCCGACGAGAGGGCTGCGAACCGCGATATCGTCCTGTGCTTGGACGTCTCCCCTTCGATGCTTTCCTACGACCATGAGGTCCTTGCCTCCTATCAGCGGCTTATTTCCAATTTCAAGGGCGAACGCATCGGCCTGAGCCTATTCAATTCGACCTCCCGCACGCTTTTCCCGCTGACCGACGATTACCAGTTGGCTTCGGGACAGCTCAAATACGCCAGCGATATCCTAGGAAAAATCTCCTCACAGGACAAGATCAACAAAACCAATGACCGCACCCTGCAGGAATTCTCCGATCTGATCGAAGGCACCCAGAACCGCAAGGACAAGACCAGCCTGATCGGCGACGGCCTCGTGAGCTGCGCGGCGATGCTCCCCGGTTTCACTTACGGCAAGACGGGTCGAACCCAAGACGAGTCCGACAAAGCCTCGATCGTGCTGGCGACCGATAACTTCTCCGGGAAATCGACCTATACGCTGGGGTCGGCCCTGGACCTGACACACAAGGCAGGCATCGTGGTGGACGGTTTGTACGCCGGCCCGGCCAGCAGCGAGAACGACGATACAACCATCGAAATGCAGCGTGACATTACCTCTCACGGAGGCTCGTATTTCTCCGTCCATTCCGGCAAACCGATAGAAAACCTCGTCCAAACGATCGAAAAGCGGAAAAACCGGGACGAAGAGAAGGTCCGCAAGGCGGCTTTGGTGGATGCCCCCGGCTGGTGGACTTTGGCATTGGCGCTTTTGGTGGCACTTTGGATAGGCCTTGCTTGGAGACTCAAACGATGAACCTCGACAATCTTAAGACATTGCGTTTCAATCCCGCGCTCGGTTGGCCCGCCGGCATCGCCATCGCGATTATCATGCTTGGTTTCGCGTTCGCCGTGGTCGTGGTTCACCGCCGCAGGAAAGGCGAAAGCGACGAAACCGTGTGGGCATGCGTGCGCCGTTGTGCCATTTGCGTCATCATCGCGCTTTTGGCACTGACCCCCTCAACCATCGCCAGCACCACAAGCCGCGCGGTGAACACCACCGATGTGGTCATCGCCACCGACGTGACCGGTTCCATGGCCGTTGACGACGCCCAATACGGAACAAGCAAGACAATGACGCGCCTGGATGCCGCCAAAAAAGCCATTAACGACCTCACGTCGATCTATGACAATTCCAGCTTCGCTGCGGTACATTTCGGAGCGAGCGCGACATTGGACGTGCCGTTGACCCCTGATGTCGGTGCCATCCGCAACTGGGCCACCGGGCTCAACACGGAACCGACTTCGGTCTCCGCAGGTTCGAACCTTGACGCCCCGATTGACCCGCTGCTGGTGACGCTCAAGCAAATGCGCACTGCACATCCGCAGGATAAAATCGTACTGTACTACATATCGGATGGAGAACAGACTTCGACGAAACCACGACGTACCTTCTCCTCACTTCGCCAATACCTCGACGACGCCTTCACCATCGGCGTCGGCAGCGAGAAAGGCGGCCAGATTCCTGAAGTCACGGCAGGCCCCAGCGACTCTGATGGCGACCAGCCGAGCACGAGCAGCCAAGGCTGGGTGAAGGACCCTGCCACCGGTCAGCCCGGAATCTCAAGGATGGATAAGAAGAACCTGATCGCAATCGCCGACGAGATGAGCGGGAAATGCATCCTGCTCGATGCCACGCACAAGCTCGACAAATCTTCCGTGGCCACGCTCTCCAAGCATTTCAGGACCGTGGAAACGCCGAAACGCCGTGAACGCGTGATGCCCGTGGTCTGGCCCCTTTACATAGCCCTGGCAGCACTGTTGACGATGGAGATAGGCAGCTGGCTGGCAAATTCAAGGAGACTGCTGTGAAGAAGAACAAGAACGAAATCCATGCCGCCCCTTCGCCGCCGGCCGCACCGGCACCTCCAACCGCTTCGGCCAAATCGCCAAAAGCCGCTCGAAAAAGCAAAAAGCGGAGCGGAACGGGCACTGCCAGAAGCTCACGAACCAATAGCGGGAAGCGCCAGGCCAGAGTGTCTCTGCCTGTACGAATCATCATGGGAATCATCGCAGTCGTTTTTCTCATCGTCGCCGGGGCGCTGCTGGCTAACATGACAGCCATCGATACTTATAACCAAGCCACGGCATCGCTCAACGCCAGCATCGAATACTCCAAGAAGCCCGATGCCGACCCGCAACGGGTCAAGGCGCAGCTCGACCAGGCCAACACCCAGTTCGACCAGGCCCGACGCATGGGTGTGCTGCTTACGCCCAGCACGAAGAAACTCATCAACGTTAACAGCGACATTTCCGGCAAACTCACCACTTCGACCGACCACAAGATAGCCGCGGCCAACGGCAATGGGAACGGGACAAGCGGCAAAGGAGCCAAAGGCAAGGGTTCGAAATCCTCGAATTCCGGCAACAGCGGCAACCAGGGGCTGACGGACGAGCAGCGCAAACAGGTCGAAGAAACCCTCAAGGCCAATCAGCCGAATGGCCCGGTCAACGGCGACAATAAAACCCCGACCAAAAGCGATGACAGTTCCAGCGTCAAGCCTTGGTGAAAACGCGCCGGTCAGACAACGGGTTGCGCTAAGGTAAAGGCTTATGCAGCTGACCCAAATTTCACCGGCAATCGCGTTGACCTCTCTGGATGGACGCTACCACAAGCAGACCGCCCCGCTCGTCGAATATTTAAGCGAACCGGCACTGAACCGCGAACGCATCACCGTCGAAGTCGAATGGATGATCCTTCTGGCCAACGGTTACGATGGCAACGGCAACAAGCCGGTGCTCGAGGGCGTCAAGCCGCTTACGGACGCTGAAATCAAATATCTGCGTGATATTCCCGAAGATTTCGGCGCCGAGGGAATCGCCCGCCATGCCGCCTATGAAGCCAAGACCCATCACGACGTCAAGGCGGTCGAATACTACATCGACGACGAGCTTGATCGCTCGCCAAGCGTGCTCGGGGCCGATACACAACTGCCCAATCTCAAGACCTTGGTGCATTTCGCCTGCACTTCCGAAGACATCAACAACCTTGCCAACGCCCGTTGCATCAAAAAGGCCGTCACGCGGGTCTGGCTTCCCAAAGCCCGGGAACTGACGGATTTCCTAGCCTCGAAGGCCGAGGAATTCAAGGACCTGCCGATGCTCGCGCTGACACACGGCCAGCCTGCCACGCCCACGACCTTGGGCAAGGAACTGGCGGTATTCGTCCATCGACTTCGCCGTCAACTGAAACATATCGACGAACAGGAATACCTCGGCAAGATCAACGGTGCCACCGGCACGTTCGGCGCGCACACCGTCGCCTGCCCCGACGCGGACTGGCTTGCCATCTCGCGTGAATTCGTCACCAATCGCATGGGCCTGACTTGGAATCCCCTGACCACACAAATCGAAAGCCACGACTGGCAGGCCGAACTTTACGGCACCATCAGCCACACCAACCGTATCCTGCACAACCTAGCGGTGGACATCTGGATGTACATCTCCCGGGGCGTCTTCGCCCAGGTGCCTGTGAAGGGCGCAACCGGATCGTCGACCATGCCACACAAGGTCAACCCGATCCGTTTCGAAAACGCGGAGGCGAACCTCGAGCTTTCCTGCTCGTTCCTCGATACGCTTTCCAATACGCTGGTCGAAAGCCGCTGGCAGCGCGATCTGACCGATTCCACCACCCAACGCAATGTCGGCGCGGCGCTCGGCTATTCCCTGCTGGCACTGGACAACCTGCTTGGAGGGCTCAAGTCCATTCATCCGAACTTCGATGTCATCGCCCGCGAACTCGACGAAAATTGGGAAGTGCTCGGCGAACCCATCCAGACGGCTATGCGTGCCCAGGAATTCGCCGGACGCGAAGGCATGGAACGGCCGTATGAAAAGGTGAAGGAGCTCATGCGCGGTAAGAGCATCTCCAAGGCCGATATTGAAACGTTCATCGATTCATTGGACTTCGACGAGAAGACCGCAGCCCGGCTGAAGTCGCTTACACCGCAGACCTATATCGGTCTGGCGGCACAACTGGTAGGCTTTGACGGGCAATGAGCAGCAAAACGCCCTCTTCGTCATTTTCAGAGGGACCTTCTTCGCAAGCTTCAGCTTCGGATTTGTCGCCGGAATCGTCAGACCTGATGCCTGATTTGACGCCGGATTCACTCAAGCCTGACGATCAGGCTACGTCAGAGGCACCAAAACAGCGTCCGGCGGTCGATATCGACGACGTCGCCCCCCAGCGCGCCCACAACGCCAACGATCTGCTCCATGCCGTAGGTGCCTTGATATTGGCGGTCGTCGTCATCGTCTTCGCCACCTATCTGCATGGCATCACCACCGGTGTCGAACATGACGCCAAAACCGCCGGCCAAGCCTTCACGTGGCTGATGGACCTGCCGGTTTCCATCCTTCAGCAGTTCCTGAGCTTCGCCATCATCATCAGCGTGCTGATCCACCTGCTCATCAACAGAGAATGGTTCCAATCCGCGGTTTCGGTGGTGGCGCTCTTCTGCGGATATGCCGTCATTCTGGTCCTCTCCTTCGTACTGGCCCATCTAGGAGTTCCCGCGCTGATGGACGCCCTGCAATCCAGCGAAGGCGCAGGGCCGGCGATGCTCCCCGACTTCTACGCGGGCATCGGGGCGTTCCTGACCGTAGCCGGGCCGAAACGTTCCCGTTCCTCAGTGAAATGGGGCTGGAACACGCTGTTCATCGCGGCTGCAGTGTTCGTCATCGTCTCGTGGCATTCGGTGGCCGGCACCATCGTCTCCTTTGCTGTGGGCCGGGTCATCGGGCTGACCTTGCGCTTTGCAATGGGAACCAGAACGCAGGGACTCTGGGGCTCGGGAGTGGTCCAGGCGGTGGGCAACATCGGGCTCAAATTGACCGAACTGCATCGGCGCGACGATGCCGACGAAACCGGGGCACTCAAATCCAGACTTGATGACGACCTCATCGAAAACTCACGTATCTACGACGCCAAAGACGAACGAGGCAAACGCTATATCATCTCCGTGCTGGATTCCCTGCCTCATGCCGCCGGCTACTTGAACCAGCTATGGCAAGGTCTGCGGTTCACTGGCGTGGCCATCCGTCGCGACCGTTCGGCAAGCGATGCCATCCATCATCATTTCTCGATGCTATTGGGGCTCAAATCCTGCGGTCTGACGACACCAACTCCATATGGGGTGATGGACAGCGAGGAATCCTCGCTGCTCGTGCTGGACGTCACCGACAACCCAAGCCCCATCGACCTCAGCAAGCTCACCGAAGACGAAATGGTCGATTATATGGACTATCTCGCCCGTGCAAACAGCCGAGGCTACACCCATAGGCGTATTACACCAGACACGCTGGCCCAAATCCACGGCGAACACGTCATCGTCGGATGGCAGAACGGCGACTACGCCAGCGGCAGCACCAATATCGCCATGGACAAGGTGCAGCTTCTGGTTTTGCTTGCCACGCTGACCAACCCGCAGCTGGCCATTGAATCGGCACTCAAGGTATGGGACCGCCAGACGTTGATTTCCCTGGCGCCGTTCATCCAGAAAGTCGCCATCCCCTCGGCCACAAGGAATCTTCCCGGCTGGACCAAGCAACTGCTCGGCGAAGTGCGCGACGGCCTCAACGCCTTAGACCCGCACGACGAGGTCGAAGCCTCGGAACCGGTGACGCTGGCCCGTTTCAACGTCAAATCGTTCCTCTCCATCACCCTGCTCATCATCGCCGTCGCCGTCATCTTCACACAGCTGAGGCCCAACGAGGTCATCGCCGCCGTGCGTCACGCCAATCTCGGCTGGGCGCTGGTCTGTCTGCTGCTTTCGATGCTCGCCTGGGTCGGCTCGTCCATCACCCTCGGCTCGTTCATGGACAGCGACAGGCGTCACCCCTTCGACCTCTTCTGCTCCCAGGCCGCTTCCGGCTTCACCGCAGTTTCGATGCCGGCAGGTGTAGGACCGGCATTCGTCAACCTCCAATATCTGCGTAAAAGCGGCTATAAGAACACCGCGGCCACCGCCATCATGTCCGTGACCTGGGCGGTGCAAGGCCTGACGACCATCGTTCTGCTGCTGATCATGGGCCTGTTCACCGGGCGCAACATGCTTTCCGGCATGGTGCCGACCAACACGTTGGTCGTGGTAATCGGCGCCATCGTGCTTGTGCTGTGCCTGTGCATGGCCATCACCCCGATCCGGCGCCTGATCGTCGACAAATATCTGCCGATGCTTCGCTCCTACGCCCATCAATTGGTCGAAGTCCTGGCCCAGCCGCAAAAACTTGCCAGCGGCATTTTCGGGGCGTTGATTCTGAATATCGCCACCGGCCTCGGGTTCTGGGCGGCGTTGATGGCCTTCGGAACTTCCTCGAATCCGTTGGAGACCATCTTCGTCTTCCTTCTGGCCAATACCTTGGGCAGCGCAGCACCCACCCCGGGCGGCTTGGGTGCTGTCGAGGCCGCGCTTACCTTTGCTTTCACCTCCATCGGCGTGCCACCAGCGGTGGCATTGAGCGCCACGTTGCTGTATCGCGTCGGCTTCTACTGGTTGCGTATCCCCATCGGTTTCCTCGCAATGAAACGGCTCGACCACCACAATCTGCTCTAGGGCCGCTTCGGCTCTACGCTGAGACCTGCGGGATAATTCCTCTTTATCATTTTGGAAATGAAAGCAGATACGCGCAATATCACTGGAAACCGGAGCCGCAGACGCGTCAAGAATGATTTTTTATCGAAATACACTGAAAAATACCCTTGTAAGACCTAAATCTTTACAAATCGGCGAAAAAAGTGCCTTAATCCGCAGTATTTGGCGAGACTTTGGGCTAGAATGAACTACTGAAACGTGGCTTTCATCAAACAGAAAGCCCCTAATCAAGAAGGATTCTTCATGGCATACAACAAGTCTGATCTCGTTTCGAAGATTGCACAGAAGTCCAACCTGACCAAGGCCCAGGCCGAAGCGGCCGTCAACGCCTTCCAGGATGTGTTCGTCGAGGCAATGCAGTCCGGCGAAGGCCTGAAGCTCACCGGTCTCTTCTCCGCCGAGCGCGTTCGTCGCGCCGCCCGCACCGGCCGCAACCCGCGCACCGGCGAAACGATCAAGATTCCGGCATCCTACGGTGTCCGCATCTCCGCTGGCAGCCTCCTCAAGAAGGCCGTTGCCTCCAAGTGAGACAATCATAGGATCATTTGATCTTCCAAACCTCCGATTGTTGTTTGACCGGAGGTTTTTTCATGCGTTTTTCACAAGATTATGGCGCGTTTATTATGCAGCTTCGTGCGTGTTGAAGGTTATAAAGCCTACGGGATAGTATATAGACGGCAAAAAAGTAAACAGGCAGGTAGATATGACGACAAATCCAAGGGCATTGGCGCTCAAAGTGGCCCAGGTGACGCAGGACGCCGGCAAGCATGCACTTCAGGACCAGATCAATCCGCAGGATTTCGCCGAACTTGAAATCCCGTCGACCTCCACGCGCGTAGGAAGCGCCATCGACAAGAAACTCATCGCCTTCATCGAAAACCGTCTCAATTATCTCGAGCCATTCGATGGCATGTGGCGTGATAGGCCCGAAAACGCAAAGCCCGGCGACCGTTTCTGGTGCGTGGGACCGATTGACGGGGCCATCAATTTTCGACGCAACATGAGCGAGTGGACCATCACCGTCTCGTTGTTCGAATTCAACGAAGAGAACTCCGCACAGCCGATCTTGGGCGTCGTCCACGCTCCTGCTCTTGGCCTTACCTATCTGGCCGCCACCGGGCAAGGCGCCATCCGCATCCGCCGCACGCCAATCGGCGAGAAACGTGGGAAGGTACTTCCCTCCACCATCGGTTCGTTGACCGGCTCCGTGGTGAGCTTCGGCATGTCGCATGTGCCCGCGGAATCCGAACGAGCGTTTCACGTCTTGAGCGAGATCGCCGGCAAACCCGCCGACGTCAAGCGCGTCGGGCCTGTCTCGCTTGACCTTTGCAAAGTGGCCGATGGTACCTACGACGCCTATTTCGAGCCGCATCTGCACCGCTGGGATATCCCCGCGGTCTCGGCCGGCACCGTCGTGGTACGGCAGGCACAGGGCAAGGTGAGCCGTTGGAACGGCAATCCCATCCACTGGCGCAGCGAAAACGATATCGTCGCCACCAACGGGGTGATCACCGAAGAGCTCAAGCCTTATCTCGTCGACCTGGCCTATCCGTTCCAATAAACGAGTGAAATTCGAGTACCACAGTACCTCGATATCGAAAGGCGCAGACTGGATATCAATCAACGAACAGAGCGGAACGCTCTATGTCGCTTGCGCTACAGTGAAGAAAGAAAACGTGCATATTCATGGCAACGTTCAGCGAGTTTTCGCTTTTGTTGCCTGGCATAAGGAGTGACATGGTACAGCAGTTCGCGCAACAACAGCATGGAAGCGAAGGGCCTCAGGCACAGGATCAGGTCAAAAGCCGGAAAGCCGATCAATCGCAGGAGCAGGAAGACGCGCTCGACGCCGTGCTCGACGACATCTCCTCGACGCTGGAAACCGATGCGGAAACCTACGTTTCGAGCTTCGTGCAGAAAGGCGGCGAGTGATGCCGCAGCTGCGTAACAGCAGCAATCAGGGACCCGGCAATCGCACGTCGCGCTCCCCCGAATATGATTCGTTCCATCGCATTTTCGGCATCGAAACCGAATACGGGGTTTCCGTGACCGGAGCGAACCAGCCTTGCGACCCCGGGCAGGTCGCGATGATGATGTTCGCGCCCATACTTTCACGCTCACGTTCCACCAACACCTACTTGGAGAACGGCTCGCGGCTGTATCTCGACGTCGGTTCCCACCCCGAATACGCCACCGCCGAAGCACGGGATCCGTCGGCTGCGCTAACGCAGGATCTGGCCGGTGAGCAGATTATGCGTCGTCTGGCTTTTGGAGCACAGGAACGGTTGCGCAAGACACACGGCGAACACGCGACCATCCATCTGTTCAAAGACAATGTTGACTCGGCGGGCCATGCATTCGGCTGCCATGAAAATTATCTGGTACGGCGCTATGTCTCGTTACCCATCATCAAGGCGCAGCTGCTGCCGTTTTTGGTAACCCGGCAGCTCTTCACAGGTGCCGGACGAGTAACGAAAAACGGCTTCGAAATCACGCAACGGGCCGCTTTCCTGGACGAAGGTGTCTCCTCGTCCACCACCCGCTTCCGGCCGATGGTCAACACACGCGACGAGCCGCATGCCGACCCTGACGAATTCCGCAGGCTGCATGTCATCATCGGCGATTCGAACCGCTCGCAGTGGGCGACGAAAATGAAACTCGCCACCACCCATCTGGTGCTTTGCGCCATCGAAGACGCTGCCAAACAAGGCACCGCCTCAGGATTCGAATGTTGTGCTCTCACTGATCCAAGCGCCTCGAACAAGGCGATGAGCGCCGATCTGAGCTGCAGCAAGCCGGTGATGGAAGTCGAAGACATCGACTCATTCCGGGCGAAGCAACAGGAGCTTGGGCTGAAACCCTCAGCTTCCAGCGATGAAGCTCATCCACAAACCGTTACCGCTTTGGAAATTCAGCATCTTTACTGGAATGTCGTTTTACGATTTGTTGAAAATCATCGTGTTGAAGTTGAACATTCTTTACCGGAAAGCAACTGCAACGATATTCTGCGCGAGTGGAAAACCGCGCTTGATGCCTTGTCTGTCAACGATTTCGGAGCACTTTCCAATCGCGTTGACTGGGTGGCGAAATACCAACTGCTCAATAAAATGCACGAACGTAATCCCTCGCTTACGGCCACGAAGGCTCGGCAAATCGATATGAACTATCATGACATCGTCAACGGAAGTATTTACCCATCCTTGGTAGGTCACGGATTGGTGGAAACGTTGGTATCCGATGATGCAGTCGAACATGCCGTTGAAAACCCGCCTCAAGACACTCGCGCCGCACTACGCGGAGCATTCGTTCATCAGGCACTGAATTCAGGAGCCACATTTAGTTGCGATTGGACACACCTCAAGACGACGGCCCCAACACGCCACGAAGCCGGACTCATCGATCCGTTCGCGTTTGTCCCTGATTCGGATTACACACAATTGATGCAGAGTTTATAAAAAGCTAGTTTGCTGGTCATTTAACATCGTTATCTAACTTTCCAGCGTTACCGTGGAGGGGAGGGAGAGACAATGCTTCGACACCCTCCAGGCCGGTAGGCCAAGCTTTATGTCTCAGCATCGCATCTCCCTCCCCTCCACTCACTTTGCATTATTAACTTACGTTTTTGTTCCAGTTTCAGCATTAGTCAGGCTGAGACACCCTTACCGGCTGAGCCGTTAAGCCTACAGTCCAGTGAACTGGTCTGTAGGCGAAGTGAGCGCGATGTATTGAGTGCGAAGGCAAAATCTCAGATTTTGCATAGGCCAAGCCTACGATCGAACATCACATATCCTGCCCTCTCACTCACTTTGGCATTATCTGGTTATGTTGCTCTTTTGACTTTATTTTGTCCCTGATACCGTTTGGCTGAGTCGCTTGAGAGTCTGTGCAGCGGATTCGTGGTGAGATTCGGAATAGGCAAGTGACTCTTCGCATTGAGCCTTGGTCCAGCGAGTTGGGTCGGAGATGTCTAGCGAGAAAAGATGAGCGTTCGTATGGGCCATGCGGGCGCCTTCGGCGTCGGTAGTGAATTCAGCTTGCGATGAAGCGGAATCGGTTGCATCGCCTTGCGAGACGGTGATGTGGGACCAGGAAGCGGCTACCACATCGTTCGGGAAACGACGAATGATTTCGGCACGAAGCCAGGCTCGGGTGTCTTCTGGAGGATTTGAAGCGGCGCGCTGGATTTCGATGTCGGCTTGGCCTTGGCTTTCGCCTTGGCAGAGAGGCACACGCTCGGTCTGCGGCTGCAAACGAGAGAACACTGAATGCGACGCGTCGAGGGCAGCCCAGCTCAGGTCTAGGGCGGCAAGGCTTGGAGTAGACCACGCTGCGTCGGTTTTGCGGCGCAGACGCTCCAACAGTTGCCATTTGAGCAGCCATTCCAAGCGCGAACCTTCGTCGGCCATCTTGAGCCTCTTGTCATCGGTGGCATGTCGCACTGCTGCCACATCCATCAACATCTGCTGCCACATCATCATGATGCGTTTCGTCGGCTCATCCGGCCACAACGGTTCTCCCCTGCTGTCGCTTCCGTATGTCGCTGCTCCCTGCGCGGATACGGCCGAAAACAGACGCACCTGAATCTGCCAGGCTGTCGTAAAACCACCCTGTTCAAGCGGCAATTGTGCGGCAAGATTCAAATCATGCGAAACGATGTGCATCGCCTCGACGGGGTCGACCAACTGCAAATCCGCAAGCAAACCGTCAAGGTCACAGGCCGAATCATCGGTATCCGCGTATTCAAGCAGCCATAACAGCATGCTCGTCGTTCCTAACTTCAGAACCTGCGGCACGTCCATCCGATTGGCATCGCCAACAATGACATGCAGACGGCGATAGTCGCCGGTGACGTGGGATTCATCACGGGCGTTGACAATCGGACGATCGAAGGTGGTCTGCAAGCCGACGATGGAATGAACATAATCGGCGCGTTGGCTGAGCTGATAGCCGACTTCCTCGCTTTTCTCACCGATGCCGACGCGGCCGGAGCCGGTATAGATCTGGCGCGAAACAAAATGCAACGTCATCAGTGCAGCTACGCGATCGAATGGAACTTTTCGCAACATCATATAGTTTTCGTGCGTGCCCCAGCTGGCACCTTTGCCGTCCACGTTATTGCGGTGCAGCACGATGTTGGAGCCGTTGCTCCTATTGACTTGCTGAGCCGCTTCGAACATGATCCGGTCGCCGGCATGGTCAAAGCAGACGGCTTCGAAGGGATCCATCGTTTCGGGCGCGGAATATTCGGGGTGCGCGTGGTCGACGTAGACTCGGCCACCGTTGGGCGCAATGACGTTGACGATCTGCCGTTGCGGTTCGTCGGTAAGCATGTCGGGCCGGGCGGCGGCACGAGGCAGGCGGGTGCCACGAGCATCGTTCAGCGGGTCTTCCTGGCGATAATCCCAACGAATATGCTGTGTTTCTGGATTCGCGGCACCGCTGACGACATCAAACGAAAGCTGAACCGGGTTGTAATGGCCGGCTCCGAGGTCTGAAACCGCGTATTCCGTTTCGGTTCCCATCATTCTGCGTACGCTCATCGTCTCGCTCCCCTTGCTTTTGATAACGAATTATTATTCGGCTGGACGGATGCGTACCGCGTGGCCACCGGCGATGCCGTTGATTTTCGACCATTGGACCGGGTCGGAATCCATCACTGAATCACTGGTCTCTTCAAACTCATCGTCCACGGCTCTAAGCACGGCATCCGCACCGATTTCCATCGGACGGCCGAGTGTGATGGAATCCTTGACGGCATGCGTCTTGACGCGATCGACGATATTCTTGAGCATTGCCCCGCTCATCACGTCGGCCAAGGTGACCCTCGACCAACGGCCCTGGTCGTCGCACACGTCGCAGATATGCCGTTGCGAGTCATCGGCGTAAACGCTGTCAACCAGCACTTGAGTCAACGTTTCTGCACTCTGACCGGGCTCGTATGGAAGATTATCGGTGAGATAATGCGATACAATTTGCGCCGCGGCTTCTTTATTCGGCCTGTCGATGCGAATCTTGACATCAAGGCGGCCGGGACGCAACACGGCTGGGTCGATCATGTCGACACGGTTGGAGGCACCGATGACCATCACGTTATCAAGGCTTTCCACGCCGTCAAGTTCTGCGAGGAACTGAGGAACGATGGTGGTCTCCACATCGCTGGAGACACCGGAACCACGGGTGCGCAACAGCGAATCCATCTCGTCAATGAAAACGATGACCGGTTTGCCTTCCGCCGCGCGTGTACGTGCACGCTTGAAAATGAGGCGAATCAGGCGTTCCGACTCCCCCACGTACTTGTTCAGGAGTTCGGGGCCTTTGACGGAAAGGAATACACCATTCTCCGCATCTCCGCCGGAAAGCGCGTTTGCTACGGCCTTGGCGATCAGCGTCTTGCCGTTACCAGGAGGCCCGTAGAGCAGTACACCCTTGGGCGGGCGCAGATCGTAGCGCTCGAAAAGCTTGCGATGTAGGAAGGGCAGTTCGACGGCGTCCTTGATGCGCTCAATCTGCGAGTCCAGCCCGCCAATGTCGTCGAACGTGGCATCCGGCGTCTGTTCCAACACCAGATCGGTGGCGTTCTCCACCGGCAGCACTTCCAGCGCCAAACGTGCCATGCCGTCAACCAAAACCCGTGCCGAGGGCTCGATGGTGATATTTGCGAGCGCACTCGCCCGTTCAATCAGCGTGACGTTGCCGGATTCGTCGGCGACCATCAGCCGCCCATCGTCCAGGACCTGTTTGACGGTGCGGACCAGACCCGAGATCTCAAGTCCACGTTGCTCGACCAGAACCATGTTCTCGTTCAAAAGCACCGTTCTGCCGCCAACTAGGCGTGAGGCAGACACATTCGAAGCGACCGGCACGATGAGCCGTCGATTGCCGGAAAGCACTTCGGCCTTAGCATGCTGCACGCCCTGCTCATCGGTGCTGCATGAGTCGACACGCACCATTGTCGCGAAGTTCAACGGCGGTGAGGCCATAAGCCCAAGCTGGGACTTCGCCTTCTGCAGCTCCTTGCCCGCACGTGTCAGTGCAACGGCGAGCGCATGGTTCTTGGCCCGCAAATTGTCGTTCTCACGCGCAAGGTCGTCGAAAGCTTTGCGATGCCGAGTATCCGAATCGAGACTGTCGTTCACACCGGTACTCCCTGCATTGCTCATTTCAGTCGCATCATGCGTTCCGCTTTGCTCGGATACCTGTCCGTCGTCGCCTTGCTCACCGTTGTTCATCACAAATCCACTTCTCTTTAAAACCCGCTTAGGCTCAATCCACATCGAGCGGAACGTGATGGGTCGGTGCCGGGTAACGTTTATCAAGCTGAGCCAAATCCTCATCGGTCAGCTCGATGCCGGCTGCGGCGATATTGGCGCGCATATGCTCGGGGTTCGAAGTCTGCGGAATGGACAGGGTGTTACCGTCGCGCACAGTCCATGCGACCAGCAGTTCGTAAGTCGAAACGCCGTGCCGGGCCGCCACTTCACGCACAACAGCATCAGTCAGCATGCTGGTTTTGAGATTATTGGCAAGACCACCGACAGGGCTATACGCAATCAGCGGGATATGGCGCTCACGCTGCCAAGGCAGCAGGTCATATTCAATACCACGAGACTCGATGTTATAGAGGTCTTCGTTGGCGGCGACGTTGCCACCGGCGGGAAGTCCGACCAGTTCCTGCATATCGGGGATATCAAAGTTCGAGACACCCCACGCACCAATCTTTCCGGTTCCGCGCAGCCTGTCGAGCTCGGCAACGGTCTCCTCGAGCGGAATCGAGCCACCGCGCCAGTGATAAAGATACAGGTCAAGATGGTCGGTCTGAAGCCGTTTGAGGCTGGCGTCAAGATGCTGTTCCATCACAGCCTTGGAAGCGTTGTCCGGCTTTACTTTAGAGATGAGGAAGATATCGTCGCGGTTGAACGGCTTGAGCGCTTCGCCCACCAGCGTCTCGGATTTGCCATCGCCATAAACTTCCGCGGTATCGACAGCCCTTGCCCCAGCCTCGATACCGGCTCGAATCGCGGCGACCTCTTCATCATGGTTTTGCGGCTCATTGCCCATGTGCCACGTACCGATGCCGACCGCCGGCACACTTTGCCTCGCAATATTTACTTTCCTCATCAATGCCTCCCTTGTGCATTCCGCATTTCAAACATGCTGCCGTTTGCTTTCACCTTGCCAGTCTAGCGGTATTAAGTAAACGGCATCAAGCCCTTCAAATTTCAGTCGGCATAGGCGTCCGCGGACAGGCGGGCACCACGAGCCCAATCAGCGGCGCGCATGGCCTTCTTGCCCTGTGCCTTGACCGCTTCAAGCTCAAGAGGTGCGGTGGCGGTCCCTATCCATACATGCTTTTTGGTGCTTGCCAACATCCCCGGTTTGAGGTCAGCGGGAACCTGCGGATCATTGGTATCGGCGGGGTGTGCCTTCAAAACATGGAACGGCTCAGAGTCGCCCATATCATGTTCAGTGCTCGAGGAAGCTTCCGTGGCATCGGTTCCTGCAGATTGCATGAAATCATCGGCCGCACCCTGCGGATGCAGCATGCACCAAGCTCCCGGCTCGGGAGTGCAGGCGCGAATCTGCCGGTCAACGGCAAAAACAGGCACATCGAAACGGATACGCGCATCCTCGTGGCTGATTTTCTTGGCCACTTCGTAGGCGCCCTGCGGTTGCTCCTGAAGCACAATCCGACCTTCGGCCATGGCCGTCAACGCAGAGGCTAGCAAATGCGAACCATCTTCGGCAAGACGACCGAGTATATCGCCGGAAGTGTCATGCGCTCCGATTTCGCAGGTCGACTGTGCCAGAATCGGACCGGTATCCATGCCTTTGGTAAGCCTGAAAACGGTGGCACCAGTAATGGTGTCGCCACTCCAAACGGAACGCTGCACCGGAGCCGCACCACGCCATTGCGGCAACAGCGAGAAATGCAGGTTGTACCAGCCCATCGGCAGCGCACCCAGCACATCTTCCTTGAGAATCTTCCCATAAGCGACCACAGCCCCGGCTTCGGCACCGGTGGCCTTGAGCTCGGCGATGAAAGTAGGCTCCTTCGGATCGCATTCCAAAACGGGAATGTCAAGGTCCAACGCCGCTTCTTTGACCGGACTCGGAGTGAGCTTGCGCCCCCGGCCTTGAGGCGCGTCGGGCCTGGTAAGCACGGCGACGACCTCGAAATGATTCTTGTCCTGGGCCAACTGGCGCAACGCGGGAACCGCCACATCCGGGGTTCCGGCAAACAACACTTTCAACATGGAAACTCCTTTATCTCAATCGGCAATCGGACAAGGCCGATATCACTAATAGCGCTATATAAAATGCCATCATAAGCAACGAAGCGATGACACTTCAAAACATGGTCAGTCAACAACAATATATGCCGCGATACGATTCGGGCAAACTCTGTGCTTTCAGCTCTGGATACCGGGAATATCGATACCCTGTTGCCTCAGCAATGCCCTCAATTTGTAAGAATCGTTGAATCTCACGCCACGCATGCCCGCAGAGTTCGCTCCGACGATGTTCATCGCCTTGTCATCGACGAACACGGCCGTCTCGGCAGGAATACCGAAACGTTTGAGCGAGTATTCGAAAATATCACGATGCGGCTTACGTAGTTTCACATAACCGGAGACCACGGCATCGTCCAAATCGCTTAAGATCGGATACGTTTTCTTGGCTGGTGGAAACAGTTCCGTCGCCCAGTTCGACAGACCCCACACGCCGATACCCGCGGCCTTCAGGTCATTGACCAAAACGCGCATGCCCTCGACCGGACCCACCAGCGAATCCTCGAAATTACGATAATAATAATCCATCATCGTCGCCCAAGGCTCGCCATACTTCTTGCGTACCCAAGCCACCGCCTCAGCCGATGAACCGCCGACGTCCATCGCGTCGCTGGCATCGTAAAACCCGGAAAAGTCGTTGTCGAGGAATTTGTCGGTCAGTTCCTGCGAATAGCGCGGCAACATAACGGCCTGCGGATCCCAATTCACGAGTACATTGCCAAAATCGAAGACGACGTTCTCAATCGGCTTGCCTTCGGCGCCTTTCGCCGCATCTTCCGACTTGATGACGTTGTAATCCATTTCCGGTTCGCCCGGCCAGCCTTTCATGGCTCCTCCTTGCAAAAACACTCGATATCAAGACTGTTTCCATGGTTTCATGGAACGACGACGAAAGCCAGAAATGTCGCTCTGCGAGCTAAATCTTCGTCGGCTAGATCAGATCCTTGGGATCAAGTTGGAATCGCAACTCGCCAGGCGTACGAGTGGCGACGTGGCGGGCTACTTCGGTATGAAGACGCTTGGCCAAATCAGCCCGCAGACACTGCGGGACGCGCACGACGGCTTTGACGCGGTCCTGCGTCGCCTCCAGCTCGCGCGCATCCACCGTTCTGGGCTGGGCGATGGGCACGGGGCCAAGAACAGACGGGAGCTCACCGACCTCAGTACTCACTTGGGCCCAATCCCCCGCCAGCGTACCGATATTATTCAACGTTTCCATCACCGCGTCCCTGCGCCCCCATACGCATGCCACGGCGAAGACCGGGGAAAGTCCGGTTTCGGCACGCTCGTCAAGCTCCCTGGCGGCGAGGATACGCGAATCCCATTGCTTCAGCGATTCGGCGATGGCCGGGTCGGTTTCTCCGATCAGGAGCACCTGCCCGCCCTCATTACGGCAGGCGCACATCGAAGCGGCGCGCATCCAGGCGGTGAGCGCATCGATACGCGCGTCCACTCCCGGAGCATACAAACTTGTCCATGCGTCGAGAATCGCCACGGCCTGATAATGGCCTATACTGCCGTCTTCCCTACGCACGCGAGGCTCTGCCTCCGGCGTCGCAATGACAATCAGCGGGCGGTCCGGCACCCATTCGACGATACCGCCCCGCTGGCTGGGGCTGGAAAGCACCATCGGGATGTCGCGGAAGAGATGCTGCAACTGCGCGGCGGTTCCGACGGCTCCTACACGTACTACGCTCATCCGTTTGCTGTGGCAATGGGGGCATGTCCAATCGCTGGCCGGGGCCCCGCACCAACGGCATCGCGGAGCTCCCCCGCGTACCTGCTGCAATGGGCCGGTGCAACGCGGGCAACGGGCCTGACGATGACAACGCGCGCAACTCAACACCTCAGCGATGCCATCATGTGGAATGGAGAAAAGTATCGGGCCGTTTTCCAAGGCTTGCGAAAGAACCCGAACCGCGGTGTGTGGCACGCGAGCGCCGATGGACGGGTCGGCCAGACGTGCCAGTTCGTCGCGGTTGAGCCAGCGGACCCATGGTGAGACATCCTCGAGAACGGCTGGCAACGGGTGTACCGCTGTGCTGAACCCGCTGACCGGCGTCTCGCAGACTTCGACGTGACAGGTCGGTTCGGTGTAGAATATCGCATCGTCGGCTTGAGCCAGCGCAGATGACGATGCGTTCGTGTCTTCTCGCAGATTGTCTGCACGGTCTAATGGATAAGTCTCACCGGTCTCGAGTATTGGCTCCGAATGATTTTTATCATTATTAAACTTCAGCTGATCTACAGCATCCAAGCTCTTCCGTTTGGCTCCGGCAATCGCATCAGCGTCGCCATCATCACGCTTTGGCTCGCCTACAGTGGCAGTTTTGTTGGCAGGCGCACAACTATCATCAATGTCGACTGCTGCGATTTGCGCTGAATTTGAGGAATCGGCATTTTCGCTTCTGCCTCTATCCGCACTATCGATACGTTCGTTTTCAATGACATCAATTTCAGCGTTACCAACCGGAGCGGTATGGTTCAGGTTTCCGCTCACTTCCCACTCGCTGGTTGCGCTACGGGCGTTGGCCATGGCCACAAACGTACCGCCATGAAGTTTTGCCCGAAGCCGCAAGACCCCGCGGGCTGCAGCGTACGGCATCATGCCGTCGGCGTTCTGATAGGCCGCATCCTCGAGAATGGCAAAAAGCCCGGGTCCCTCAACAGGCGCATACATCGCGGCCCTGGTGCCGATGACGCAACGCACCTGCCCACTTGCGGCCGCAAGGTAGGAACGATAACGTTCGGAAGGAGCCATGGCAGCAGCCAGCAGCACGAAATCACCGTCAAAACCACCGTGCGTCGCATTGGTCTGCCGGAAAGGTTTCAAGCCGAATCTACGTAAGGCAGACGCTACATCATTGACTTCACGCATAGTCGGCAACACCATGACGGCTGCTCGGCCGGACTTGAGCGATTCACTTGCCATGTAGGCCAGGTCGTCAGCCCATCGGCCGACTCCTGGCAAGGCATCGACCACGAACGAGGCGAATCCGCCACCGCTTAACGCATCCTGCAATGCTACGGCTTGGTCGTAACTCCCCCGCAGCCGTTGTAAACCCTGCTCGAGCTCGTCCTCGTCAAGTTTCACCCGGCCTCGGCTTCCGATCCAAGTCCCCGCCATCGCCAGATGCTGTTCCTTATCCACTTTGGCTACTCGGGGCGGCACCGCCAGACGCAGAATGTTGGCGGGAGTCCCACCGTACGCTTCGGCGATGGCGGTGATGTCGCGCCGCATCGAGGCGGATACCAACACATCCGGGGTGAGCACACGCTCGATATATCGTAAAGCGGAAGCGGCGGTATGGCTTTCCTCAACACGGTTCCAAATAATGCCGTTGACCCGTCTGCCGCCGAAACGGACCCGAATCATCACACCCGGTTGCGCCGCCTCGGAAAATTTCTCATCAATGAGATAATCGAAAGTCTGCCCCAAGTGTGTGGCCTGTACATCCAGCACGACTTGTGCAATCGGATTTTCTGCCGCCGGCGTATGGGTGACCGTCTTGCGGCGCTTGCGCGGGGCCAGCCCGGCGAGCGCGGGTTGTTCGGCCTGCGGTTCACTCATGCTTCAATGATAACGTGGCTCGCAAATTTTCGACACGTTTAAATTTTGCGAGCCAAATGAACATCAGCTCTAAGCACAATGGCTTCATTCCAACGCTAACAGCCTATGCTCTGAGCACAATGTTCGTTTGTGGCTCCCATTTTTTACGAGGAGTCAAAAAATGGGAGCCACAACGGAAAATAAAAAAGCCACGGCCGTGACCGTGACTTTTTATTCCGCTCTACTATCAGATCTCGGTCGGCTTGACCGTCGAATCCTCCACCCACCAAGGACGCAGCGGGTAGGTGTCGGTCATCTTCTCATCGTCCGGACGCACGCAGAGGAACTGGTGGATCTGGATGTTGTTGAGCTCGAAGTTCAGCGCGCAACCGGCCATGTAGAGGCCCCACAGGCGTGCCTTGGGCTCGCCCATCAACTCGACGGCGCGATCCCAGCCAGCTACGAGGTTCTTGTTCCAGTTGTGCAGGGTGAGCGCGTAATGCTGACGCAGGTTCTCCTGGTTGACAACCTCGAAGCCGGTGTCTTGGATAACGGTCTCGATCTCACCCGGGGAAGCCAGCTGGCCATCGGGGAAGATGTAGCGGTCGATGAACTCGCCGGCGGCCTTGCCCGTCATGGAGTTGACACGGGTGATCTGGTGATTCAGCAGGCGGCCGTTGGGCTTGAGCTTGTCGAAGATTTCCTTGAAGTAGGAGGGATAGTGCTTGAAGCCGACGTGCTCCATCATGCCGATCGAGCAGATGCCGTCAAAATCGCCTTCGGGCACGTCACGGTAATCCATTTGGCGGACTTCGGCGAGGTCTTCGAGGCCTTCGCGCTTAATCCATTCCTGCGCCCACTTGACCTGTTCGCCCGCCAAGGTGACACCCAGAACCTTGATGCCGCGCTGCGCAGCGCGGATTTCCATGGAGCCCCAGCCGCAGCCGATGTCGAGCAGGCGGTCTCCGGGCTTCAGGTTGAGCTTGTTGAGCACGAGGTCGAGCTTGCGCCATTCGGCGTCTTCGAGCGAATCCTCCGGCGAGGTGAACACGCCGCAGGTGTAGGTCATCGAGGAACCGAGGAAAAGACGATAAAACTCGTTGGACTGGTCATAGTGATAGCTCACGGTGGCCTCGTCGCCGGCCTTGGAGTGCGGCAGCAGACCTTCGGTGCGGCGCTTCCAGCGGCTCGGGCCTTCGATCGACGGGGCTTCGGGATGACGGATGCCATGCGAATAAACGGAAGCGACGATGCGAGCCAGATCGGCCGGGCTCGGCTTTTTCATATCCGGCTTCAGCGCCATGAGCTCCTTGAAGACCTCATACGGATTTCCAGGAATGAGCTCGGGCGAGGCGATGTCGCCCTGCAGATAGGCGCGCGCAAGGCCGAGATCGTTGGGATGGTCGACCATATAATACACGGCGCGCGAGTTGTTCACCGTGATATGCAGCGGGGCATCCTGCGGCCCGAACGAAGAACCATCAAACGCGGTGATGTTGATTTTCCCATTGTCCTTGAGGAACATTGAGACCATATCGGCTACGGTCATAGTGGCCATGCGCAACCTCCAAAATAAGTGCATTTCGGTGCATTCTCATCATGCAAAACCATATTCAGCCTATTGCCCAGTTACGACACCGTAAGGGTTTTGCTGGCCGTGAAATTCTCGAAGATTCCGCTTTTATCTCACGAAATACAAAAAGAGCCGTATCCTCACAAATCGTTTGGATACGGCTCTTAAAAACCAATCAGCTTGCGAAACCTCAGCCTTCGGCGATAGCCTCTTTCAGTTCGTCAACCTTGTCGGTGGCTTCCCAAGTGAAGTCGGGGTCGGTACGGCCGAAGTGGCCGTATGCCGCCGTCTTCAGATAGATCGGGCGCAGCAAGTCGAGCTCGTCGATAATCGCGGCCGGACGCAGGTCGAAGACCTTGCGCACCGCGGCCTGGATCTGTTCACGGGTCACTCCGCCGATTTCGGTGCCGAAGGTGTTGACGTTGACACTCACCGGGTCGGCGACGCCGATGGCGTAGGCCACCTGCACCTCGACCTTGTGGGCGAGTCCTGCAGCAACGATGTTCTTGGCCACCCAGCGCGTGGCGTAAGCCGCGGAACGATCGACCTTGCTCGGGTCCTTGCCGGAGAAGGCACCGCCACCGTGGTGGGCCGCCCCGCCATAGGTGTCGACGATGATCTTGCGACCGGTGAGTCCGGCATCCGCGGCAGGTCCGCCCAGGATGAAGGAACCGGTCGGGTTGACCAGCACGCGGTAATCGTCGTGACGAATACGCGTGCCGCAGACCTCTTCGAGCACCGGCTTGATGACATGCTCCTGCAGCTGTTCCATGAGCCAGTCATGGTTGACTTCAGGGTCATGCTGCGTGGAAATCAAAACGGTATCGACGCGGATCGGGCGGTCGTCGTCATCGTATTCGATGGTGACCTGGGTCTTGCCGTCCGGGCGAAGATGCGGGACGATGCCATCCTTACGCACCTGGGCCAGACGATAGGCCAAGCGGTGCGAGAGATAGATCGGAAGCGGCATCAGCACGTCCGTCTCATCGCAGGCGTAGCCGAACATGATGCCCTGATCACCGGCGCCCTGGGCCTCGTAGCGCTCTTCGCGCGAAACCGCGGATTCCTGCTCGGGGTTGAGACGGTCGACGCCCTGGTTGATTTCCGCGCTCTGCTCGGTCAGCGAGACCAACACACCGCAGGAATCGGCGTCAAGGCCGACTTCGGAGGAGGTATAGCCGATGTTCTTGACGACATTGCGCACGATGCGCTGGATGTCGGAATAACCGGAGCTGGTCACCTCGCCGAAAATAAGGAATTGTCCGATGGCGGCCGACGTTTCGACGGCCACGTGGGAATGAGGGTCCTGACGAAGCATATCGTCGAGGATCGCGTCCGAAATCTGATCGCAGACCTTATCGGGATGCCCTTCGGTAACCGATTCCGCTGAAATCAGGCGACGCTCTTTTGTCACTTCTGTAGACACAGTGAACTTCTTTCTTCCATGCCAGAGCCGCATAACGGCCGACGTGTATACATACAGAAGGCAACACTACCCTTACGTCCCTATTTCAACGCGCGGTTTGACACCCGAAGCATAGAAGACAAAAAGCCCGACTCCATAAACGGAATCGGGTTAAAGAAAACGCTTGAAAAAGCAGACTAGTCGATACTGCCTTCGCTCAGGTCGTCCTCACCGAGGGTCTCTTCCAGCAGGCCTTCGTTGATCTCACGGAAGGCGATGGAAAGCGGCTTCTCGTTGTTCTGGTATTCCACCAGCGGGCCGACGTTCTGCAGAAGGCCTTCGTTGAGCTGGGTGAAATAGGAATTGATCTGACGGGCGCGCTTCGCGGCGAAAATCGACAACGAATACTTGTTGTGCTCGGAATGCTCCATCAACTGGTCGATCGTCGGATCGGCAAGACCGCTCGGTGTAGGCTCGGTGCCAAATGCCATATTGTTTGCTCCCTAAAGAAGAATAAAGCTACTCAAAAGATTTATTATACTCAATACCTTTGATATTTTGCCGTTTCTATTGAAAAGAGAAACACAAATACATCAGTTGCCAAATGAATCTTTCTATCAAAATCATAAATATGGACTCCCGAAGGCAACGCACATGCGCAAACCTTATCGTTTATCCCACTTACGCAGATCCTTCAACGGTTTATATCCGGGCATGTCCGGCCAGAACAACGTCTCGTCATCATGAATCACGTATGGAACTTTAGTTTTCCCTTCCACACCTGCCATCGACGGGGCGATAAAGGTCAATACATGGGGATCACTCCAACCACTGACTTCGCAATCAGTATTTTTCCATCCCGAACCGGTCAGACAACTGGCCTTATTTGCCAAAACCATGGTGCTGGTGTCAACGCCCAGCGTGACACGACCATTCTCATGCTGTATATAGTGAATTTCCACGTTGATTTTCACGTGATCCATGTTCGGCATACCGTCCGAATGAAGATAGATGTCTTCGCAATCAGCCGCGACATCCCGTTCTCTTTGCGAATAATTCGACAATACCGTCTGATTGTTTTCCAAGGTCGCTTCAAGCAGGGCAACATAGGAATCCAACGATTTTCTTACATCGGGTTCAACGGATATCGTGCGTTCATCTTCCTTGATTTCATGCCGCCTCCACACATCTTTGATAGTGACGGCGGCAACCGCTACCAGACACAACACCAATATGGCAGCCAAGACAATCCACACCACGCGCAGAAACTTTTTATATCGGCTTTTCATATCGTCCGCCCATCAATCGCACAACACAGTGAAATCGTGTAAAAATCATTCATCCGTTTCATCATTTGGTCGCCATTCGGCAAATATGAGACAGATGAACTTATATGGAATTATGCAAATGCGCTCACATAATATCATGACCGGCCGCATGTTCGCCGGTGCCCGAGCACTCTATCGCGCCGCAGGCGTGGCCGGAGACGACTTGGGCAAGAAACCCATCGTCGCCATCGCCAACTCGTTCTCCGAGTTCGTGCCTGGCCACGTCCACCTCAACAAGGTCGGACGCCTCGTCTCGAAGGCCGTCGAAGAAGCCGGCGGCATCCCCCGCGAGTTCAACACCATCGCCGTCGATGACGGCATCGCCATGGGCCACACCGGTATGCTCTACTCGCTGCCGAGCCGTGACTTGATCGCCGACGCCGTGGAATACTCCGTCAACGCCCACTGCGCCGACGCCCTGATCTGCATCTCCAACTGCGACAAGATCACCCCCGGCATGCTGATGGCCGCGCTGCGCTTGAACATCCCCACCATCTTCGTCTCCGGCGGCCCGATGGAAGCCGGCGAAACCACCCTGTCCAACGGCAAGACCGATACCACCGATCTGATTGACGTGATGTACGCCTCCGCTGACGACAACGTCTCCGACGAGGATCTGCTCGCCTACGAGAAGACCGTCTGCCCGACTTGCGGTTCCTGCGCCGGCATGTTCACCGCCAACTCGATGAACTGCCTGACCGAAGCGCTCGGCCTGGCCCTGCCCGGCAACGGCACCACGCTGGCCTCGCACGGCTATCGCAAGCAGCTTTTCGTTGATGCCGGCCACAAGATCGTCGACCTCGCACACCGTTACTACGACGAGGACGACGAGAGCGTCCTGCCGCGCGCCATCGCCACCAAGAAGGCCTTTGAGAACGCCATGACCATGGACGTGGCCATGGGCGGCTCCACCAACACCGTGCTGCACATCCTCGCCGCCGCCCAGAGCGCCGACGTGGACTTCACGCTTGACGATATCGAGCGCATCAGCCACACCGTGCCTTGCATCTGCAAAGCCAGCCCTTCAGGTGACTGGGAGATTTCCGACGTGCACCGCGCCGGCGGCATCTGCGGGATTTTAGGCGAGCTCGACCGTGCAGGCAAGCTCCACAAGGACGTACATTCGGTGGATTATCCCGACCTTGAATCCAAGCTCAACGATTGGGACATCATGCGCCCGACCTGCCTTGACAAGGCGAAGGAACTCTATCGTGCGGCTCCGGGCCACATCAAGTCCCCCGAACCGTTCGTCCAAGAGACGCTTTCCGATTCACTCGACACCGATCGCGTCAACGGCGCCATCCACGACATCGACCATCCGGCGGTGAAGGAAGGCGGCCTCGCCATTCTGCGCGGCAACCTCGCTCCCGATGGCTGCGTCGTCAAGACCGCGGGTGTGCCCGAGAACATCTGGAAGTTCCACGGCCCGGCTCACATCGTCGAATCGCAAGAACAGGCCGTTGAGGTCATTCTGGGAGACAAACTCAAGAAGGGCGAGGCACTGGTCATTCGCTATGAAGGACCGAAGGGCGGCCCGGGCATGCAGGAAATGCTCTACCCCACCTCCTTCGTCAAGGGCAAGGGCATCGGCAAGGATGTCGCGCTGATTACCGACGGTCGTTATTCCGGCGGTTCGTCAGGCCTCGCCATCGGCCACGTCGCCCCCGAGGCGGCCAACAAGGGCCCGATCGCGCTCATCAAGGATGGCGACATGATCGACATCGACATCCCCAACCGCACTATCAATGTGGAGCTCACCCCCGAGCAGTTCGAGGAGCGTCGCAAGGAGCTCGAGGCAGGAGACGGCTACGTCGCCCACCGCGATCGCAAGGTTTCGCTGGCCCTCAAGGCCTACGCCGCCTTCGCTCGCTCCGCCGACAAGGGTGCGACGCGCGACCCCGAGTTGATCAACAAGCTCTCAGGGCTTGCGTGATGTGCTAGCTGTTTAGCGACCGGTTAATTGCAAAGCGACCCTGCGTATGACTTGATTCATACGCAGGGTCGCTTGTATAAAAATACCAATACGTTGCCATCAGCCATTGTGCCAGCGACTTCATAAAATAAACAAAATCCCGTCAATCATCGATGCTCAGAACATGACGACGAAGAAGACTGATCCAACGCAAAACCATCATCGTTTCATTGATGAGGCCGGAGATATGACTTTCTTTTCGGGGAAACGTGGAAATCGAGTCTCAAGTATCGGTGACAATGGAGTATCACGTTGCTTTATGATTGGTTTTGTCTGCGTTAGGCAAGATTTGGGCGAGGCCCGCGATGCCATTACCTCATTTTCTTCCTCAGTCAATCAAGACGAATTCTTCCAAAGTTTTCCTAGTGTCGCTAAACGTAGCCAATCTGCTTGGCGAGGCTATTATCCCCACGCTTGCAAAGATCCTGCAGAGTTGCGCTACGAATTTCTCAAATTGATGAATACCCTTGATTTCAAGGCACAAATAGTTGTAGGACGTAAAATCCCGTCAATCTATCGAACTAAACACCATAAATTAGACCGCGAGTTCTATGCCGACCTTATGTCCCATCTTTTGAAATACATGGATGAAATCGACCCGTTAATTCTCAACGTTGCGGAGCGTGGCAGCAGTACTTCCAACCTCAATTTGCAACATGCCGTGGATATCGCAAAAGAGTGACATAAAAAATCCAGTTCCGCACCATTCAATACTACCTTTAAATTTAATGTCCAACCTTATGACCATGAGCCATTATTAAGCCTCGCAGACTACAGCTTGTGGACAGTCCAACGCGCCTACGAGAAGGGAGATATTAAATATTATAACTTTAGGGTTATAGGCCAGATTGTGTGTCTGTAATCGGTTTTGAGGGGTTGTGCCGTATGGCCCGGAGCCGGTTCGAAAGTGTGCCGGGACACTTTCGGGGGCGGCCAGAATGTGTGTCCGGAACGGGACCGGGGCCGTTGTGCCGCATGGGTTCCGGCCTGTTCGAATGTGCCGTGTTCGATGGAGGCATGGAGACACCCCTGTGCGCCGCCTGCGGCGGAAGAATGAAGAAGAACGGAACCACCAGCGCGGGCAGGACCCGCTGGAGGTGCAAGGGATGCGGGGCGTCGCGCACCCGCTCCTACGACCATGCCTCCGAGGACCTCAGGAAAGGCCTGGAATGGCTGTTCTCCGGGAGCACGCAGGCCGGCACGGGCGTTGCCGCGCGCACGCTGCGCCGCGGCAACGGGCTGATGTGGCGTCTGAACCCGCCCGTCCCGCTGGTCGGGGAACGCCATGAAGTGGTTCAGGTCGACGGCATCTGGCTGCACCGGCGGGCCGTGGCCCTGATCGCCGTGGCCGACGGGCACGTCATCGGCTGGCGGGTCGCCAGAAGCGAGAACAGCCGGGCCTGGATGGAGCTCATGCGCCGCATCGCCCCGCCCAGGGTGCTGGTCTGCGACGGCGGCAACGGCATCGGCAAGGCCATGAGAGCCGTCTGGCCCGGCACGCGCATGCAGCGCTGCCTGTTCCACGTGTGCATGAACATCACGGCCCTGACCGGCAAACGGCCCAAACTCGAGGCCGGGCGCGAGCTGCTGAAACTGGCCCGGCAGCTCAGCCGCGTCAAGGACGGGCCGATGATGGCGGACTGGCTCGCCGCCTACAACCAATGGGAACAGAAATGGAAGGGGTTCCTGGACGAGAAAAGCCAATACAGGGACGGCACCGTCGCCGACGCCCACCAGAGGCTGGTGCGCGCCCGCACCATGATCCGCAGGCGGATCTCCGAACACGTCATGGACACCTTCATCACCATGCAGCCGGAGTGCGACGGACCGATACCGCCGGACAACAACCTCGTCGAGTCATGGAACCGGCGGCTGCGCGACATGCTCCGCAGCCACAACGGCATGCCCCTGACCCACGAGATCAAGGCCATCTGCTGGTGGTGCCACGCGCACACCGAACACCCCGAAAGCCCCGCATGGCTCGCCCGCCACGCCATCACCGACGAACAGATAGAGGAAGCCAACGAACGGGCATGGGAACACTCGCCCGAAGGCGCGGCGCACACCCTCGGCACGCCGGAGACCTGGGGCACCGGCATCGACTGGAACGGGTTATAGGCCAAAAAAAGTTGGTTATAACCGGGGTTTGGCTTTGTGGGAGTAGGCGTTTCGTCCTGTTATTTTTCCCACGGGTTTTTAGGGGCTTTTCCGGTAGTCCTGAGCGGTGTGAGGACGAGATCGAAGAGGGCGAAACGCTGCCCCTCGTGCGGCGGGCGGATGGAGAAATACGGGCATGACCGGAAGGGCGCGCAGCGGTGGCACTGCCCGGAATGCTCGGTCAACGGCGTGTTCCACGACCCCAAAGGCAGGAAGGCGATGCGCCGGGAGCTGGACTCGTTCGTCGCCCGGCTGCTCGGCGGCCATACGCTGGCCGAGGAGGGGCGCTCGTTCAGGCGCGACCGCGAATGGTGCTGGCGGGTCGACCCCGTCATCCCCGTGCCCGGAACGAAGAGCCATGTCCTGGAGACGGACGGCACCTACGTCAACGGCCGCTGTCTGCTGGTGCCGATGGACGGGACCACGGGCCTGGTCGTGCGGATCCGCTGGTGCGCGCACGAGTCGATCGCGGAATACCGGGCCCTGTTCCGCGGGGTGCCCGCCCCCGACGTGCTGGTCAGCGACGGGATGCGGGGAATGGAGCGGGCGGCCGCCGCGGAGTGGCCGGGGACCCGTCTGCAGCGCTGCCTGGTGCACGTGCACCGCGACACCGGCCGCGACCTCACCCACCAGCCCAAAACGCAGGCCGCCAAGGAACTGAAGAAGCTGTCCTCGCGGCTGTTCAAGGTGCATACGGCCGAGGAGGCGGCCCGGTGGGGCGAGGGCCTGAACGCCTGGTATGAGCGGTGGAAGGACATGGTCAACGAACGCACCACGGCGAAGGACGACCCGGCACACGCGGCGGGCCGTAAATGGTGGTGGACGCACGAGCGACTCCGCCGCTGCTACAAAAGGCTCGAGAAGCTGTTCCGGGACGGGAGCCTGTTCGCCTACACCGACCCCGCCCTCCTGGCCGGCGGCGAGGTGCCCCGCGACACCAACGGGCTCGAGGGCGGAATCAACAGCCCGATCAAGCGCATGCTCGACGACCACCGCGGCATGCCCCGGAAGCATATGATGCGCGCCTGCGAATGGAAATGCTACACGAGAAGCCCGCACCCCGACACCGGGGCCCCGCTCGACGCCTACCTCAAGACCCGACACGACCGCGAAGCGCGGCGAAGGGAAAAGACAAGACTGGCCGAGTCCGCCACCGGCGACGAACCCTTCGCCGACCGCATCTCCGTCCAGCTGCCCGACCCCGGCGAACCCACCATGAACGCCTACGAATCAGGCTTCGGCATCAGACACGGATGGGCCGGAACAAGCACATGACCGGCCGGAAAACAGATTCTAAACCAACTCTTTTTGGCCTATAACCCACTGGAACGAATTCCACACCGCCACCAGAAACCCCAACCAGACCTACTAGAAAACCAAACCGCCAGACACACAATTTGGCCTATATCCCTAACTTTATACGTTCTAAAATTTCTTTAATCGTCGATGTGTACGATAGCAGCAGATATGAAAACTCGAGGAACTACTATAACGACCAATCAAAACCGCTTACACTGGAAGCAATTGACTTTGACAACTGGACGCAACCAAAATGGTAAGGCCCATCACTATCCTAGCTGCGCGAAGCAACGACGGCATGAAGCCGACTTTCGGAATAGGACAGGCCTATAACACTCAAACAGTATATCATGCACGGTAACTTCTCGCTTACACCTTAAGTTCTATGCAGAACACAAGAAGCAGCGGAAAATTCGGCAAGAATTGGTAGAAACGAGCACCGTTTATCAAATCAATGTCAGCAGAGATGAAGATGCGTGACTGGTTGATGTTCCTCAAGTAGAACATGCCACACAGGCCCTTAATCTGCAGGAAGTGGACACCATGACCCGCGGCCTCATCCATATCATGACTAATGAACCATTAAAAGACATTAAACTGGAGGTCCGTATTGAACTTCCTAAAGCCGCACAGGCGTATGTAACTGATGCCAACCGCGAACGGGCTTTTGGCGGAAGAAACGGAACGCCAGGCTAAACTCAAGACTAGTCTTACTGCGAAAACACTCCACGAAATGGGTATTACACTTCGTGATATCGGCAAGATGCTCAGTATCTCGTGTCAAAGAGTTCATCAGCTCGTCAAGGCTTGATTCAGTAAACTTGATGCCAAGAGAATCGGATAAACTATGCAAAACAGATAAACAGAGTAAGCGGCTTTAGTAAGCCATTTACTCTTTGATGCCGTATTCCTTGGCGATGACATCCCAGAGCTCGTCGGCGGCACGGTCGACGGTGTCGTTGACGATTTTGACATCAAATTCCGGCTCGGCGGCCAGCTCGACTTTCGCGGTTTCAAGGCGCCTTTTGCGCTGTTCCTCATTTTCCGTACCACGGCCGATCAGACGTTTGACTAGCTCGTCATAACTCGGCGGAGCGATGAACACCGAGACAATCTCAAGGTTGAGTTCGGCGGCACGCTGCTTGACGCGACGAGCGCCTTGCAGGTCGATTTCAAGAATCGTCGGAATATTTTTGGCAAGGTGATCGAGCACCGGCTGCAAGGGCGTGCCGTAATGGGCCATGCCGTGCACGACGGCGGTCTCCAGGAACCAGTTCCGCTTCTCACGTGCGACGAACTCATCCTCGCTCATGAACCAGTAGTTCTTCCCGTTGACCTCCCCCGGCCGCGGGTCGCGCGTGGTGGCAGAAACGGAAACCCAGACCTCCGGGTGCTTGGCCAGCAGGTTCGCTTCAACGGTCCCCTTACCAACGGCCGTGGGACCTGTCAAAACAATAAGACGACCTTTATGTCCGTTTCGCGCGGTATCACTATCACTTTGCTGGCTCATACCCACTCCTTGAAAGATATACGCTTACAGTCTAATCAAGCCTCAGGAATGGGTCATTGGCATCCTTTACGCATAAAAGCACGACGGCATTGCGACCCAAGAACCATTATCAACCTTGCTACGCTTAATCAGTCAGCTGATTCCAATGAGAACTCATACGTAGGTATTGGGCACCAGCATCTGGTCATCACGCAGCAGAATCATTTGTGCCAATTCGCTGATTTTCTCCATGACCTCATCCGGCGCTCTGCCCAACAGTTGTGCGTTTCGTGCCGGCAAATCCAACGCCTTAATCTGCTCAACGGCGGCAAATCCGGTAATGAGTTCATCCGAATACTTGGCTTTGACTTCGCCTATATCGACATGCAAGAAATAACCATTGTCACTGCTGGTAACAGGGCAGATAAAAGTCATCGTGCTATGCCGGTTGAAATCATCATTGCTGACCACAATCAAAGGGCGACGTTTATTCTGCTCATGCCCAGCCGCCGGAGCGAGGTCAGCGTAAACGATATCGCTATATCGGAAGATATTGCTGCCTTTGACCATCAGATCAGCTCGCTTCCGACCGGCGCACCCGTATCAAGCTCGGTTGCGGCGTATCCGCTGGTATCTTGCTCAAACAGATCAGCAAGGTCGGAAGCCCGAATCGGCTTTCTTCTGGGATACAGCACCATTGATCCATCAGGCTGGATTTCGACCGACAATTCATCGCCGTTTTCCACGCCCATGCGCTCCAGCATCGATTTGCTGAGCCTCACCGCCTGACTATTGCCCCACTGCGACACTGTGACTGTTTCCATAAACGCCTCCCGCAAATGAGATTAAATCTTTAATCCATTGTATCTACAAAAGATATACGGTGCAAGAAAGCCGTAAACTCTGAACTGCAGTACAAACTTGTGAAAATATCTGTGTACCCGTAGAACAGCGTCAATACTCTAGGGTGAAGGAGTTATTAAATAACTTTTATTTTGAAGTTATTTATTCAATATTTTGTCGAGAACGATTTTTTCCGCTTGTTCCGCTGTCGGCAAGGTATTTGAAGTGGTCGAATAACGTCCTTTAATGTTATTGTAATCGATATAGAACTTACTTTTATCGTGATGAGTAACTACAACAACAGAAAGACCGCTTTGCCCATTTAAATAGTCACAAAGTACGGCAACTCCATCATGATCTACCGCATAGCTACTGTTGACAGTACATGAATAGTATCCCATATTCCTCATATGACTTGCTATGTATTCAGACAAAGCAGTACGATTTTCCATACTGGCTTCGCCAATAGTTTTATACCCGAGATCCTCTGCGACCTTATTGGCGGTCAGACCTTCATTATCTTCATCTTGCTGATTACTATCTTTAGTTTTAGTTTGTTCTTGTGCGCTTCGAGTTTGCTCTTCATCATGCTTTCTTACCTGCGCTGAATTAGATTGCCCATAATGGGTTGAATCATTTTTCTTCTTGTGGTTTATACCATAAAAGGCAAGACAAGTAATCAAAACCGCAGATATAGCAACGATTATCAAGGCAATAACTATATTTCGT
The DNA here is from genome assembly GCF_029392315.1 of Bifidobacterium sp. ESL0690. Lineage (NCBI taxonomy): Bacteria > Bacillati > Actinomycetota > Actinomycetes > Bifidobacteriales > Bifidobacteriaceae > Bifidobacterium > Bifidobacterium sp. ESL0690. Next base: position 1,519,901 of record NZ_CP113939.1, read on the forward strand.
TTTGCGTGCTTCTTTTTTGTTATTTTTTCAATCTTTTCATCCATATCAGCACTTTTGAGAAAGTTCAATGTTGCTTGCTTTTCACTGATATCTGTTTGTGGTTTTCGTCGATTTTCATCTTTGTGCTTGGCTGATTGTTGTGAGGTAAACCCAGAAGGCTCACCTAGCACTTGATTATGGTCGCCGCTGAAGCTTGAAGTCGGTAATGAAGAATTACGATTGTTATCTAAACTAGTTGACGGTGACGAAACTTGGTTTTGTCTACTATCAGCACCAAGCATTTGTGGAGATGGCTGATTCTGATTGTTGCTATAAAGATTCTGTTTCGATGGTGTATTGTTACGATTTGCATCAAGACGTGTCGGCCGGTACCTGCTTTATTTTAGACTGTGCAGTTACTCCATCAGGTCCACCGCTTGATTGATTACTCGATGCACCACTTGGTTCCTGGGAATCCTGATTCATGACTTTTCTCCTGTATTTACACAACTGGTGTCCAGATAGATAATTGATAGCAGATACGTCTGCAATCGATAATGCAGATCAACTCCAAGGTTTGTATACACTGCCTTTCTCATACCTATTTCATGACCTAATACAATCTCATTTCTGCACTGTCTTACCTCACAAACGAAGAGTGGGAGAACATCGCTAACCTAACGTCTCCAACCCGTACAGCAATACGAGGTGAATTAAAGATTAATTAGGCGTCCTTTTACAAGGGAACGCCGACTTCACAAAACAACGAGCCTCCAAATACATATTTAGACATCATTCATCCAAACTTCCATTTGTATGAGAATAAACATCGGAATCGGTCTCCTGAGGAACATTGTTAAGCGAGTCAAAGCTCGGCATAACAGGTTCTGGGCCTCCTGCCTCACTCATTCTTCCAAAGAACAAACGGCCATCCTGAGTAAATCCTGTAAACTGTTTATCATAGACGATTTGAGTTTTAACTGGACTTTCGGTGTACGAGGGCAAATTCGTCTCAAATAGCAGTCGAAATACTTTTTCTTGATTCAATGATTGCGACCAATACTTAATGTTTATTATTTCGCCTTCCATCCCATTACCAGTTTGATCAGAAATAGAGTTGAATGTGACATCATAAGGTTGAGGATCTCGATACTGTATATTTTTCCCGGCCATTTTCTGATTGAAAGAGACTTTATGAAGCTCTTTTACTTTATCGAGAACCTTACTATCCGGCACATCTTTAAAGTCCGCAAAAGGAAAATCTCCAATGTATGTCGTCACTTTTCCATGGTCAAAGACGAATATGGTTTCACTGGAGTCATCTTTAGCAACTACAGAGTTATTCGAACGATAGAACCAAATAGTCTGTTTGCCATTGAACATTTGTGTAAAAGTCTGCTTCTTCGTCTCTTCAGGCTCATTTTTCTGTTCATTATTTGAATTTGAATCAGATTGTGGCCGTTGTATCTCTTTGGAGCTATCTGAGGCTTCGTTTTTATTGCTGCTTGAGACACAAGCTGATAGACCTGCGAACGCTATCACGGCGCACAACATGGCTGCAGCAGCTCTCATCAATTTTGAACTTTTCATCTTCTTCTCCTTTTGGAAAACGTATTAAGCCGTTTAACGCTCGATTAACCTTGTTCGTTCTGTTGTGGTCTCTTTGGAAGAGACACGGACGATATCGATATATCATTCTGCGCGTGAACGGACTCAGGCCCAGAAGCTTGGGATGCATTAGGTACATGAAGGGGTTGAGCAGGTTTAAAAACGGCTTGTTTCGATTGTTGAGATGCTGAATGCTTTGTATAGGCCTGTTTCTCGGATGCAGGCTTAACAGTGTGTTTCTTGTGCACAGGCTTGGCACCAGTTTGTTCATTATTCTCAGGTCTAGCAGCGGGCATTGCAGCGGATGAGGATATCAGACATCCATATTGGTCCTGCTTCAAGCCTTGGAACCAAAGATATGGCTTGCCCCACGGCACCGTTACCGCTACTGCCAAGTCCTTCCACATCTGCTTGGACTTCCCAGACTCACCTGATTTGATCATGGCCTTCATCCATCCCTGCGAAAGCACATATTCAACCGCAAACTGGCATAGTTTAAAAGGGAAGCTCCTTTCCAGACCCGTTTGATCATACTTCCCGAATTTTCGTCGATACTGGGATAGCATGAAATTCTTGAGTTTTTCAATGCCCTCCATTTGGTCATGCATATAACCGACGGTGGCTGCCATCGTCCAACTCAATGCGACAAGAAGCAGAGCGACCGCGACAAAAAGCAACAAAAACAGAGATACCAACAACAGGTTCTTGGCACGCAGATCATCCAGATGCCTGTTGAGCGCTTGTGCACTGATACCGATATCGGAACCGTATATAAGCGAAGTAGGATTATCTTCGTAATTGTCGGGATTAAGCACCGAACCTGCGGTATAGCCGTCATACGAGCCAGCATTGCTGAAGCCGCAAACCAGCATGCCAATCACCGAAATCACCAATGGTATCGCAAGCGTCCAACCATACTTGAGATAGAGCATCGGCCGAAGGATCGCGGTCCATTCGCCACCCCAACTCGGGCGCACCTCCCTGGTGTGGTAGACGACATAGCCGAACACGCATATCCCAGCCAGTGCAACCACCATCAACAGAATCGCTATTGTTTGCATTGATTTCTCTTTTCTCTTTACAACTCACATTTCTTCAGAGTTCGCCGCATTATCCGACAATATAGAAAATCGGCCGCCAACCACCGGTGAACGCCCCGCTGAATACCCACAACCCATAGGCGAGAAGCGCCAAACCTACGAGGATTCCCGCTGTATCTCCATCGCTGCAGACGAGTAAGGCGATACCTAGCGCCGAGGTGATCACACCGTAAACGACATAAAGAATGATGTCGCCGACCGAATGGTGCTTTTTCTTTGTCTTCCCAGTCTCCGACACCTTGCTTTTCTTCGCTTCTATTACCTTTTCACCTTGCTCCTGCTGAGGAGTCTGGTATGGCTTAGCTTCAGAGATGTTCTTGGAAACCTTATCGATACCATTCAAGTCTTTGTCGTTCACGACCTTTTGCTCCACAGCAACCGACTCGGTAGGAAATTTAGGCACCACTTTTGGAGGTAACGGCACCGCCACGTCATTGGTTTCACTGCTACTTGGCAAAGGCGGATTCGCGATATTGTCCATGGTTGTTTTCCTTTAACTGTATCCATCAATAGTTATTAAAATTCATATTGAATAAATCCCACCACCATGAATCATTTGATGCGTTCCAGATTCATGCTGGTGGCACGGTTGGAGAGCACTATGTGATCGTTGTCCTTGACGGTCACTTTGAGAAAAGTGCCGCCGCCGGAACGACCATCGACTTCCAAATCGTAGGTTCCATCCGCATTTTTAGTGAGCGTATAAGCATCTTTGGGACTGTAAACATTGCAATTGTCTTCGGTGAATGTGACGGTCGTGGAATGCGTCGAGCTCCAGTTGTCCGGACCGTTGTTCTTCCACGTTCCAATGATACTGAAAGACCCGCAGCCACTGAACATCGTCAAAACACAAGCAATGACCGCCAGCGCCGCCATAAGCTTGGGCGCACCGATACGATTATTCTGCTGGACTTCGTCCGTCGATACCTCAGTCGACATGTTGCAATCGGACAACATCACTCCTCTTTTCTATGTTTGTTTAAATAGCAGAATGACAAAATCACTTCATTGCACACTCTCATCCGACTCGTTCGAAATTCAAAGTGGTATTGCCTTTAGTCAGCGTGATATGGTCGTTATCCTTGACCTGCACATCGAACTCGCCGCCGCCACCAAGCAAACCGTTGACGATCAATTTGTAGGAACCGTCGGATTCTTTCTTCAAGGCATACTTGTCACTCGGGCTCCAGAGATTACATTTCCCATTCGAACCGAATTGGATGAGTTTTCCCTGCTCATACGCCTGGCCATAGGTGCCTGGGCCCTCGTTTTCCCATGAACCCACAATGCTGAACGGCTTTCCACAGCCGCCCAAAAGCGTGACCACGCATACAAGCACCGCCAGCAGTGCCAGAATCTTACTGTTATGCGTACCAGTATTTGCACTACAATCGGTATTCCCGCTGATTGTTCCAGACATCTTGACCTCTCTTCAAACGCCAATAAATTCTTCACCGCTTCGTAAAACTCATGCAAAGCATCATCGTTCCACGCCTAAAATCCGACTTGGAGGTACCACACTGCACGTTCTGGCTCTTCCGAAACCTTCCTTGTGGTCTTTTGCACGAGAAACCATCCGGATTTGCTTTTAGCATAGTATCACAAATGCCATATAAGGGAGGCCATATACAGTAAAAAAACTTCATAGTTTGAGTTTTATGTCGAAAAATACTCCTTTAGGATCTTGGAACAACTACGTCAAGGAACTTGGACTGAATTTACAACGCTTACGACTGGAACGAAACCTCACACAAGAACGAGTCGCGTATGATGCGGGGCTCTCACGCTATACCTATCAGAAATTCGAAAAGGGCGAATCCATGCCCGGAACGCCTGCCAATCCCAGCCTCCACAACATCATGGCCATAGCTCAGGTTCTAGGGGTTTCCCTGCAGGAACTGCTACCTTCACCATGGCCGGATCTTCGGGCCAAATAACAGAAAACCTTCCGCAAAAGATAGTATTGACTTTCAACGCAGGCAGAAAGCACGCGCGGCACAAACGTATCAACTGCGCATAACACTACATATGTTTTGGCCCCGCCAGGCGTAGAAACCCGGCGGGGCCAAAACATGGAAAAATTCGGCGGAGTTGCGCGGGACTTGGAGAGCCCGGATTCAATGCTCACAGGCTTAACCACGCTCGCGCAACCCAATCATTACATCATATTAGGCTCACTCTCCGGTAATCGGGTCGACGGCGTCGGCCACGGCCTTGACGTTCTGCGGCTTGAAGTAGATGCGCTCGGGGTTGTTGTAGAAGACATCCTCAAGCTCGGACTCGGTGAAGATGTCCGTGGCCTCCAGCCAAGTGGCCAAGTTGTGGTACGAGTTGAAGGTCGAGGACCAGGGCGAATCAGTACCCCAGAAGATGCGCTTGGCGCCGAGCACCTTCTTGGCCAGAGCGGTATCCTTCTGGCAGCGCGGATACGGGAACTCGGTCTCGCCCTCAATATCCTCGATCGCAGAAAGCTCGACGGAAATATTCGGATACGGCTCCCACTGACGCAACTCGCATTCCAAGCGATTGAGATGGTCGGCGTTCGGGAAGGACAGGTGGCAGACCACAAAGTCAAGCTGCGGGTAACGCTGCGCAAGGTTGGCGATGGCTTCAGGCTGGTGGCTCAGCTGCGTGTAGTCACCATAGTCCACAGTCACCACAAAGCCGGGATAATCCGAAATGTAGTGGAAGAAGAGACCAAGCTGTGGGTCATTGTCGAGACGGAACGCATGGTGGTAGCCCATCAGGCCGCCTCCCTGACTGATCTCAAGCTTGACCGCACGGAAGCCGAGGTCATCGATATGGCGCTTGACAGAGGTCATCGCCTCGTCGCTGAACGGGTCGAACGAGAAGGCGCCGATGAAACGATCCGGGTACTTCTTGACCGTCTGATAGGTGTAGTAGTTCTGGAAGGCGTAAAGGCTGCCCTGCAGGAGCACGGCCTTGTTGATGCCGTTTTCGTCCATGACCTTCAGCGCGGATTCGGCGAGGAAGTCGTCGTCGCCCCAGCCGTCGGGAATGAGCTTCAGGGGCATACCGTTGTCCCAGATGGCCTTGCCATCGCCCAGCGGTGTCATACGGCCTTTGCCGTTGTAACCGGAGACCGAACGAACCAGATGCAGATGTCCGTCAATTTTTTTCATAATATACTCCTTTGTTATTTATTATTATCAGTACGTTATCTTTTCATCGCTGCCCGCATATCCGGCGTTCTTGTCGGACATCTTGCGCAGGTAACGCCAAATCTGAGAACGATACTTGCGAAGCAGGAACAGCAAAATCAGATACACAACCACGCAGCCGCCGATGATAAACGGGTTCTTCGAGATGAATGCCGCGAAGATAAGCGCGTTCAACGGGCGTGCCATGAGGTTGAAGCTGGTGATCAGCACCACGCCGGCGGGGATGGCCGCACCATACTGCGAGACCGCTCCGGTGTAGATGTCGCCGAGCCAGCTGGAGGCGTAAAGGCCGAGGCTGAACCAGACGATGCCGTTGGCGATGACCTTCAGGATGTTGCCGCGGGTGATGGCCACGATGGACTCCACCATGAACGGCAGGGAGATGAGGTCGACGATGGGCAGGGTCTTGTTGCCGGGAAGCAGGAAGGCGATGAGCACCATGATCGGGATGAGGATGACGCCGGAGATGATGGTCGCGGGTTCGCCGTAGCCGACACCGTCGTCCACGCCGAGGAACCAACGCTTCTTGTCATCGATTTCGTCGATGGGCGCGTCGTCTTCAACGCCGGCCTTCTTCTTGTGATTCTGGTCAATCTCTTCGGCCAACGGGGTGAAGGCCTTGGAGAAGACGTTGGTGACCAGCGGGAAGATGGTCATCACTGCGGAAAGCTCGATGGTGAAGGAAAGGATCTGCCCCCAGGCCTTGAGACTTGCCAGGTTGGTGATGTTGGCGATCAGGCCGATGATCAGGCCCAGGATGATGCCCAGCGTGGTCGGCTCGCCGAAGACGCCCAGCTTCTTCTTGAAGTACTGCGGGGTCATCTTGACCTTGTTGAAACCGAGGAGGTTCCAGAGCGGGTCAAGCAGGATGGCCGGGACGACCTGCTCGATGTTGTGCAGGGAGGCGACCGACGCGTTCTTCACACCGTAGTAATCGGACCAGCGGTCGGCCTGGACTTCGGCCAGCAGCAGGGTGTAGAAGAGCATGAAGAAAGAGAGGCCCAGCGAAAGGGCGAAGTTATGGGTGACGTAGTAGCAAAGCGTTCCCCAGATCATGAAGCCGAAGTTGTTCCACAGGTTGGAAGCCATGAAGATCTTGGTGACTCCAAGCGCGAAAAGCAACAGCTCGACGATCAGGCCGAACACGAAGAACGTCAGGCCAACCGGCGAACCGAAGGACGCCAGCGAACCGGCCTGCCAACCGATATCGACCACCGGCAGCTTGATGCCCGTGTTGTTGACCATCTGCTTGATGACCTTGGTCACCACAGGCGTGAAGGCCTGAATGATCCAGGTGAAGCCGGTCAGACCGACACCGGCGTAGAACGCACTCATCATGGCGGTTTTGGGTTTGACCCGCAGACACAGCGCGACGATAAAAATCATGATCGGGACGACAACGCTGGCCCCGAAGGTCTGGAAAACTTGATTTACGGTTTGGAGCATTTCGCTCACACTTTCTTTCAAGGTACAGTTCATGCCAGGTAATGGCATTTGTACGACGAATTCCTTGAAACATTCCGGTGCACACACTGCACCGCTGTTCGGCATTGAAGGAGTTGGCTTCATCGCCTTCAACTTTGCAATACGACAACTTCATCGATTGCTTTCGGTTTGCTGTACCACCCATTTCTAGCGCCAGGTCAATCGCATCATCACCCACCGTTGGTGTGAGATTCGGCGCCTGACCTCTTGCGCGGGGTTGGAACCATTCTAGATTCTGGGCGGTCCGGCTCCAACCCCTGGCACAAGCCCCTGATCGCTAAGCTCTGTCATCAGATCCTTCTTTCTCATCGTGGTTCCCAGACGCAACCGCCTGGGGTTTCTCTTCAAAAGTCAGTCGACGGGTTCCTGCTCGATGCCCACCTTGGCGAAGATGTCGTCAAAGAAGCTCTTGGCTTTTTTGACTTCGGCAACGGGATCGGGAGCCTTATTGGTCCACATCTCAATGGTCATCGCCCCGGTGTAGCCCAAGCGGTGCAGTGTTCGCAGGCATCCCTCGAAATCGACCGAACCATCGCCGAACGGCACGTCGCGGAACTGGCCCTTGCTGGTCGCGCTCACGGGTTTGCTGTCTTTCAAGTGGACGGAGACGATATTATCGATGCCCATTTCGAGCTCTTTGCCGACATCGTTTTCCGGCCAGCCGGAGAGGTTGCCAAGGTCGGGATAGGCCTGCAGCCACGGGCTGTGGATCTGGGTCTTCAGGTAGATGATCTTCTGCAGCGAATTGAGGAAGGGGTCATCCATGGTCTCGATGTCAAGCATGACCTGACGGGTCGCCGCATATTCGACACCCTTCTTCAGATTCTCGACGAACCATTCGCGCGATTCCAGCGTCTTAGGCTCGTAATACACGTCGTAACCGGCCATCTGAATGTTGCGGATACCGAGGTCGTAGGCCAGGTCGATGGCTTTGTAAAGCATCTCGAGGCTGTGTTCGCGCACCTTGGTATCAGCCGAACCCATCGGGAAGCGACGATGGCCGCTCAACATGAGCGTGTGGATGCGCACGCCCGTGTCCCATGCGGCGTTGCGCAGATCCTCGCGCTGCTCGCGAGTCCAGTCCAGGCGGGCCAGGCGTTCGTCGCTTTCGTCCACCGAAAATTCGATGAAATTGAAACCTAGGTCATGCACCAGCTGCAGGGTCTTGTGCCAAGACTCGACGGCAGGCAATGCCTTTTCGTATATGCCCAGTGAATTCATCGTGTTCCTTCCTTCTGGGTTGCGTGTAGTTTCGACCAGACGCCGTCCATGGCGTCCAGCAAAGTCTGATAACGTTCATACTTCTCGTCGTATTTGCGATGCTGCACCGCGTCCGGCTCGAAGCGTGAATCGACGTGAATCATACGATTCGCGGCCTTTTGAAGATCGGAATCGCCGCCCGTGGCGTAGGCTGAAAGCACCGCACCGCCAAGGCCGGTGATCTCATGGCCTTTGATGGTTTCCACTGGCAGACCAATAATGTCGGCGAACATCTGCATCCATGAAGGTGAGTTGGCCGCTCCCCCGCAAACCCTCAGCGATTGCGGGCGGGTGGTGTCGCTGCGCAGCAACTGGTCGATATGCTGTCGATGCGCGAAAACAACGCCTTCGTAAACCGCACGGACCAGCTGCATGCGCGTGGTGGTGCTTTGGAGGCCCACAAACGAGGCCGTGGCGTCCGGGTCGCTGTTACTGCCGTAAAGGAACGGGGTGTAGAGCACCTGCGTGAAATCTGCGTCCTCCTGTTTGAGGTTCGCTTCCAGACGCTCATAATCCTCGTCACTGTCTTTGCCGGTCGGTGAAAGCAGGCGCAGAATCCGGCTGAGGTTGCCCGATGAGGTGGGGCTTGAAGCCTCAACCAATACCCTGTCTTTCAAGAACAGCGAGTTCATGATGCCGGGCATACGGACGGTCGGTGCGTGGGAAAGATAAGTGTTGATGCTCCAAGTGCCGGCGATTACGCAATAGTGGTCATGGTCCAGCGCTCCGGAACCCAGAGTACCGGCATCGATGTCGAAAAGTCCGCCTGTGACCGGCGTTCCTTCAATGAGACCGGTGTCATACGCTGCGTTTGTATCGACCTTATCCACCAAATCCGCCGATTCGACCAGCTTCGGCAGCCATTGTGCGGCCTCGGAAATACCGAAGAAAGCGAGAAGCCTGTCGTCATAGTCGCGAGTTTGAAGATTGATGAGATTGTTGCCCGAAGCGTCGCCGACCTCCTGATGGATGCCGCCGGTCAACAGGTAACGTACGAAATCCTTTGCCGAAAGGATGCTGCCGATATTGGCGTAGCGCTCCGGCTCGTGGTCTTTGATCCAGCGCAACAGGACCGGTGCCTGGCTGGCCATGACATGCTGGTGGCTGATCGGGTAGATCTCCTCCACCCTGGTTTCGAAGCTTTTCGCCAAGTCGTTGGCGCGTTCGTCGGTTGAAAGGATGCCGTTGCAGAAAATTTCGCCGTTCTTGTCGAGAAGATAGAGACCTTTGCCGTGCCCCACACAGGTGATGCAGGAGATGTCTTTGGGCGAAACCTTGGTTTGCTCAAGAACCTGCCGAATCGCGGCAAACAGCGAATCGCGCATGCCTTTGAGATCGATTTCGCGCATTTCCGGCGTGTTCTGAATCCACGGGGTATCAAAAACGGATACGCCGACTTGGGTTCCTTCTTCGTCGAAAATCAGCGCGCGGGTGTTGGTGCCGCCGTTGTCGAGAATGAGGAAATAGCGTCCGGCCATGTTACTTCTCCTCGTCAGTGATGTGGTAAATGGCTATGGAGTTGCTTTCACGATTGGCACTCAGCAGGTAATCTTCGTCGTCCTTGCGGAAGACGGTGACGTTGCTGGGGCCGACACCGGATTCGATGACGGTTTTGTGCATCTTGCGGTCGGGAGCCGTGATGGTCATCAGCTTCTGGTCTCCCCCGCGGTAGCCGAAGAGGAAATAAGGCTTGCCGAAAAGGATTTCACTGTCGATGGCGTGGCCGAAGGGCGAGCCGCCTGAAGTGGCGTCCAACGTCTGGAATTGGTCATCATAGAGTCTTAAGTGATCGCCGTGGAAGCCTTGGATGGCAAGGTATTCCTGATGGCCGTCGCCGTCGATGTCGATCATGGCGATGTCGCTGGTCTCGTCTTCGGCCAGACGCTCGATTCGCCAATCCTCGCCGTCGTGCGGATAATGCAGGCGGAAGATCCCTTCGTGGCCGGTAATCAGCGAAGTCGTCGGAGTCTCGCGGCGGTATCCATGGTTCTTGGTAATCCTGATATCAAGCTCACGGACGTCTTTCAGACAATCGGCCACCGGGTCGTAACTGCCCACGAAAACCTTACCCGGGTCCGACCAATCGTCGGTGAACTTCTTGGAGTTGGCGATCGAGCAGCCGACGTACCAATAGCCACCGTCATGCTTGATGACGTCAAAACGGTGGATGTAAGGCGTATCGGCTATCGGTTTGACATCCCAGTCCTTGCCATTGAAATGCGCGTGGACGATGCGGCAGGTCTTGGAGTTGAACCCGGGATAGAAACGTTGGGTGGCCAGGAAATCGAGCGTTCCCGGCAGCTGGACCATGGTCATCGTGCCGCCGACATCCGGCCAGACCGTGATGCGGCGATAGTTGTCGTCGAGATCGTAGGCATAGCAGGGGCGATTTTCCTCGGAAGCGATGAGTACAAAATCGCGTCTGAGTTCGTTCATCCGCAAAATCGCGTAACCATGGTCGAGCTCGTCTTTGAAAACCTTGGAAAATCGCATGACCTCTCCTTGCCTTGAGGAAACTTACTTGTTGACGACGTTGATCGGCTTGCCGTCGAAGAAGCTGATCAGGTTGTCGGCGGCTTCGGCAGCCAGGCCGATGCGCGCCTCGATGGTGCCGGTGCCCGCGTGAGGCGAAAGCACGACGTTGGGCAGCGAACGCAGCTTCTCGGAGACCTTCGGCTCGAACTCGAAGACGTCGAGTCCGGCACCGGCGATCTGGCCGGATTCCAGCGCGTCGACCAGCGCCTTCTCCTGCACGATCGGACCACGTGCCGCATTGATAAGATACGCGTCGTTCTTCATCTTGGCGAATGCTTCGGCGTTGAAAACGCCGTGGGTGCTCGGCAGTTCGGGAGCGTGGATGGTCACCACATCGGAACGCTTCAGCAACTCGTCGAAATCGACATATTCGCAGTTGTTCTCGCGGTCGAACTCCTCGCCTAACGGGCAATCGTTGTTGTAGATGACTTTCATGCCGAAGGCCTGCGCATACTTGGCAACGGTCTTGCCGATGCGGCCCATGCCGAAGACACCCAAGGTCAGGCCGTTCAAGGTGCGGCCCTGATACTTGCGCTCGGAGGGATCGATCCAGTCGCCACGGCGGACGATGCCGTCGTAGAAATGCAGGCGCTTGACCGCAGCGAGCATCAACGTCATGGTGAACTCGGCCGTCGGGATGCGCACCTCGCGCGGGCTGTTGGAAACCACAATGCCCTTCTGCTTGGCGTATTCCACATCGACATGGTCGTAGCCGACACCGTTGACCGAGATGACCTTCAGGTTGCTGCATGCGTCAATCAGCTCACGGTCGCCCTTCTGGGCCATAAGAATCATGCCGTCGTATTCGTGGCCGTGCTCCAGAACGAAGTCGCGGGTGAACGGCTTTTCGGCAGAATACGTCACGTCGAAACGATCGAACAGCTTGTCAAGCCCTTCGCGAGGCACAATCCCCGTCACCAGAATTTTCTCGGTCATTGTTGTTCTCCTTGATTGGTTAGCGGATAACCGTTAAGCGCATATGTTTTTTAATTCAAACCCCGTCATTGCAAGGATGACACCGGTCTCATAAGGAACAGAAAGATATCTTTCTTTTTTCATATGAAGCCTTTCCTAATGACACCGGTATCATTTTTTGAGTCAAATTATACTTCTCATTGTATGTGAAAAAAATCACGTGTCAAATGAAACACGCTGCATTTGCCATATTCCGATTTTGTTTTCTCTCAACGAATAGGTTTTGCGACTGGGTCGAATAAAAATCGCTCAAAGCACCGAAATCTTGACAACGACCTTATGCACCGGTTCGGCGTTGTCCCCCACCATGCCACGCGGGGCATGCATGTCTTCGGGATAGACGAGCACATAGTGTCCGGGAGTCAGCAGCACGCGATTGTGATGCTCAGGGTGCGGGTAGAAGACGATGTCGTTTTCCGCATTGTATTCCGTGTTGGGCTCGACACTGCCGGTATCCCACCAACGCACGTATTCCTGCCCCGAAAGCAGATAGTGCAGATCGATATGATCGTGGTGGCTTTCGTAGCTGATGGTCTGATAATCCATGGAATCGTAGCTCTGCAAGTGCACCACGATGTCGTCGGTACCGTCCAGCGAATACGTTTCGTCGGCTCTGCCAGAAAGCTCAGCGGCGTGCGAATTAAGATAAGCGATGGCCTTGTCGATCCTCGCGCGGACCTTGGGGTCGGTGCGATAATCCAATGCATTTCCATTTTCCATAATGATTCTCCTTTGCATCTTTAATGAATCACGAAAAGCATCGTTGACGGTAGAGACAAATAAAAATCCTCATAACGCAAAACCGCATAACTCTTGAAGAGACACGCTTTGTCGAAGACGGTCGGGCGAAAGAGAGAAAGCTAGCGAAGCGACGTCGAATCCCTGACCACCAGTTTTGATTCGATGATCTGGGTCTGGGGCTTGCCGCCAATCGGCGTTCCGCCTTCCAGCAGCGTCTTGGCCGAAACGTAGCCCATGGTGTACGAATCCTGCCGAACGGCGGTAATCGCTGGGTTCAGGAACTCCATCCAATCCCAGTCCTCGAAGGAGATCACGCCGACATCGCGGCCAATGGCGATGCCATGCTTCCTGGCGAATTTCAGGAAAATCTTCAATGCTTCGCCGTTGGAGGTGAAAATTCCCTTCGGCCGCCTAGTCGAGGCGAAGAGCTTTGTCAGCCGCTCCTCCGCTTCAGCCGCCGTGTCGAAGGAGACGACAATCGGCTCCTGCTTGCCTTCGACTGCGTCAAGGTAGGCGTCGCAACGGATGGAACGCGTGGTCACGGATTTGATGTCGAGCGTGACGAAAGCAACGGGCGTGCACCGCTGGTCCTGCAGGTAATGGATGGCCTGCAAGGTGCTGTCGTAATTGTCGGAAGTGACGGTGGAAAACATCACTTTTTTGAGCGGCCTGTCGATGATGACGGTCTTGCGCGGATCCAGTTTGGAAAGGAACTTTTCATTGTCACCGCAGGTCTGAATGATCAGCCTGTCGACGCTGGATGACCTGAAATTTTTGATGATATCGCGTTCCCGCCTGATGCTGCCATCCGAAATGGCGAACGCCGTGGACTGGTCGCGCTCCTCGCAGGCGTCAAAAATGCCTTTCATGAATACCGACGAAAAAGGATTGCTGATGTCGGAGACGATCACACCGACCGTCGGCATCTGTCCACGCGCCAAACCGACGGCCACCTGGTTCGGCCGATAATCGAGTTCCTGTATTACCTTGGCTACGATCTTTTGCGTGGACGGCGAGATCTTGTCCCGTTCGCCCCTGATATAGCGGGAGACGGTCGATTTCGAGACTCCGGCTTGTTTTGCAATATCTTTAATTGTGTAATGCATTTTGAGCCTTTAATTCGACACCTTGGAACAGGTTCTACAATACCGTATCACGCGAATATCGGGAAACGTGATGTCAACAATTGACTTGACAATCATATTTGAAAGCCGGGTCAAATTTTGACACCACGTTTGGTCATGTTGTTCACTTTTCAACGGCGTTGGCACATTTTTCTCGCCGTTAGCGCGTGAGCAATTTTACTGACATTACTCACTCGCACTATTGATATCTGTTACTTTCTGCGCAACTTACCGTATTATTCCCTATCAGAGGCGAAAAGCTGCTTGGCGTGCTCCTGGATGCTCATAACCTGATAATCGTTGGCCTTGACCGCTTCGATGGCAAGCAGAACCGCAGAAAACTCGGTGATGGTGGTGAATTGCGGGACGTCGGCGATTACGGCCGAGGCGCGGATGGCATAGCCGTCGGAACGGGAGCCTCGCGTGCTCGGGGTGTTCAGAACCATGTTGATCTCGCCGTCCTCGATCATCTCGACCGGGTTCTTGCCGATGACATCGTCACCGTAGCGCTCGCGAAGTTGGCGCTTCTCGTCTTCTGTCGCATTGAGCTTGCTCACCACTTTGGAATCGATGCCGTAACGGCGCAGCACAGAAGCCGTGCCGTCGGTGGCGCACAGGGTGAAGCCAAGCTCAAGTAGACGCGTGGCTATCAGCGGCAACTGGCGCTTGTCGGTGTCGGAAACCGAAAGGAAGACGTTGCCATGCGTCGGCAGACCGCCTTCGTAGGCGGCGAGCTGGGACTTGGCGAAAGCGTGCGGGAAGTCGCGGTCAAAGCCCATGACCTCGCCGGTTGAGTGCATTTCCGGGCCAAGCAGCGTGTCAACGGAACGACCGGCCTCGGTGCGGAAGCGCTTGAACGGCAACACGGATTCCTTGACGGCGACCTGCTGGCCTGGGCGGATGGTGCCGCCGTCGCCCTTGGGCAGCAGCAAGCCACGTTTGCGCGCCTCGGCGATGGTCTCCCCCACCATGATGCGGGCCGCTGCCTTGGCAAGCGCCACGCCGGTCGCTTTGGAAGCGAAGGGAATGGTGCGAGAGGCACGCGGGTTGGCTTCGATGACGTAGAGCGTGTTGGCCATGTAGGCGAACTGGACGTTCATTACGCCTCGTACGCCGCAACCCTCAGCTATCGCAAGCGTCGCCTTGCGCAGACGCTGGATCTGGTCGTCGGAAAGCGTGGAAGGTGGAAGCGTGCAGGCCGCGTCGCCGGAATGAACACCCGCCTCCTCGACATGCTCCATGATGCCGCCGACGTAAAGTTCCTTGCCGTCGTAGAGCGCATCGACGTCGATTTCGATGGCGTCCTGCAGGAACTTGTCGATCAGCAGCGGCGAAGGCAGACGGCCGGAAACCACCGTATCGGCCTTGGCCTGGTCAAGGGCGCGGTCGACGTATTTCTCGAGCTGAGCATCATCGTAGACGATTTCCATGCCACGCCCGCCGAGCACGTAGCTCGGGCGCACCAACACCGGATAGCCGATGGAATGGGCTGCTTGAAGCGCCTCATCGATATTGAGCGCGGTGCCGTAACGCGGGGCGTTGAGCTTTTCGCGGCGCAGCACCTCACCGAACAACTCGCGGTTTTCGGCCAGGTCGATGGACTCGGGAGACGTACCCAAAATCGGAACGCCAGCGGCCTTCAAACGTGCGGCCAAAGAAAGCGGGGTCTGCCCGCCGAGTTGGACGATGACGCCTTTGATCGGACCGAGCTTCTTTTCGGCCTCGTAAATCTCCATGACGTCTTCGAAGGTGAGCGGCTCAAAGTAGAGCCGGTCGGACATGTCGTAGTCGGTGGAGACGGTTTCGGGGTTGCAATTGACCATGATGGTGTCATAGTCCTTGCCGAGCTCCTGTACCGCGTGCACGCAGGTGTAGTCGAACTCGATGCCCTGGCCGATGCGGTTGGGGCCGGATCCCAGGATGATGACAGCCTCGCGTTTACGCGGCTTGAGCTCGGATTCGTCGGCGTAGCAGGAATAGTAATACGGCGTGACCGCATCGAATTCGGCAGCGCAGGTGTCGACGGTCTTGTAGACCGGGCGTAGTCCATAATTGTGGCGCAGCTCGCGAATCGTGTTCTCGCCCTCGTCGCCCAAGTGGCGCAGATGTGCGATCTGCAGGTCGGAAAGTCCGGCCAGCTTGGCCTTCTTCAAAAGCTTCGGCGACAGGATTTCGGTGAAGCGCACTTCCATCGCGGTCTGGTTGATCAAGGCAAACTGCTTCAAGAACCACGGGTCAATCTTGGTGGCATCGTAAAGCTGTTCGAGTGAGGCCCCACCCCAAAGCGCGCGCTGCACCTGCAGGTAACGGTTCTCTGTAGGCGTGCGCATGTCTTCGAGCAGCTGGTCGACCTCGGCCTGGTCGGGCTTGGTGCCGTCCCAGCTGAAGCCCATGTGGCGCTTGTCAATGGAGCGCATGGCCTTGCCAAGCGATTCCTGGAAGTTGCCACCGAGGGCCATGGCCTCGCCCACCGACTTCATCGAAGTGGTGAGCGTCGGGTCGGCGCCCGGGAACTTCTCGAAGGTGAAGCGCGGCACCTTGGTGACCACGTAGTCGATGGTCGGCTCGAAGCAGGCCGGAGTGGACTGGGTGATGTCGTTGCGGATTTCGTCCAAGCTGTAGCCGAGTGCGAGTTTCGTGGCGATCTTGGCAATGGGGAAACCAGTGGCTTTCGAGGCCAGAGCCGAGGAGCGGGAAACGCGCGGGTTCATCTCGATGACGATGATGCGGCCGTTCTTCGGGTTGACGGCGAACTGGATGTTGCAGCCGCCGGTGTCGACGCCGACGCCACGGATGATGGCGATGCCGATATCGCGCATACGCTGGTATTCGCGGTCGGTCAGGGTGAAGGTCGGGGCCACGGTGATGGAATCGCCGGTATGCACGCCGACCGGATCGACGTTCTCGATCGGGCAGACGACCACGACGTTGTCATTGCGGTCGCGCATGAGCTCGAGCTCGTATTCCTTCCAGCCTTCGATGCCCTCTTCGATCAGGACCTCGTTGGTCGGCGAATAGTGGATGCCTGCTCCGGCAATGCGGTGCAGTTCCTCCTCGTTGTGGGCGATGCCGGAGCCGAGGCCGCCCATGGTGAAGCTGGGGCGAACGACCACCGGGAAACCGAGTTTGTCGACAATGGCATCGACTTCTTCGAGGGTGTGGGCCACGTCACTTCGTGCGGATTCCCCGCCGACCGATTCCACGACCTGCTTGAACTGCTCACGGTCCTCGCCACGGTCAATGGCTTCGAGCGAGGCGCCGATGAGTTCGACATGGTATTTGTCGAGCACACCGGCCTTGCCCAGCGCTTCAGCAGCATTCAACGCGGTCTGGCCTCCGAGCGTCGGCAGCAGGGCGTCCGGGCGTTCCTTGGCGATGATTCGTTCCAGAATCGGCACGTCGATGGGCTCGATGTAGGTGGCGTCGGCCATTTCCGGGTCGGTCATGATGGTGGCTGGGTTGGAATTGACGAGGATGACACGGATGCCTTCCTCACGCAGCACGCGGCAGGCCTGGGTGCCGGAATAGTCGAATTCCGCGGCCTGGCCAATAACGATGGGGCCGGAGCCAATGACCATGACGGATTTGATGTCCTGACGTTTCGGCATTAGTTGTTCTCCTTGTCAGTGGCGGCGGTTTGGCCATTTACAGAATTGTTCGATTGTGATAATGATGTCGGCGTTGCGAGCACAGACGAAACCGGCTCCCCCGCCTTGTGCGCACGCATGAGCGAGACGAAACGGTCGAAGAGATAAGCCGCATCGTGCGGGCCGGCCGCTGCTTCAGGGTGGTACTGCACCGAGAAGGCCGGGATATCAACGCACTGCAGGCCTTCGACCACATCGTCATTCAGATCGATATGGGAGACGAACACTTTGCCGAATTTGCCATCGCTATACGGCGATTCGATAATCTTGCCGATTGGAGCATCGACTGCGAAGCCATGGTTGTGGGCCGTGATCTCGACCTTGCCGGTGGTCATGTCCTTGACCGGCTGGTTGACGCCGTGATGGCCGAACTTGAGCTTGTACGTATCAAACCCAAGCGCACGACCGAAAAGCTGGTTGCCGAAGCAGATGCCGAAGAAGGGGTATCCGGCATCAAGCACCTGGCGCAGCAAATCGACTTCGGGCGCCGCCTCTTCCGGGTCACCCGGGCCGTTGGAGAAGAACACCCCATCGGGGTTCAATGCTTTGATTTCGTCAAATGTGACGGTGGAAGGTACGACGTGTACCCGGCAACCGCGTTCAGCCAAGCGATGAGGTGTCATGCCCTTGATGCCAAGGTCGACGGCCGCGACGGTGAACAGCGGTTCCTTGCCTTCAAAATCTCCGCACGGCTCGACAGTATATGTTTCTTTGGTGCTCACGTGGTCGTAAAGTCTTGCGCCCTGCATCTTCGGGGAAGAGCGTACCTCTTCAAGCAGCGAATCCACCGAGCGCAACGCCCCGGTAGTCTTATCCATCAAATCGACGCCGGAGAATATGCCGGCCCTCATCACGCCCGCGCTGCGAAGGTGACGAACCAGTTTTCGGGTGTCGATATTGCTGATACCGACGATGCCGTCCTTGGTGAGATCATCGTCAAGACTGTCGTTCGCACGCCAGTTGCTGACGTTTGGACTGGGTTGGCGCACGACGTAACCGGCCACCCAAACACGTTTCGACTCGGGATCTTCGTCATTGACACCAGTGTCGCCGATATGAGGGAAGGTCTGCACGACAATCTGCTGGTCGTAGCTGGGGTCGGTTATGGTCTCCTGATAGCCGGTCATCGCTGTGGCGAACACGATTTCGCCGAATGTCGATCCAAACGCTCCGTAGGGCTCACCCACGTAAAGCTGGCCATCTTCCAATAACAACACGGCATCGCTTACCGAATACCGTGTTGCTGAAGCTGATTGCTGACTCACCACGAGTCCCCCCTTGCTCCGGGCCCGTGCGCGGACTCGGAAATAACTGGACCGGAAAAACAGATTCGCGGCCCGGCCACCGTACCGCGGTCAGAACTAATTACACAATTATTGAATTATTGTCGCCATCGGGTGGCAACGGTTGTCCCTCGCCAATCGAATCAGGCTGAGTTGGTAAGTCGTCGGATGGCGATGAATCGGTTGCGTCACCGATTGGAGCTTCGGCCGCTGCAGAATCGGTATCTGCAACGTCGTCAACCTTGCCAAATGAATCGGCCTCGACAGGGCTGTCATCAACACCAGCAACGGTATCGGAAACGATATCGCCGGAAGTCAACCCTTCGCCTGAGCTTCCATCCTCGTCAGCCGAACTGGCAGAATCATCCGAGGTATTTGAGTTATCAGTTGAACGCGAATCAGCCTGTTCTTCACCAGAGGATACTGCATCGTTGGCTTCTTGCTCAGTCTCAGGTGCAGTCTCGAAGGGAACACCATCACCCTCACCGGAAATACCGTGCTGTTGTAGGAACCCAGGAGCGGTAGGGGAATTGAGACGGCGTTCTGCCGCTTCGCGTTCCGCCTTTTCCTTAGCTTCGGCTTCATGAGCCGCTTTGATATCGGCAAGAACCGTGTCCTTGTCATCGCAAAGAGCACTCAGCAGGCCGTGGATGAACGCCGGCGAATCATCGTCGGAAAGGGTTTTCGCCAGTCCCAACGCTTCGTCAATGGCCACACGGTCGGGCACTTCATCGTTGAACAGGATTTCCCAAGCGGCAATTCGCAGGACATTTCTGTCAACGACGGCCATGCGCCGCAAGGGCCATTTGGTGGAGTGATCTTCGAGTGCCCGGTCAATGCCGGTCTGCTCGTCGGCCACACCACGGACAATTTGAATGGCATAATCTGGCAATGGGGTCTGAGCCCCTGGTTCGGCGATGCGTTCGGCAAGCAGCGACGGAATATCCTGCCCCTTCTCATCCGCTTCGTAGAGCGTATTCAGCGCCCGTTTGCGAGCTGTCGAACGTGCCATTTAGCCAGTAGCCTCCCAGTGAAAGTTTTCGCGAATTACCGCAAGCAAATATAATATTCCGACTTGGGTGACGTCGTCGCGCCAAGCCGGAAAGGAAAATCAGTTGTTTTCGCGTCCGAGGTAGGAACCGTCGCGGGTATCGACCTTGACCATTTCACCTTCGCCGACGAACAGCGGAACCTGAATCTCGGCACCGGTTTCGACGGTGGCGGGCTTGGTACCGGCGTTGGAGCGGTTGCCCTGCACGCCCGGCTCGGTTTCAGTAACCTTGAGCACGACGGAGGCCGGCAACTCAACGCTCAGCGGGGTGCCGTCGTGGAAGCTGACGATGCAATCGGTGCCTTCGAGCAGGAACTTGGCCTGATCGCCGACGAGCTCCTTGGGGATGCTGACCTGATCGTAAGTGGTCATATCCATAAAGACGAAGGTGTCGCCCTCCTCATAGGAATACTGCAGCGTACGGTTATCAACGGTTTCGAACTCCATCTTCATGCCGGCGTTGAACGTCCTGTCGACGATCTTGCCAGAGAGCACGTTCTTGATGGTGGTGCGCACGAAAGCCGGTCCCTTGCCAGGCTTGACGTGCTGGAATTTCGTGACGGTCCAGAGCTGTCCGTCGAGGTTCAATACCGACCCGTTTTTGATGTCATTGCTAGTTTGTGCCACGTCTCGTCACCTTAGTCATTTACTTTTCAAACGATTTGCATTCCATAAAATGCCTCAGCAATTATGCCACGGCGTCTGTACAGCAGACAAATCGTATGTTGCTTGAATTTCACTTATAGATACAGTTGCGCCCCGCACCTTTCGATGCGGGGCACAAACAGTTAAGTAATCTACAACTTACGTTCTAGAACTACTCGATCACCTTGGTGACACGGCCTGAGCCGACGGTGTGGCCGCCTTCACGAACTGCGAAGGTCAGGCCCTCTTCCATCGCGACGGGCTGAATCAGCTCGACGGAGAAGGTGGCGTGATCGCCAGGCTGGACCATCTCGACGCCTTCCGGCAGCGTGATGACGCCGGTGACGTCGGTGGTGCGGAAGTAGAACTGCGGACGGTAGTTGGAGAAGAACGGCGAATGACGGCCGCCCTCATCCTTCGTCAAGACGTAGACTTCGCCCTCGAACTTGTGGTGCGGGGTCACGGTGCCGGGCTTGGCCACAACCTGGCCACGCTCGACGTCGTCACGGTTGATGCCGCGGAGCAGCAGACCGGTGTTGTCGCCAGCCTCGGCCTCGTCCATCTGCTTGTGGAAGGTCTCGATGGAGGTGACGGTGGTGGTCTGAGTCGGACGAAGACCGACGATCTCTGCCGGGGCGTTGACCGGGATACGGCCACGCTCGACACGACCGGTCACCACGGTGCCACGGCCGGAGATGGTGAAGACATCTTCGATAGGCATCAGGAACGGCTTGTCAAGGTCGTGGACAGGAGTCGGGATGTAATCGTCGACGGCATCCATGAGTTCCTTGATGGTCTGGACCCACTTGTCGTGATCCGGAGCGTCATCATGCAGAGCGCCATAGGCGGAGGTGCGGATGACCGGGCAGTCACGATCGAAGCCGTTTTCTTCGAGGAGGTCGCGGACCTCTTCTTCGACGAGCTCGATGAGCTCTTCGTCATCGACCATATCGCACTTGTTGAGCGCGACGAGAATCTTCGGCACGCCTACCTGACGGGCGAGCAGAACGTGCTCGCGGGTCTGAGCCATCGGGCCATCAGTGGCGGCGACGACGAGGATCGCGCCATCCATCTGAGCAGCGCCGGTGATCATGTTCTTCACGAAATCGGCGTGGCCGGGGCAATCCACGTGAGCATAGTGGCGCTTGGCCGTCTGATACTCGATGTGGGCGATGTTGATGGTGATACCACGCTGCTTCTCTTCAGGAGCAGCATCGATCTGATCGAAGTCATACTCCGGGTTGAGGTCGGGGTACTCTTCGTGCAGCACCTTCGAGATGGCCGCGGTCAGGGTCGTCTTACCGTGATCAACGTGGCCAATGGTGCCAATGTTAACGTGCGGCTTAGTCCGCTCGTACTTTTCCTTTTCTGCCATTACTTTGTCCTCCTGGACGTTTCGTAGTTATTCTCGAGCTTTTCGGCCTCGAGATACTCGCTACAGTTTACTGGGTTTCTGGGTTACCTGCCACAAAGTGCCCGAACCCAGTCAGCGCTAGAAAATTTTAGCGCCGACTGGAGACAGACACGCCTTGGGCAAAGTATTTCATTCGCCGCGCTGGGCCTTGATGATCTCCTCGGAGACCGACTTCGGGACCTGCGCATACGAATCCATCTGCATGGTGAACATCGCACGGCCCTGCGTCTTGGAACGCAAGTCGCCGATGTAGCCGAACATCTCGCTAAGCGGGACCTTCGCTTCAATCACCTTGACGCCGGTGGCGTCCTTCATGTCGGTAATGCTGCCACGACGAGAGACGAGATCGCCTTGCACGGTGCCCATGTACTCCTCAGGGGTACGCACCTCGACGGCCATGATCGGCTCAAGGATGACGGGCTTGGCCTTCGGAGCCGCGGTCTTGAACGCCATGGAACCGGCGATCTTGAAGGCGAGCTCGGAGGAATCGACATCGTGGATCTGACCATCGGTGACGGTCGCTTTGACGCCGACCACCGGGAACCCTGCGAGGATGCCGGATTCCATAGCTTCCTGCACACCGGCATCGATTGAAGGAATGAATTCCTTGGTGATGTGGCCGCCGGTGACCTCGTTGACGAACTCGTAGTCCTTGCCCTCCTCCGGAGGAATAGGCTCGAAATTCATCAAGACCTTTGCGAACTGACCGGAACCACCAGTCTGCTTCTTGTGGGTGTATTCCTGGTTCATAACGGCCTGGCGGATGGTCTCACGGTAGGCGACCTGCGGGTTGCCCACGTTGCAGTCGACATTGAACTCGCGACGCATACGGTCGACGATGATGTCAAGCTGGAGTTCGCCCATGCCGGAAATCAGCGTCTGGCCGCTTTCCTCATCGGTCTTGACCTGGAAGGTCGGATCCTCGTCGGCGAGCTTCGCCAGAGCAATCGACATCTTCTCCTGGTCGGCCTTGGTCTTCGGCTCAACGGCAACTTCGATCACCGGTTCCGGGAAAGTCATGGATTCCAACGAAATCGGGGCTTTGTCGTCGCACAACGTGTCACCGGTGGAGACGTTCTTCAAACCAACGAGCGTGTAGATGTTGCCGGCTTCGGCAGCGTCAACAGGGTTTTCCTTGTCGGCGTGCATCTGGAAGATCTTGCCGACGCGTTCCTTCTTGTCCTTCGTGGAATCGAGCACGGTGTCGCCCGGCTTGATGGAGCCGGAATAAACGCGCACGAACACGAGCTTGCCATAGAAGGGATGAGTCGAGATCTTGAAGACCAGCGCGGCGAACGGATCGTCCATCGTAGGCTTGCGATCGATTTCCTTGGACTCGTCGCCGGGTTCGAAACCGACGATGGCGGGAACGTCCTCAGGGCTTGGCAGGTAGTCGACCACTGCGTCGAGCAGCGGCTGAATGCCTTTGTCCTTGAAGGCGGAACCGCAGAGGACCGGGTAGGCCTTGCGCTCGATGGTGAGCTTGCGGATGCCTGCGCGAATCTCTTCGTCACTCATCTCGCCAGAATCGAGGTACCTCTCCATCAGATCGTCGTCGGACTCGGCCACCTGGTCGAGAAGTTCGGAACGATACTGCTCGGCCTTGTCCTTGAGGTCATCAGGGATATCGACGGTGTCGTAGTGAGCGCCGAGATCGGTGGTGACGTCGTTCCAGACATAAGCCTTCATGCGAATCAGATCGACCATGCCGACGAAGTCGTTCTCGGCGCCGATCGGCAGCTGGACGACCAGCGGGACGGCTCCGAGCTTCTTCTTGATGGTGTCGACGGAGTAGTAGAAGTCAGCGCCGAGCTTGTCCATCTTGTTGATGAAGCAGATGCGCGGCACGCCGTACTTGTCGGCCTGACGCCACACGGTTTCGCTCTGGGGCTCCACGCCTTCCTTGCCATCGAAGACGGCAACGGCGCCATCGAGCACACGGAGCGAACGCTCCACCTCGGCCGTGAAGTCCACGTGACCGGGGGTGTCGATGATGTTGATCTGGAACTTCTTGTCGGGATCATGGGTCTGACGGTTCCAGAAGCAGGTGGTCGCAGCAGACTGAATGGTGATGCCGCGTTCCTTTTCCTGGGCCATGAAGTCCATGGTCGAGGCGCCTTCGTGCGTCTCGCCGATCTTGTAGTTCTTACCGGTGTAATACAGAATACGTTCCGTACACGTTGTCTTACCGGCATCGATGTGAGCCATGATGCCGATGTTGCGGACCTCATTGAGGTCACTGAGCACATCAAGTGCCATAAATCTATCCTTACCCTAACTCGTCTATCGAAATTACCAGCGATAGTGGGCGAAGGCCTTGTTGGCCTCGGCCATCTTGTGCGTGTCCTCGCGGCGCTTCACGGAAGCACCGAGGCCGTTGGAGGCATCGAGGATCTCGTTGGCGAGACGCTCGGCCATGGTCTTCTCACGACGCTTGCGGGAGAAGTCGGTCAGCCAGCGAAGGCTCAGGGCGTTTGCACGGTTGGGCTTGACCTCGACCGGGACCTGGTAGGTCGCGCCGCCGACACGGCGGGAGCGGACCTCGAGGGACGGACGGATGTTGTCGAGCGCGCGCTTCAGCACGGCGACGGGTTCCTGATCGGTCTTCTCCTTGACCATGTCAAGTGCGGAGTAGACGATGTCCTCGGCGATCGACTTCTTGCCGTCGAGCAGGATCTTGTTGATGAGCTGAGCGACCACGGTCGAGCCGTAGATCGGATCAGGGAGCAGCTGATGCTTCTTGGATGGTCCTTTACGTGACATATCTCTTACTTCGCCTTCTTTGCGCCGTACAGGGAGCGTCCCTGCTTGCGGTCCTTGACACCCTGGGTATCGAGCGCGCCGCGCACGATGTGGTAACGCACACCAGGAAGATCCTTCACACGGCCACCGCGGACGAGCACGATGGAGTGCTCCTGCAGGTTGTGACCCTCGCCCGGAATGTAGGCGGTAACTTCAATGCCGGAGCTCAGGCGCACACGGGCGACCTTACGCAACGCGGAATTCGGCTTCTTCGGTGTAGTGGTATACACACGGGTGCACACGCCGCGACGCAGCGGGCTGCCCTTCAAGGCCAAAGTCTTGGATTTCTTTGACTTTGCCTTACGTCCTTTGCGGACAAGTTGTTCTATAGTAGGCAACTTCAGTTCTCCGATTCGTTAATCATTATTTCTTGCGGAGCCGCCTCGCTGCAGCCCAATCGACGAATCGAAATGAGACAGCCACAGTCCACCGGCCCGATGGCCCTTCGCTCTCCTGCCGCCGCATTGCTGCGCGCAATCTAACGAGTTCCGGGATATCCCAGTGCCCACGCCTGTTACATAAGGCATGCCACTGGCACACACAAGTAAGAACTATAACATAGAGCTTCGGACATTCTGACTTACTTTCGTCAAAAAACAAAATCTGTCGTCTTAATTCGTATCCCCGTCTCTATCTGCTCCAACGAGCTTAACGATTCATCTGTTGAAAACATTACCGAGACAAATACGGAATCCATTATCGCTTAACAGACGGCAATCTAGAATAATGAATACAAAGTAGGATACACAATACCAAAAATTTCCTGCATAATGGGGCGAGCAACATGACTGATACCTGCGAAGAGACAGTAAAACAATTGCACCGTTCATTCGATGAGGGAATCTCGCGTCCTCTTGCTTGGAGGCGTGAACAGCTTGAACGAATGAAACGGATGATCACGGCCCATCACAAGGACATCGAACGGGCGGTGTACCTCGACCTAGGCAAGCCTGCGGCCGAAACCGCGCTGATGGAAATCAAGCTCGTGCTTGACGAAATTGCGTTTGTCAAGCCACGACTGGGGCGCTGGAGCGGGCGACACCATGTAGCCATGCCCCTCTTGATGCAACCGGCGAGAAGCTGGACGATAGCCGAGCCCAAAGGCGTGGTGTTGGTGATTTCGCCGTGGAACTACCCGCTGATGCTGAGTCTGGAGCCGATGGTCGACGCCATCGCAGCCGGCAATTGTGTATGTCTCAAGCCTTCCGAGCTCTCCCCTAATACCAGTGCATTGCTGCAACGGCTGATTGGCAAATATCTCGATCCGCGGGCATTTGCCGTAGTTCAGGGAGCCGTGCCGGAAACCACGGAACTGCTGAAACAGCCCTTCAACCATATTTTTTATACCGGCAACGGGAAGGTCGGCTCGATCGTCATGAAAGCCGCGGCGAAACAGCTTACGCCGGTTACACTCGAACTTGGCGGCAAATCTCCCGTGTTCGTGGACGCGAGCGCCAATCTCGATGTCGCCGCCGGACGCATTGCTTGGGGCCGGTTTACGAACGCGGGACAGACCTGCGTGGCACCGGATTATGTCTTGACCACTCCCGATTTAGTCGAACCGCTGGCCCGGAAAATGGCGGCTTTTACACGGAAGTTCTTTGGCGACAACCCGGCAGAATCCTTAAGTTACGCACGAATCGTCAATACCAAACAATTCGACAGGCTTTTGAATCTACTGCCGGCCGAGGGAAAAGCGTTCAGTGGCGGCGAAACCAATCGCGAACGTCTTTATATCGCACCGACCATCCTCACCAACGTCGACCCGCATGACCCAGTGATGCAGGAGGAAATCTTCGGCCCGATTCTACCGATTCTTCCTGTACAAGACGCCCAGGAAGCCGTGACCTTCATCAACAGACGCCCGAAACCGCTTGCCCTGTATGTATTCTCCCGCTCGAAAGCCACTCGGCTACTGTTCGAGCGCCATACCAGCTCCGGCGCGCTTGGCTTCAACCTTCCGCTCGGTCACCTGCTTTCCAGCCGTCTCCCCTTCGGCGGCATCGGTGCCTCCGGCATGGGTTCCTACCACGGCAAAGCCGGTTTCCTGGAATTCAGCCACGTCAAAACTGTGACGAGCAAGCCGACGTTCCCCGACACGCTGCGGTTGGCTTACCCACCATACAGAAAGTGCCAAAAATGAAAAACCAGTGATTCAAGAGCAGACAATATCTCTGCACCATAAGTAGCAGCAATCAGAGGCATCTTCTTATCGCGAGATGCCTTTTGCAGAGGAAGCCTCAATATCCTTCTCTAACATCTGTTCAATGTGCTCAAGACGCTGAGACAACTCCTCAATCTGCTGACGGGTTATCTCCGTATTCTTTTCTTCATCGACACTTACTTCGTCGACGATCCACGAACCGAATGTTCCCGTGACAACGCCAATAATGCCGATGCCCGCGACCATGAGAAAGAACGCTATCAATCTTCCGGTTGCAGTGACGGGAGCATAGTCGCCATATCCTACGGTGGTGATGGTCACGAATGTCCACCACAAAGCATCCGGCCACGTTGTAATGGTGGCTCCTGGAGCGTGACGTTCTGCGTCAAGGACAGCGAGAGATCCTACGATTATCAGAAGAACCGCACTCGCCACCACATACATGATGATTTTGCCCCGGAGCGCCATGCCACTGGTCTTGTGCAAAGCATTGAGCGCACTGAGAACACGCAGCGCCCGCAATGGCCTGATAATCGGCAAAACGACAACAGCCAAGTCAAACAGATGCGACTTGAAGAAATCCCATTTACCATCAGCCAGTATAAAAGAAACCAAGTAGTCAATGACAAAAAGCAGCCACAGTACATTCATGGACCATTCTGAAACGGTGTTCCACATTCCTCTCGGTTCTGCAAGAATCTGCCACGCATAAATCACAAGAAAAACAACCGAAAGAATCGTCAATGGCCATTCTGTGGCCGACTCCCATCTTTTCAATCTCATAATGATAATTCTCTTCACACTGCAAGACGTATTACATATAGGTTATAGCAAATCGACTTATCTCCGCTTCGGATAACATAGAACAACGAACTTTATATACGACACCACGTCATTGACAATATCCAGTCTGCATCATTTCAGAAAAGCGTAGGCTGTTCGGCGACTGACCCGTGGTTAAGGACCTTTTCGATGGCAACGTAACGCGTGGTGAGCCTGTTATGTTCGTCGAGCGCCTTTTCAACACGCATGACAACCCTGTATATATCATTGGCACGCAGTGCTTCTTCACCATCAAGTATTTTCTTCTTGAAAGCCTCGTCCTCAAGCGCGACGAATTGCGTTTTGATGCCGTCGGTCACACGCCATTTGCCATTGGGACGGAAAGAGGGATCAAGCGCCTGCACAACCATTTCCGCAGAGGATTCAGTGGTATCCTCCTCTTTTGTGTTGTAGTGAGCGAAGCCATCGGCTTCTTCGGAGTCCACATTCTCAGAACCGTGTTCGTTGCGCAACTCGACAGAATCGATACCATCCGTAAGCGCGGGAGCAGTAGCATCCTTGACAGCTTGCGTGAAGCGTTCGTCGGTGACAAGCGCAAGGGATGTCTTAGTGGCTTTAATCTTGGTTCCGTCTGCAAGTTCTACATCGATTTCGCTGAACGCGTCGGCCTCGGGTTTTTCATCTACTTTCTTAGGCTTACCATGCTTGATAATCCTTTTGAAAAGCCGTACGGCTTTCATGGCAATGTCGGAGAGCCCATCGACAGCGAGAATTGCAGTCACTGTAGTGCCGGTGAGAACAGCTGGACCTTCCTGCATAATGTGAACAATGAGATCGACTACGAACGAGCCTTCTTCCGTCGCCTTTGCATTGAGCTTCACACGAGCCTCAGGAGCCACCTGTTCTTGCACGGCGTCGAACATTGCAGAGAACGCAAGAAGGGCAGGCGCAAGTTGCTTGACATCAATCTCGTGGTTGTCCAACGCGGTTCCGTCATATTTAACATAAAACTTCTCAACCGCTTGAACATCATCATTGGTATTCTGCTGCGCTTGTTCCATACAGACGATTGTAACGGCAAGCACGAACGAGGACTGTATAAAACGATAGAACAGACAAGAGAACGATTTTACGGTCGCGCATGTAATCGTTACTAATCGTTACCGGAACCCGGAAGGTTCGAAAACTGGAAATCCCCGGAACGTTAATATTCCAGGGATTGATGGGGTGGCCAACGCGGTTCGAACGCGCGACCTTCTGAACCACAATCAGATGCTCTACCTGCTGAGCTATGGCCACCATCGAAGTGTGAAATCGACCGACTCAATGAGCCGAATCAACATCCGCACAACAGATAAGAACTATACATGATTCTCTTGACCTTGGGCAACCGGCGCGTCGCGTAATCACGCCAACTCGGTCATGCTTCACACTTGTTGCCCCGGTTCGTCGTTTTTGCCTTCCGGTCACAACGAACGAAAAAACACAATAAATCATTGCTTCGGAGGAGCTGTGGACTCGCCCTTGATGAGATGCTCAGAAACATCACCTTCGGAAGAATCGCTGGAATTTTGCTGGTTCTTGTCCCCCAACAAATACCTGACCGACCGGGTGCCCATTCCCCTGAAGTCCTGTTTCCAAGTGGTGATACTCGGATAGGACAGCACGGAAATCGGGTTGCCGTCGAAACCAGCCACGCTGATGTCCTCAGGCACTTTTTTACCAGAAAGAAGGATTCCGCGGATGATACCCACCGCGATTTCGTCGTTGCCTGCGAAAACCGCAGTGACATTGGGCAGATCGGCCAGGGACTGCCCTATCCCCACCGCTTCATCGGTCTTCCACGTGGAAAGAATAGGCCTGGGCACGGTGGCCCCGGCTTCTCGAAGGGCACGCCGCCAACCACGGGTCCGCGTATATTTGCTCCCGTCTTCCGGAACCGAAACATGATAAACAGTGCGATGGCCGAGACCCAGAAGATATTTCGTCATCTCGTAGCCGCCTTCGAACGAACCAAAGGCCAGAGCTTTCGAGGTCGAACTGTTTTCGCCAATAACGGCGGTCGGGACGGACTGTTCGATTTTGGGAATAAGCGAATGCAGCAACGAGCCACGGTCAAGATCGATGACGATGCAGCCGGTGGGCTTGTTCATCAGAACGACGTCAAGCGCCTCCTCTGCCTCTTTCAGATCTTCGCCTACCAAAGTGACGCTGACCAGATAGCCATGGCTGCGGGCTTCGTCCTCGATGCCCTGAATCATCTGAATGGGGCCGAACAGGGAAAAGTCCGTCAGCAATACGGCTATGGTCTTCAGCACATTTGAATTCAGTGCTTGCGCCACCACGTTGGGATGGTAGTTGAGCACTTCCACAGCTCGGCCGATGGAATTTTTCTTTTCATCGCTCAGATGCGGATTGGAATTCAGATACCGCGATACGGAAGCCACAGAGACATTCGCAAGGCGGGCGACATCACGTATTGATGGCGGACGTTTCCTCTTTTGTACCAATTGAACCGATACCTCTTCATATTCGCTATTGTTTCCGACCATGATTCCAAGCCGAAAATTGAAAAGCAAACCTTTGCCAACTACTGAAAAACTTTGCTTTCCATGATATTGGAGGCTCTGTATTTTATTGGCTTATTCCGTTATTTCACCGCGCCTCCTGTGATGCCGGAGATGATCTTCTTCTGCGCGAAGGCGAAGATAATCAGCAGCGGCAGGCTCATCAGGATGATGTAGGCGAAGATCAGATGCCAGTTGTTGAGGTAGAGACCCGCGTTGGCCACGTTGTAGAGGTTCAACGGCAACGTATCCATCTTTCCGGAAAGGATGAACAGCGCGTAGAAGACATCATTCCAGATATAGAGGATCAGCAGAATCGTTGCGGACGCCATGGTCGGCCCGAGCAACGGCAGGACGATCTTGAAGAAGATACGTATCGGGGAAGCTCCGTCGATGCGTGCCGATTCCTCGAGGGACGGCGGAATGGTGCGGATGAACCCGGTGACAAAGAAAATCACGGTGGACAGATAGATGCCCACATAGACGCAGATCATGCCAACCGCGGTACCGGAAAGGCCGATCATCTTCAGCAGCATCATCACCGTCACCACTGCGGGCGGCAGAATCAGGCCGGAGATGCACAGCGAATAGACCACCGACATCGCACGTGTCGTACGACGAGCCAGGATCCAGGAAGCCATCGAGCCCAGGACCAGAGCAATCAGCACCGACGGCACGGTGACGATAATGCTTCCGAAGAAAGCGGGAATCATCTTGCCGTCACGGATAACCGTTCCGAAATTCTCGAAAAGATGCCACTTGGTGGGTAGGGAAAGCGAAAGCTGCAACGCCTCCTTCTGATCCTTGCCGGCCGTGACGACCAACAGATAGAACGGCAGACCAAGCGCCACTATGACCAGCAATACCAATATCACCACATGCGAGACCTTGCGCCACATAGGCTTCCTGGCATGATAACGACTTGCGTCATCCGCCGTTGGTTTCGCGTCAAAACTTGCCATACTCATAGAATCTTTGCCTCCCTATGACGCAGATACCAAATCAATGGAATCGCGATGATCATGACCATGATGAACAACACGAGGCTCATGGTCGTCGACTGAGAATACAGGCCCTGGCCGAATGTGCGCCAGACGAACAGGTTCAGAATCTCGGTGGAACCGCCGGGGCCGCCGGCCGTAGTGGCCTGCACCGTATCGAACCCGTTCATCGAACCGAGCAGGGACGTGGCGACGTTGAACGTCACCGCAGGGGCGAGCAGCGGGAACTTGATCTTCCAGAAGATCTGCCATCCGCTTGCGCCGTCGATCTGCGCCGCTTCGAGCACATCCTGGTCGATGGTCTTGAGACCGGACAGATAAATGAGCATGGCCAATCCGGCCCATTTCCAACCCTGGATCGCAGAAACCACGACGATAGACCAGGTCGTGCTTCCCAGCCACGAAACCTTGACCGCATGGCCCACAAAAACGGCGAGGACCTGGTCAAGAGCACCGCCGTTCTTCAATATGGCCTGCCACACATAGCCCACAGCGAGCGCGGACATGAGCACGGGGATGAAGAACAGCACGCGGGCGACGCGATTCAAAGTCGTGTCCTCTTCCAAAAACACTGCGAGAATCAGACCGAAGAAATTCTGGAAGAACGCCTCGCAGACCGCGAACACCAGAGTGATGCCGAGATCCTTGACAAGGATGCCGTTCTTGAACAAGGCATTGAAATTATCAAATCCGTTGAAGTTAATGGTCTGCTTGAACGCCGACCAATCAGTGAACGCATAGATGAAATTCAGAACCGTGGGGACAAAGAAGAAAATGAACAGCACGATGGCCGCAGGCACCAGAAAGCGAAGCGGATAATTCTGCTTCATCAGCGCCTTACGGTTCGCGTCACCTTCCTGTCTCTGCTCGGCCAACCGCTGTTGCGGCGAAATAGTTGCATTTGACATTACCTACCAACTCTCTTATTGCAACCGTTGATAATTTTAAAATCGGTGCCCCGCAATTTTCGCGAGGCACCGATGAGGAAGAAATCAGAAGCCCTTGGCTCCCTGAGCCTTGGCAACCTGGTCGAACTGGTCCTGGGTGGTCTGAGCCACCTGCTTGGGCGTCATCGTGCCATTGACCATATTGGCGAGGTTGATGTAAAGATCAGGATTGGCGATGGCCTCAGACTGCATGGAACCGGCGCCTGTGGCGATGGAGTTCGAGGCATCGAGCATGGCCTGCGGCACATCCGCCGGCGACTTGACGGTCTTCAAAGCGGAGACGATGTTCTGATCGCCCACGAACTTCGTATATTCCTTGTCGCTCATCCAGAAGTTGAGGAACTGACGTGCAGCCGCCTCACGCTTGGCATCACCGGTCTTGAAGGCCACGATGCCGTTGGAACCATCGGGAATGATGCTGGAGATATTGCCCTTTGAAGAAATGCCGAAGTAACCGATCTTCGAATCCAGGGCCTGCTTGTCCTTGCCAGCAAGAGCCGCAATGGCCAGGAACTGGCTGTTGTTGCCGAAGATCATCGAGGTCTTGCCCTGCCAGAGCGCGGCTTCCTGCTCGGTGTCCTTGGCGGAACCAGCATCGGAGTTGTAAAGGCCCTTGTCGAACAGCGACTTGTAGTTGGTGATGGCCTTCATATATGTCGGATCAGTGAACTTCTCCAGATGCTTGCTGATTCGCTGATAGAGACCACCCTTGGATGCCTCGGCCAGCTGAGCCTGAACGGCCCACTGGGTGCCCCACTGCGAGCCTCCCATTTCGAAAAGCGGGGATTCGACGCCGGGTACGTTGGCGTCCTTGATCTTTTGGGCGGTCGTGACGAACTCATCCCAGTTCTTGGGCGTCGATTCGATGCCGGCCTTCTTGAAAACGTCCTTATTGTAATACACACCGAATACAGACGGAGCGGAAATCATCACGCCGTAACGATGACCCTTATAACTGCCGCCGGACTCGGCGATACCCTTCTTGTAGTTCTTGACGAACGGACTGTTGTCGAGCTTCTGCAGCTTGTTCTGGGAAACGAAACCAGCGAGCATCGAGGCGGTGGGCTGCCAGAACGCGACATCCGGCACATCACCTGTCGTGACCTTGGTCTGTGCGTTGTTCTCATAGACATCGGGAACCGTGACTTGGTTGATCTTGGCGCCGGTCTGCTTTTCGAAGTCCTTGATGACCTGGGCAGGAACGCTCTTGACTTCCGCGCCGCCCCACATCGTCAGTTTCACTCCGTCAAGACGACCGGTGGGATTCGGCCAATAATCCTTGGCGGAGGTATCGGTACTGTCCGAGGAAGCGGCAGGATTGCCACAGGCCCCGAAGAGACCGAGAGACACAGCGGCAGCTGCCGTTAAGGCAATTACCTTCTTCATCTTTTTGTTCATTTTATTTTCCTTTCTTTTCGAAACACTGACTCGACCATGAGAGAGTGCACTACTCGATATCGAAAATTCATTTGATCTGCACGCGCAACACCCTTGCCGCGTACATATCTTTGGGCATATCAACGCCGAGAATCCCATCCTCCTTATTCCAGCTGAAATGCCAATCCTCTGAATCCAGCAATGTCGGGAAAATGATCTGGACGTCGATATCATGGCCCTCCGCCGCAGGAAGGCTCAGCTTTGCGTTTCCGCTTGCCGACCGGCGATCCCAAAGGTCTATGAGCAAGGTCTGTCCTTGGGCCAGCCCGAGCGAAACGACATCGTCTTTCCATCCGGGAAGTCCGAGCGGCCAGAACGGCACCGAGGAAACGATCCTAGGCCGCACTTCGGTGCTGTAGACCTTCACCGCGTCTTCGACCATTGCTTTCTGGCGCTCGCTGAACTGGTTGATATAGCCGGACAGGAAGAAATGGCCAAGCATGCTGTTGGCAAGCGAGAAGACGAATTGTTCGTCATTCATCGACTTCTCCGGATACGCCCAGTTGCCGGCCTGTTCGGGAAGCATGGTCATCGGAGCCGCGGCCGCGATGGCGGGATAGAGGCGATAATCCTGCTGATCCGAAGTCGAAATAAGCTGGAAATGCGAAGCCTGGGCGGTGTCAGCTCGCATACCGCCCGACGAACACGTCTCGATAATCAGACCAGGATGACGAACGAAGAGACCGTGAATCCAGTCAAGATAGGTCCTGTTATGGCCCAAAAGTCCGTCACCTGGGCTGTCGGCATGGTAATCGGTGCCGGGCCCGGGCATGATGTTGTAATCGAACTTGAAGTAACCGATACCGAAATGCTCGATAAGGTAATCGACCTTCTTGTTCATATGTTCGATAACCAGAGGGTTGCGATAGTCAAGCTGATAACGCCTTTGTTCAACACAGCGTTGCCCGTCGTGCAGGAAGAACGCCCCATCCGGCAACTGCTTGGCCACCGGGCTGTCGATGCCGACGGACTCGGGTTCCATCCACAAGCCGGCTACCATCCCGCGCTTATGGATATGATCGGTGACCTCTTCAAGACCGTTGGGGAACCTGGTCTTCGAAGGCATCCACTCGCCGATGCTGGGCCACCAATCACCCGTATCGTCGTACCAGCCGCAGTCAACGCAGAAGACTTCCATACCGACTTCGGCTGCGGCATCGATCAGCGGCAGCAACTTGGCCGTGGTGGGATCGCCGTTGATGGTGTTCATATAGTCGTTGAAAATCAACTTGTCAGGAGCCGTGTCAGCCGCCTTGTCGTGAATCGCACGACGATAACAGGTAAGAGCCGCCACTGCTGCGTCGGAATTCGGCGCGAGCGCCACCGAGGCGGGAACCGTGGTGAAGGTCTCAGAACGGTCAAGACTCACGCTCCAGCCATGATCGCGCCAATCGGGACCGCTTAAAGCGAAGTACCCGTCGGTGCCATAGTCGCCCGTCTCCCAACGCCAAGCGCCGTTGTTCTCGACTTCGAAAATCCATGTGAGGCCGAGCTTATCGGAAGAGACCATGCCCATGGGCACATTCCTGCCGGTCGAGAAGGTGCCTTCGGAAATGACGCAATGAGCCCCGTTCGGGTCACGTTCGGCCATGGCATTGTTGAGATATGGGCAAACCTCGCGAATGGGCTTGACGCTCCAACGGCTTTCGGCCAGCCAATCATTGGAACTCTCATAAAGTTTCCACGAATCGAAATCACCTTGAAGCGCATTGCCTGCGGCATCCGCATCTTCCGCAACTGTCTGCGATACTCCGAAGCAACCCACGAACGAAGTCACGGCCTCAAGAACCATCGGGGTTTCAGCGGTATTGGTCACATCGGCCCATACGCGGAACATCGAGGCATGCGGCGCAAGCAGGAAATGAAGAACCGCGGAAAAACCGAATTTCTCGTTTTCCATCATGATGTCCAGATGCTCACCTTGCGCATCGCTCGTCGCCTTGTGACCGACGTAACGCAATGATTGTCCGAGTGAAGTCTGGATAAGACGTCGATTGGCAGGCACATGGCCGACGCCACGCCCCGCAGCCAACAATTCAAGAATGGGGATTGTCTTCGGGAATACAGCGGTGCAACCTTCTGCCGAAACCTTTTCGATTGTTACAGGAAAAGAATCCGTATAGCAGAAACGTATCCGGACATTCTCATTCCCCCATTCAAATGACTGCTTCAATCTAACGCCTTCCTACTTCTTCGTATTTGATTTGTAACCGATACCATATCAGTGATACACACAAGAGCACCCACAATAAGGCTTATAACAAGCACTGTCGTAGTACTTTTATCATGTATGTTGATAAGAATAATATGAAACCGGTTACAAATCAAATTCCGAAAGATTTCCAGCGTGTCGCAAGTAAAATAAACGGTTCCCGGCAATCCTAAAAATGCAGCCTCGGCCACTTCCCTGATTTTTGATATTCATTGATAAAGCAATCACGATTCTGCAAAACTGTAACCTTGGTCACAAAAAGACTGTGGTCTTCATTACAAAATGCCGGATTCCATTGGAATAGGAAACAATCACGTTTCATAATGAAATTGCGGGGTTTTATTTTTGAATGAAAACGAACAAGCAGAAAACACAGAAAGAACCATGGGAAAATTATCCGAATTGAAAACAACCATTTCCGAAGTCGAAGGAACCGAGGACGAAACCAAGCCGCTCTTCCCCGGGCGCGCGTTCATCTCGACCGTGCTCGACGCGCTTGACAACAAAGAGACCATGACCGGCAAGATGACCGGCCGTTACATCCAGCGCGCGACCATGGCAGGCATTCTGGTCGGCGTATTCTTCACCGCCTTCTGGGTGATCATGGGAGCAAGCTCGAAAGGCGGTCCGGGATTGCTGCTGGCAGGCAAAGTGCTGGCAGGAACGACCTTCGGCTGGGCTCTGGTGCTCATCTACTACACCAATTCGGAACTGTTGACCTCGAACATGATGGTCGTGAGCGTCGGAGCCTACCACAAGCGCATCGGCTGGATCAAATCACTGAAACTGCTTGGGCTGTGCCTGCTCGGCAATTTGCTGGGTGCGCTTATCGTGGCCATTATCCTGCGATTCTCCACCATCATTTCGGGCGCCAGCTATGACGTCATGCTCACCGCGGCCAACACGAAACTCTCCTATCTCAACTCCGTGGGAGGTGTCGGCGACCTTTTTGTGCGTGCGATCTTCTGCAACTTCTGCATCAACATCGCCATGCTGATGGTCTATAACGGCAAGCTTTCCAACGATTTCACCAAGTGCATCATCATGGTGGTCGCGGTGCTCGTCTTCACGTTCTGCGGCTTTGAGCATTCGGTGGCGGACTCGGCCATGTTCCTCATCCTCGGTATGCACGGCGCCATCAACGCATGGAAGGCGATTCTCGTCATCGTCGTCGCCATTCTCGGCAATCTCGTGGGCGGCGGCATTCTCATCGGCCTCAACTTCGCGACGATGAACGACGAACGCGGTATCACTACCGATACGGACAAAGAATAAAACCTTATAGGGAGCCACAAACGCCTTCCAAGTCCGTGAGCGAAAGCGAGGCTCACGAAACATTTGAAAAGGGTATTCTTACGAAAGCGGGAACGCCCTTTTCTTATTTTTATCGGCAAGCCGGAAAGAGAATGCCGCCTTTTTATCTTGCTATAGACACCCGTGGGATTATGGTAGAGACATACTCAACACGAGCAGATAAAGGAGCGACATGCTGGACTTTACCAGTGATTACACGGAAGGCGCCCATCCCGAAATCCTGAAGCGGATGGCCGAAACCAATATGGAACAGCTGCCCGGCTATGGTTCCGACAAATACTGCGAATCCGCAAAAAAGAAGATTCAACAGGCTTGCGGTTGCCCGGACGCCGATGTCTGGTTCCTCGTCGGCGGCACGCAGACCAACCAGACCGTCATCGACACCATCACCCCACCATACGCGGGAGTCGTCGCCGCAACCAACGGGCATGTCAATGTCCATGAAGCCGGTGCCGTGGAATACACCGGGCACAAGGTGCTCACGCTACCCAGCCACGAAGGCAAAATCGACGCCACCGACCTTGAGCAATATTGCAAGGATTTCTATGCAGACGGCAACTACACCCACATGGTCTTCCCAGGTTGCGTCTACGTCTCGCACCCCACCGAATACGGCACGATGTATACCAAAGCCGAACTTACGGCCATCGCCGAAATCGCCCACAAATACGACATGCCGCTTTTCCTCGACGGCGCGCGCCTGGGCTACGGGTTGACTGCAGCCGGAAACGATTTGGGACTCGAAGACATTGCACGCATCGCTGACGTCTTCTATATCGGCGGCACCAAGGTCGGAGCCCTGTTCGGCGAGGCGGTCGTCTTCACCAAGAACAACACACCCAAGCATTTCCTCACCCAAATCAAGCAGCACGGCGCCTTGCTAGCCAAGGGTTGGCTGCTCGGCCTACAATTCGACACGCTCTTTACCGACGGGCTTTACACGAAGATCGCCAAGAACGCCAACGTGATGGCCGACCAGATTCGCGCCGCGCTGCAGGCCAAAGGCTACCAGCTCGTCTACGAGAACACGACCAATCAGATTTTCGTGGCCATGGATCAGCCCACCATCGACCGGCTTTCCCCGCAGGTCGCCATGGGCTTCCTAGAGAAATACGACGACACGCATACGGTGATGCGTATCTGCACCAGTTGGGCCACCACCCAAGAGCACACCGACCAGCTCATCACGCTGCTGTAACTGCGCACCGTAGCTTCGCTCTTAAACCAGTGGGAAAAGCACCATTTTGAGGCGATTTTAGTGCTTTTCACACTGGTTTCATCATAATCAGAGGCGAAAAGCACCTTTTCGGGGCGATTTTAGTGCTTTTCGCACTGGTTCTGCTACAACTAGAGATGAAAAGCACCTGAAATAACCGACAGTATCAACGGTCTTTACGAGGGAACGATGCCTCGACAATCGCTTCGCGCTCCATTGCGACGAACTGGCGCACGCACTGGGGCAACGCATACTTATCATGCGCTTCCTGCGCATATTTCAGGCCCCATGCCGTACGCTCCTGCGGATGCTCGATCCACCAATCGATGCGGCGAACGAGCGCTTTGGCATTGCGGGCCGGGAAAACCGAGGAATCGGTCAACGCGAACTGGCTGGCGGCCGAAAGCGGCGAATCGGCGATGACCGGCACCAAACCGGACGCGATGCCTTCCAACACGCTCAATGATTCGATGTCGACGATGGAGGGATGCACGAGCAAATCGGCTTGACGCAACAGATTCGGCATATCCTCGTTGGCATGGAAACCGATATGCGCCGGCCTCGGCAACAATCGCTTGGCCAACCGACGAAGACGGCGTTGCAGCGGTCCGGTACCGCAGATGGTCAAATCAATTTGCGAAGCATGCTTGCTTAACGCGACAGCACGAATCAACGTTTCATGGTCTTTTTCGTGGGTAAGCCGCCCGGAAGCGATGATGCGGAACACACGCTGCGAGTGATTCGGGTCCCGAGCCGAGGTTCCGACACTGTCGTCCTTGCTGATTTCAATCGCCTTGTCGCCACGGCTGTCATTGATTTCTCCGTTCAAAGCCTCGGTGCTATTGCTGATTCCCTCATGTTGATTACATTCATTGTCTTCTTCATAAATAAGCCTATACTTCGCGGGATGAAACCGACTGGAATATCCGTTCGAGATGACATGCAATCGGGCTCGATAGCCGTGCGCCCGCAACTGGCGGGCAATCATTTCGCTTGGAGTGTGGATATGGCCGATATGACGATACAGCCAGAAATCGAAAAGATAATAGATCAGCGACGCAATGCCCGGGATATAACGCAATGGACCAGCGGAATACGTGACGTTTTCGGGTTGGAGATGGAAACCAGCAGTCACCGGTATGCCCATGGATTGCGCGACGGCGAGCGCATGCCGGCCGAACTTGAACGGCATATAGATATGTACTACATCAGCGCCTTCAAAGGCTTTGCGAAAAACCGTGTCATCGGGCTCGGCAAATTGCATCTGCTGCTTGGCCGCAAGCCACGAAACGAACGGCAAGTGATGCACGTTAACTGGATAATCGGGTGCGCCGACGCCAACCAATCGAACATGATGACCTTGACGTTCAAGCTCCTGAGCATACTGCAACGCCGAATTCGAGGTGCCGTTGCCGCGGTTGCCAACGGAGTCGACGACAAGCACGATGGTCAGCGGCTTGTCGGCTTCACCTGCGGCGTTTCGGGAATCTGGCATAATTCAATCCTAACGCCGTTACGTAGTTCGCGGCTATCGAAATACAACAAGCGGATTTTGTCAAAGTTGTACGACATCTTGCATTCTTCAATGTATTAACTCTCCTGTTTAGCAACAGTCAATAATCATCGAAATCCTTGATACTCTTTGCTTACGCAATATCGCGAATCACACAATCCATCAGTAATTATCAGATAGCAAATACACTCGGGGTTATCCCATGCGACAATGAAATCATGACCGCTGAAACCGCATCATCACCTGTCAATTACCCGCTGGGCAACCCGGCCGAATCCCACCAAACTCGCGTGCTCCTGCTTGGCTCAGGCGAGCTCGGACGCGAAATCGCCATCGAACTGACACGACTCGGGGCGTTCGTTATCGCTGCCGACAGCTATGAGCATGCGCCGGCCATGCAGATCGCGCAGGAAAGCCATGTGTTGGATATGACGAACGCCGTGGCGCTTAACAATTTAATCGGAGAGGTGCAGCCTTCGATTATCGTTCCTGAGGTCGAAGCCATTGCGACCGCCGAGTTGGCCAAAGCGGCCTCGAATGGCATCCAGGTTGTACCAAGCTCGCGCATCGCCGCGATCTGCATGGACCGTGAAGCCCTGCGAACGCTGATGCACGAAAAGCTGGGTTTGCCGACTACACCGTATCGTTTCGCGGGTTCATTTGATGAGCTGAAGGCAGGAGCACAAGCCGTCGGCTATCCATGTGTGGTCAAACCGGTGATGAGTTCCTCGGGACATGGCCAATCCGTGCTTCGTTCGGATGATGACCTCGAAGCGGCTTGGCGAGAGGCCCAAACCGGACGAAGGGACGTTAAGGACGGCGGCATTTCACGCGTCATCGTCGAAGCGTTCGCGCCACTTAATTACGAACTGACCATGCTCACGGTCTCTTCCAGTGCCGGCATCGTGGTCTGCTCCCCCATCGGCCAGTGGCAGGAAGACGGCGATTACCGCGAGTCTTGGCAGCCAGCGACTGTCAAACCGTCAGTTCTGCAAAAAGCGCAGGCTATCGCCCGGAAAGCGGTCTTCGGACTGGTCGATATCGCCCACGAAAACCACGAATATGGCTGGGGTGTTTTTGGCGTCGAACTGTTCGTTTTGAAGAACGGCGACGTACTCTTCAACGAGGTCTCCCCTCGTCCGCACGACACGGGCATGGTAACCATGGTTTCCCAACATTTAAGCGAATTCGCCCTGCATGCCAGAGCCGTTCTGGGCATTCCGGTTACCGAGAAAGACGTTGCGCTAAGCCTCAAAAACGATGAAGTCGCAGCCAGCCATGCCGTAGTAGTCACCGGAACCGGCCAAGTCACGTTCACCAACGTTTCCCAAGCCCTCTCACAACCCGATACCGACCTGCGTATCTTCGGCAAGCCAACGGTAAACGGCCACCGTCGCATGGGCGTTGCTCTGGCTATAGGTAGCGACGAAGCCGAGGCAAGAAACAAGGCTGCGCAGGTCTCCGATAATCTTGATATCACGATTGGCAAATGAGCAAAGCCCCATCTATTTTGCGAGTTATAGTCAATTCCGCTTCCGACTTTAAAGAACACGAATTCATAAAAATTGTCGATTGCGATAATTCGATCAACGCAAGGCCGTACTGATATCTGAAAACGGCTCAAGGGCGGAAAGAAAACTGACGGCAACTCGCCTGTTCGCGGATAATGGATGTAACAAGGAATTTACAATACCTGAATTTGGCGGGAAATAACGTGATTGGTAAAACGCTTCCGCGAAAGCAAAATAGCGATTGTCGAATTTTTTGCGCAGAATAATCGCCGGACTTGTTGGCTTCCATTGGTATATTTTTGACGTAAGTTCACCTCATTCAATCAATCTCGTTACTCTACGGGAAGGGCGAATCATGGAGAAACTGGATATGCTCTACAAGGGCAAAGCCAAGAAACTCTATTCAACGGATGACCCGAATGTACTCTGGGTCGAATATATGAATCAGGCCACCGCCGGCGACGGCGCGAAAAAGGCACAGATTCAAGGAAAAGGAAGTCTCAACAACCGCATCACCACGGTTCTTTTCCGGCTGCTGGAAGCCGAAGGCGTCAAGACGGATTTCATCCGCCGCGTCTCCGACACCGAACAGCTCAACGAGAAAATCACGATGTTTCCGCTTGAAATCATCATGCGCAACACCGCCGCCGGCTCCTTCGCCCAGCGTTACGGCATCAAGGAAGGCACCGAACTCAAGCGCCCGATCCTCGAATTCTGCTTCAAATCCGACGAACTGCATGATCCGTTCATCAACGTCGACGGCATCGTGGCCCTTGGGCTGGCGACCGATGAGGAAATGGCCGAAGTCTCACGCCAAGCCCGTGATATCAACGAAAAGCTCACCAAGATCTTCCGCGACATCGATGTGAAACTCGTCGATTTCAAGATCGAGGAAGGTAAGAACAAGGATGGCGAAATCGTTTTGGCCGACGAGATCACTCCGGATACTTGCAGACTTTGGGATTTGAAGGACGGTTCCGGCAAAGTCGAACATCTCGACAAAGACCTCTTCCGCAGAGACCTCGGCGATATCATTCCCGCCTACGAGGAAATCTACAAACGACTGCTTGACCTGGCCGAGAGCCGAGGCGTCAAGGTCGAATGACATATCGCTCGCATACCTTAATCACTGGTATGCGAGCGATTTTTGGTTATTGCGCAATGTGCCGTTTCCAAGCCATTTCTTCATTTCCCAATTCTTTCCCTCTCAACCACTTGACTCAGCTACGCTAAGGAACATCAGTGCTTTCAACAGTTTTTCGCGTGTATGTAGAAAAGAAACCCGGCTTTGACGTCGAGGCCAGCAATCTTACGGCCGAACTGCGGGATGTGCTCGGACTCACCGGGCTCGAGCGCGTCCGCATCATCAACCGCTACGATGCTCAAGGTTTGGATGCCGCGCTTTTCGAAGCGGCCATCCCCACGGTTTTCAGTGAACCTCCGGTGGACACCGCAACACGAGACCTGCCCGACTTGGGCGGCGCACAGGTTTTCGCGGTGGAATATCTGCCGGGTCAATTCGACCAGCGTGCGGAATCGGCCAGCCAGTGCATCCAGCTCTTGAGCCAAGGGACCCGGCCGGACGTGCGGACGGCGAAAATCTATGCGCTATATGGCAATCTGTCCGCCGATGACATCACGGCCATCAAACGTTACGTCATCAATCCTGTCGATGCGCACGAAACCGGACTTGAGACGCGCGAAACGTTGGAAACCGAGGTCAAAGTTCCCTCCGACGTCGAGGTAATCGACGGGTTCAACGAGTTTGATGACGCCGGATTGCAGCGTTTCATCGCCGAACGTGGACTGGCAATGGATCTGGGCGATGCCAAGTGCTGCCAGACCTACTTCCGGGGTGAACACCGCGAACCGACCATCACCGAAATCAAGGTGATCGACACCTATTGGTCTGATCACTGCCGTCACACCACCTTCGGCACCGAGCTGACGAAGGTCGATATCGACGATAGCGTGGTCAAGGCTGCATTCGAGCGCTACCTCAGAGTTCGGGAAAATCTGGGACGCACCAATAAACCTGTGACGTTGATGGATATGGGCACCATCGGCGCGAAGGAACTCGAAGCCGAGGACGAGCTGGCCGGGCTCGACAAGTCCGAGGAAATCAATGCCTGCACCGTCAAGATCAAGGTGGACGTCGATGGCAAGTCCGAGGACTGGCTGTTCCTGTTCAAGAACGAGACGCACAACCATCCCACGGAAATCGAGCCGTTTGGCGGGGCCGCCACCTGCATCGGCGGCTGCATCCGCGATCCGCTTTCTGGACGTGCCTACGTCTATCAGGCCATGCGTGTCACCGGAGCCGGCGACCCGCGCGTTCCTGTCTCACAGACACTGGAAGGCAAGCTGCCGCAACGCAAACTCGTCACCACAGCCGCACAAGGTTATTCCTCATACGGCAACCAAATCGGGCTAGCTACCGGACAAGTCAATGAAATCTATCATCCCGGATACGTCGCCAAACGCATGGAAGTCGGAGCCGTGGTCGGCGCGGCACCGGCTGCCAACGTGCGCCGCGAAACCCCGACGCCGGGCGACAAGATCATCCTTTTAGGCGGACGTACCGGACGTGACGGCATCGGCGGTGCGACCGGTGCTTCCAAGGCTCAGGATACGGATAGCCTCATGGAATCGGGAGCCGAGGTGCAGAAGGGCAACGCGACCGTGGAACGCAAGCTGCAACGGCTGTTCCGCCGCCAGGATGCCAGCGTGCTCATCAAGCGCTGCAATGATTTCGGTGCTGGTGGTGTATCCGTGGCGACCGGCGAAATCGCCGACGGCTTGCGGATTGACCTTGATAAGGTTCCCAAGAAATATGAGGGCTTGGACGGCACGGAACTAGCTATTTCCGAGTCCCAAGAACGCATGGCGGTTGATGTGGCCGACGAGGACG
Source organism: Bifidobacterium sp. ESL0690 (assembly GCF_029392315.1). Lineage (NCBI taxonomy): Bacteria > Bacillati > Actinomycetota > Actinomycetes > Bifidobacteriales > Bifidobacteriaceae > Bifidobacterium > Bifidobacterium sp. ESL0690. The sequence goes on from NZ_CP113939.1 coordinate 1,564,308, forward strand.
TGGACGAATTTCTGCGCTACGCACGCGAGGAGAACCTTGAAGCCACGGTCATCGCCACCGTCACTGCCGAACCGCGTATGGTCATGGATTGGCGCGGCAAACGCATCGTTGATCTCTCCCGCGAATTCCTCGCCTCGAACGGCGCCGCAAAACATCAGAATGTCCATGTACTGCCGGCCGAAGATTACACAGTTCCCCATGATTGGGAATCCGGCAATCTGCGTGAACGCCTGACTTCATTGGTCAGCGACATCAATATCGCCGGGAACAAGGGTCTTGCCGAGCGTTTTGATTCCACTATCGGTGCCGGCACCGTACTGATGCCCTTCGGCGGGCGCAAGCAGCTCACGCCGAGTCAAGCCATGGTTGCCAAGCTTCCCGTGCCCAGCGGACTGACGCACACGGCGAGCGCCATGGCATGGGGCTTCAACCCGTATATCACGGAACGCAACCAATTCGCCGGAGCCTATCTGGCCGTGGTCGAATCAATCTCTAAGCTCGTCGCCTCGGGCTTCACCAGAGAGAACGCCTATCTCAGTTTCCAGGAATATTTCGGCAAACTCCACCAGGACCCCGAACGTTGGGGCAAGCCAACCGCGGCATTGCTCGGTGCTTTGAGCGCTCAGCTTGACCTCAAGGTCGGAGCCATCGGCGGCAAGGATTCGATGAGCGGCAGCTTCGAGCAGGACGGCCGGGAACTGGACGTGCCGCCGACGCTGATTTCCTTCGCCGTGTCCACCGGAAATATGAACGGTGCAGTATCCCCGGAATTCAAGGGTTCCGGACATCGTATCGTGCGTATAGCACCGGAACGGTATGGATACGATACCACTTCCGAAAATACAAACGATGCCGAAAGCGCGTACCGGCTTATTCCCAATTCCGACGATTTGCTCGGGACGTTGGCATTGGTCGAACAACTGACCGCCACCAACCAGGTTCTCGCAATTTCGACACCAGGTTATGGTGCCATTGCCGAAGCCCTGTTCAAGATGACCCTGGGCAACCAAATCGGCGTCAGGCTGAACAACGACATCAATCTCGATGCCTTGTTCGAACCTGCGTATGGTTCCTTTATTGTGGAGCTTGCCGAAGGCGCCGAAGTGCCTGAAAGCAATGAGCAGGTCAATGTCGAAGTCATCGGTATGACCACCACTACTTATGAATTCACTGCGGCCGGCGAAACCGTCGACCTCGGCGAATTGCAGGACGTTTGGGAATCCGCGATGGAGGAAATCTTCCCCTATCGCAGCCATAGCGTCAACGGCAAAACCACCACAACGGAGAACATTCAAACGGCTTCAAATGAACCCTCCGTACAACTCTCCGCCAAAAATGAAACAGGCACGCAGACCATCAGCTACCGTAAGGGCCAGCAAGCTTTCTATACCGGCAGCCCACTCAAAGCTAAGCCGCGCGTACTCATTCCGGTATTCCCCGGCAATAACTGTGAGTACGATGCTGCGGCCGCGTTCGAGGCGGCAGGTGCCGACCCGCACACGTTGATCGTCAACAACCTCTCTCCCGAAGCCGTGGCACAATCCTCACGCCAACTGGCCGAGGAAATTAGGGCCAGCCAGATCGTCATGATTCCCGGAGGCTTCTCAGGCGGCGACGAACCAGACGGATCGGCGAAATTCATCACCGCCTTCTTCCGTGCCCCGGCCGTGGCCGATGCCGTGCGCGACTTGCTGAACAACCGTGACGGCTTGATGTTGGGTATCTGCAACGGATTCCAAGCACTCATCAAACTCGGTCTCGTGCCCTTCGGTGACATCGTCGAGCCCAGCGAACACCAGCCGACACTGACGTTCAACACCATCGGACGGCATCAAAGCCGTTTGGTGCGCACCCGGGTTTCCAGCGATCTTTCGCCTTGGATGGCTGGCAGCGAGGTCGGCGATATCTACACCATCCCGATTTCGCACGGCGAAGGCAGGTTCGTGGCTACACGGGAACAGATTCAGCAACTCGCCGACAATGGCCAAATCGCCGCACAGTACGTGGACGAAGACGGCAAGGCGAGCATGAATCTAGCCGATAATCCGAACGGTTCCATGGCTTCCGTGGAGGCACTGACCAGCCCTGACGGACGAGTACTCGGCAAGATGGGTCATTCCGAGCGTCGGGGTGACGGACTGTATTTGAACGTTCCCGGCCGTGAGTTCCAGCCGATTTTCGAGGCTGGAGTCCGCTATTTCACAGGAGTTGCGGCAACAGTCGAGGAACCGATGAACGCAAACAATCTGAACGACCAAACAGGCGAAAGGACGGTCTGAGATGTCATTCGAATTCGAAAACATTCACGAAGAATGCGGACTGTTCGGCGTATGGGGCCATCCCGAAGCCGCGCGCCTGACCTACTTCGGCCTGCACGCCCTCCAGCACCGCGGACAGGAAGGCGCCGGCATGGTCTCCAACGACCACGGCAGGCTGATCGGCCATCGCGGGCTGGGACTGTTGACGGAAGTGTTCCACGACGAGCATGAGATCGAACGACTCACCGGAGACCGCGCCATCGGCCACGTTCGTTACGCCACCAGCGGCTCCAGTGGCATCGACAACATCCAGCCGTTCATTTTCCGCTTCCACGACGGCGACTTCGCTCTGGCTCACAATGGCAATCTCACCAATTGCATCGCCTTGCGCGCCAAATTGGAGAACGAGGGGGCCATCTTCCACTCGAACTCCGACACCGAAGTGCTGATGCACCTGATTCGACGCTCGAACAAACCCACGTTCGTCGAAAAACTCAAGGAAGCCCTCAACACCGTCCATGGCGGGTTCGCCTACCTGCTGATGACCGAGGACGCGATGATCGGAGCGCTTGACCCGAACGGTTTCCGCCCGCTTTCGCTCGGCCGAATGAGCAACGGGGCCTACGTGCTGGCCAGCGAAACCTGCGCTCTGGATACGGTCGGTGCCGAGCTCGTGCGCGACATCCGACCCGGCGAAATCGTGGTCGTAAACGATGACGGTTACCGGATTCTGACCTATACCGATAAAACCCAACTCGCCATCTGCTCGATGGAATTCATCTACTTCGCCCGCCCGGATTCGAACATCTACGGCGTCAACGTCCATTCCGCCCGCAAACGCATGGGTGCGCGGCTTGCCAAGGAAGCACCGGTCGACGCGGATATGGTCATCGGCGTGCCGAACTCCTCGCTTTCCGCCGCTTCCGGTTACGCCGAAGCCAGCGGATTGCCGAACGAGATGGGACTTATCAAGAATCAATACATCGCCCGCACGTTCATTCAGCCCACGCAGGAACTGCGCGAGCAAGGTGTACGGATGAAACTTTCGGCGGTCCGCGGCGTAGTCAAAGGCAAACGAATCATCGTCATCGACGATTCCATCGTGCGCGGCACCACTTCGAAACGCATCGTCCAGCTTCTGCGCGAGGCAGGAGCTGCGGAAGTACACATGCGTATCAGCTCACCGCCGCTAAAATATCCGTGCTTCTACGGCATCGACATTTCGACCACCCGCGAACTGATCGCCGCACGCATGAGTGTCGAGGAAATAAGAAAATACATCGGCGCCGATTCGTTGCAATTCCTAAGCCTTGACGGTCTTATCGAATCCATTGGGCTCAATGCCGACGCACCTTACGGAGGCCTATGCGTCGCCTATTTCAACGGCGATTACCCCACCGCTTTGGATGATTACGAGGACGAATTCCTCGCCTCGTTGAAACCAGAGGAACGTGAGCGCCTGCCGCATTTCGCCAAATACGAAAGCCAATACGTCGACAACGAATACAGCAGCGCAGAATCATCCGAACAAAACGGCAGCAGCGCAAGCGTCGCTGACACTACCAGCACCACCACAAGGAGGGCATAGCATGCCTCAAGCATACGAACAAGCGGGAGTCAGCGTCGAGGCCGGATACGAGGTCGTCCGGCGCATCAAGTCGCACGTCGCTCGAACCAACCGACCTGGTGTGGTCGGCGGTATCGGGGGGTTCGGCGGGCTTTTCGATTTGGCCAGCCTCGGGTATAAGGAACCGATGCTGGTCTCCGGCACCGACGGCGTCGGCACCAAGCTCATGGTGGCCAAAATGGCCGGCAAGCATGACACCATCGGCATCGACTGCGTGGCGATGTGCGTCAACGACATCGCAGCCCAGGGCGCGCAACCACTGTTCTTCCTTGATTACATCGCCTGCGGCAAGAACGACCCGGCACTTCTGGAACAGGTCGTTTCCGGTGTGGCCGACGGCTGCGTTCAAGCGGAATCCGCGCTTATTGGCGGAGAAACGGCAGAAATGCCCGGTATGTATGACGAAAACGAATATGACTTGGCTGGATTCGCGGTCGGTGTCGCCGAAAAATCCGCCATCGTGGACGGCTCGGGCATCCATGAGGGCGACGCATTGATTGGTTTGGAATCCTCAGGTGTTCATTCCAACGGATTCTCATTGGTACGCGAAGCGCTTTTTAACGAAGCCGGCTATACCGTCGATACGAAACTCGACGAACTGGGCGACGCCACGTTGGGCGATGTTCTGCTCACCCCGACGAAAATCTATGTGAAGGCGCTCAAGCCGCTCTTTGCCGCAGGGCTTATCAAAGGCGTCGCACACGTCACTGGCGGTGGGTTCATCGAGAACATTCCCCGTATGATTCCCGCCGGCCTTGCTGCTTCGATCAAAATCGGCACCTGGAGCATTCCGCCGATTTTCGACATCATCGAACGCGCCGGCAGCATCGATCATGAAGAAATGTTCAATGTCTTCAACATGGGCATAGGCATGGTGCTGGCCGTCGACCCGGCGAATGTAAAGCAGGCACTTACAACCCTTGAATCGGTGGGCGAAACCGGCCACATCATCGGCTCGATTACCACCGAACCCGGAGATGCGCAACGCGTACGATTCGAATGATTTGTACTGTGTTTATCAGACAATATAAATCATTAAAATAGACTAAGTATTTGGTGCAAAGCTAGGAACTGCAACTTAATTGAATAAGGCAGAAACTGCGGAAGGACACGAAATGGGTATGAAGGTTTTGGTCATCGGATCAGGTGCGCGCGAGCACGCCATCGCCGCCACGCTGCTCAAAGGCGCAAGCGTCGACGAAGTCACCGTCGCACCCGGCAACCCCGGCATGGAACTCGACGGCATCCGCACCACCCACATCGACCCGTCCAATCACGCGGCGCTTATCGAGTTCATGCAGTCCAGCGGCTACGACTGGGCGCTCGTCGGCCCCGAAGTGCCGCTGATGCATGGCATCGTCGACGATTTCCGCGAAGTCGGCCTCAAAGCGTTCGGCCCCACCCGCGCCGCGGCCCAGGTCGAAGGCTCGAAGGATTTCGCAAAACAGCTCATGGCCCGCCACGCCATTCCGACCGCCGCCTACCGCACGTTCACCGATTACGACGCGGCTGCAGCCTATGTTGCCGAACACGGAGCACCCATCGTCATCAAGGCCGACGGACTGGCCGCCGGAAAGGGCGTGACCGTCGCGCTTGACACGCAGACAGCGCTCGGCGCGCTTGAAGACATTTTCGTCGAACGTCGTTTTGGCAATGACGATCTGAAAGTAGTTATCGAGGACTTCCTCGAAGGCCAGGAATTCTCCCTGATGAGCTTCGTCAACGGTACCGAATTCTGGCCAATGCCCATCTCGCAGGACCACAAGCGCGCATACGACGGCGACAAGGGCCCGAACACCGGCGGTATGGGAGCCTATAGTCCCGTCCCGCAAGTCAGCGACGACACGGTCGAACAGGCCATCAACACCATCATCCGCCCCACCGTCGAGGCGTTGGCCGAAGAAGGCACCCCATTCACGGGCATTCTTTACGCCGGCCTTATCGCCACCGACGATGGACCAAAAGTCATCGAATTCAACGCACGTTTTGGAGACCCGGAGACGGAAGCCGTACTGCCGTTGCTTACCAGCGACCTCGACGAAGGTATCAACGCCATCCTCAACGACGAACAACCAACATTCACCTGGCGCACGAATGCCACCGCGCTTGGTGTGGTGCTGGCCGCCAAAGGTTACCCTGGCAAGCCGAAGAAAGGCACCTTGGTTCCAGCCATCCCCACTGACTCAGATTCCCATATCTATTACGCCGGCGTGAAAAAGCCGAAGCATCCCGAAAATCAGGATCCTGCCGATTTGATCTCTTCAACCGGCCTGGTCTCCTCCTCCGGCCGCGTCTTGGTCTACGAAACCGTCGCCCCCACTCTCCAAGCCGCGCAGTCGAAAATCTACGACACTTTGGACACACTGAACACCACCGGCTTCTTCTACCGCCACGACATCGGCGCGAAAGCTCTAGAAGCTATTGTTCCGAATAACCCGAATCATATTGAATAGCAAGACATATTAAAACAGTCACATGTAACACTTTTCTGCAAAATCCATTCTCAGAAATGGATTTCGAAACGGCACAAAAGGTCGGTCGCTGCCAAAATAAGAATGGCGAGAAATAGCCATTTCTTAATTGATATCGACCGACCTTTTTGTTGATGGACCCTAACGAAAGCCTTATCCCATGAATCCGGCGTCTTTGAGATAGCCCTTGCCGGCAGTGACGTCATACTGGATGAGCTTGTAGTCGTGCATGAGTTGCTTGGTTTCCTTGTCGAAATCGCTCGCAGCCATCGGCTGACCATTGGGACCAAGGTAGATCGGCTGACCTTCGGGGATGCGCGACCAACCCTGAATCTGGTTGACCACGGGCGGCTCCATCGCAGAAACCTTGCCATGCAGCTGGGTGAGGAAGGCTAGGAACGGCGTGACCTTGGCGTTGTTCTGTTCGGCTGCCTGCGCCATGAAGAAGTTCGGCGAGGAATAGGTTCCGTCCGGGCTCTTGTATCCTTGCCGCCCGCTGGCCTTGTTCGACCAGATGAAGTAGTCGGTGGTGTGCAGCGCCAGCGAGTTCTTCTCGTCGGCCGAAGCGGTCTTGTAGATGCCAGGCAGATGGTCACCATAGAAGACGACAGTCACAGGCTTGTTGAGCGAGTCCATCTGCTCCAAGAACTTGGCGGTGGCTTTGTCGGTGATGTTCGCGCCTTTGGCGTACGTGTTGATCGACTCGTTCTCGTCGGCGCCAAGCGGCTGCGCAGGGTCGGTGGATTCGGCCTTGAACGTGTTGCCCTTGTACCAGTTGTGGTACGGCATATGGTTCTGCATCGTGGCCAGCTGGACGAATTCGTTCTGAGGATTCTTCTTCATCGACTCGTAGACGCTCTGATAAGCCGAAGCGTCGGAAACGTAGGGCGAGGAATCGATCTTCTGGCGGTGCGCGATGACCTCGGGTGGCTCCAGCGAGTAGAAATGCGAGAAACCGAATTTCTTGTAGTTGTTGGCACGCAGGTACATCGACGGCTCGTAGGGGTGGAAGGCTACAGAATGTTCCTTGCTCCCCCACAGCTGGTTGATGGTCGGCGTCCACTTTTCGCCCGGAATGAGCTGTTGATATGGGCTGGTAAGCGATGGGTCGAAATTGGCCATCGACATGCCAGTCAGGCTCATGTATTCAAGATTCGCGGTGCCGCCGCCATAGCCGGAGGAAAGCATGTAGCCGCCGGTCGTGTGTTCCTTGATCTCGCGGGTATTGGGGATGGCATCATGGTTGAGCTTGAGTCCCGGCACACGAGACGGATCCGAATATGATTCGGAGAGGATGAAGACGACGCTGCTGTCGTTCATCTTGGTGGTGCGCGTCTTGTTGATTTTCGCGGCTTCAGCGCTATAGCGCTTGGCAACCTGCTTCATCGTGGCCTCGCTATAATCGCTCGGCTGGTCCATCACTTTCGGATGGGCCTGACCCAGGAACGAGACCAGCGGGCCGTTGCGCTGAGCGTCGTAAACGGAATCCCACATCGAGGGAATATAGCCCATGGTGTTGGCAAAGGAATGGGTGAAGGTATTGATCTGGCCGACCTGATAGCTGAAACCGGTCACCAGAAGCAACGGCATGACGATAAGTACGATACGCAGTGCAGCGCCGAGGCTTTTGCTCTTTACCTTATTATTAATTCCATTGCCACTGCCGTCAATACTTTTACTTTCAGCATTACTGCTTTCGACGCTCTCGCTTCCGCTGTTATCCGCCTTTTTGCGCACCTCGCCATCAGCAACTACGCTATGGTTTTCAAACCCGAACACCTTGCCATGCCGCACGTCGAAATGGTTCAACGCAACGAAAAGCGCTACGACCAAGACCATCGCCACGACAACACCGGCAATAAGCCCGCCGGAGCCAGAGGGAATGAAACTCATCAGCGATCCGGCGTCGCCGTTGGAAACAAAGCTCAGATCGGAAGGCAGAATCGTCTCATAGCGAACGCTGACCTTGAAATGCTCGACCACAGCAATGAAAATAATCAACACAAACATGACCGGCGTTGCAATCCAGAAACGGTTGAACAACATAATCACAGCAAGATAAATGAGACCCAGCAAAAGCAGGTTCAGGACGAGGACGAAATTGCCCTTCTCCCACATCTTGGAAATCATGCCCCACACGCCGGTAAGCGGGCTGGCCAGCTTCACGCGGGTATCGCTCTGGGAGACGCCCTGCTGCAGAATAAGCGCCATGATGATGCCGAAGACCACAAACAGCAACACATAAAGCCAAGCGGGAATGTGCAATCCCTTGGATTTCTTGTCAGTTTTCGCTTTAGATTCGGATTTCACCTCCACATTGCTTTCGCTGCCGGAATCGTCGTTCCTGTTTGCCGCAGCTTCCTGCGCCGGCGATGACATATCGTTCCCATCGTGCACATCACGTGAATTTTTTTTCTCAGCGAATTTCGCTTTTTCGGCCTCGTCCATCTGATTTTCCTTCAATCAATTACGTGTATTGCGGTATCCGCTCACGTCCGTCTGCATCGCCATGCCCCGTTCATTACCAAGTACCATGGCCGTAAAACCTCATATTCCGGCTTTCACACGGAAAGCCCACAGAAAAGATTCATATCGTTTCTTGCAACGTTTCCAATAATCATAACGACACGATACTATATCTTTCCTGTGAAAGTTCGAGCGAATCCGACAATCATTCTTGCGGCTGATTGTTTTTGGCGTTGCCCTGCGTCTAGAATCGTGACGGAAGAATTTTTACGCAACTCAAGGAAATGATGGACTGGTTTTTCAACATTCAACTGCTTAAGGGCTGGCTACCCACTTCCCTGTTGGTAGCAACGATTATCGGTCTGGTCATCGTCGTCGTCCTCAAATCGAAGGACGGCTGGCGTGATCCTCTTTTGAAACAGCTCGGATGGGGTGTGGTCGGCGGCCTGGCGGGCCGTGTCGTCGTCTGGCTGCTTTCCGACGTTTTTATGGTTTTTGGCGTAAGCCTCGGAAGTTTGGTGGAAACGACCATAACCTACGGTCTTGCAGTAATTTCGGCGTTAATCGCCGCGTGCGTGAATTCGGGGAAGCTGCGTCGCGTCATCGCCATCATCACCATCGTCCTGGCATTGATCACCTGCGCGCTGAAAGTTGACGGCATCTACGGCGAATACACCACACTAGGTTCGCTTTTCGGACACAACCAATTCTCCAAACTCGACCTGAGCACGGTCGGCAAGGCAACCAACAAGGCAGACGACACCGTCTCAAAGTGGGAAAAGCTCGGCAAGGAAGGCAAGCTGCCGGCAATGCCGAAACAAGGCCAGGTCCATTCGGTCGACATTCCCAATACCCTTTCGCATTTCAAGGCCCGCACGGCCAACGTCTATCTTCCGCCGGCAGCGCTGACGAAGAACCCGCCAAAACTTCCGGTCATGGTCGTCCTCGCTGGGCAGCCGGGCACACCGGATCGTTTCTTCAGCGCCGGAGTGCTGGGACAAAAACTTGACGCCTACGCTGCCAAGCATTACGGAATGGCGCCAATAGCCGTTTCCCCCGATCAGAACGGCTCGCTGACGCATAACTCGCTGTGCGCCGATACATCCGAAGGCAATGCGGAAACCTACCTCACCAAGGATGTGACCAGCTGGATCAAGTCCAATCTTCCCGTGGAGAAATCCGCAGACAAATGGCTGATCGGCGGGTTCTCGCAGGGCGGTACCTGCGCCACCCAGCTCGGTCCGGCACATCCCGACCTTTACGGCCATATTTATTCCGCAGGCGGTGAGATCGAGCCTACGACCGGTTCCCACAAAAGCACGGTGAAGAAATACTTCGGCGGCGATGAGAAGGCCTTCGACAAGCACGTTCCGATTAAAATCATCGAGCGCAACGCACCGTCCAAGCAGACATGGTTCTCCGCGGCCGGCCAGGTCGATTCGAAATCACAAAAGAACCAGAAGGCCATCTCCAAAGCGGCCATGAACTCGGGGATGTCGGTGACCACCGTCATCGTCAAAGGCACCGGGCACGACTGGCACACCGTCAACGCCGGAATGACCGCTCAAATCGATCTGTTCGGCACCGAAACAGGGCTCGGGAAAACAGGCAAGAGCATCGATTCCTATCCTCTGCTGGAAGTAGTGAGTGACAATACCAACACATTCGACGATTAAAAGTTATTACAAAAAAGCAAAATCCATCACAATGTTGTTATTACATCAGATATGATGGTCAAACGAAGCGAAGAACGAAAGCTATTGAGCATGCAGAATCACGAAGACCCGAAAAACAAGAAAAGCAGAAAGGGCGGCCCCTCAAGCTGGACCGTGCTGGGCCATGACCTTGTCAGTTGGATGCGCGGACATCTTTTCGCCATCGTCGTCGCTGCCGTATTCCTTTTCGTCAATATCTTCGACATGGTTTCTTCGGCCATCCGCCATCTGCGCACTCCGGCCTACGGACGCACCATAAGCCTCACCGAAATTCTTTTGGGACGTATGCGCAACGGCGGGAAACCGAACGACCCGTTCCAGCAGCCGCTTCACAGCCAAGACATCATCCCCTGGCTGACGAAGATCCTGCGCTCCGCGGTATTCGTGCGCAGCCCCCTGATGCTCATCGTCTACACGCTTTTAATCGTCATCATCCTTGCCGTGGCGCAATCACGGCTCGGGGCTCTCAAAACGACGTTCGCGGCATTGTTCAGCGCCATTATCGGCTCCACTCTGGGGCTTTTGGTCTGTGTTCTGGTCGACATGGCCATGCATGACTGGCAGAGCATGGAGCGCCTGCCTGTGCTGCTCTCTCCTCTGACCATCATCATCGGGGCGCTGATGGCGGAAAGCGCCTACGAATCGGCACTATGGCGACGCCGTATCCTGCTGCTCGGCTATACCATCATCGGCACGCTCCTGCTTTTCAGCGGCAATCCCGGCGACTATTGCACACTCGGCGCGGCAATCGTCGGCCAGCTCACCGGCCTGCTGATGCACGGCCCGATCAAGGAGCACATCCAGTGGGCCAACAGCACCGACTATGAGATCCGCCGCCTCTTCGCCTTCGCCCAACTGGTGCTCGCCATCGGCCCGCTGCTGGCGCTGACCTCCACCTCCCATCTCGGACCGTTGACGACCTTTGGCCTCTTCACCTCCTCCATCTGGGGCGATTCCTCGCTCCTGACCTCCTGCAGCGTGAACCAGTCGGTGACCAGCTGTCTGCGTTTGGTCGCCACCAGACAGCACCTTGCCATAGCAGGTCTCTGGCTGCATATGCTGCTGCCCATCGCGGCCCTCGCTTTGGTGGCATGGGGCCTTTACCACGGTCGCCGTTTGGCGGCTTGGGTGAGCATCGTGCTCAATGGTGCGGCCGTCGTATTTTCCGTGCTTTATTATGTGGTCTTCCCGCTCACCGTCACACCGATAAGCCCGAGCATGGCCACTAAATACAACTTCATGCCGGCTTTCATCACCACTGCCCTTCCACCTTTGGTGCTGATTATCCTGATGGTTCGGGAACTCCCGCATTTCAGCGTTTCCACCGGTTCTTCTCGCGTCCGCAACGGTATCATTGCCATGGTGGGCATGCTGCTGGTCACCAGCGGTGTCTATATCGGCTTCGCTGTGGCCGCACCCCAGGACTTCAAGCCGCGTCCAACTGTCAAACTCATGATTATGGATATGCTGCGCAGGCTTCTGCCGACCGGTTTCGGCGGCCGCAAGTCCACGGCTCTTATCGTTCCGCAAACCACAATCGCAACACTGGTAAGCGAAGCCCTTACCGTTCTGTTCTGGCTTACGGTGCTGATTGTCTTCATCCTTTGGTTCCGTGACAACGTCACCCCCGACGAGCGCGACCGCAAGAAGGCCGAAGCGTTGGTCACCCTTGGCGGCGAATCGATGAGCTTCATGACCACTTGGGAAGGCAATCACTATTGGTTCTCCTCCACCGGCCGTTCCGCCATCGCCTACCGCGTGTTGCACGGCATCGCCCTGACCGTCACCGGTCCCTTTGGCGATCCAAACGAATACATGAACGATTTGCGTGAATTCAGCGCATTCTGCACCGCAAAAGGCTGGTCTCCTTCCTTCTATGCCGTCCATGACGACCAGCGTGAAGAACTCGAAAACATGGGTTGGTCTTCCATCCAGGTCGGTACCGAAATGGTCCTCGACCCGAGTCAGTGGCAGACGCGCGGCAAGAAATGGCAGGACATCCGCACCGCTATCAACAAGGCCAAGCGCGACGGCATCACCGACGTGCTCACCACTTACGACCAGGCCGGTTTCAACATCGACCAGCAGATCGTGGACATTTCAGAGCAATGGGCCCAACTCAAGGCTTTGCCGGAAATGAAGTTCACGCTCGGCGGCATAGAAGAACTGCGCGACGACCGTGTGGCGCTGCTGTATGCAGTGGACGAGCAAGGCACGGTTCTCGGCGTCACCAGCTGGCTGCCCACCTACCGCGACGGCCGGGTCATCGGCTGGACGCTGGACTTCATGCGCCATCGCACCGACAGCCCCAACGGCATCATGGAATTCCTTATCGCCCGCATGGCCGAGCGTTTGCGCGACCAAGGCCAGGCCGATCCAGCCAATGCCGTGAAATTCATGAGCCTTTCGGCGGCCCCATTGGCCGGCATGGGCGAGAAGGCTCCTGCTGCCGCAGATAAGGCGGTTGAAGGAAACAAGGCTGATAAATCATCCGATAAATCGGATAAGGCCGATCAAGTCCAAAAGACAGACGAAACCGCAAAAACCGATCAATCCGACAAGCCCGAAAACAAGGATAAGGACACCGACGAAGCCAAGAACGAGGGCACGAAGAATACAGATGCTGAAACAGCGACATCGCCAAGCGGCACTGAGATCATCGAACATGCTCTGCAGATCGCGGCCGACGTGCTTGAACCGGCCTACGGTTTCAAGTCGCTGTTCTTCTTCAAGAAGAAGTTCCAGCCCAGCCCGGCCCCGATCTATATCTGCTACCCCGATTCGGCCAAACTCGCCCAGATCGGCATCGCCGTGGTCAACGCCTACGTGCCGGAACTCAAGCCGAAGCAGGTCGTCGAAATCGTGAAATCCATGACCTCAACGGACAAGGGCGGCAAGAAGTAAGGGCGCAGCAAACATCTAAAACAGGAAAAGGATAGTAGCCGGTTATCATTAACTGGCTATTATCCTTTCTATTGAATGACTCGAATCCTAGTAAAGCAGATACCTGAATAGTTAAAATACTCGTAATACTTGAGTATCAGGGCGGTTCTTTAGTCGATGTCGGAGCTTTCAAGCCGCTGGCAATCCGGGCACAATCCGAAGACCTCAAGCGTATGCGAGCTGACCGTAAAGCCATGTTCCTCGGCGACTTTACGCACCCACTGCTCCGGCGGTTCGATTTCCACGGTCTTGCCGCAGTTCTCGCAGACCAGGTGATGATGATGCTCCCCGTCCTTGCAGATGCGGAACATCTGCTGGTCGTTCAGGTGGATGGTGTCGGCCCTGCCGTCATCGGCCAGCGCGTTGAGCTGCCGGTAGACCGTGGAAAGCCCGATGCCCTGCCCGTCCTCGCTTAAGATCCGATAAAGATCCTGCGCGGAAACGAAATCGTCGCAACCGGCAAGCGCCTTCAACACGGCATCTTTCTGCCATGTGTGCTGGCTGCCGCGTCTGCCGCCGCGGGATAGCATTCTGCGTACGGAACGTTCGTTGTCGCGTTGCTCGTTGGTTGCCAAGTCACAAGCCTCTTTCATTCACATCAATTATTTGGCGGCCGGAATACTCGGAATCCTCGGCGCTCTTATCTTGAGATAAGACCATTTTAACCGTATTTGCCCGCCTTGAAAAGGCCCGTCACACCGCCGAAGGCAAAACACGAGCAACCTCTAAAGCGTCACTTTGTGTAAACGTCACCCAGAACGATACATGCGGTAAGCCGTTTGAAGCTCCTTTATTGCCGCAAATCATCCCAGCAACCGGTGGCTTCAAGCTCATCGACCGTGCGTTGCGTATCGTCGGTGAGCACCGTGATATGGCCCATTTTGCGGTCCTGACGCACTTCCGCCTTGCCATAGTCATGAACGTACCACTCGGGGTGTTTGGCGATGAGCTTGCGGGTTGGAGCAACATGTTGGCCCAAAACATTTGCCATCACCGCCGGGCTCAGCAACTTCGGTTGTGGCAACGGCCAACCGGCGATGCCACGGATATGGGCATCGAACTGATCGATGGAACAGGCCTCGATGGTGTAATGGCCGGAATTGTGCGGGCGCGGGGCGAGCTCGTTGACCACCACGCGGCCATCCTTGGTGATGAACAGCTCGATGGCCAGCGTACCGGCCAGCTCGAAACCTTTCGCAAGGCGCAAGGCCAAGGCGTTGGCTTCCTCGGCGATCTCATCGCTGACCTGAGCTGGCGCGATGGTCAGGTGCAGGATGTTGTAGCGATGTTCGTTGCGCACGATGGGGAACGTAACGAAATCATGTCCATTGCCGGAAATCAAAATCGAGGCTTCAAAAGCGAAATCAACGAAACCTTCGAGAACAGACGGTGGGAATGTGCCTGCTTTTTCGTCACGCTTATGCACGTTTGCCAAATCATCTGGCCCATGCAGAACGACCTGGCCGTGCCCGTCATAACCGCCACGCCGGGTTTTCAGCACTGCTGGATAACCGATTTCCTCGATAGCCTTGTCGAGTTCCTCGAGGTTGTCAACCTGCCGCCAAGGAGCGGTCTGTGTGCCGTGATCGTTGATGAACTGCTTTTCGAAAACACGGTCCTGCGTCACACGCAACAGGTCGGTTCCCTGCGGGACCGCGACGCTGCCACGCACCTCGTCGATGGCGTCGGCATCCACATTCTCGAACTCGTAGGTGAGCACGTCGCTGCGTTCGGCCAGCTCGCGAATGGCCGCCTTGTCGTCGTAATCGGCCATGATCTGAAAATCGGCGACCTGAGCGACCGGGCAATTCGGAGTCGGGTCGAGCACACCGATGCGGAAGCCGTGGTAACGTGCGGAAAGCGCCATCATGCGCCCGAGTTGCCCGCCCCCAATGATGCCAACGGTTGCGCCCGGCATCAGCGTTTCAATTTTGCCGTTGGTCTCTTCAGACAAGCTGGGCATTGGATTCCTCCACCTTCTTCTTGAGGCATTCGCGATAGTCCGCGAGTTTAGTAGCCAAGGAATCGTCGGAAATGCTGAGAATGCTCACCGCCAGCAGGCCCGCATTCTGCGCACCCGAATTGCCGATGGCCGTCGTCGCCACGGGAATGCCACCGGGCATCTGGACGATGGAAAGCAAGGAATCAACGCCGGAAAGCGCGTGCGATTTCACCGGTACGCCGATGACCGGCAAGGTGGTCTGCGCGGCGACCATGCCAGGAAGATGTGCGGCTCCCCCAGCCCCCGCAATGATTACCTTGATGCCATTCTTGCGAGCGTTATGTGCGAAATCCGCCATCAACTCGGGCGTCCGGTGGGCGGAAATGACTTGTTTGGAATAGGGGACATTGAACTGGTCGAGGGTGTCACAAGCGTGACGCATCGTCTCCCAATCGCTTGCCGAACCCATAATCACTGCTACTTTTGGTGCGTGAGCTGCCATGATACCTCCGAAGTATCGTTTACAAGCTGAGCCGCCTCTTACTTTACGCGGCGGGAACGAGAAAATATACCTGTTCAATTCCTTGCAAAACGTACGGTTTCAGCAAAAATGCCACCGATGCATATCGTTGGCATTGTGGTGTTGACTATCGTTTTGTTCGTACTAGTGCTGGCAAACGGCCTCTGAATACTCTTCAGATGCGGTTTACCAGCACAAATACAGTCGCATGCAACTTAGTGCCGGCAAACCGACTTTTACTTTGATCAAAATCCTGTTTACCAGCACCAACGCAAGTAAGCTGACGATTCCCCGCCTTGGTGCTGGAAAACGGACTTCAGTTCTCACTTAGATGCCGTTTACCAGCATTAAACGTATCCGTCAACGGACGAGCTCGATCTTGGTGATGCCGGGCTTCTTCGAGGGCCGGTAGAGCACAAAACGATGGCCGATGACCTGCACCAGCTGCGCGCCGATCTGACCGGCGAGCGTCTCTCCGACTTCCTGCTCGTCAATCGTGCAGCCGTCCTGCACCACGCCTTTCAAGAGCTCGTGCGATTCGAGCGTCTCGGAAGCCTGCTTCACCGCGGCATCGGTGACGCCGTTCTTGCCGATCCACAGCATCGGCGAAATCTTGCTCGCCAAAGCCTTGAGCTGCTTGATCTGTCGTTTGTTCAGTTTCGTTGCCATATATGATTCCATTCCTCATCATCACCGGTCGTCTCGAACGATTCCCGCCCCATCAATGAGCAATCGGCAATATTCGATATTCGATGATTCCACCATATCCCAAAGGCTTGTCCTGAAGATAACGCTGGCGAAACCGGCACAAATAAGGAATCGTTAACGCTCACATGATATCGGCATGTGGCACGACTTTACCTAATAGAATAGAAAATGATGTAACATACATCACGTTTTATTCATCAATGTCAAAGAAGGACACCTTGAAGAAGATTCTGTGCTCCCCTGGAAGCTATATCCAGGAACCGAACGCCATCAACGAACTCGCGGATCAGTACCGCACCCTCGGCAGCAAAGGCGCCTACATCATCGTCGATCCATTCATCGAGAAAACCTATCACGACCAGATCGTCTCCAGCTTCGAAAGCAGCAACACCCCGTACCAGCTTGTCGTCTTCGGCGGCGAATGCTCCGACAACGAAATCAACAAGCACGTCGCGGCGCTTGGCGAGAACGACGCTGTCATCGGCATCGGCGGCGGCAAGACACTCGACACTTCCAAGGCCGTCGCGCACTTCGGCAAGCGTCCGGTCATCATTTCCCCGACCGCCGCCTCCTCCGACGCTCCGTGCTCGCGTCTTTCCGTGGTCTACACCGACGGCGGCGAATTCGACCACTACCTGCCTCTGCCCAAGAACCCGGACATGGTCATCATGGACACCACCATCATCTCGAAGGCCCCGGTACGCTTCCTGATCTCCGGCCTCGGCGACGCCTATGCGACCTATTTCGAAGCGCTGGCCTGCAAGCAGTCGAACGCGATCACCATGACCGGCGGGCACTCCACCAATGCCGCCATCGCGCTGGCCAAGCTCTGCCACGATCTGCTCATCGCCGATGGCCCCAAGGCCGTCGCCGCAGTGCGTCAGGGCCTGTGCAGCCCGGCCGTCGAGAACGTGATCGAGGCCAATACCCTCTTAAGTGGCCTCGGCTTCGAGTCCAGCGGCCTCGCCGCAGCACACGCCATCCATGATGCGCTTACCGTGCTGCCCGGCACGCACAAGTATCTGCACGGCGAAAAGGTCGCCTACGGCACGCTGACTCAGTTCGTGCTTGAAGACCGCCCCGAAGCGGACCTGCGCGAGGCCTATGGTTTCTTCCGCAAGGTCGGCCTGCCCACAACCCTCGCCGAGATTGGCGTCGAGAACCCGAGCGACGAGGATCTGCTGAAGGTCGGCGAACTGGCCTGCAGCAAGGACGACACCATGTCCAACATGCCGTTTGAAGTAACGCCTGAAGACGTGGCAATTGCGCTTCGTGCCGCCACCGAAGTGGCGTCCGTCTACTAAAGCGACCAAGCGGTTCGTTGATAACTATATGAATGGCGGGAACGTCGTCAAAGTCGGTTGTGACGGCGTTCCCGCCTTTCTTGCGTCAGGAGTACTGATACAATAAAGGATTGGTGTTAGGTCCCGTAGCTCAGTTGGATAGAGCAACTGACTTCTAATCTGTAGGTCGCGAGTTCGAATCTCGCCGGGATCACTTGGCTCGGAGACGGAGACCCTACCCGTCGCCGAAGGAACCGGATAACCAATTACGACAGAGATATCTCAGTGACGAAATCATCAAAGATAAGCATCGATTGGCAGGCGCCCAAACGCCGTTTCCCCAAATATTCAGCATTGATATTCGCCTTGGGATTCGTTTTTCTGCTTCCTGATTCGGCATATGTGGGTCATTTCGTACTTATGGTTCTGCAACCGGTACTTATTCTGCTGCTCTATGCTGCCATGATCAAAGCGCCAAAACTGTTCTGGCAACGTGCGGCTGCGCTGATTCTGATAGCGGTCTGCATCTGGTCGGCGCCGTATCTGCGCCACGGTGGGCAACTGCTGACCTACATCGTCATAGCCGAAGCGTCTATTCTGTTCAATGCAGCATTCGGATACATTACCATCGTGCTTTCCGCAGCCGCCATGTGGATACTCTCTCCGATACTCAATGATCTGCAAAGCCTGCATGTTCCGGATTTCATCGCCACATCAAACTACATATTGTTCGCCGGCATCCTCTTCATGGTCTACACCGTGCAATCGGAGAAACTGCAACGAGCCAACGACCAATTGCAAGAAAATGTGGAGCAGATTGAATCGCTGACCCTTTCGCGCGAAAGGGCACGAATGGCCAGTGAAATGCACGATTCCATAGGTCAACAACTTACTGCGATACACTATGCTCATGAATCCGCGGCCAACGCGACGTTCGCCGCCACCAACCTGACCGAAGCAGAACAGGCAGCCATCAGCAAACCCATCACCAGAGCCGACGAGATTGCCGAAGGTGCCTTGTCCGAAGTCCGTCAGATGGCACGTGCCTTGGATCCGGCGGCGTTCGGTCAAACGCTCACCAATGAATCGATCGACGCCATGGCACGTTCGTTCGGCCAAGCCGGACTTGAGATGCAGACCGACATCACTGGAGAAGTGGGGCTGTTGGGAAGTGGCGAACAAACGCTGTTGTTCCGCGCTTTGCAGGAAACGCTAACCAATGCCGTGCGCCATGCCCACGCCACAAAAGTATGTCTCGCCATCGCCGTCGGCGGCCGTGAGACGACATTGCGTGTCGAAGACGATGGGCCAGGCATCGATACGGACGACATCGATCACGGCTTCGGTCTTGCTGCGTTACGCCAACGCGTGGAGCAAATCGGCGGAAACCTGACGTTAGGGGAATCGCAATCGCTTGGCGGAGCCAGCATCAAGGTGACTATTCCGAAACCAAACGGGACGGAACCAATCAAACCATCATGGCCATCGAATTCGGATGTCACAGACCGTACTTCCCAGAAAAGTGGGGAAAATAACGCAACGACACCTGCAAAAGGAGCGGACGAGTCATGAACGATGCCGTCAAATCCGAAGCAACCACGAGCCAGCCCATCCATCTGCTCATCGTGGACGATCAGGAGCTTATCCTTACAGGACTTGCCGAACTTGTCACCTATATGCCCGGCATAGAAGTAACTGCACAATCACAAAGCGGTCAGGCGGTGCTTCAACTGCCAGACAGCACACTCAATTCGATTGATGTCGCACTCGTCGACGCGCGCATGCCACAGATGGATGGTCCTGAGCTGATCGCGCGATTGCATGACAGATATCCTGATATCAAATGTATTTTGCTCACCGCGTTCGATGAGGACGATAATCTGATTGATTCTTTGAAAGCCGGGGCTGTCGGCTATCTGCTTAAGGACATCTCCACAGCCGACCTTGCCGACGCCATCCATCGCGCGGCCGAAGGAGGCCGGATCATCGGCGCCAGCGCCACCGCACACGTCATGCGTCTCATCTCGCAATCCGGCAATCACGACGATAAAAACAGCGATAATGTGGCTTTTTCGACCGACTCTGGCGAACAAGCCGCGAACAAAAGAACTACAAAAAAGTTTGATGCAACCTCTGCCGGAGCCTCCCACGAATTTGTATCCGACAGGGGCACCGATGGAAATATGGAAGCCGATGGAGACTCCTATGTCGCAGCAAGCGACGTTTCCGACATCGCCCAAGCCAGCCCAGAAACCCGTGCGCTGCTTGCGGAGCTGACACCACAAAACCAGCAGATCGCTTTGCTTATCGCCCAAGGCCACACCAATTCGGAAATCGCAGACAAGCTGTTTCTCTCGCCAGGAACGGTGAAGAACCACGCCAGCCACATCTTCGCCAGCCTCAACGTCCGCAATCGCACCGAACTGACCGCCATGCTCGGCGGCACATTGGACTGAAACCGAGACTCATCGACCGCCGTTCCGAGCAACGCCACGATAGACCGAACGGTAAAGCAGACCGCCACAACCGATGACAATCAGCAATGCGAGCGCCATCATGCCCAGCTGTGGCCATGGCACGTATACCCGCGCCGCATGCCAATAGCCGGCGAGCCTAGGCTGCTCGGTGAGATTAGCGGAAATGGCGACGGTCACCATCGAAAGCAGACCTGCCGTGCCAACCTCAATACCGGTGCGGATGCAGCCGGTCATAGCCCACTGTCGTTCGTTCATGCCAATCATCCAAGCAGCTCTGGCCTCGCGACGGCGCGATTCCGCATCGTTGGCGACCACGGAGACCAAACCCACTACTGAGATGAGCAGAATCGGGTAGACGAAGAAATATACACCGATTCGGTTGCCACCCGCGGACTCGCGCTGGGACACCGCACCAAACGGCAGCTGGTCGATGACATCCGCAGTGTTCGAAACACTTACAGAATGATCGTCTTTATCCGACGCCAACACGCGAGCCGCGCTCGTACGGTCGTGGTGAATAATCGCCATACGGCGACCATGATGGTTTTCCACTGGGTTGAGTGAACGTGGTACATACAGATTGCCGGTCAACCCGCCACCCATTCGTATGACTGAAGTGACTTTGCTGCGATGCCAGTGACCGTCCGCTCCAGCTATGCAGACTGGTTGGCCGATTTTGCTTTCCCCTGCCGATACCACGCCATTACGGGCATCCACGTCGCCTTGCCTCGCGCCGACCGGTATGAAATCCGAAAGCGACCCGCTGTCAATGACCGAAGAGAGGCCTTCACCCGACGGATAGCCTTCGGCCAGATCCTCCTTCATCTGTTTGTCGCAGCCACCAGAATCGGAGTACAGATACCTCACCTGTGTGGTCGGCGACAGCACCAATGCGCGAGGATCGGCTTTGGTCGCCATTGAACGCAGATTGCCGGTTCCGGCTTTCCCTGTCTGTCCGGTCTCCATTACCGACGTGCCATCGAAAATCGCGTGCAACGAGGTGCTGGCAGCATGGTCCTGGAAGGTCTGCAGCCCATAGAAAAACACGAATATGGCCACCGCCGCCACAGTGATGCTGAAAATCGACATGGATTTGAGCGCCGTCACATCGCGCAGGGCGATGTCCGCCCACGAACGGCCACGCAGCCGCTTGCTGATGCCACCGCCTATGGCGCGCAGCAACGGTTTGGACAGCCGGGCGATACCCCAACAGACCAAAAGCGGCATCACACCGTTGCCCATCTGCGCCATATCGCTGTTTGAACACGAAGAGGCAATGCCCCAGCCGATGCCGATGACGAACATGGCCACAGTGACGAGATTGCGGATAACGATGGAGAACCGAGTGTATACGCTCCTTCTATTCTTGCGTTCCGGAACGGTGGAAAGCGCCAAACGCGATTTGCCGACCTTTCTGGCGGAAAAATAAGCGGAGACCATCGCGCAAACCAGAGAGATCAGGACAGTCTGCCAAACCGCATTGAAGAATCCAAATCCCGTGCGCTTGAGCGCCTGTGGGCCGATGAGCCTGAACAAGAACGAAAACAACACATTGCAAGGCACTCCAAGCACACAGGCACCAAGTGCGGAAACGAAGGCGATGGGCAACTGCACACCGACGATGGCGCCGATTAGCCACCGAGGGGTCGCTCCCATTATCCGCAGACGCATCAAATCACTCCACTTGGTGATGAAGGCATGGTCAGTAGTCGTCTTGTCGATCAGAACTGCTGCAACAATCATGAAAACCAGAAACGTCCCCAAGTCGCCGGCCACGCTGGGAACCGAGTTCACAGCCCATGCAAGCACGAACACCAGCGTCATTGCCGCCATATTCGCCGCGCCATTAAGCAACTGCAAGCGCCTGTTGCCCCTCCAAAGCGAAGAGATGATATGCAAGCTGCTCATCCTAACGCTGTTTCGCGGCACACCGCCCATTCCATGTACTTTCTCAACGCCAGATTTACTCATCACGGCCTCCCAGCAGTAAATCCTCAATCTGAGTGGCAGAAAGCCCGTAGCCATATTCACGCACAATTCGGCCTTCGTTCATCAAGACCACGCGGTCAGCCGATGAGGCGACCACCGGGTCGTGCGTGACAATCAGAGCCGCCTTGAGCCCGGCCCGCATGGAGGCATGGATGGTTTCGACTACTTCGTCGCGCGCCTTCGGATCGAGATTGCCGGTCGGCTCGTCGGCAAACAGCACATCGGCACCGATGGCGAGCGCCCTGGCGATGGCGACACGTTGCTGCTGTCCGCCAGAAAGACTGGTGACAGGGGTGTCCAGTGGTTTGTCAGAAAGACCCACGCATGCCAAGGCCCGCAGCATCTCATCATCACCCATCCGCTCGCCGCGAATAGAGGCGGGCAACGCCACGTTCTCCCCTATGGTCAGGTTCTCAAGCAGCATGTAGTCCTGGAAAATCAATGCGAAGCGCGAGGCACGCAGTTGGGCCAATTTCTTCTCACCAAGTTTGGCCAGCACCTTGCCGTCGAACGTCACCGTGCCGTGCGTGGGCTTGTCCATTCCGGCCATCGCCCGCAATAACGACGACTTGCCACACCCCGAAGGCCCAATAACCGCCACCGTCTCGCCTTCGTGAACCGTCAGATCGATCGGCCCCAGCATGAACCCAAAGTCTCGGACCAGACCTTCGGCCCGTAAAACCTCCTCGGTTTTCAACGCTTGCTGCGGTGAGGGACACGTCTGTGTTGTATAGCTTGAGATATTTTCATTTTTCATATTTTCATCGTCACACATTCCAAGAGACCATGCCCCGTGCCGAAAGTCACTGTTTTCCCTTAGATGTTTGAAAAATATCGAATGAAAAAATCAACAGCAGATATGAAAGTTGACAATAATTAGAAGAATCTGAATGAACAATACAGCAATCATATAAGTACCGCAATATGGCGGAATTGCAATGGAAAACTTGAATCTGTGTCGCAAACAGACGATAAACTCGAAACATGGATTCGGACAACGAGACGCCCCAGACCGCTAGTAACGACGACGCTTGGCAAGCTGCCGAGCCGTTTCCCGCTGCGCTGCCCTTTAATCATCGCCTGAGCTTAAATCAGAACCTGACCTTTGAATATGCAAAGTCGGCGTTTGCTTCTGCGGGACTTGAGTGGTCTGACGAAAGCCTCATTCGTCTGCATCTTTTCGATACCGAGAAACAGGCTACGAACACCGCACTTCTGCTTTCTGACCAATGTCCCTATCTCGTCAAATGCGCGGTCTTCGATGGCGACACCAAGACGAAGCTGACCGAACGGCAAAATGTTTCCGGCTCGGTTTTGAAGCAAATCGACGCCACGATGATGTTTCTGAACCAGCACAACCCCGACAACGCATGGCCTGAAGCCGCGCTGCGCGAATCTCTGGTCAATGCCGTCCTTCACCGTGATTACGACAAGAACGGACCGATTCTTATCAGCATCTTCGATTCGAGCATCGAAATCGTCTCCCCCGGCGGTTTGGTCGATGGTTTCGAAGTCAACGACCTCTTGAATGGCGTCAGTGAATCCCGAAACCCATGGCTCGCCGATGTGTTCGAAGCTTTGCACCTGAGCGAAAACTACGGCACCGGTGTGCAACGCATCCTCGATGCCTACTCGCAGAGCCTTGCCAGCCCGCAGCTACGCGTCGGTCCTGGATCGGTGGCAATGATTCTGCCTAAGCCCGTGTTTGATTCCGCATGGCCCGAACCTCATCTCGACGACGAAAATGCCGACGGGACAGAGAACGGCATGCACGATGCCGGTAATAGTAACGGCACCCCTGACAAAGGTTCCGGGAAAGCCAAGCGCTATACGTTCCCATTGGGTGGCCAGCATCTTTTCACGACCAATCCTGCAGAAGCGCTCAAAGGCAGCCGTGGGCTCGCCGCGGTTTCCTTGCCTTCCCTGGTGCTCGCAGGCGGCAAGGCATGGGATTTTCTCAATGCCAATCTTTCAGCTGCTTCACTGCCGGATAACATCAAAAACCAGCTCAACATGAAATCCGGAAATAAAGAGAAGCAACAATTCCAAATCGATACGCTCTCGGAAATCACCATGCATCTGTTCGCACAGCAAGGTGTCGAAATGAGCCTGAAGGAAATCCAGAACCGACTTGGCACGAACTCCGACAATCTCACCGATGCGCTCGAGGGGCTCACAAATCAGGGGAAGCTGCAAAGCATCACTCGCTCCGGAACCACGACTTATTCGCTGCCTTAATAGATTTGTTGACTTCTATAGTCTTAGCTGGCTTATCCTGCAATCCAACGTTGCAGCCACAGCCATAGCCACGCCGGTCGCCGTGAGTTGACGGTCACCGAAAACCGATAATGAATGACAATAATTGTAACACTTACTGTCAGTTGATAATCAGCGCCAACCCCAGCAGCACCGCCAAAAACAGTACGTTGGTCACCGTATAGACGAGCAGGTAGCGGCCCTTTTGGTTTGGGTATTTGCGGGCGATCTGCTGATAGGAAATCAGTGAAGCCATGGAGGCAATCAGGGTGCCCAACCCGCCGAGATTCGTGCCGATGATCAGCTCTCGCCACTGGCTGCAGAAACCGGAAAGCAAGATGGACGTGGGCACGTTGCTGATCAGTTGGCTGGAGGCGACGGCGACCTCCATCGGGTGCTGGTTGACGATCGAGGCTACGAAATTCGAGAACTCCGGGACGCGGCGCATGTTGCCGATGAAGATAAAGAACATCACGAAGGTCAGCGGCAGGCTCCAGTCGACCTTGAGGAATGCCCGGCGGTCGCAGATCAGGAACGCGCCAAACACCAACAGGCACATCAGCCAAAGCGGAATCGCGCCGCTGACGGTGAAAATGCAGACCAGGAACAGGGCAACGTAAACGACCGCACGCCAGCCGCCGTAACCTGCGCCATAATTGAGCACGCGCACCTCGTCTGGCTGCTGCTCACTTTGCGGGGCAAACAGCGATTGCTCAATGCCTTTGCGCCCAAGACTTGCGAAATCGGCCTGGCTGCTGCGACGCCGAAATACCACGAGAATGACAACGAACAACATAATCGCCGAAGCCAACGAGAATGGCCCCATCACTTCAAGGAACTCCGAAGTCGGCATCTTGGAGACGGATTTGAGATAAAGATTATGCGCGTTGCCGACGGGCGTGAGCATACTGCCGGTATTGGCGCCGATGGTCATCAGCGTGGCCACCAGAACGGCCTTGTCCTCCATTTTCGCCATGACAAGTACGGAAATCGCGAAGGGAATGAACGTGACCAAGGAAACGTCGTTGGTGATGAAAATCGCGGAGAAGAACGTCAGCGAAACCAGCGCAATCACCAGAGCGCTTTCGGTGTGGACATGCTCAAGCAGCTTGGTGCCGATGATATGGAAAACGCCGATGCGCTGGAAGCCGCAGACCACGAGCATGAGGCAAACCAGCTGAGAAATAGTATTGAGGTGGATATAACCAAGATACTGACGGTCCGGTGGGACGATGAAACATGAAATGATGGCGAGTATCGTCGCCACCACCAAAATGGTGTCGTTTTTCAGTTCCTTGACGATCCACTTGCGCATCAATACACCAGCCAAGCCGTCGATCGGAAATATACGACATCAATGCTGCGTCTCATCGAAGCAGTCCAATCGGAAAGTGACATGCTCGCACGGCACACCCAAACGTCTCAATCATCCAGTTTCCCTATCCACACAAGGCCGACACAACGGTCAACGAAGACGTATGCTGACAAGAAACTTGCCTCGCAGCAATGCGCTTATTCGTTCTCTTATTTCTTATTGTATGGGTATTTAGAAGCGAAAAAGTACGAAAAACCGGGCTTCCAGCGACCATTTTCGATTGCAATACGAAAATCTGAGAGAAAATTCCTAGATTTTATTGGCCTTTTTTAGGGTGGCAAAAAGCGACCAAATTCATCAAAAAAAGTTGTAGAAATTTACTGCGGCTGGTCGTGTCGCGGACAGCGCAACGCTTAGGCCACGGCATTGCCGTAAACCTGTGCCTGCAAGTCCTTTCTGGCGGCCTCCATATTGGTGATTTGCCCAAGAATCCTGATTTTCTCCTCACCGTCGGGCATTTGCGCCATCTTACGTTTTGCGGCCCCGATACGACGCATGTAGCCGACGTCGAGCAGCCTCGCGGTCAGTTCCGCGGCGTAACGCTGCTCCTCCTGCGTGGGCGCGCGAAGTTGGGAAGCGGCGGAATTAGAAGAATCAGCACTACTGCCACCCGCCTGACCGGCATTCGCGCTATTGGCATTGCCGTTCTGATCGTCGCCACCGGGCAACGGCAGCGGCATGACGGCCAGCTCGTTGATGACCTGCTCAAGCATCGGACCGCCGGCCTTGGTGAGATTGTGCATCCACAGCCCCTGCGGCGTGCTGCTGTCCGGCAACCCACCTGCCGCGGCGATTGCCTGAAACAGCGAGCGGAACACCGGGGTCATGAAATCGGCGAGGGTGAGCTTGGCGAACGAGTTGGCATCGATGGCGCGTGGCACCTGAATGAGCACGGCCATGAACTGCTGTTCACAAATGAACACCGCATCGTCGACGCGGAAATAGGCCTGATCTGAGGCATCGCGGTGCTGCAGGGCTTTACGCGCTGCAGGATTCGCATACCGGTTTTCGTCATTGCGGGTACGCGCTTCGAAGCCACCGCCCCAGCGTTTGGGAGCGTAGGCATCGTCGTCACGCACACGCAACTGTCGCCTGGCGTTGTTGACCTCACG
The DNA here is from genome assembly GCF_029392315.1 of Bifidobacterium sp. ESL0690. Classification (NCBI taxonomy): domain Bacteria; kingdom Bacillati; phylum Actinomycetota; class Actinomycetes; order Bifidobacteriales; family Bifidobacteriaceae; genus Bifidobacterium; species Bifidobacterium sp. ESL0690. Next base: position 1,591,450 of record NZ_CP113939.1, read on the forward strand.
ACGCATGATGTCAAGGTCCACACCAATACGGCGGGTCGCTTTGCGGGTGTAGATATCAAGCAGAGACCGGTCGCGAATCTGCGCGATCAGCGGGGCCACGGCCTTCACCGCACCCATCTGGCCGGTGGTATACGACGTGTCGAAACGCGCGATGGCGGTGTCGATGACGAAATCGTAAAGCGGCTTGGCATGGTCGATCAACGAACGCACCGCCTCATTGCCTTGCTGGATACGCAGGTCACAGGGGTCAAGATTGTTGTCGGCGACGGCCACGAACGTCTGGGAGAGGAACGCCGAATCCAAGCCGAACGCATGGATGGCGGCCTTCTGCCCCGCCGCATCGCCGTCGAAAGTGAAGACGATACGCGAGCTCAGGGATTGCCCTTCGACCTTCAACGGGCCGACCAGTTGGACGGCACCCAAGGAATCGTCGGAGATAAGGCGACGGATAATTTTGGCGTGGTCCTCGCCGAACGCGGTGCCGCAGGTGGCCACGGCCGTGTCGATACCGGCAAGATGGCAGGCCATCACGTCCGTATAGCCTTCGACGATGACGGCCTGACGTTTCTTGACAATGCTGGACTTGGCAAGATCGATGCCGTAAAGCACTTGCGTCTTGCGGTAAAGCTGCGTATCAGGAGTGTTGATGTACTTGGAGTTGATGTTGTCGTCGTCGTAAAGTTTACGGGCACCGAAACCAAGCGTACGCCCGGTGGAATCGCGAATCGGCCAAGTGGCGCGGCCACGGAAATAGTCATAGATGCCGCGCTGCCCCTGACGCGCAAGGCCGGCATCCAGCATCTCCTGCTGAGTGAAGCCTTTACCCGCCAGATGCCGGACAAGATTGTCCCAACCCTTCGGAGCATATCCGCACCCGAAACGTTGGCAATCGGCCTGGCTGAAGTTACGTCCGCCCAAAAGCTTGCGCGCCGCGAGCGCTTCCGGCGTCATGATCTGCGAGACGAAGTAACGTTGGGCCTCCTCGTTTGCCTCAAGCAGGCGGGCACGTTTGGAACCGCGGTGTTCCTCCCGGCTGCCGTCGCTTTTCTCGTAATGCAATTCGATATGGTATTTGTCAGCCAGAAGCTCCACGGCCTCGCGGAAGTCGATGTTTTCCCTGTGCTCCACATAGCCGAATACGTCGCCGCCAAGCCCGCAGCCGAAGCAATGCCACACGCCGAGCGAAGGACGGACGCTGAAACTGGGGGTTTTCTCGTCGTGGAACGGGCACAGGCCCATGAAAGTACCGCTGCCGTAGGGTTTGAGCGTCACCGTCGACGACACGATATCGTAAAGGTCTGCCGTGGCACGTACCTTTTCCACGTCCTGTTTGAGAATCATTCCAGCCATAATTGTTCACCTTACCGCGCGCGGTGCATGAGAGCAATCGGCGCGACATTCAGCAAATCAGGGAATGCAGCGTCATTGCGGACCCGTCGGTCAAGCTGGCCACTTGGTCGATGGCCACCCGCAGGCGTTCGTCATCGTTGGTGGACTCGTTCCAATCCTCCAAGAACACGGTTTCCAGCGCATCGGAAGGCCGCGGAGAATCGGCCATCAGCACGTCGACCAGATCGGCGACAATCTGCTGTTCCTGATCATGCAATGGCTCGCGTTCGCGCGGTGCCATGACGAAGTAGACGGCGATGCCCTTGAGTGCGACAATCTCATAATTGGTCTCGTCGGGAATAACGACATTGGCGCTGTATCGTGTCAGCGGGCCCTGACCGTACTTTTCGCGTGTCGCCTGTTCAACGGAACTGGCGAACCGACCGATCAGCGAGCTGGTGATGTTCTTCAGCTGAGCCAGCGCCTGCCTCGAACCGTTGAAATGCGAAGGGAACATATGCCGCTTTTTCAAGCGATGCAGCGCCTCAAGCAGTTTGTCGGCATCCCATTGCTGCCCGTACCATTCGCGGGTGGCCTCCACTATGCCATCAAGCACGCGCGAATCGGCCAAGGCAAGTGGGTTGAAGGCACCGGTGGCGATGGCATCTTCCACGTCATGGACGCTGTAGGCGATGTCATCGGAAAGATCCATGACCTGGCATTCCATCGGTTTGGCGTCTTTCGGAGCGCCGGTCTTGAGCCAGTTGAACACGTCGACGTCATCCGGGTAGACGCAGAATTTGAGACTCCGCTCCCCTTTCGGATGTTGTGAAGCCTCGGCCAGTGTCCAAGGATATTTCACTGCCGCGTCGAGCGAGGCCCGCGTCAGATTGACCCCAGCCGAACGTCCGTCTTCATGGAAGATTTTCGGTTCCAGCCGTGTCAGCAAGCGCAGCGTTTGCGCGTTGCCTTCGAAACCGCCAATACCGGAAGCGATGTCGGCCAGCACCCGTTCCCCGTTGTGACCGAAAGGCGGATGGCCGAGATCGTGGGCGAGGCAGGCGCAATCGACCACATCCGGGTCACAGCCGAGCATCGAGCCGATCTGACGGCCGATCTGGGCGACCTCAAGCGTATGAGTCAGCCGAGTTCGCGCGAAATCATCGGTACCGGCCACCAGAATCTGGCTTTTCGCTCCAAGCCTGCGCAAAGCAGAGGAATGGATGAGACGCGCACGGTCGCGTTGGAAGGCAGTGCGGGACTGCGATTTCGGCGGTTCCGGAGCCCAACGCTCCTCATCGAAAGCATCATAGCCCTCGTCGCTCAACACTTCCTCGCCATCTGCCGTTTCCATCATGTACCTCCCGCTTACAACCAAGCCGTCCTGTCAACCTGCGAACATCGCCAATCCAACCTGACACTATGTATCCGATGATAGCCCACATCACACTGGCACCCAATAGCGATTGCGAGAACGCACCGCATGTCACTATCGAAACGAAGAAAGCCGCCTGTCATTGTGTTATGACAAACGGCTTTCTTTCCTATTCAAGAAATGTATCGTTACGGCACGAAGGAATATCTTTTATCCTTTTTAATAAATAGAGGAAATCCTAATCGCATAGAACGCAACGATGCTGAAACCGGTATTCAGCCCAGCAATTCCTTGGTATTGGTCACGGTGATCAGCGGCGTGAACAGTTTCATCGTCTCGATGGCCAGCTTCTGGTTGTCTGGCGTGCTGCCGGCGCAGGCATCCTCGACCAGCCGAACGGCGACACCGTCATCGGCAGCGGCCAAAGCGGTCTGCAGCACACAGCAGTCGGTCGCCACTCCGCACACGGCGATTTTCTTGGCGTTCTGAATAGCGGCCTTCAGCTCATCGCCCCATTTGCCGAACGTCGTCTTGCTGACCACAGGATGTCCCTTCGCCAGCTCGGCCGTTTCATCGGTGAAGTCGTACATCGGATCGTCTGGCGGCACGAGGAACTGCGGCCAGCCCTTGAAATAATCGACCCACGCGTCCTGCGGCTTGTCGGGTGCGATGTAGCGGGTATAGACGACTCGCTCGCCGTACGCCTTGGCGAGCCGTTTGAACGGTTCGTCGGTGGCATAGTAAGTGCCATCGGCACACGCCCAATCCGACCAATCGCTTTGTGCGAACACCTTCTGGCGGTCCACGACCACCAGCCATTCATCCTTGTCGACCATCAGTTGATTCCTTCCTGCCGTTTGATGTCACCACGCTGGAAAATCAAGGTTCCGAGCAGGCCGACCACGAGCGCGACGATGACGCCGAGATTGGCTTGAGCCCAGATGCCGGATTTGCCGCCGAAAAGAGAAAGCAGATAACCTTGCCAGCTCAGCCAGCTTGCGGAAGAATTGACCACAAGACCCCAGCCGAGCGCTGTGCCGACTACAAGGATTACCAGCGCTTTGACGTTCCATGAACCGTAACGGCCTTCCGGATTGTAGAGATCGGCGCTGTCATAATCGCGTTTGCGCATCAGCACGTCCGCGACAAACATGCCAGCCCAGACGGCCATCGGCACGCCGAGCGTAATCAGGAACCCTTGGAACGGCCCGATGAAGGTCTCGGAGAAGAACGTCACGTAGATGACGCCGATCACGGTCAGAACCGCGGTAAGCCCGGCGGCGACGGTGCGCGGCAGCTTAATGCCGAAGGAGAGCAGGGCGAGGCCGTTGGAATAATTGTCCATGATTGCCCCGCTCATCAGCCCCAGCACGGCCACCAGTGTGAACGGCACCAAGTACCATGTCGGAAGAATCGAGGCCATCGCGCCGACCGGGTCAAGCCCGACCTGCTTCAACAGTGAGCCGTTCGAGACCGCGAGCAGCAGCCCGTAGATAATCAACAGGACGTTGGCGATGGAGGCGCCGAACGTGGTCCAAGCCACGATGCCCGTATTCGAGGAATTACGAGGCAGATAGCGCGAGTAGTCTGCGGCCACGTTGACCCAGCCCAGCCCGAAGCCGGTCATCACGAACAGGCAGCAGCCGAGCATCGCCGGCAGACCGCCGGAGGGAGCGCTGCCGATCTTGGAGAAATCGATGCTGCCCCAGCCCAGAATGAAGAAGCCAATGGTCACGATTCCGGTGACAATGGTGATGACCTGCTGGCATTTCATGATGAGGTCATAGCCGAAGATGCCGGCCACCACCACAAGTCCCACGACCACGACGGCCGAGATGATTTTGGCCGTGGGCCCGGAGCCCATGCCGAGCTTCTGCAACGTTGAAGCCATGGCGAGCACCGCCGTCACGGTCAATGAAATCTCCCAGCCCAACGTCGCGATCCACGACATCGCAGCCGGCACTTTCGCACCTTTCACGCCGAAGATGGCGCGGGTGATCACCATGGTCGGCGCGTTGCCGCGCTTGCCCGCAATCGAGACGATGCCGACCAGCAGGAACGAGACCACCACGCCGATGATGGTGGTAACCGCCGCCTGCCAGAACGAAATCCCAAAGCCCAACGCCCAAGCCCCGTACGACATGGCCAGCACCGAAATGTTAGCCGCGAACCACGGCCAGAACAGGCTCGAGGGCTTGCCCTTGCGCTCGGATTCGTCGATGACGTCGATGCCTTGTTCCTCGACGCTCAGCGACGAACTTTTCCCTTCATCACTCATAATTTACCTTCCTATTTTCCTTTGCCAGACAATTTGTCGAGCAAAGACCGCGTGGAATCACGCAGAAGCACTTCTTTGAAACGAACATCCGATACGACGCGCGGCAAGGGCGGGCAGCTGGCCGCACCCCGGCTTTCGACCGAAATCGAGGCGGCAAGATTGGCCAACGACACGGCCTCGTGCAAACTCATGCCCATCAGCAGCGACGCGCACAACACCCCTGTATGGCAATCGCCGGCACCGTTAGTATCCACGGCGTGAGCCGGAAAAGCCGGAATCAGCTGCGCGGGACCTTGCTGCGAACACAGCCAGGCACCTTGGCAACCGCAGTGGACGATAAGCGGCGCATTCAATGCCCGCGCAAGTCGTGCATAGCGTTTGGATGTATTGGGAATTGGGCTTTGCGAGGACGACGTTCCCGCGGTTTCGCCGGCAAGATTATCTTCCGAAGCGTCATTTTTGGAACGACCATTGGCTGAACCAACGTTCATTACGGGATTATTGAGCACACGGGCATCTGTTTCAGCATCACGCTCTGCCAAAGCAACGGAATCCAATCCGGCTTCTTCTATTCCCAGCCTGCTCTCGAGCAAATCGGCTTCGCTCTCGTTGCACGTCCATATCGGCCGATATTCAATGATCCGCTCCAACGTCGCCGAATCGACTTCGTCAATGACAGGTGAGACATCGAAAACCGCGGTAAATCGCTGTTGCCAGGTCTTATCCAAAAACGATAACAAAGCAACACAAGTCCCGGAAACCAACGTATAGCCGCTGAGATAAACCACGTCGCTTCCACTGGGATGAATCTTGTCGAAAGCCGTTTTCGACACATGGCATTCGGCACCGCGAGTGGAAATGAAGGTGCGTTCGGCGTGTTTATCCGTTAACGCCACACAGAAACCGGAGTCCTCGCCTTCAAGGTTCATACCGGTATGCTCGATGCCATTTTGCGAGAGCGCGCTTTTGATGACATCTGCCCAAGCGCCATTCCCCAATACGGAGGCGAGAGAAGCTCTTGCTCCCATCGCCCGAGCCGCGTATAGCACATTGAAACCGCAACCGCCAGCCACAGTCTGGCTATAATCCGCGAAAAGATTCTCGCCAGGGTTTGGAATGGCGGCAATCTGCATCGAGACGTCCACTATCGCCTGTCCGAGCGAAATCACCGAACCGTGCGTAAGACGATCGACCGATCGCAAGCTGTTATCAGCATGCGATAACACCATGGAATGATTGACGCTACTCATCGGGCACCATGTTTTCTCAGCGCGATCAGCCCGGAAGCGACCTCATCCGCATCGAGCCCGTTCAGCTTCTCGACTTTCTGCACCCGTTCCTCGCCGAACGCATCGGGCCCGTAAGCAGCGCCCAACATCGCCCCGGCCATCGCGGCCATCGTGTCCGTGTCCCCTCCCAGAGACGCCGCGAAACACAAGGCTTCGAACGGTCTGTCCGCAAACCTGTAGGCAATGGCGAACGCGGCGGGAACCGATTCGTTGGCCTCAACGCTGGTGCCGACAATATCGCGAAGGAATGCGGCAAAGTCGTTATCTTGACGACAAGCCGCCTGTCCGGACGGCGAATCAAGGTAGTCGAGCAGCACCTCCACCCTCGCAGCCACCGAAGCCTTGGCGCTCCAGTTACCGAACCGCCTCATTCCACGCACCAAGGAAATCGCCTTGCGCATATTGTCTCTGAGCTGCCCGCCTTCAAGCCCGAAGCTCACCACAGCGGCGACCAGTGTAGTGGCTTCAATTCCTTGCGTAGTGTTGTGCGTGACGATGCAGGACTGACGCGCCGCAGCACACAAAGCCTCACCGGGCGCGAACGCAATGCCGACCGGAGCCGCCCGCATGGCCCCACCGTTGGTAGTACCGTACTTGCCCGTAAGTTCCGGCGACACGCCTTGCGAAAGTTTTTCCAGCGCAGCCTTGGTGGAAGGCCCAAGCAGATCCAGCGAACCCTTGGCCCGCATACGCTGCTCCCACGCCAGCAAATCCTGCGCATACGCCATGACGTCGAGGTCGCCGCGGTCGTCAATCAACTTGTGGGCCAGGATGAACGCTTGGTCGGTGTCATCAGTCACCGATCCTGCCTTCATCGAAGGAGCAATCGGCTGGTCGTCAACCGCGTCACGAAAGTCGCGAATCGGGCCGCCGTACGCCTTGACTATGGAGGCGTGCGACATGCTTTGCGCCGGCATTCCCAGCGCATCGCCAATCGCCAGACCGACCAATGCGCCATGCGCTCGTTCCAAAAGATTCATCGGTTTCAGACCGCCTTCTTCGATTACTCGGGAACAATAGAAACGTTCGTTTCTCACTTATAGTCAGTAAGACTATAACTAAGGATACAGAAACGCAATCCCAATCCGGCTGACGGTGTTTCCTCATTTCAGGCTTTAGCTATCACAAGCACACTTTGCAGAATAAATCACAAACAAAACGCGCTCTTATGAATACCGTGCCGCCTTGTCTCCATTGACTTTTTACGGCCTTCTCTATAAAGCCAGCAAAAGGTGGTCGCAGCAAAAGCGACGGCCACCCAAGATAACATGCGCGGAATATTGTCTACAACATCACAGCGGCAAGATCACCGCAATCTTCTGGAACCACAACGCAGCAATGTTCGCGTCAGCAACATCGAGACAACGTAATAGTCACAACACTCACAGTGCGGCATCGCAGCAACGCAGTAATCAAAACATCACAGCAACGTCTTGGGGCTGAGTTTGCTCATATCCTGCGGTTCGAGCACTTCAGCCGCGTGCAGATAGAGCCGCGGGATGCGGGTGCGCAGGCAGGTGAAGATCTCGTAGCTGATGGTGTCAGCGGCGCGAGCCCAATCGTCGGCGGTCGGCTCGACGAACTGCTCGCCACGACCCGGTCCGAAGAGTTCGACGGTATCGCCCTCATGCACGTTGAGTTTTTCAGAATCGCCGTGCAGATCGATGATGAACTGGTCCATGCACACGCGTCCAGAGACGCGCATCAACTTCGGGCCCTCGGAGGTCATCACACGCACCGGTCCACCAGGCTTCTTCGTATGTTTCGCGCCGGATTCGTCGAACCCGGATGCAGAACGATGAATGCCGTCGGCATAGCCCAGCGGCACGATGGCCGTGCTGGTCGCCACGTCGGTGATGTAAGTGCGTCCGTACGAAATCCCGTGCCCGGCTTCGACGCTTTTGACCGTAGCCAGTTGCGCCTGCAAGGTCATCGCAGGCTTGAGACCATATTTCGACGGCGTTCCCATCGCCGGGTCAGCCTCATAGCCATAAAGCCCAATGCCCGGTCGTGTCAGCTCGAAGCGCGTCTCGGGGCGCGAAAGCGTAGCTGCGGTGTTCGCGATATGGCGGATTTGCGGCGGAATACCGGCCTTTTCCATACGCGCAGTGAACTGTTTGAAGGTTTCGAGCTGCTGATCGGTTGCCTCAACGAATTCCGGCACGTCAGGCGCATCGGCCACGGAGAAGTGGCTCCACTGCCCCACGATGTCAAACACGCCTTCCTTGGCGAGCGGCACGAGCTTGTCGAGTGCGGACTGGAAGCCGGCTTCGGTGAAGCCGTTGCGGCCAAAACCGGTATCGACCTTGATATGCACGCGCGCGGGCATGCCGAGCTTGCGCGCGGCGGCGGCCACGGCGTCGATGCCGTCGAGCGAACCAATCGAAATGTCGATATCACTGGCGATGAGCTCGACCAGCGGGGCATTGCGTCCGTTGTACATCCACGTGAGAATATGGCAGCGGCTCGAATCGATGCCGGCCATGCGCAGCAACAGCGCCTCACGCGGTTGTGCGGTTCCCAACCATGTCGCACCGCCTGCGAGCGCCGCCAGCGCGGAAGGAATGAGTCCGTGCCCGTAACCATCGGCCTTCACCACTCCCATGACGGCTGTGCCGGATTTAGGCCCACCGACAACCTCGACCAGGTGACGCATGTTGTCGCGCATCGCCTTGAGGTCGACGATGGCCTGCCCCGGGTAACGTCGCAGCGCTGCAGTGTAGTTCGCCTTGCCGAGGGCGGATGAAAACGGCCATGGTTCCAATGCGTTCAATGTCATAGTCATTATTGTGTCGCGGGTCGCTGACGAACGCAAACGTCAAACCAAAACAGCCACACAACCGGCAAATTTATTGATTAAAACATAAATCATTACATCGGAAATTTATGCTATCGATTAATCACACAGCACTTCGCCAATCAGCTACTTGCCTATTTGCAAAAGCGCCTGCCCGTAAATTCCGGCAGCCTCCTGTTTCAATCGTGGCTCCCGGTTTCCAGACAAAGCATGACTTCCATCCATTCCAGACTTTTAGCGATTTCAGTAATGCGAAAATCTTTCCGTTTCGACAGTACGAGCAGCTTCAGCGTTCGTGACGCTGATAAGCAACTCGCACGTCGGGCTTGTCGGTGATGTTCATGACGTGAATCAGCCCGCAGCGCTGGAATCCGTCGCCTTCGAACACGTGCTGCATGGCCTTGTTGTCGGGATGTGTGTCGCAGCGCACGTTGCCATACGTCTTGACCGCCCATTCGAGGCAGGTCTTGGCGCTATGGTGCTTAATCCCGGAAGAAGCGAGACGATGCATCGTGGCGTAATCGTCGTCGTCAAGCCATTTGCCCTCGATTTCGGCATACGTCGGTTCCAGCCCAGTGAACATGGCAAACTGCGCGAGAATGCGCTCGGAGCCGTTTTCACCTTCGTTGTCCACCAAAAGAAAAGCGTTACCGCCGTCGATGTCCTGCTGGACGAGTTCGGCCGGCGGCCAGGTCGTCCCCCACTGCGTCGGGTTGCCGTTTGCCGCCATGAGTTTCCGCGCGCGTTCGAAGTTGCGTAGGATCGTCTCGAAATCCGCCTGCGTCGCCTTTCGAATGCGTTCGCCCGACTGCTGCTCGCTCATGAAACCGCCTACCTCACTACATATATCTTTCGCTTCAAATACCGAACGAAAGCCTAACATGGGGGCTTTCCAACAAAGCAATATCATTGCTCAATGAGAATCGCCGTTCACATCTAAGTGAAGGAGGCCGTTTTAGTCACCACATCATCGCCGGTACTATGCCAATTTTCCTCGCTGCACCTGTCGGACATTTGCCAAGAATTTAGAGCGCAAATCTATGAAAACCTATTCGGATATCATGTCATAAAAACGAGAGAGACGCCAGCAAATACATTGCCAGCGCCTCTTATCATATTCAGATAATCACAACTTTCACAGAAGCCGCGAACATCCTGGAATCAGACCACCTTGCGGACGTACGGGTCGGAACTGATGCCCTCGTCGAGGATCTTCTTGCACCATTCCTTGGCGGTGAAGAGGCTGTGGTCGCGGTAGTTGCCGCAGCTCTTGATGTCCGTGGCCGGCACGTCGTCCCAGGTCGCCTTGTAGGCGATGAACTCGAGCGATTCCTTGAGCGCTTTCGCCACATCCTCGGTGCTGTGCTCGCCCCAGGTCAGCAGGTGGAAGCCGGTACGGCAGCCGAACGGCGAGCAGTCGATGTAGCCCGGGATGCGCTCGCGCAGCAGCACCGCGATGGTGTGCTCGATGGTATGCAGACCGCCGGTCGGAATGGCGTTTTCGTTAGGTTGCACCAGGCGCAGGTCGTAATTGGAAATCACGTCGCCCTTCTCGCCAGTCTCGGTGTCGATAAAGCGCACATACGGCGCCTTCACCTTGGTGTGATCGAGCTTAAAGCTCTCCGGTTCCGGCTTCTTTTCGTCTGACATTTGATTTCCTTTCGGTCGAGTATCGACGATGACTTCAGTCTAATTCGCAGCCGATATATTCCGTAAATCAACAGAGATGAGAATATCTAACACTCAACCTGATATCAGCAACCCACTCAATGAAGCTCAGGGAGTTAGAACCCTGAGATGGCCTTGGAATTCGGGTCGATGACGTAGTAGACCACTCCTCAATGAAATTCAAGGGGGTTGGAAACCTGAGACTGGTGTCGGTAAAAGCGCCTTTGGCCACGATGTCGCCTCCTCAACGAAGCTCAGAAGGAGGAAGAAAAAACCTGAGACATGCTGTGTTCGATGAATTGACGAGACGTGGACGTTCCTCAATGAAGCTCAGGAAGTTAGAACCCTAAGACATCGGTGTCGCCGTGGAAGAACGTTTCCTGGAACTTTCTCAATGAAGCTCAGGAAGTAAAAACTCTGAGACGTGGTCTCTCTCCCAGCGAGCCACATCCGCAAGGTCTCCTCAATGAAGCTCAGGACGGTAAAGCCTAGAAACATCTTACCGACGTATCCGGCCTAATTGATTCGCATTCCTGAATAAAGCTCAGGACAGTAAAGTCCTAAGATACCGCATCCGTGAACATGTCAGTCTGCAGGCCAACCCTCAATGGAGCTCAAGACTGTAAAAAATCTTAAGATATGACACTCCGAGATCCTTCAGGTCCTCTTTGGTGAACCCTCGATGAAGCTCAGGGAATTAGAACCCTGAGACCTGGCCTCCAGCGGCAAGGGGCAGGATCTTGACATCCCTCAATGAAGCTCAGGAAGTTAGAATCCTGAGACTTGCCGGTCTTGACGGGGGCGACGGCGGTAATCCACCCTCAATGAAGCTCAGGGCATTAAAACCCTGAGACGGTGCCCTTGTTACCAGCACCTTCCTCCTGTGTGTCTCCTCAATGAAGCTCAAAGTATCAAGCCCTAAGACAACATGCTTGAACGTCCTGTGGAAAATTGCCGTACCAATCCTCAATGAAGCCCAAGGGGTTGAAACTTTGAAAGTTCGCCAGATCATCTTGTTCGGCGTTGCTGTAATCTCCTCACTACAGCTCAGAACGGTAAAGTACTGATATATACGCCACGCTGATGCCCACAGGTTTCGAAGTAGATCCTTAATGAAGCTCAGAGCGCTGAAATCCCAAGACGGCATCCTGTTCAACGACCGCGGCCGCTCGGCTCGACCCGGACTCCTCAATGAAGCTCAGAATTTAAAATCCTGAGACAAAAATCCATCATCATCCTTGACAGGATGATTGGCTGTCCTCAATGAAGCTCAGGGGAGATTAGACCCCTAAGACCAGTATTTCACGTTGTACCGATTCCATTCGCCGTTTCCTCAATGAAGCTCAGGAAGTCGGAACCTTGAGACCCGAGGCACTAGTTGACGATGGCCATCACGCCCTGTCCTCAATGAAGCTCAGGAAGTTAGAACCCTGAGACCTCGCTTGGCTCTTGGCATTTCGCGGCGGCATGGCATCCTCAATGAAGCTTAGGGGTTGAAACCCGAGATCATAATCCCCGGCTTGACTACTACACCATCACCCATCCCCAATGAAGCTCAGGGGTTGAAACCCTGAGACGGGCATGTTGGTGCTGGGGGCAACCGGAACATAATTTCCTCAATGAAGCTCACAGAGTTAGAAACTCTGAGACCAGCGCGTCCCTGCTTTCCTGCTTGGCTATCTCTCCTCAATGAATCTCAGAGCAGTGAAACCCCAAGACATATCAATGTCGATTAGTACATCCACCTCACCGGATCCTCAATGAGGCTAAAAGAATTGAAAACCTGAGGCGAGTGAATATGAACGAGGCTGAAGACGCTGACGACATTCCGCAATGAAGCTCAGGAAGCTAAACCCTTAAGACTCCCGTTAGCCATGACCTCCGGCGCATTGCCCAGTCCTCCTCAATGAAGCTCAGGGAATTAGAACCCTGAGACGAGCCGACCGCCGGTGTCGATTCCACCGTTCATGTCTCCTCAATGAAGCTCAGGACAATAAAGCCCAGAAACATCTGATCAACGTATCCGATCTGATTCATTCGAATTGCTGAATGAAGCTCAGGACAGTAAAATCCATCCGTGAACACGTCGGCCTGCAGGTCAACCCTCAATGAAGCTCAAGATTGTAAAGCCCTAAGACCCTAAAACCGGAACCCTCAGCCTCAACAAACGTTATACTCAATGAAGTCCCTGAGACACCATGGAATCCGTCAAGGCCCACACGGTATGCTTCTCAATGAAACTCAGGATGTTGACACCCTGAGAAGCCTGACCCTGTGTACAGTGCTGCGTGTTAATCCGTCCTCAATGAAGTTCAGAGCATCGAAGCTTTAAAACGACTAGGGTTTATTTACTCGCGCTTCGTATTCTAACAATTATTGCGAGCGCTAAGAAAAAACACGACGTCTAAATTACAAGAGTAGAAAAACATCCTAATCCACGCCAAAAGCGGTGTGAACGACAAACCACACTGAGTGGAATGATTCACCGCTCACAAACGACAAACCAGAAACATTACCACTATGAAATTTTCAAGCATCAAAATAAATAAAACTGTTGTTAATCATCATTAAATAACTGTGGGCACTACCAAATCTCAGTATTTGTCACATTCAAGGAAAATCATTCCTAGACGTACTCAAGCTGCTGAGTCTAACAAACAAATTCAGAATCGAATTGGTCGTCTCCTTTTTTCATCAGTCACCTCCCAAGACGTCAAAAATCGTGCCTTTCTGTAACCATCGCTCTGGAGCGGAGACGTTGTTGGATTTGTATTGTGGAAACACCACGTATTGGGCGACACCTTGTTCCTTAAGCCACTGGCTACCTGCAAAAGAGTTGATCCTAGTTTCACCACTCGTGTCCTCAGAAGCACACACTTCGCAAATCGCAGCTTGCTCCAGCCACAGACTACGCACGACGGAACGGTACTTTTGCACAGTCCAGAACTGCTCATAAAGCGGAAGAACAGCATATTGTCCAGAACTTTTGATCCTGAAAAATCCGGTTGTGGCACCTCGATTCGCCTTGGTTGATTTGGCACCCCGCTTCAATGTGGTCGATTTGAATTGAGGAAACGCCGAAACTCCAAACAACGCACACCACGCCTGAGCATTATCGGTTTTGGTCGGCCGTCTTAATCCGGTGGGAGTACGGCTCAACTGACTGTCTTTCCCTGCCTCATCGACGACACTATTGCCCCTTAAGCCGCTCAACACCATCTCAACCTTTCGGTTGGCCACAGCCTGGGCAAGAGGCAACAGACGTCCGGAAATAAATTCTTGCCCTCGATTACGAGCCACCATCTCCCAACTCGATGCACCATAATCGGGAGTGTAGTTCTTATCAGTGAGATCGCCTGACCAATACGAAGGCTCTCCCAACGCACCTATATACTCATGATCCAGAGGTGTCTTCAATTGATCGATGGCTTCATGCCGATCATTCTCGAGCCTCTGCCAACATTGTCTTGTATTGGGCTTACCGAGTCGCGGACTCAATGTAGCTCTTCTGGCGGGAAGCTTCGTCGATGCCTTGAAATCATCTTCCTTTGATGATTCCCAATATTCCCCTGTCGCATTAAGCCAATAGGATTTGCTCCAACGCAACGCATGCTCATGGACGATATCGGCGCATTGTTGCCACGAGACATCATCACTGCTTTTCAGAACCGCGTGTTCACGATCTTTCCAGCGAATCAGGCAGATCCGTTGATGGTTTGGGTCGGCGTCCTCAAGAATCGAAGCAAGTCCTACCAAATAAAGGTGCTCGAAAGCATCATTACAATTACCGCTCAATACAAGTTCCATACTCCATCAACCTTCCTTCGAGACGGTGATATCCGAAGCACGCAAAATGGCTTCAAGATAGGAGACTCCCCAGAATCCGTATTTCCAATCAGTCTGATGGACAATGGTCTGCCATACGCCTGTGTCGAACAATTTCTGCGCGCTTTCGACTACAGAATCCAACTTCAAACTTGGATTGAGTCTAATATCCTTTTCTTTCACGCTCTCGGGAAACACGGTTCCCGCGGAAGCCACGAACGCAGATCTTCCATGTCCATGCGAAGTCCCGATAAGCCTAGTAACCAAACGCGTGTCATATTCGTTATCCGTCTGGTCAGAACTAGCCCAATATTCTGCTGCAGAACGCTGTTCATGACGCCACCCGGCTAAATTCAACTCGTTTCGTTTTTGCTGTTCCCATGTAACAGAACGGAAGTGACTTTTGGCAAGATACGTAGAGTCTTCATAGCTTTTAGCTTCTCCAAACCGATAATGTAGAAGCCTTTGGAAGCGCCAGTCCTTTTTCCCGTCATCATGATGCCGGCCGGCGTCAGCCACTTCATTACAAAGCGACTCATCAAAGCCAAGGAGCTTCATTAAATCCGAAGCACGCCTTTCGACGCATGGCTGGTGTCCATCCGACGTATTGAGATAAACCATGCGATCAGTCCCATCAATGCGAATCTCCTGCAACTCATGCTCGTCAAGGTTCGCAAGTGGTTCTATGGCCATCCAAATTTCATCATGCTGGTCATGGCTTTCCGCTTCTGTTCTTATCGCTGGATAGACAACGATTTTGGTTTTTGAATCACAGGAAGACCCAAATATCTTTCTCGCAAAAACATTCCCCAACTCATCAGCGATTTGCTGGATTGTCGGCATCACAGAATCGTCATTGTCAGATTCCGTATCTGCGCTATCAATAGCAGCCCGTTTTTTGTCCAGATTATCCAAGATACGGTAGGGTCCATCTCCATTGTCGGATAGCCGGCCCTTCAGCATCCATCCAGAGTCTTGACACTGGTTGTACACATCGCTTTCCGTTTGATTGGCCTTGCCTCCGGAACAATCCAGCACATGGATATTTTCATTAAAGAGCGGAACCGACGTGTTAACGACCAATGTGTCACCCGGCTGAACCAGCTTATCTAGCGACGTTTTACAATCCCATACCAAAGGCTTGCCCTCCGCCGAAGGACGGTAAATCAACAGAGGGCCAAAGTCTTTGTCCTTCTCCCCTCTTTCCCCAGATTTCGTATAGACAGCACCGATATCTTTAAGCTGACCATAACTTCGTATTGGGAATGACTCCTCAGCTACAGGGGGCGCCAAAGACACCAATTGTGCCGCGCCAGCCCCATCTTGCGGCAAATCGCGAACCACCACTCCGATGTCAGGGGCAGTCTCAGGAGATAAATCGTCGCGAAGCCATAGATTGATATCCGCTGGACTACGGGCATGCGACTCATGCTCAGCAGCCAACCGCTCATCTGTGCTTGATAGATTTTCAACGTCCCATATTTCCAAACGCTGCAACGCCATCCGATCTAAATCGGGTATGGGAGCCGGATACTCCACGTTATTCCACACCTTCAGGTCGATGTCCGAACCAGAATTCAAGCCAAGTGAACGCAACCAGGCCAGCGCTAAATCCAAATCCTCCGGGCGATACACCCCTTTCCTTTTCTTTTCGCCTTCGCGAACGACGACGATTATGGGACCTGTTTCGCGCAATCCTCGTCGATTCACACGTCCTGCACGCTGTACCAAAGAACTCCCCGGCGCCAATTCAGTCACTAACGCGCTGAAATCCGCATCGATACCGACCTCGAGAGTCTGCGTGCCAATGACGAACCGCAATGCGGAATCCTGCTCCGCATTACCGCAGAACGCCGAAAACACACCCTGATCTTGCAATTGGTTCTTGTCGTATGCCCTCATGGGACCAACGAAACAGCGAATCGCATCTTTCACCGAATGAGCATCGTATTGTCTGCTCTTTCGTAGTAGCTGTGCCAACACATCGGCAACCTTGCCGGCTGTATCCACCGTATTGACAATACAACCCACAACACCGCCATGAGCGTCAAACAATTCCACGCATCGCCGCGCAATGTGTTCTGCATATTCTTTATCAGAACACTCCACCTTGTCCAAATGAACAGGTTTGGAACAAGTCAATTTACGACGAAGATACGAATCCTTTTGAAAATCTTCAACGTCTACTTTCACCGACTCGACAGCGTGCTTGTCGACCGGGGTCGCTGTAGTTCGGACAACCTGCAGAGGAAACACACACTCCGCCACTTTGCTCTTCTGCAAAACCTCCAATCGCAACACATCGGTCGCGGTCTGCGCCAACTGTCTATTGAGATGAGCCTCATCGAGAATCAGAACGGTGTCATATGCGAACAAACCCGCTTCCACGGGTCGCGCGGCTTTCGAAATGCCGTATCCGCGGAATAGCAGACGACTGCCAAACATATCGGGTGTGGCGCAAAGAATCTGGCATTGGGTCGGATAATAACGCCATTCATTCTTGACGTTATCCGCGGCCTCACCGCCACGTAAACGAGTCACTCTGCAAGGGGAAGAGACTGCTGGTTGGCGATTGCCATGAATGTCACGGACCATGCCAGCACGGCGTATGAGGCCTTCGGCAACCTCTGAAAGAATGGGAGACTTAGCCCGCGCCTGCTCGTCTTCTAAAAGACTCGCCAGCCTCACCGCTTCCTCATACTGATCGTCGACCAGAGAACGCCGGTTCACCGTCATGACCAGCCTGCGCGGAATATGGGCAATATTCATGTCCACAAGCTGCCGTAACTCGGCATCAGCATCATCCTTGGCATGTTCCGTCTCGCATAATCCCGCAAGCGCATTGAGAAACACATGAATATCCATGACCATGGTTTTCCCCGCGCCGGTGGGAGCCGCGATCTCATTCGGCCATTGCGCATGCTCAAGAGCATAATGCATCAGCCGCCTTTGCCACTGATACGGTTGGCGACCATCATGAACAGCAGAGACAAATCGGTCAAATCGCTCATCAACATAAGTTTGGATATCAGAATTCATAGGCGCTTACCTCCACCCACAATATCGTCAGCCAACCGCTCCGGGTAATCGACGGGTATCAGTAATCCGCCACCCAGATGTCGGCTCTGCCCGATTGCCACGATTTCCCTTTCAGTCTTCAAATCCAAATGCAACGAGGCCATCGCGCCGAGCAATGGCGCTGATGAATCAGTCCTATGCGCGTAATCGCCCATTTGCGTTCTTGCGACGGTCCACGCTTTGGAAACCTGCACAGGAGAGTCAGCGGCCAGAACCGCGTTGACGAAACCCCAATATTCCTCTTCTTTCGAAGAAAAAGAATCTAGCTGGAAAGTGTCTCTCCATACATGGCCCACGGCCAAAGCTATATCTTCACGGGCTCTCCAACGTCGGGTTGGGTCCGCATTGGGAATGGGTCTGGTTTCCCGCAAACAGAAGGGTGAGGGCGACCACAAACGCCTGAAATGCGGACGAACCGGTTCCCAGAACTGGGATAGATCGATATCCGTCACGGCCTTACCCAAGCGTAATGTCTCAAAATGCTTGGAGTAGTACAGTCGGCGACCGCGCAGCGACTCGCATAACGAAACAATCGTACTGATATCACTTCCAGCAGCGTCCCGCGGCACCATGACCAGGAATCCAGGCAAGCCCATTTGCTGCGACACATCTGGGTCGATTGGCAAATCTCCATCGCACAATATCTGAATGGCGACGTTATTGGCCGGTCGTTCGATGCCTGGGTCATATTTTCCCGTCAGAACTGGGGTCACGCCGAATCCACCCAATCGCACCAGAAGACGATGCAATGCTACGCACCAAGCCACATACTGTGATTCACGTGGCCTCCACTGGTCTTTCTTCTCGTCCAAGACGTCAACCGGAATAAAAATCCCGATGGACCATGGAGCGCGAAGCTTGGACGAATCGTCTTCGGTATCAGAACGTAGATATCCAACATTGCGCACGTGCTGTGTCAGCGTATTGGAGACCACCGTCTTCTCATTTTCCGAAAAGGCGACTTTTCGTGCCTTCTGATGAGGATTTACCTTTGCGTACGCATCTTCCAACTCACGCAGATGTCCTTCTTCGGGAATCTGGAATTCCTCATTCAAGGACGCATGCCTCAACGACAGCGGTTGCTTATCGAGTATCAACGATCCGGATAGAGGATACTTCTCTTCCTTCATCTCACGGGCATGGAGCACAACAGGAGAACAAGCCTCCCCCAGATAAGGCACTTCCCAACACAATGCCGAAATCGTGTCACAGACCTGTTTGTCAGGGGCCGTTGACCATTGCCAAACCAAGTTACCATCGATATCGTCGTACGCCGTGGCAATACCCACCCTTGACTCCTTGAGGCTTTGGACATCATGGAGCCCATCGACTTTTTCGATTGTTTTGGCACTCTGCCCCTTATCCCAATATCCCTTGTCCCTGTATGCGATGACATCTCTGTTCCGACGACTGTTGCGACGCATTTTACCAGGCAGATGAATTGCGTCAGGTGGATTCTGTTCAAACCATTGAAAGACAGCGGCAATGTCTCTCTCGAAAAAATGTCGTTCGTTCTCCGATGAAGCAGCATGGAATCCGAATACGGTGTGCGCCACTGAAACCAGGGCTTTGTATAGACGTTCCGGCGATGGATACGCCTCGGGCTGACCGGCATCATCCGATCCCTGATAGGTATCCATCAGAAAATGCGCGGAAATGACAAATGGCATCTCAGCACCCACTAATCATTATCAGAGTCTTTATCCGAAGCACGGTTCGGAACCAACTCATTACCGTCCACATTCAGAATCTGCCCGTTCCAGTCAACTTTCGCTTTTTCGTGGGCCTGCTGGTAAGCCTGTTCCAACAGCTCATCAGCATGTTGAAGACTCAACATCTCCAGCTCTTCCTGCTCGCCAAAACGCTTATCCAAAATCGTCACAGGTTTTGCTGACTCACGAAGAATGCAGTTGGCGCGTAAATTCAATTCGGTGTTGCTACCAGCCATGGCGTCAAGCAGCATGGCCGCAAGTAGCGCGCGAATTGCCTCATCACCTTCCTTACCTGCGCCGAAACTCATCGAGCGCAAGGTACTAAAACTCAGCACATGAGTTCGAATGATGTTACTGACCGCGATACCGTCAAGAGAACTGCTTCTCCCGGCTGTTGGAGGAATTGCTCCAAGGCCGATTGTTGAGCCATTACCATCTTTTGTGAATTTTTTACTTGTTTTATCGGTCAAATCATCATGTATTTTATTCTCAATCTGTTGCGCCTCATCCTTATTGAACTTCATGCTTGCCGCCATCGGATCCACACGAGCACCAGCACGATACACAGGTTTCCCATCTTCTTGGTTGGCCAACACCCCGATAATCTCTCCATTGAACGATGAGGCAATGCGAAGCTGGTTTTTGTTACGCGTCGAATCCCAAGCACCCATAGCTACCGTGATGGGAGACAAATCGAAAATTGCACGCATATCCGCAAGAGTGGAGTTTCTGGCCTTGATGTACTCCGGCAACTGCGAAGTGGGAGTGCCATCAACCGAACCGATTCTGATGTGCGCGTCAAAAGCACGATGCGGTAGATCAACGTCCAGATAACGCTCCGGCTGGATTGTTCCGGTACCATCATCGCTTTGATAAGTGACCTGAATTCTCGGCATATTCGCAAATACCGGATGCCCGTCTTTAATGGCCTTGGAAATATAATCCTCAAGACGATTGTTTTGGGAAGTTCGGGAATCAATTAGCACCGTTTTCTTGGCTTGCCCGTCTATGAACCTGTCTTCGAACACATATGTCGATGAGGTTCCATCCAAATACTTTGCCGGCGCAACGATACCTTCAGTGCCAGCGGCAGGTTCCAGCATCGTCTTTTCGGATAATGTACTTGGCCCACCAATCTTGGCTGCGGCATTGAGATCATCCAGGCTGAGTTCACGCATCTATGCATTCCTCTCATTGTTGTTTAACATCATTGCTGGTTGTGAAACACGTTACTATTCTTGTCGTACATCAAAAGCTGGGAGTTGGGGTAATGGGCCAAGCCCCGGTTATAAACCAAATATTTAGGCCCATAACCCTCCTCTTCAGCTTCGCTCAATTGTTGAATCAGCATGCTAATCACCTCGTTGTTATCGCACATAGCTACATGTCATAATCTAGCAAGTATGTAGGAACAATTACACATCAGAATCAATAACCTGACTTCAAAAGATATACACAGACTTTTATCAATATTTTCCCTCAACATCACTTATTACATTAAACGTTTGATATATTACAGACGATTAATTGTGGACTTGTCCAAATATCGACTCAGACACTGCTGCTATTGGTGTTTGGGCACCAAAACTAGTAGAGTGTCATAGGGACATAAAACTGAGATTTTCGTCACACCACGAAGCAGGTCAAGAGGAGCAACGCCATGGCAACAGGCAATGGTCAAGTCAATGACGGTCAGAAGCCTGGAACGACAAAAACGAATACGAAAAACATGGACAAGAACGTCAAAACACCCGCAAATAAAGCAAACAAAACAAGCGAGAAAACCAAGGCATCCGCTCTCAAGGCAAGCAAGAGCCAGAAGCAGACGCAAAGTCGAACGCAAGCGGAAGTAACACAAGCCGTAGAATCAGCGCAAATGGAAGAAGCCGTAGAGGAGGAAGAAGCCCTCGAAACCCACGACAAAATCCAGCAACGCCACGTCATCATCGTCTGCAGCATCCTCGCTGCAATCCTGGCTGTCGTCATCGTCGTCGCGGGCTGCTATGCCTACTGGGATCACAAACATGGCGAGGAACACAACTACCAGCAGCTCCAGCAACTCCCCCAGAAACCGACAGGCATGACGAAGCAGGGCGGCCTCCCCGCGTTCAAAGCCAGCGATTACAACCCCAAGGCCCCCAGCGTCGATCTCTATGTCGACTTCTTCTGCCCGGGCTGCTCAACCGTCGAACGAGGCCTTTCCGATTCACTGCAGAAAATGCAGCAGGCCAAGCAGATCAACCTCTATATTCACCCCGTCAATTTCCTAGATTCCAAGACGAAGAACCACTATTCAACACGTTCGGCCAGCGCATTCGCCTACGTCTCCTCCCACGAGCCCGACAAGCTGCTCGCTTTTTCGACGGCACTTTTCAGCAAGGATTACCAGCCGAACAAAGGCAATAACCGCGAGGTCAGCGATCAGGAAATCGTCAAGCAGGCACTCAAGGCCGGAGTCAGCAAAGATGTCGCTGAAAGCTCGACGAAAGGCACCTACAACGACTACGTCAACAAGGCCACGAAATACACGCTGCGCCGTAAGGAGCTCTACGTCCACATGCAGGACGAGTTCCGTTTTTCCACCCCGACCATCTGCATCAACGGCGAGATGTGGCATTATCGCAAGCTTCACACACTCCAGGATATTCCCCCAACATTTATCCATTCGGTGGGTCTGCAACGCTCACAGGTTGGTGATCCGGAGGTTACGCCGTCCATAGGCCCGGATGGCAAGGCGCTGCCAATACAGCAGAAATATCTGTGATGAACTGGTTACGAAATTCTATTGTGCCATTTCTCAATCACGCAATGGCACAATAGAAAACCACAGGTTCCGCCACAACAATGAAGTTGCAGCGGAACCTTTTTATATCTCATTTCCCGATAAATAATTTCTTGTCAAATCTGTTAAACAGGACCATTCAAACAAGGCTCGCAAGCACGTAGAGCGCAGCGATATGGGCGGGATAGAAGATATAGAAGAAGTATTTGTCGCCACGTCCTTTCGCACCGTTGTAAAGCAGAATCGGGATGATGGCGAAGATCATCATCCATTGCGTCTGCCCGGTCAAGGCGTATAGCACCGCGACCACAGCAATCGCAACGCTCTGCCACACAAGGCTGTGACGCACGTTGCGCAAGGCGTACATTACCGGGATGAGCAGCACCATGACGGTGTTTTCGGCAAGCAGGATCGCGGGATCCAGAGCGGTCAGCGCACGCAACACCCAGAGCATCGCGCCGCTTTCCGCGCCGTTCGCGTGGCTCATGAACGGCAACAGCGCAAGTGAGAGGATGAACGGCAGCGCCAGGAGCAGCAAACCTTCCAAAGTCTTCTTGACGCGGAAGCCTCGAGTAACGCTGCTGGCATGACGATTCGCGTGCATGACATTCTGCCCAGTCGCGGAACCGTTCGTTGCGCCTGAAGCGACGGCGTTACGGTCGACGACACCATGCATTGAACCGGTACGCTCGTCGCCACCACGCACGTCCGCACCGAACCCAGCGGAAGCCTTGTTCCCGCGCTTCTTGAACGCGGCCTCGAAGCAATCGACGGCGGCCATGAAAATCGTGCCGATAAACAGGTCTCGGAAGATGTTGTTGACCAGCTGCGCACCGTCGTAGTTGATGGTCTGTTGCAGCACGTAATCCATAACGGCCATGAGCGCCATGCACACGTAAAGCCGCACCATGTAGGCCTTTTTGCTGTGCGTATGCGAGAAGCCGATAACGCTGACGAAGAAGAACAGCGTGGCTACGGGCCGTCCGAACCAGTCGAGCCAGCTCGGCGCACCTTGCGAGGCGAACATCTGGTGGACGTGGTCGACCACCATCAGCACCACGCCGATCATCTTGATGTCGAAAGTCGTCAGACCCAAGCGACCGGAACGAATCCTGCGCCAGAAGCCGGAAGGTACCCTTTTGCCTGATTGACGGACGTTGCTCGCAGCCGCCGTATGCGAAGTACCTGTCATCGCTGTAGTAGCGTTACCCTGTCCAGCCCCCGTAGCGTTGTCGAACTTTGCCTGTGAAACATAGCCCGACGTAGGCTTAGCAGTATTGCGATCCATCGCAGCAGTTTTGTTCGTCATTACCTCCTCATCATATATGCCATGCCCGGTAAGCACATGCTGCCCGGAACCAGCCGGAGCCGAAGACGGCACGGATACAGGCCTCAGCGGTAAGGTCGGCACGCTTGCCACAAGCGCGGCCAGACCGTTCATGTTCCTACTCATAACGTTAAAATTCTCTTTCATTCAGTATTTTTCTCGCGGCTATCAGCCGTAGATGTCAATGATTCTTATCTTGATATTTTTCAGTAATGTCTGTTTTGCTTTAGAAGCTGCGAGCGCCGCCACGACACCCGAAGTCCGCTGGCAATGCCCGCTGATAATCCCCTAACCAACATCCAAGAATACGGGTTTACGATGTCACCGCCATCGTTCCAAAGGATGAAATATCATTACTCTTTGTCTAATAATTATCGTCGTATGCAAAACAGATGCAATACATTAAAATGCGGACCTGACATTTACATCAGAAATTTCACTCCTACTTGTATAATTCAAACAGGTCAGAATTTATTTGTCGCAATGCACAACGAATAAAATCCGCAACGGAGCAACACGGGAAGCTGGGCCAAATGTCACGTAAACACGGTAAAGGACATTCCACAACCACGCGCACAACGCAGGCACGCGCCGTTTCAAAGCAGGCACGCGCCGTTTCAAAGCAGGCCGCACAAAGGCGCGAAGCCAAAGCCGCCGCCGAGGCGAAAGCCCTCGCAGTCGCGGCAAAGGAACGTCGTCAGCAGACACTGGTCGGCGCCCTGGTGATGCTGATTGTCGTAGCATTGGTGGCGGTGATCGGCGTGACCGGATGGAGTCGGCACAGCAAATCCGTACAAATCAAGAGCCAGACAACTTCCGCCGCCTACCGCGATTTGCAGGCTGTCGCCCAAAAGCCAAACAACGCTACGGATAAAGCCGGCCTCTACGCCTGCAAGAAAGCCAAGCTCAACGCCAAAGCGCCGACCGTGGAAATCTACCTCGACTTCATGTGTCCCTCCTGCGGCGAGCTCAATCGTAACTTGGATTCGACGCTGGAGAAAATGAACAAGGCGCGCCAGATCAACATCGAGGTGCATCCGATCACCTTCCTCGACGGCCAATCATCCGACCATTATTCGCTACGTACCGCCAGCGCCGCGGCCTATATCGCGGACAATGACCCCGACCATCTCATGGATTTCGTCTCGAAGCTTTTTGAAAAGGACTTCCAACCCAGCGAAACCGCCTACAAGCCGGTCAGCGACGACCAAATCATCTGCCAGGCTGTCAAGGCTGGGGTAGACAAGACCGTAGCAACCAAAGCCATGCAAGGCTCTTACACCGAATACATGAACAAAGCGACCACCTACACCACTCTTCACCGCCCCGAACTGTGTGACACCGCGCTCTACCCGAACGGCGGCTTCGGCACACCTTTGATTCGTGTCAACAATTGCATTTGGTCATTGAAAGACGTCAATTACGACGACGTTGCCGCAGACTTTGAGCACAGCGTTGGCATCAAGTCGCAGGATGTGGGCAATCGCAGGGTGCTGCCTTCCATCGGAGCGAGTGAGCAGCCGAAAAAGGTCTGAGAAGGCCCGATAAATATACGATCACCGACAAATCCGTGCACTGACCTGCATTTTCTGGCTTTTGCTCAGGCCACACTCCTCTTGTGCTCAGAATCGAACAGAGTTATTTCTGGTTTGATATTTCCGGCTAAACCTCTTGCTGTCTTCGGTCTTGTTATACGTTAACAACCCTCGTATATACCGAAATCGACTGTTTGCTTAATTTCTGCGACCGGGCGATTATCTGAACAAAGCGATAAAATTTGACATAGTGATGCAATTGACAATTCGGCAACGTCTGGAAGGACCCTTGAAGGGAAAGCGGGTGATCAGGAAATGAACAACGTCGGCAGGCATTCCCGGTCTCGCGCTCCCAAAAAACGAAAAGGCCCGTCACTGCTCACTTCCACACCTCCGGAAAGCACCTACGACGACATACCGCGCGCAGGTCACGGCAGCGGTGCTGTCAGCCGTACACAAATAATTATCGGCAGTATCGCGGCATTCATCGTGATGGTGCTGATTCTGGTCATCGGCATTTCCATTGGCATCAACCAAAGCAAGAAGTCATCGAAGCAAGCACTTCCCGAAACCCAGGCGCAGGCCTATGACGAGTTGCAGAGAGTCAGCGACAAACCCACCAATTCCACCGAAACAGGCGGGCTACCGGCTTACCGACAAAGCGAGCGCAATCCCGACGCCCCGACCGTGGAGATTTATGAGGATTTCCTCTGCCCTTACTGCGGCGACCTGACCCGCGCACTCACGCCGACACTCGAGAAGCTGCAGGCGGCGCGGCAGATCAATTTGGAATTCCACATCGTCAATTTGTACGACACTCCTTCCACCGACCGATACTCCACCAGGGCGGCGAACGCGGTGGCCTACGTTTCCGAGCATGACCCGAACCACGCAACGGCCTTTGTCGGAGCGTTGTTCGAGAAGGACTTCCAGCCCGACGCCATCCACTACAAAGACGTCACGAACGAGCAGATCGCCGAGCAGGCGGCCAAAGCCGGGGTGAGCCAAGATGTCGCTGAAACGGCCGTAAAAGCTCCATATTCTTCGTTCATCAGCAAGGCGACGGTCTACACCACGAAGCGCAAAGAGCTTTTCACCGCCTTGCATGGCACCAAGGGCTTCTTCCCTCCGACCATCCGCATCAACGGAAAGGTATCAGCACTCAACACCACTGACAACGACGGCAAAATCGTCCAGCGGTTCATTGCCAATCTCGGTCTGAAGCCGATGGATGTCGGCAACCCAGACGTGCTGCCGGCAGCCGGCGGAGAAACTCCGGACGAATAACCCGAAGAGTAACGAGCCGGGAATCGATGAGGCCGCTTCGGATGAGGACGAAGATCGAAAAAGCCGGTTTGAGCGCAACATGACGTGAAACGTCAGGCAAGCAGGAAACACCAAACCGACAATGGAGATATTTGCATTGCGGTAATATCTTATGATTTTTATAATTATTTTCTGATCCTACCGCTGCTTGTTTTCAACGTCTCACGATAAACGCATATACGTCATATTTTGTAAATATAACCATTTTAATGATAGTAATCTGCCTTATATACGCCTATATATCCACATAAATACAAGATTTCAAATAATTATAACGACGTATTAAATATATTTGCTTAAATCTTTTGACTTGACGTATGACATAATACAATATAAGCTTCAATTGTATTTCAAACTTGATGACGATATCGATTCGGTACTATGTCATATCCTCATCGTTGATATCAATGGGAGAGATTGAAGTGAATACCAACAACAGCGTCGAGGAACCAGAGCGCGCGGAAACCGAGCCGATTCAGGAAGCTGGGACTGCTGCGCCGGGCGAGAGAAAGCCTGAGGCGCATGCCGTCAAGAAGGAACGCAAACTACGTAACGTCATCCTCATCATTACCGCAATCATCGTGGTAGCGATTGTGGCCGTCACTGGGGTCAAGGTATGGAACAGCCACAAGGCTGCCGTCGCCGAAAGCTCTCCCGAAGCGCTATCGAAGTCGTACGAACAGCTGCAGCAGGTGGCGAGCAAACCCGCGAACGCGACCAAGCAGGGCGGGCTGCGCGCCTACAGCAAGGCGCAGTACAACCCGGACGCTCCAACGGTGGAAGTCTATGAGGACTTCCTGTGCCCTTACTGCGGCAAGCTCGCTCGCGAGCTCGAGCCGACGCTGATCCGCATGGAAAAAGCCCGGCAGATCAATCTCGAATTCCATGTGGTCAATTTCCTCGACACCCCTCAGACCAAGCAATATTCCACGCGCACGGCCAGCGCCGTGGCCTACGTTTCGGAGCACGACCCCGACCACACGGCCGCTTTCGTCTCGGCCTTGTTCGAACGCGACTTCCAACCGAACGAGAATCATTACAAGGACGTCAGCAACGACCAGATTGCGGCCCAGGCCATCAAGGCCGGCGTAAAGCCAGAAGTCGCCAAAGCGTCGATGAACGGCATGTATGCGGACTACATCACCAAAGCCACGAACTACGACTCGAAACGCAAGGAGCTTTACACCACCGTGCAAGGCACCCACAGCTTTTTCACTCCCACCATCCGGGTCGACGGACATATCTGGCCGGTGAACGTGTTCGCCGACCTTTCGCACAGCTCGGAGCAGTTCTGCCACAGCATCGGCATCGATCCAGTCAAGGTGGGCGACCCGAGCGTTTTGCCTGCCATCGGCACGGACGGGGTACTCAGCGTCATCAAGTGACAGGGTTTGATGCTCTCGCTCAGACTTGGGTACTTCCCTATCGCCACTCAACTACGCTAGTGAGCTGTGTGTTTCCTTACGCAAGAAATCCAAAGTCTAAAACATAATAAAGAAATAAGGCTATCACAACGTAACACAGCCGAGGACTATCACAATAGAAAAGGGTTGTGGATCAACTGGCGCAATGACCAGTTGATCCACAACCCTTTTATGGTTTTACCGCTTCATTATGTTGGCTTGTTGCTGTTTACGTTGCTCTGGTGCCGCTGAATCAGCAACGGCAACAGAGCACGGGAAACAGCAATGGCTACTTACTGCTTGGCGACTGTCACCTTCAGCTCGTCGGCGGACGCGTCGGCGTTGATGTCGAGCGTCGTGGCGAGGGTTTCGTGGGCGATGAGATCGCGGAACTGCTCGGCCTTCGGCGCATCGGCTGCTGGCACATCGAGCTTCAGGCTGATGCGGTCGGCGATGTCGAGGTCGGCGTCCTTACGGGCGTCCTGCACGGCGCGGATGACATCGCGGGCATACCCTTCGGCGATAAGGTCATCGTTGAGTGCCGTGTCGAGAATGACGAAGCCACCGCCGGGAAGCGCTGCGGAAACGTCGTTGGCGCGGTCATCCGCTCCGACTTCCTCGACCTGGTTGATCAGCGTGTATTCGCCGTCTTGCAGTTTGAGGTCGCCATTCGGCGTCTCAACGACCGGAGCGCCAGACTCGTCGACATGCCAGTTGCCGGACTTGGAGCCCTTGATGGCGAACTGCACCTGCTTGCCGAGCCTCGGGCCGGCAGCTCGTGCGTTGACCTTCAGATCGTGGACGATTTTCAGGCCATGCTTGCCAGCGTCAGCGAGCGTGGAGAACTCCACGTCCTTGACATTGAGCTCGGTCTTCAGAATATCGTCGTATGCGGCGACGCCATCGGGATTGTCGACCAGAACGGTGAGCTTGGCGAGCGGCTGGCGCACGCGAATCTGGCAGGACTTGCGCAGGGAAAGCGTGCTGGAAACGACTTCGCGCACCTGCTCCATGGCATCCACCAACGCAGGCTCGTCGACCAAGACGCGTCCCAGCTCGGTTTCCTTGCCCTGGTTGAGTTCACCGGTTGATTCGGCGTTCGCGCCGACATCATGGGATTCCTCGTCCTGCACGGTGACGAATGGCCATTCGGCCAGATGCACCGATTCCCCACCGGTCAAGCCACGCCAGATCGACTCGGACTCCATGGGGGCCAACGGCGCCATGACACGCATGAGCACTTCGAGCACGGTGTAGAGGGTGTTGAAGGCGTTCTCGTCCTCATCCCAGAAGCGTTCGCGGTTGTTGCGGATGTACCAGTTGGTGAGCATGTCGATGAAGTCCTGTACCGCGGCGCAGGCGTCGGAGATGGCGAACGTATCGAGCGCATGCTCGACCGACACCACAAGCCTGCGGGTACGGGCCAGCAGGTAGCGGTCCATCTGCGGCAGACCGGCGACCTCTTCAGGCTTCAGCGCGCGAGCGTCGTAACCCTTCCCGCCGTTGGCCGCGTTGGCGTACAGCGTAAAGAAGTAATACGAACTCCACACCGGAAGCAGCACCTGACGCACGGTGTCACGAATGCCATCAGCAGTAACAATCAAATTGCCGCCACGCAGGATCGGCGAGGACATGAGGAACCAGCGCATCGCGTCGGAGCCGTAGTCGTTGAACACGCCGTTGACGTCCGGGTAGTTACGCAAGTGCTTGCTCATCTTCTGGCCGTCGTCGCCGAGCACGATGCCGTGGCAGATGACGTTCTTGAAAGCGGGCTTGTCGAACAGGGCCGTGGCCATGACGTGCAGCACATAGAACCAGCCGCGGGTCTGGCCGATGTATTCGACCACGTAGTCGGCCGGGAAGTGCTGTTCGAAATATTCCTTGTTCTCGAAGGGGTAATGGAACTGCGCGAACGGCATAGAGCCGGACTCGAACCAGCAATCGAGTACGTCGGAAATGCGGTGCATATGCGACTTGCCGGTCGGGTCGTCGGGGTTGACGCGCGTCAGGTTGTCGATATAAGGACGATGCATGTTGACATTGCCCTCACCGTCACGCGGGTAGTCGCCAAAGTCAGTCTTGAGCTGTTCAAGTGAACCGTAGACGTCGACGCGCGGGTACTTCGGGTCGTCGGAAACCCAGACGGGAATCGGCGAACCCCAGAAGCGGTTGCGCGAAATCGACCAGTCGCGGGCGTTCTGCAGCCACTTGCCGAACTGACCGTCCTTCACGTTCTCGGGAATCCAGTTGATCAGCTGGTTGTTGGCCAGCAGACGATCCTTGATCTTGGTGACGGAGACGAACCAGGAAGAGACCGGCTTGTAGATCAGCGGAGTGCCGCAGCGCCAGCAGTGCGGGTAGGAGTGCACGTAGCTCTTCTCCTGGAAGAGCAGCGCGCGATGATTCTCGGGGATGCGGGCCAGCGGGCCGTCGCCGTTGCGCAGGTTGCGCAGGATCGGCAGATTGGCGTCGAAGACGTACATGCCTTCGTAGTCCGGGCAATCGGCGGTGAAGGTGCAGCTAGCGTCGAGCACGTCGATGCAATTGACGCCGGCTGCGTTCAGCGTGTTCATATCGTCTTCGCCATAGACAGCCTGATGGACCATGCCGGTACCTTCGACGGTGTCGACGTAGTCGGCGGCGAGAATCTGGTAGGCGTTCGGCCCAGGGACATGGCCTTCAGACTCGGCTTCTTCACCTGCGAAATATGGGAAAACCGGCCAGTAGCGACGGCCGACCAGCTCCTTGCCTTTAAGTTCACGAACAACCTCATAGTTCTCGCCAAGTTCCTTGGTATACGAGCCGAGCAGCGGCTTGCCCAAGTAGAACTTCTTGCCGGCGAACTTGCCTTCAGTAGGCTTGACCTCGACATAATCGATATCCTCACCAACGACAATAAGGAAGTTGGTCGGCACGGTCCAAGGCGTAGTCGTCCAAAAGACAGCGTAGGCGTCGTCCTCATCACGCATCTTAACGGCGACGGAGAGGGTGATGTCCTGACGGTCCTGATAGACATCGGCATCCATGCGCAGCTCGTGCGCGGAAAGCGGGGTGCGGTCCTTCGGGCAGTACGGCAGCACGCGGTAGCCCTTGTAGGCCAGACCCTTGTCGTAGAGGGTCTTGAACGCCCACATCACCGATTCCATGTAGGTGGTGTTGAGGGTCTTGTAACCGTGCTCGAAATCGACCCAGCGGGCCTGGCGGTGGACATAGTCCTTCCACTCGTTGGTATACTTCAGGACGGACTTGCGGCAGGCGTCATTGAACTTCTCGATGCCCATTTCCTCGATCTGGTCGACCGATTCGATGCCGAGTTCCTTCTGGGCCTCGAGTTCGGCGGGCAGACCATGGGTGTCCCAGCCGAAGACACGGCTGACCTTGCGGCCTTTCATGGTCTGGTAGCGCGGGATAACGTCCTTGGCGTAGCCGGTGAGCAAATGGCCGTAATGTGGCAGGCCGTTGGCGAATGGCGGGCCGTCGAAGAAGACGAACTCGTTGTCGCTGTGGTCGCCGCTGGGGTTGCGCTCGACGGATTTTTCAAAGGTGTCGTCCTTGTCCCAATAGTCGAGCACTGATTCTTCCATTTTGGGAAAGCTTGGGTTCGGCGCGACGTGCGCGCTTTGCTCGCCTACGGACGCCTTGGGATACACATGGGAATTGGTGGTTTCGCTCACCGCTGTCTCCTCGCTTGGCAGATGTCATTACTACCACGAGGACGATGACGGACGCTAACACGCGCCGTTACCGCGGTACCACCTCGCTTGTTGAGCTGTAGATACCTGAACGTATCACACAACACAACCGCTTGAAGTACAGGCTGTCACGGGCCCACCCGTCGGTTCTAATAAGCCATCCACTCCAGTGAACAACCGTTCTTCCAAAAGCTCCCCGCCGATAACGGATCAGCGCTTATGTTGCATACTATAACACCGGACGAGGATTGCATAAGCCCCCTGTCCGGTGCGTGAACAATGAATATTCCTGTTTTAAGTCTGTTTAATAGACCTCGAAACCGTGAGCCTTGAACTGGTCGTGGACACGCTTCTTCAGTTCCTTGGACGGGCCTTCCTTGGTCTCCAGCGGATATGGTATGCCGAGCTGATGCCACTTCGGGCGACCGAGCTGATGGAACGGGAGCACATCGATATGCTCGACAGCGTCACCGAACGATTCACAGATCTTGGCCACGTTTTCGACGTTTTCGACGCTATCGGTCAGCCCCGGAACGAGCACGAAACGCACCCAGATCTTCTTGCCAGCCTTGTTAAGCCTCTGACCGAAGTCGATGGTCGGGGCAAGCTGGCTGCCGGTCACCTCGTGATAGGTCTTTTCGTCGCCGGACTTGACGTCAAGCAAGCACAGATCGATGTCGTCGATCATCTCGTCGGTCCAGCTCTTGTCCAAGAAGCCTGAAGTGTCGAGACAGGTGTGAATACCTTCCTTGTGCACGGCATGGAAGACGCGCGAAACGAATTTGCCTTGCATCATCGATTCGCCGCCAGAGAAGGTGACTCCCCCACCAGTGCTCTGGAAGACGTCCTTATAACGGGTGACGCGCTCAATCATGTCATCGAGATAGACCGGCTGGCCGTCGCGCATCTTCCAGGTGTCAGGGTTCTGGCAGAACTGGCAACGCAACGGACACCCGCTCATGAACACCGTCATGCGGGTCCCCGGCCCGTCGACGGACGTGTTGATGTCCCAGGAATGGACAAAGCCGATGTCGCCGGTGCGCAGCGCATCAATGCGGTCGTGGCGGTCGAGACCTATAGGAGACTGGAAACCCGAGAGACCGCCCATCAACGTGTGCTTGGCATATACTTTCGAAGTCTTCAACATATGCTGCGTTGTGGTTTTAAATTGAGTGGTTTCGGACATCATTGCCCTCCTTGTCAGATTCTGATTCCATAGTAACGGATTTCAAGCTTAAATCCCATTCGTTCGGTGTGCCTCAAGCGCAATGTATGCAACGAATATTCCGCAAGTGAAAACCGATTATTCCTATCCTCTTGAAACGGTTTCCAGGCCCGTGGAACATGATTGAAGGGACGGAACTGACGCCCCGTCCCTTCAAAATCAATTGTTCACCACGTTTCTTAAAGGCAAACCATCACTCAGTGACAGCACCCTGATGGAACGTACGGGAAATGATATCGAGCTGCTGCTCGCGGGTGAGCTTGACGAAGTTCACGGCATAGCCCGAGACACGCACGGTGAGGTGCGGGTACTTCTCAGGATGCGCGACGGCGTCCTCAAGCTGTTCCTTGCGCAGCACGTTGATGTTGGCGTGATAGAGGCCGTGGCCATTGCCGGAATCCAGGATGCCGACCAGGTTGGTCACGCGCTCTTCCTCGTCACGGCCGAGGCCGTCAGGGGTGATCGTATTGGTCAGCGAAATGCCGTCCAGCGCGTCGTTGTAATTGATCTTGCCGACCGAGAACATGGACGGCAGCATGCCGTGCGAATCCATGCCGTTCTCCGGGTTGGCACCAGGAGCATACGGAGTGCCCTTCTTGTGTCCGCTCGGGAAGGAACCGGTCGCCTTGCCATAGACCACGTTGGAGGTGATGGTCAGGATGGACTGCGTTGGAACCGCGTTGCGGTAGACCGGCAGAGCCTTGATCTGATCCATAACCGTGGAGACGGTCCACTTGGCGAGATCATCGGCGCGATCATCGTCGTTGCCATAGATCGGGAAGTCGCCAACCGTGCGATAGCCGACCACCAGGTCGTCATCCGCGCCTTCGACATACTCGTCCTCATGGCCTTCGAGGTTCTTCGCATCCTTGTTGTAGATAGGATAGACCTTCGCATACTTGAGAGCGGAGAGCGAATCTGCAGCAATCGACAGACCGGACATGCCGCAGCCGAGGGTGCGGTAGACTTCCTTGTCGTGCAGAGCCATCTCAACGGCCTCATACGCATACTTGTCATGCATGTAATGGATGATGTTCAGCGCTTCGACGTAGGTCTCGGAGAGCCACTCAAGGGCCTTCTCATAGTTGGCCTTGACCTTCTCATAGTCAAGGGTGCCGTCGGCTTCGGGCTCAATCGGATCGATGACGCCCTTGTCGATGACCTGCATACCGGTCATCTCATCGCGGCCGCCGTTGATCGCGTAAAGCAAAGCCTTCGCGGAGTTCACACGAGCACCGAAGAACTGCATCTGCTTGCCGACACGCATCGGGGAGACGCAGCAAGCGATGGCCGCATCGTCGCCCCAGTGGTTGCGGATGTCGCGATCGGACTCATACTGGATGGCGGAGGTGTCGATGGAGGTACGGGCGCAGAAGCGCTTGTAGCCGTCAGGCAGCTTGGAATCCCAGAAGATCGTGATGTTCGGCTCCGGTCCTGGTCCAAGATGATCCATGGTCAGGGTGGCGAGCAGACGGAACGAGGTCTTGGTGACCATATGACGTCCGTCATCGCCGAAGCCTGCATCGGACCAGGTGGCCCAGTACGGATCGCCGGAGAAGATGTTGTCGTAATCCTTCGTACGCAGGAAGCGGACGATGCGCAGCTTCATGACGAGCTGGTCGATGATCTCCTGAGCGTCGGTCTCAGTGATCTTGCCGTTCTTCAGGTCGCGCTCGAAGTAGCAATCGAAGAAGGCGGAGACACGGCCGAAGCTCATGGCGGCGCCATCCTGGCTCTTGACGGAGGCGAGATAGCCCATGTAGGTCCACTGCACGGCTTCCTGAGCGGTCTGCGCCGGACGGGAGAGGTCGAGGCCATACTCGTTGCCGAGATTGATGAGTTCCTTCAGAGCCTTGATCTGGTCGGCATGCTCTTCGCGGAAGCGGATCCAATGCTCGATCTCGGCCTCGGTGAAGTCGTTGCGATAAGGAATCGAATCCTTGTCGATCTTCTTCTGGGCAATCAGATAGTTGATGCCGTAGAGGGCGACACGGCGATAGTCGCCGATGATGCGGCCACGACCGTAAGCATCAGGCAGGCCGGTGAGAATCTTGTTGTGGCGAGCAAGCTTGATCTGCTTGGTGTAGACGCCGAAGACACCGTCGTTGTGGGTCTTGCGATACTTGGTGAAAATGGTCTTGATGTTGGGGTCGGGCTCCTTGCCTGCCTCAATGATGGCCTGCTCGACCATACGCCAGCCGCCGTTCGGCATCATGGCACGCTTGCAAGGCTCGTCGGTCTGCAGGCCGACGATCACGTTATCGTGTTCCTTGTCCATGATGTAGCCGGGGCCGAAGTTGTCGATGCCTGCCGGGGTGTGGGTATCAACGTCATACACACGCTGCTTGCGCTCTACGGCAAGCTGGTTGTTGTCGAGATACTCCCACATTTCCTTCGTCTTGGGGGTAGCCTTGGCAAGGAAGGACTCGTCACCGTCATACGGCGTATAGTTCTTCTGAATGAAATCGCGAACATCGATTTCCTTTTGCCAATTCCCTCCGACGAAGCCATCCCAAGCCTTTGCTTGGAGCTCTTCCTGAGAGAGAGCAGTCTGATCTACTGCGGTCATTTAGCACTCCTTATTAGTGGAGCAACGCATCTTCACGTTGCGTTCATCTACCATTGTAGAGTGGTCTTCGTCACAGAGAGGCCCAAAATAGTGTGACCTACATCACTTTTTTACCATTTGACCCTTTGCGCCGCTTTTCTGAAATTGGGAGAAAAATCACAAACCCAGCAATAAGAACGATTTCAGGGATTTTGGTGTTCTCTGGACTTCAACGATTGATACTCGAAAATTATGTGATGTACGTCACATTTTCATTTCAGACGAAAGAAACGGGTCAATAGGCTTTGATTCGCCTACCGACCCGTCTCTTTGTTCAAGATGAAAACCTTCAATCACGACTCTTGGTTTTCCTGCCCTTCCTCGGAGCCGGAATCATTGTCCCAGGCGTTCCACTTACGGTTTTGCTCATCCCAGATCAGGTTACGTTCCTTGACGATCTTCCAAGCGTCTTCGGCATCCTTGCGTGACTTATAGGGGCCACTGCGCTGGCTGACCGGCGAAAGCTTGCCAAGCTCGGGCTTGCCGGTGGCGGTGTTGAAATACCACTGCTTGTTTTGCTCGTCGTTTGCGTTCTCTGTGTTTTCTGCCATCGCCATTTCCTTTTATCGTCAACGTGGGCTTTTCAACCTTAACCCAAAGTGGTTTCACGTCGCGCTGGACTCACCCGAGGGCGTAGGACAACAACTCAGCCACGCCTGTTGTAATCGGCGCAGAGCTTGTTGATCGCATCAAGATACTTATAGTAATATACAAGTTCCAAGGCAAGGCAAGCCACTGAGGCGATGCCGAAGGGCGCGATGAAGAACGCCGCAATCGAGAACCATGGGGCCAGGAACATGGGAAGTGCGCAAAACAGCCAATACGTGGAGGCCGATACGGAACGCTCATAGCCTCTGCGCGCGAGTTCATCGCCGACCCGGTTGCTCATCTTGTGATACCAGACAAGCGAGCCGATACCGAGTGTTATCGGAGCAATCAGGAAATAGAGCAGGCAATAGTGCATGGTTTTCTTGCCGTCGTAGCGGCTGGCGACGGTATTGAGGGAATCGGTGGCGCCGGTCATGATGACGATATTGTAGATGCCCAACGTAATGATGCCGAGAAGAATCCACTTGACCAGACTGCGTTGCGTATAGAGCTGACCTACCGGTGCGGCACTGGCCTGGACCGGAATGGTGTTGTAGCCGGGCTGATACTGCTGGACCGTCGGGTCAATCGGAGGATTCTGCGGCGCGGGTTGTGGGACCTGGTACGCGGGTTGTTCCTGCTGGAATTGGCCTTGCTGGTATTGACCGGTGTCGAACTGCGAAGCGTCCTGCTGCCCGAAGTTCTGGAAAGCGGGATCATTGGTCTGCTGAACATACTCCTGCTGCGGCTGGGCTTCGGACTGAGGCTGCTGGAAATTCTGCTCGCCCTGAGACTCGGCAAATTGCGGCTCGGCAGATTGCGGCGCAGCCACTGGCTGTGGTATCGGCACCATATCGGGCTGCGGAACGTTGCCAGCAGGTGAGCCTGAAGATTGCGGAAGAGGGGGAAGCGGAACGTTTGGTTGCGGCATCGGATTGCTCATAGTAGTATCTTTCTTCTTCACGGGCCGACGGTCCCCATTAGACTTCTTCGCCCAAAGAAAAATACTAATCAATCCACACTACCAAATGCAAGCTGACCACTTCTTCATTCATTTCATCTGCATGTCGTCGTATTTGCGTCATATCAGTTGACTGCTTTTTTAATGGCCACATTTCGGTGGCCGCAAAGAAGCACGTTTAGCGTCGCATTGAGACGTTGAGTCTACTCACGGAAGGCACTGGTGACCGGCAATCGACGGTCGCGACCGAATGCCAGCGAAGTCACCTTGGGACCCAGCGGGTACTGGCGGCGCTTCCATTCGGCGCGGTCGACCAGGCGCATCACCGTGTCCACCGTCTTTTCATCGAAGCCGTCTTTCAAGAGATCCGCGCGACCGTGGGCCTTTTCGATGTAAGCTTCGAGCACCTTGTCGAGAAGCGCATATTCCGGCAGCGAATCGGAGTCCTTCTGGCCGGGACGCAGCTCGGCGCTCGGGGCCTTCTCGATACTGGAGACGGGAATCATCACTCCTTCTTTGAGCGGCACTCCCGCTCCCCCGTTCTCGTTGCCGACAATCTTCAAACCTCCTACACCGACACCGGCTGCGGCCGCACAGTTGCGCCAACGCGAAAGTTCCCAGACCCGGGTCTTCAGGAGGTCCTTGATCGGGGCGTAACCGCCCACCGCGTCGCCGTAAATGGTGGAATAGCCGCAGGCCAATTCGGATTTGTTGCCGGTAGCGAGCGCCAGCAGGTTCTTGGAATTGGAATAGGCCATCACGATGACGCCACGAATGCGGGCCTGCAGGTTCTCGGCCGCCACCCCGTCAAGTTCAAGCTGGGATTGGAAGGCTTTGAACAGTGGCTCAATAGGCTGGATGTCGTAATGGGCACCGATGTTCTCGGCCAAATCGGCGGCATCGTCTTTAGAACCGTCGGAGGAATACATGCTCGGCATGGAGACGCCCTGCACGTTTTCGCCGCCCACGGCGTCCGCGGCCATCGCCGCCGCCAGCGCTGAATCGATGCCACCGGAAAGGCCGAGCACGACGCCGGTGAAGTGGTTCTTGGCCATATAATCCTTGAGTCCCAAAACGCAGGCCGTGTAGACTTCCTCGTCCGGGTCACGCAACGCGGCAAGCGTGCCGATCTGCTGATGCTCGGCTGCGGAATCGAAATCGAAGTAGCTCAGGTCTTCGACGAACATCGGCGAGCGCTCGAGAAGAGTACCGTCAGCATCGACCACGAAGCTGCCGCCGTCGAAAATCAGATCGTCCTGACCACCGACCTGGTTCAAATAAATGAGCGGAGCGTCAACCTCGTGCGCACGACGAACAGCCAAATCCTGCCGAGTATGGGTCTTACCTTCTTCATAAGGAGAACCGTTAATCGTCAGCAAAACGTCGATACCTTGACTAGCCAATTCGGCGACCGGACCACCATCCTGCCAGATGTCCTCGCAGATGGCCACGCCGACCTTCACCCCATCGATATCGAGGATCACGGAATGCTGGCCGGACTCGAAGATACGGAATTCGTCGAACACGCCGTAATTGGGCAGGAAATGCTTGTCGTAGGTCGACCAGACGGAACCGGAGTGGAGTACCACCAAACGGTTGGTGGGCTTGCCGTCGATATCGGCCGCTGAAGAAGTTCCTACAGTTCCGACCACCACGTAAAGGTTGCCAAGGCCTTCTTTTTCGAGCGTTTGTGCCAGCTCGTCGGCCTTGTCTGCGGCGGCCTTGCGGAAGGTGGCACGGAAGGCCAAATCCTCGATCGGATAGCCGGTCAGGGTCATCTCGGGAAAAACGACGACCTGGGCCTTGTTGAGCGCGGCCATGCGCGTGAATTGCAGGACGGTGGCGGCATTGCCGTTGAGGTCACCGACGCAGGTGTCTATCTGGGCCAATGCGAAACGTAGTTGAGTCATGTCTTCATCATATCCGTTTCCATGTCGCTTTTGGTAAATACCGCACACGACACCCGTCTTTGCAATGTCTTTTCCGCCACATGCAGCATAGAGAAATGCCGCCCTGACCTTGAAAAGGCAAGAGCGGCATCGTAACGAATAACCGATTAAACGTGAAAACTCAGGCGAGTTCGCTTTCGACGCGCAGCAAAGCGTTGACCATGAATTCGGCAGTTGGTTTGATGGCTTCGTCCAACGCCACGAATTCCGGACTGTGGATACCGTGATGTCCCGGCTGTCCGTTGGAACCGATCGAGCCGAAGACCAGCGGGCCCAGTTGCTGGAAGTCAGCGAAGTCCTCGCCACCCATCGACGTGATGACCGGCACGAAAGTGGCATAGCTGGGCAGATCCTTGGCCACGGGGACAATCAGCGTGGAATCACTGACCAGCGGAACCGCAAGCTCATCCCATTTGATGTCGGCGGTGATGTCGTACGCCGCTGCCGTCGATTCGACGACCTCGCGGAAACGACGGGTGACCAGGTCGTGATCGTCCTTGTAGAAATAACGGACAGTGCCGAGGAATCCAGCAGTATCAGGAATCACATTCCACACGTCGCCGCCGTGAACCTCCGTGATGGAAAGCACCACGGGACGCAACGGGTCGATGTTGCGGCTGACGATGGTCTGCAACGAGAGAATCGTGGACGCGAGCGCCTCGATGGGGCCGGTGCCGCGATGAGGCTTTCCGGCATGGGTGCCCTCGGCGTGGAAGGTGACGGCGAAGCTCACGCAACCGGCCATCATCGGGTCTTTGCTCACCGCGATTTCGCCAGGCTTGTGGTCGGGGGTGTTGTGGGTGCCGATAAGGGCATCGACTTTGCCCAACGCGCCGGTCTCGATGACGTGGCGCGCTCCCCTGCCGGTCTCTTCGGCAGGCTGGAAGAGGATGACGGCAGTGCCCTTGATACGGTCACGGTGCTCGGCAAGCCAGAAAGCGGCAGCGAGCAGGCCGGTCATGTGGATGTCGTGGCCGCAGCCATGCATCACCCCGGGATTCTTGGAGCTGAAGGGAAGGCCGGACTGCTCGTGAATGGGCAGGCCGTCGATATCCGCGCGGACCACGACTCGCGGGCCGGGCTGCTCGCCTTTGATCTCGGCCACCAATCCGGTCTCGAGCGGGGTATCCAACACCTCGATGCCGTGCGTGGTCAGCTGGTCGCGCAGGAATTTGGTCGTCTCATATTCCTTGAAACCAAGTTCGGGATATTGATGAAGATGATGCCTGATTGCGATCAGATCGTCGGAAATCTCCAGTTGCTCTGTCATAATGTAATACTCTTTCTTATCTGTTCCCGTTTAAGAATACCAAGCGGTTATTTTATTGCGAAACCTAAGCCATGCTTTACGTATGCGCCCTGAAGCCCACGCCTCACGCGCTTTGCGACTTGCGCATATCGCTTTCGACATCGCTTAAGAACCCGCGCAACTGGGAGCCGCTGTATTGGTCGGCAAACACGCAAGTGCCCTTGGACTTCTGCTGCAACGCGGCCTTGAACTCCTTAGTATGCGAGATGCCGGCGAGCTTCAGATAGAGCGGGTTGTTGATATCGGCTTTCTTGACGATGAAGACGTTGATGTAGGGGCGGGCGTGGTTGCTGTGCGGGTCGTCGCGGAAGATCGATTCGGAGGGTTTGAGCCCGGCGTCGGCCACGAAATCGTTGTTCATGATGCCGGCAGCGACATCCGGGTCGTTAAGCGACTTGGGGACCTGCGCGCCCTTGACCGGCACGACCTTGACCTTGGAATTGGCTTCGTCGAGGTCGGCCTGGGAGGTGAACGGGGTCCAGGGGTGCTTGAGCTTGATGAGCTTGGCTTGGTCAAGCACGCCCAGGGCACGGGAAAGGTTGGTCTCGTCGTTCGGAACGGGAATGCTCGCTCCGGCCGGAATCTGTGAGACGTCCTTGTACTTGGTGGAATACATCCCGAGCGGGAAGACGCCGGTGGCGCCAATGGGCTGCAAGTCCTTGTGGTTCTTGACGTTGTAGTTGGCGAGCAGCAGGATGTGTTGCGATTCGTTCATGTCAAGGCTGCCGGAGTCCACTGCGGGATCCTCGGAGGTGTAATCCTGAAAATCGACCAGCTGGACCGAGATGCCCAGCTTCTGCGCCTGCTGCTTGAAAACCACCCAGTCGGGATTGGTGACGCCGACCACCCCGATCTTCACCGGATTACCGGGCGTTCCTTTCGCCGCGCTTGCCTTCTTGGCGGCAAAACCGCGATAACCGAAGAAGGCGAGAGCGGCAAGCAGTACAACGACGATGACCGCGATGACGATGTTGCGTTTCGTGTGATTGACGCGTACCGGCTCTTCTGGGCCGAGACCGCCGGCCGAAAGCTGGCTCAGATCCGGATTGGGTTGCGTATTGGGATTTGGTGATGACATATTGTTCCCCTATTGATGATTATTGCTATGTCTTGATGGCAAGAATACACGGCGGAAACAGCGGAAAATATCGAAAAATCAAAAACAATTATCCGTATTCGTTATGACGCGTAGAAGAACCTCATGATTTCGTCAATCACAT
The DNA here is from genome assembly GCF_029392315.1 of Bifidobacterium sp. ESL0690. Classification (NCBI taxonomy): domain Bacteria; kingdom Bacillati; phylum Actinomycetota; class Actinomycetes; order Bifidobacteriales; family Bifidobacteriaceae; genus Bifidobacterium; species Bifidobacterium sp. ESL0690. The sequence goes on from NZ_CP113939.1 coordinate 1,632,726, forward strand.
AACGCGGTCATGGCTCCAGACGTCCGTATTCCGACAATCAGCACACAAGCTACGGAAATAAAGGAAACGTCCGCTTCCTGCCGTTGAAAGCAGAAAACGGACGTCGCAATCTTCGATTTTGTCACGTTCGATATATATGAATCCGCAACAAACGAAACAAAGAAGTTACTTCTGACGTTTGAGGATGCGCTTGGCCAGCATGTTGGCGATGGCCTGCACGACCTGTACGAGCACGATCATGATGATCACAGCCGTCCAGGTGACGGCGGGATCAAACTTCTGGTAGCCGTAGGAAATCGCGAAATTACCGAGGCCGCCACCGCCGATGTAACCGGCCATGGCCGACATGTCGAGAATCGAAATGAAAAGGAAAGCGTAAGCCAGAATCAGCGGTCCAAGCGCCTCGGGAATGAGCACTGTGCGGATGATGGTGAACGTCGAAGCGCCCATGGAACGCGCCGCCTCGATCACTCCCCTGTCAACCGGAACAAGATTCTGCTCGACAAGCCTCGACGTGGCGAAGGTGGCCATGATAATCATCGGGAAAATCGCCGCCGCCGTGCCGATCGACGTGCCGACGACCTTCATGGTCAACGGCTGGATCGCCGCGAGGAAGATGATGAACGGGATGGGTCGCACGATGTTGACGATGATGTCAAGGATGCGGTAGACCACGGAATTCTCGAAAAGATTGCCGGGACGAGTGCCATAAAGAATGACGCCCAGAACCAAGCCCAGAATGCCGCCGACAACGAGGGTGATAAACACCATTTCCAGCGTCTGGGCGATGGACTGGAAGAGCATCGGCTTCAGGATCGACCAATCCTGGTCCGCCGCCAACGTGATGGTTCCCGTAGGCTTTGCCGCCAACGAACCGGTTGCGAAATTGAACGTATTCATCAGTCCTGTTCCTCTTTCCCGTTGTTATCCGCATTCGTGGGCTCGGTAGCTTTATCAGCGCTATCAGCACTCTCGTTCCCCGCCAAACGCGCTTTCGGCCCACCAAGCGGCGTGGAAACCGCCGTATCGTAATCCGCCGGAGCCTGTGCCGTGCCGAAATCGAACACGTCGCTGTCACGGGACAATTCTTCAAGGAACCCGTCAATCACCGACGGTTCCCCTCCCAACTCGTAGGTCATGGCGCCTATCGCATAGCCGGTTACGGTGTCGATGCCCCCGTAAATCAGACTGGTGGAAACCCCGTATTTGGCAATAAGACCTGAAATATTCTGACCGGAAGACGGCACGACCGAATTGTCCAGCTCGCTCTGCGCGTCTTTCTGGCGGATGAGCACGGTGACGATGCGGCCGGCCCACTGACGGTGCATGTCGGAGACGCGCTCGGGATCGGGAATGCCGGAAATGGCCGTGGCGATGAAACGCTTGGTGATCTCCTGCTTCGGCGCAGCGAAAACGCTGTAGGCATCGCCACGCTCGACCACGCGGCCGTCGCTCATCACGGCGATCCGGTTGGCGATCTTCTGCACGACGTTCATCTGGTGGGTGATGAGCACAATGGTGACGCCAAGTTGCTGATTGATCTGCTGCAACAGGTCGAGCACCTCCCCCGTCGTCTCCGGGTCGAGTGCGCTGGTCGCCTCGTCCGCCAGAAGAATCTCAGGGTTCGTGGCCAAGGCCCTAGCAATGCCGACGCGCTGTTTCTGACCGCCGGAAAGCTGGGAAGGATATTTATTGGCGTGTTCCTCAAGACCAACAAATTTCAATAGTTGATTGACACGGCGTTCCTGATAGTCCTTGCGCCAATGGTCGAGCACCAGCGGGTAGGCGATGTTCTGCGCGACGGTTTTAGTGGAGAAAAGGTTGAACTGCTGGAAAATCATGCCGATTTTGCGGCGCAACGGGCGCAGACCGGATTCGTTCAGCCCGGTAATGTCCTGTCCCAGAACACGTACGGAGCCGGAAGTCGGTCGTTCCAAGGCATTGATCATGCGTACCAGCGTCGATTTGCCGGCGCCGGAATAGCCGATAATGCCGAAAACGTCGCCTTTGTTGATGCTCAGCGTGACGTCATCCACCGCTCGCATCGGCTGCTTTTTGTCTTTCGACCTGAATTCCTTGACCACATGGTCGAGCTCGATGATTGCCTCGCTCATATTCCTCGCTTCTTAAAGTTACTGATTAACGTTCTTGCCTGACGCTTCTGCTTAAAGTTCCTGCCCGAGTATATACCGAACCGATTGGCAGCGAACGAACATCGCAAGCTGCCAACCGGTCGAAGCACCCTTCAAAGAAATCGTCAGTCTTTGGCCTTCGCGTCCTTTTCGACGTCCCGCAGGAAGCCCTGCAGCTGCTCGGCGCTGTATTGGTCGGCCAGGGACGCGCTGTTATCCGATTTCTTCATGATACCCGCCGCGACTTTCTTGGAGTGGAAGATCTTCACCAGCTTCAGATACGTGGGATTGTTGACATCGGCCTTGCGCGCGACGAAGATGTTGATATAGGGCCTTGCCTCTTTGGTCTCGGCGCTGTCGTGATAGATCGCGTCACTGGCCTTGAGCCCTGCATCCTTGACATAATCGTTGTTGATCACACCGGCGGAAACCTGCGGATCCTTGAGCGAATTGGCGACCTGCTCGGCCTTCAGGGGAAGCACCTTCACCTTTGAGGCGGCGGTGTCGATGTCGGCCGGGGTGGTGAACGCGGTCCACGGGTGCTTGAGCTTGATGAGGTTGGCGGATTTGAGCACGCCGAGCGCACGAGCCTGGTTGGTCTCGTCATTCGGGACAGGAACGGTGGTGCCGGCCGGGATGTCTTTGACATCCTTGTACTTGCTGGAATAGATGCCCAGCGGATAGACCGCGACGCCGCCAATCGGCTGCAGGTCTTTGTGGTTTTTGACGTTGTAGTCCGCCAGATAAAGGATGTGCTGGAACTCGTTCAGATCAAGGTCGCCGGAATCGAGCGCCGGGTTTTCGGACGTGTAGTCCTGGAAATCCACCAGTTTGACGTAGATGCCCTGCTTTTGCGCTTCGGCCTTGAAAATCGGCCATTCCGGGCTGGTGACACCGACCACGCCGATCTTGACCGGATTGGATTCGCTGCCTTTGGCCGCGGCCGCCTTCTTCCCGGCAAACCCGCGATAACCGAAGAAAGCAAGAACCACAACCAGAACGACAACCACGGCCGCGATGATGATGTTGCGGGCGGTATGGTTCACCCGTACCGGTTCCTGCGGGCCTTGGAAGCTGTCCAAAGGCGCTTTTCCATTCGTATTGTCGGCGTTCTGCTGATCATTTTCTGACGTCATATTTATTCCCCATTTCATTGGATGCGTTGTCGTAACCATACCCGTTCTTACGCTTTCGACACAACACGACAGCCAGAAAAACCTATTGACATTCGTTATAACCAGTACAATAATCGTTGGAAATTCAACGTTTTACAGTGCCATGTATAGCACCGCCGGATGCTGCTCGTCCTAACAGAGTGGGAAAATATTCTTCATGACAAATGTAATTATGCATACCACCGAGGGCGATATCGTCCTGAACCTCTTCGACGACAAAGCGCCGGAAACCGTCAAGAACTTCATCGGTCTCGCCACTGGCGATAAGGAATGGACCGACCCCGCTACCGGCGAGAAGTCGAACAAGCCCTTCTACGACGGGCTCACTTTCCATCGCATCATCAAAGATTTCATGATCCAAGGCGGATGCCCGCTGGGCAACGGCACCGGCGGTCCGGGTTATGAGTTCGACGACGAGTTCGCCGATGACCTCAACTTCGACCAGCCCTACAAGCTCGCCATGGCCAACGCCGGACTGCGTCGTGGACGCGACGGCCAGCCCCACGGCACCAACGGCTCGCAGTTCTTCATCACCACCGTGCCGACCCCGTGGCTCAACGGCCATCACACCATCTTCGGCGAAGTGGCGGATGACGCCGGCAAGTCCGTGGTCGACCGTCTGCAGAACCTGCCCACCGACGGCAACGACATGCCGTTGGAACCGGCCGGCATCGTTTCCGTTGAAGTCGTGAAGTAAATTTCGATTCAACAACAAGAAAGTCCCTCGTCATCTCAGGTTCGATGACGAGGGACTTTCTTTATGTATTGATAAATGTCACATCTTGCGCATATGCGGAACGGCGGAATCCTTGGCCCCAGTCAGGCGGTAGACGTCGAAGACGCCGTCGATCTTGCGCACGGCGCTCAGGAGCGTGTTCATGTGCTGCGGATCGGCCATTTCAAAGGAGAACTGGCTGGTGGCCACGCGGTCGGAGCCGGTGGCGACGGTGGCGTTGATGATGTTGACGCCGTGGTCGGAAAGCACTTGGGTGACGTCGCTCAGCAGATGCGGGCGGTCGAGCGCCTCCACTTGAATTTTGACCATGAACAGGCCCTTGGCACTGGTCCATGCGACCTCGACTACGCGGTCGGGCTGCTGCTTCTTCAGGTTCAGCATGTTCTGGCAGTCGGCGCGATGCACCGAGACGCCTTCGTTCTTGGTAATGAAGCCAAGGATCTTGTCGCCGGGAACCGGGGTGCAGCAGCGGGCCAGCTTGACCCACACGCCTTCCACGCCCTTGACGGAAATGCCAAGCTTGTTGGTGTCGCGGCGGCGTTCGGCGTGCTTGAGCGGCAGCGCCTCCTGCTCGACGTCTTCTTCGACCTCGTCCTGGCCCGCGTCTTTGACCAGTCGGGAGATGACGTTCTGCGTGGAGACCTGGCCGTCGCCGATGGCGGCGAACACGGCGTCGGCGTTGTCAAAGTTGAGTTCGTCGGCCACACCTACCAATGCCTGAGGAGTCAGAAGGTTCGAGACCGGCAGGCTGCGCTTGCGCATGGCACGGGTGAGCTCATCGCGGCCTTCGTCGATGGCCTCGCTGCGACGCTCCTTGCTGAACCACTGGCGAATCTTGTTGCGCGCCTTCGGGCTCTTGACGAAGCTCAACCAGTCGCGTGAGGGGCCGGCGGTCTCAGACTTGGAAGTCAAGATTTCGACCGTATCGCCGCTTTCAAGCACGGTATCGAGCGGGACGAGGCGTCCGTTGACGCGCGCGCCCATCGTACGGTGACCAACCTCGGTATGCACCGCGTAGGCGAAATCGACCGGCGTGGCATGAGCCGGCAGAGAAATAATCTTGCCCTTCGGCGTGAATACATAGACTTCGGCGCTGCCCAAGTCCTCTTTCAGGGAACCAAGGAATTCGTCAGAATCCGGGGTCTCGCTGGTCCAGTCAGCCAACTGCTGGATCCACTTGAGGTTGTCGGCCTCGCTCAGATCCTGGTTCTCTTCGCTTTCGCGTTTGCGATCGCCTTTGTCCGGTTCGCTGAGCTTCCGCCCGGCCTGGCCGTTCTCTTTGTATTTCCAATGGGCGGCGATGCCGAATTCACTGCGCCGGTGCATGTCCCAGGTGCGAATCTGAATCTCGACGGGCTTGCCGCCTGGGCCGACCACGGTGGTGTGCAGGCTCTGGTACATGTTCATCTTCGGCATGGCGATGTAGTCCTTGAACCTACCAGGGATCGGGCTCCACCGGGCGTGGACGGCGCCAAGCACGGCGTAACAGTCCTGAATGGTGTTGACGATGATACGCACGCCCACCAAGTCGTAGATGTTCGAAAAATCGTGGCCGCGCACAATCATCTTCTGATAAATCGAGAAGTAATCCTTCGGCCGGCCGGTGACAGTAGCCTTGATGTGCTGGTCGGCAAGGTCTTCGTTGATCTCGCTGATGATCTGCTTCAAATAGACGTCACGCTGGCCGGCCCGACGGTTGACAAGCACGACGATTTCGTTATAAATCTTAGGATAAAGGACCTTGAAGCTCAGTTCCTCGAGCTCCGTCTTGATGGCGTTCATACCAAGTCGGTTGGCCAGCGGCGCATAGACATCGAGCGTTTCGCGGGCCTTGCGTTGCGCGTTGGAAGGCTTGACATAGCGCCAGGTTCGGGCGTTGTGGAGCCGGTCGGCCAGTTTGACGACGAGCACTCGCACGTCGCGGCTCATCGCGACCACCATCTTGCGGATGGTCTCGGCCTGGGCCGAATCGCCGACCTCCATGTTGGTGAGCTTCGTCACCCCATCGACCAGACCGGTGACGGTATCGCCGAATTCCGCGCGGCAATCGTCAAGCGTGTAATCCGTATCTTCGACGGTGTCATGCAATAACCCTGCGGCGACCACCAACGAACCCATGCCGAGATCGGCAAGAATCTGGGCTACGGCCAACGGATGAATAATGTAAGGCTCACCGGAACGACGGCGCTGGTTGCGGTGCTGCCAAACAGCCCGACGGTAGGCGCGCTCGAGGATGGACAGGTCTGCATCGGGATGGTGAGCACGGCAGGCGCGCACGATGGGCTGCAGCGGGTCGAGCGGGTCCGTGCTGATCTCACAGCCCAGCATCCTCGCCGAATTGTTGTCCGAAACCGTATCGCCCATGCCCGCTCCCATCACCGTTATGCGTTCATTCTATCTGATTGAAGGACGGCCCGTCTCTATTTGCTCGCCATCCCGGTGGAACCGAACCCGCGCTCGGCCCGATCACTGCCCGGCAACGTGGCCGCAGGGACGAACCGAGCCTCGACGTAACGTTGGATGACCAGCTGTGCAATGCGGTCTCCCGCGTGCAGAACCGCCGTATGTTCGGGGTCAAGGTTGATCAGCGGCACCTTGATCTCGCCTCGGTATCCGGCATCAATAGTGCCCGGTGCGTTCAAAACCGTCAGTCCCATCTTCACCGCCAACCCGGAACGCGGATGGACCAGGCCGACATAACCGTTGGGCAGCGCGATAGAAACGCCCGTCGGCACCAAAGCGCGTTCGAACGGCTTCAACTCGACATCCTGCGTAGTGGTCAGATCGGCGCCGGCGTCGCCCGCGTGGGCGTAACGCAAGGCGGGCACGTTCCCATCGGTATCGGCCTTCAGGAGCACTTCGACGTTTTCCGGTTCGTTATAGCTTTCGGCGTAGGCCATCAGGCGGCGCACTCCTTGCAGACCGGGCCATTGGGACCCATGTGGTCAAGCTGGCTGCGATGCTTGACGAGGAAGCACTCCGAGCAGATGAACTCGTCGCCCTGCATGGGGATGACGGTCACCGAAGAGTCCTCGTTGCTGAGGTCTGCGCCGGGCAGCTCGTAGTCTTCGGCGATGGCGTTCTCGTCGTCGTCGATGTCCTCGGCGGAATCTCGGTTGCTCTTGCTCAACGCCTGAAGGGATTCCTCGTCCTCGTCCTTGTTACGAGGGGAATCGTAATCTTGGGCCATCTCGCATTCCTTTCTTTGTTGGTTCACGGTATCCTATACCGCTGGCGTCCGTGTCAAAATGTCTTTTACGGGCTAAAGGATACACGATTTCGGAAATTCGTAAAGTACGACACGAGGGACATAATGGAATAAAGTAAAATTCTCGTAGTTTTATTGTTCCAGGAAAGTGGTGCTCGCATGCCAATCAGTTCAGTTGCGGATGCTCGGTTCGACCATGTCGACGAGGATGGCGAGCTGGTGTTCGTTTCGAAGGGATTGAGGTTCCGCATATCGGTGGACGACACACTGGAACATGCCATCTTAGAGGCACGTCAGATCTTAAGCGAAGCCGATGAGGCAAGCAACCCGGGTCTGGCACAAACCCTACCGATTTCAAGCATTCAGGCACTTATCCGCGCCGGCGCGCAACCCGAAAAAGTAGCCGAGAAATACGGTCTGAGCCAAGCGTTGGTACGACGTTTTTCGGCCGCCGTGGAGACGGAAAAGCAATACGCCATCGAACAGTTTCTGGCGGTTTCGGCGCCGAAAGGAAGCAAGGTCCATTCCGTCGAAGAGCTCATCGCACGCACGCTGGCGGCCGCTCGCATCGGCATGGAATCGGTCAAGTGGGGTGCGACACGCCGGGGGCGCGAACCGTGGCTGATTACGGCGACATTCAGCACCCAGCGCAATCGCATACGCGCCGAGTGGACATGGAACATGCACGATAACACCGTCGAATGCCAGAACGCGGCGGCGCAGATACTGCTCGGTGAAAGGGACACGACGCGACAGCCCGAACGGTCCGACGACAGGGCGGAAAATGCCAGTGCAGAAAACGCGGATTCAGGTCGCTCCCGGGAAAACACCGAGGATATGATACCTTCCGCAGCACAAGCTTCACCGCAAGAGCGCAAAAACGAGGCGATGACCGGCTCGGAATTCGCGCCGAGCCGACCGTTGCCCGGCAACTCCGTACGTTCCGCGCGAATTGCCAGCACTGTGGCCTCGATGCAGGAACGGAACGAGGGTCCATCGCAGACAGCCAAACCGTATGCGACCGACGATTTGGCTTATCAAGGCGGCAGACAACAGGATTCGGCAGATGACGGCTACGTGTCGTTGCCTTATCCTGCACCGGTTCTCAACTCACAGCCAACTTCAGAAAACTCTCCAATGTCGGATTCCGCAGACATGGCAACTGTGCCGGTCGACGCCCTGTCTTCATTGCCGTTGCCGGACCGTACGCCTGCGGCACAACCCCAGATGTTCACCGCGTTCGGAGACGAAACACAAGCACGAACAGGCAATGACCGCTCCGACACTTCCCGAAATGCCAATGAACGGCAAAGCGGCAAAAGCGCAAGTGAAAGCCAGCATCACGACGAACACAAGCACAGCAAACGCAGGTCGGGGCGTTCCGCAGTGCCCAGCTGGGACGAAATCCTCTTCGGGGAGTGATTTTCGAAACCGTTGGTCAGTCGTTGATTAAAGGGGCATCCCCGATATTCAATCGGATGTATTAGTGTAATCGGGGCAGTGAAGCGCATCTTATCTGTTCGAGTTAGGCCACATCAATCAGGCACGGAATTTCGCGCTCGAGATGCGTCAATGAGCCATGAACGCCTAGAAGACCCATCGCCCCTTCACTTTGGGCACGTGAATCCACAATCGTGGCGTTGCCTTTGGCACAAACGATGACGTCGCCGATCAAAGGCTTCACACGCGCCTCGACATCGCCGTATAGACCGTGCTCGATGGCAACGTCGCGTGTGAAGACTTGCGCACGGTCAGCCAATTCCTCACGCCAACGCTTGACTATGGCATCGATATCCGCACCTGGCTCGGCGTATAGCATCGTCATGCGGGGTTCGCCGGCGACCAACGCAACATCGCGCGTCAGATTCTCCCGATTCGCGATATCGATCTGGTGCTCAAAATCAACCTCGACCATGCCATGGTCGGCGACAACCACCATCAGAGTGCCAGGTTTCAAGCCACGTCTCAATGCCTTCAACTGTTCGTCAGTGTTTTCCAGCGCGGTGGCCCATTCCTCGCTGAACGGACCATGGTGGTGCCCGGCCTTATCGACAGCATCAACATAGTAATACGTGATTCCCGGTTTGGCGGCGGCTTTAATGGCGGCACGCACGCGAAGCTCCTCGTGCCGTGAACCCTGATATTCCGGGCCTCGCAAGGCGGCGCGGGTGAGAGCCGAATGGGCGAACTTCGGCAGACCTACGCTGGTGACGCGCACGCCGTCGGAGACAAGACGCTCGAAAATCGTGGGCTGCTGCTGCAAATCCTCCGGATCGGGCGCACCGGCGAAGCTGATGAGTTGGCACACCTCCCCCGTTTCCGCATTGCGCTGGGTGAAGCCGGTCATGCCCGTCATACCAGGGCAGGTGCCGGTACCGAAAGCACCCATGACGATCGGAGTGGTGCTGGGAATACAGGTCGCGATTGGTTTCGCGTTACGTTCCTGATTCATCAAGCCACGCAGATACGGAGCGTGACCCGCACGCATGGCGAGATTCCAGAAGCCCAAACCATCCACAAGAACGATGACCGCGGAATCGGCTTTTGGAAAACCCAACGCAACCCTTGCTGCCTCGGGGTCGGGATGGACACAAGTAGGCATCGGATGGCCGATAGTCGCACTTAAAGCCGGTAACACGGCGGAAATATGACGACTGCTGCTATACGCATCAATTTGGCGGAATTTCAGTAGTTCGCTCATCGGCTCGACTTCAACACTCATGCCCCCATTGAATCACCGCACGCGGAAAACGGCAGGTGCGGCAAGGTCTCCGACGAGGGCAACCGGTATGATAAAGCGGATTGTCTTTTAGTAGATAGAGGTGCTTTTCAGTATGGCTCAACGTCGCAAAACGGCCAAACCAGCCTATGACCCGCACACGGTCAAGGAGAACATCGTCGAAACGCCGCTCGACGAGGAAATGAGCAAATCGTTCCTCGAGTATGCCTATTCGGTGATTTACGCGCGAGCCCTGCCCGACGCGCGCGACGGCCTCAAACCGGTGCAGCGACGCATCATCTACCAGATGGGTCAGATGAACCTGACCCCCGACAAGCCGTATATGAAGTCCGCCCGCGCCGTCGGCGAAGTGATGGGCAAACTGCACCCGCACGGCGACTCCTCCATCTACGAGGCCATGGTGCGTCTGGCCCAGCCGTTTGCGATGCGTCTGCCGCTGGTGGACGGGCACGGCAATTTCGGCTCGCTTGACGACGGACCCGCGGCCTCGCGTTACACCGAGGCAAGGCTTGCGCCCGCGGCGCTGGGGATGAACGCCAATATCGACGAGGATACCGTCGACTTCTCCCCCAACTACGACAACAAGCTCAAAGAACCGGACGTGCTGCCGGCCGCCATCCCGAACCTACTCGTCAACGGCGCTTCGGGCATCGCGGTGGGCATGGCCACCAACATGGCCACGCACAACCTCGGCGAAGTGGTAGCCGCCGCGAAATATTTGATGAAGCATCCCGATGCCACGCTCGACGAACTGATGGACTACGTGCCCGGGCCGGACTGGCCAGGCGGCGGCATCATCATCGGACGCGACGGCATACGTGACGCCTACGAAACCGGGCGTGGAACGCTGACCACCCGCTCTGCCACCCATATCGAAAACGTGACCGCGCGCAAAAAAGCCATCGTCGTCACCGAACTGCCGTTCATGGTCGGCCCCGAACGCGTGCTCGAACGCATTTCCGAAGGTGTGAAAAACCACCATATCGAAGGCGTTTCCGGGGCCATCGACTTGACCGACCGCCACAACGGCACACGCATTGTCATCGAGATCAAAACCGGCTTCGACCCCAACGCCGTGCTCGCCCAGCTCTTCAAGAACACGCCATTGGAAGACAACTTCACCATGAACAACGTGGCGCTCGTCCACGGACGGCCGCACACGATGGGCTTGAAGGAAATGCTCGAAGTGTGGGTGGAGCATCGGCGCAACGTCATCCACCGGCGCAGCGAATACCGCCTTCGCAAGGCGCAGGAACGGCTGCACTTGGTCGAAGGCATGCTGCTCGCCATGGTCGACATCGACGAGGTCATCCAGGTCATCCGCACCTCCGACAACGCTGACGCCGCCAAAACACGCTTGATGGCCGTCTTCGATCTGGACGAGATCCAAGCCCAATACATTCTCGATCTTCGTCTCCGCAGACTCACCAAGATGAGCCGCATCGAGCTCGAGGCCGAACAGGACGATTTGAAGAAGCAGATCGATGAGCTCAACGCCATCCTCGCCTCGGGCGAGCGGCTTGACGAGGTCATCGTTTCCGAGATGGACGAGGCCGTGGAGAAGTGGGGCGACCCGCGACGCACGGTGCTGCTGGAACGTCACGAGGACGGCAGTCTGACGCCGGTGCGTTCACTGGCTTCCTCTGCTTCAGCGAACGATGGTGCCAACGCCAACCCGGATTCTTCCGCTTTGGCCGCAATTCGCGTGGAAAATACCGTTTCGCAGGCAGCACAGGATGTTGAAGCTGCGAAGAAGGCCAAGAAGGCCGGCAAGGTCGAGGAAGCTACGGCGGCACTGCGTCTTGATGACGAACCTTGCGCCGTGATGCTCAGCGCCACCGGACTCATCGCACGCACCTCGCCAAGCGCCGTCGACCTCTGGCAGACGCGCGAAGCGAACGGCAAGCGTGCGCACGACGATCAAATCGTCTCCATCTTCGCCAGCACAACGCTTTCCAGCTATGGGCTCATCACTTCTGCAGGGCGCTTGGTTCTGGCTCATGTCGCCGACCTGCCGTCGCTGCCTGCAAGCGAGAATCTGAACGTCTCCGGCGGCGTGAATGCCGACGAGTTGCTCGGCATGACCACCAGCACCGAGCCCGTTGCGGGCGAACACGTCGTGGCAGCGATTGCCATGGGCGATGTTTCCGAGAAGACTGCATCATCTGATTCCGATAACGCCTCCGACACCACCAACATCCCGCTGGCCATCGGAACGCGCAATGGCATCGTCAAGCGTTGGAACCGAGAGTCCCCCAGCACCATGGATTCCTGGCCGGTCATCGATTTGAAGGACGGGGACGTCGTCGTATTCGCCGCACCCGCAGCCGACGACGACCGTATCGTCTTCATCTCCTCGGATTCCTCGTTGCTGACCTTTGAGACCAAGGTGGTGCGCCCGCAAGGCCGCACTGCAGGTGGCATGAACGGCATCAGGTTGGCCGAAGATCAGCATGTCGTGGCCTTCAACGTGGTGTCGGCAGGCAAAATCGCCTGGACCTACGACGAAGGAGAGAACGGTCTGTATTCGGCCTCAGGAGCCGTCATACTCACCGTTGCCGGCGATGACGGCGCCTTGCCTGGTACCGAAACCGGGGCGGCCAAGGTGACCCCGCTGGAAATGTACCCGACCAAGGGACGCGGCACCGGCGGCGTACGTTCCCAGCGCTTCCTCAAGGGCCAGAACACTCTGACCTGCGCAGCCATCGGCACCTACCCGCTCTACGCCAGCACGTCTGGTGGCGCACCTGTCGAGCTGCCCAAGCCGGATATGCGTCGCGATGCCTCAGGCGTTGATCTCCCTGCACCGATCGAGTACGTGGCATAAAAATGAATTGATAATTTATATGGCCGCAATCTGAATTCTTTGTCCAGATTGCGGCCATATTGTTTTATCTGAGCACTTACGTCACATTACTATTGCATTACGCTTATATTCGAACAGGGAAAATGCATCATAGTGATGGCTCCTTCTTTTTGAACAACATAATCAGCAACAATGAGCAGGCCACGAGAGGCAGACAGAGAAGCGGCACTCCGGAAATCCCATTGCACACTTTGATGAGCCATCCGCCGACAAACGAGCCCACCAATGAGGCAATGCCTGAAAAAGTGCCGGTCCATCCGTACGCACAGCCAAGCATGGAATCTACCGCACGGATCTTCCCCGTCAACAGATCAAGCGTCGGGCTGATCAACAGTTCCGAAAGACTGAACGACAAAGCGAAAACCACAACCTGCAACGCACTGGTCGGAATCAGCAAGACACCGAATGCACACACAAAGCTAGCAAATCCCAAAAGCAGAATCGTAGTGTCCTTCACCTTACCGAGCGCATGCACCAGCAATGGATATTGCAAAAGAAGGATGAAGACCGCATTGCCCATATACACCGCATTGGAGGCGGTCTGCGTATGGAACCCCGCGTAGGAACCGATGGGCACGACCAGCGACCACTGCGCGTAGACGGTCCAGTAGATGAAAGTCAATACCAGCAGAATCGGGAAGGCGCTAGCACGGCCGAACAGCTTCCGGCTCTGCTCACGCCAGTCTTGCGCAGCCGATGAACCCTTGGATGCCTTGCGCGATTCCTCCGGCGGACTGAATCTTAGCAAGGTCATCAGCAACGCAAGAACGGCATACAGCGCAATCGATACGAATACCAAACGTCTGAACCCCAATAGCGCAAAGAGACCTGCACCAACCGCCGGCCCCACCAATGCGCCAGAGTTCACCGCCATCGACCGCAAGGTCACCATCCTACGCGATGTGGCGCGGCGCATCAGTTCCGTCTTGACCGCCAGACTGGCACTGCTGCTTCCCAGCGATGCCGCCGCGGAACATAGCAGATACACGGGCAACGTGGCGTTGGTGGCGAACACGGCCAATCCGCAGGCACGCAAGGCAAGACCGGCAACCGCGATGGGCTTTGCTCCGGTTCTCGACATGACCTGCCCGCAGACCGACGAACACAACGGGCCGACCCCGGACAGCACACCGAGGATAAGGCCGGCATCGGCGGCATCGAATCCCTGTTTCAGCAACTGGACGGTCAGCAACGGGTAGAGCATATAGGTCGTCATTCCGGTGACCACGACGACAAGCAGCAGCGAATAACCACGATCCTCACTCGTCATCGGTATCAACCCCGACCGTTCGAGCAACCGAAATCGATCTTCCCTGCGCCAGACCGGTATTGCGACCACCCGCAATTGCATTTTCTACTCGCGAGCGGTGAGTTCCAACGTCTGGGTTCTTTACCAGTACTTCCAAACGAGGATTACATGCCACAGTAGCATTAGTTATCTCGTCCAAACAGGACGTGGTTTTGATAGAAGGCAGAATTACCGACACCTTAACCATCTTCTTCAATAGTATTACGGTGCCTTTTACAGTACATACACCACCAGTTGCATGTACCAGAATGATGTCAATGACATTATCACAGACTCAATAAATATTCAATTCTGTCGATTTTGTGGTTGCCTGTCGTTATCTATTTATGATTACCCGTAGAACTTCATTTCCTGCGGTGTGGGTGCGACCATTCACGCTCGTATTTGTCGTCGTCGACGTTTCCTAAAAGGTCTAGACAATCCCGGTTCCTAAGTCACTTGATAAATATTTACGAAAGCAAAACCAATCCCTTGCCATAACATTTGCTTTCCTTTTCATGCGGTCTCTCCTGACCTGATTGGCAACGAGATGGTCACCGACGCTCCGCCTTGGGATTGGTTTCCCAACGTAAGATGTCCTTGATTACGCTCGATGATGGCTGCGGCTGTGGTGAGACCCATTCCATGATGGGCGGAATCACTTCGGCTGTGATCGCCTTGATACAGCCATTCCGTACCATGCCGCAGCGATTCCTCAGAAAACCCTGGCCCGTTATCCCTAAGGTTCAACAACAGATTCTGTTTGCCATTGACGATGACAAACGTTATGACAGAATGTTGCGGCGCATAAGAGACCGCGTTGCTTACGATGTTCATAAAGGCTCGGGTAACCTCTTGTCGGTTGATGAATACGTAAGTGGTGGAAGTAATATTCCTCGTTTCCGTATCTTCCATATCAGAACCGGCAATGCCTGTTTCTAAATCACTGTCTTCAGGAATACCATCAACTCCGTGCGCAACAATGCGAACCTTCAGATCTGCCAGAGCGATATATTGCCTGGCCTCCCCCAGAAGTTGCTTGACGAACTGCCGTACGGGCACAAGCTCGGCTTTCTCGTCTCTATCCGGTGACTGCAGGTCCCGCTCTTGATTACAAGTCTGCGTTTTGCTCGACTCCGCTTTGTTGACGGTGATGTCGAGCACTTCCTGCACATAGCCATCCACCCGCTGACTCGCTCGGATGATGGAAGCGGCATAGGACTGCTGCTCATCGTCCAATGAGGTTTCCTGAAGCAGCTCCGCATTGCCCCGAATAATCGTCAACGGCGTCTTGATGTCATGGGCCAGAGCAGATATCTGCCTTTCCTGCGTCTGACGAGCCTCACGCTGTTTGGTCAGAGACCGGTTCAATGCATCACGCATATCGCCGAAAGCACGTAGCAGGACGTTGACCTCACGCACATCGGTCTGTGCCATGACAAAATGAAGATCGCCGTTTTGAACGCATTGAGCTGCATCTTGCAAAGGCCGCAACCTTTTGGTGACGCTTCTGCCGGCACGAATCGCGACACCGACAACCAGCAACGTACATACCGCTATGCCGATGACGGAAGCCATGATATCGGGATTTGGCAAATGATCGCGCCACTGTCTGCTGACAAACTGGGGATGGGTATTATAGGCGAGCACACACCAATTGCCATCTGCAAGTCGGAATCCCCGGTAAAACAGAGTACTGGCGTCGCTTAGTCTGCCATCCACCAGAGAGACAAAGCCCTTACCGAATTCATCTTGCTGCTTGGACAACGAAATCACCTTGCGAGCGCTCGATGTCATCTGAGGACTCATGTCCCCGGCAATGGGCTCACCCTGCTTGGTCATCGTCTGCCAGTGATAGGCGGAAGGAATATCATCATCATTGACCTCACGTGCGTGTTTCAGCGTGAGCGAGTCCATGGTCGCATCAATATGATTATTCGCCCATGAGGAGGGCCAGATAACGACGAGATTGCTGAATAATATCGCGTAGACCATAGCCAACCCGGCCAATCCGACCAGGATATACAGAAAGTATCGTATGATAAGCAGACTTATCGGCTGAATAAACCGTATTGTTTTATTCTTGTCTCGCGTCCGTCCGTCGGAAACCGACATATCAGCATCCTATCCATTGATAGCCGCTGGACCTTACCGTACGAATCGGGTCAACGCCCCAGCGCTTAAACTTCGTTCTTATATTGCTGATATGCACGGCAATCACCTGTGCGCCACCATTATATGGATATGAATCCGAATGGTCGGTTTCCTCGTACAGGATCTCCTCAAGCGTCCGTCTGCTCACCACCATCGACCGATGACGAGCCAGATACTCACAGATCCGGTATTCGGCACCGGTGAGCGACACAGAGTCACCCGCGTAAGTCAATGCTTCGGTAATGAAATCAAATCGATATGGGCCAACAATCAAAGCCCGATGATGTTGGTGTTGATAGCGTCTGATGTGAGCGGCTATCTTGGCCATCAGCTCGGCTTTGCCGAAAGGCTTTCGGATATAGTCGTCCGCCCCCAAACCATATCCGTCCACCGCATCCTGCTCACTGGTCTTCGCGGTGAGGAAAAGGATCGGACAATCCACCCGATCGCGAATTTGGCCCACCAAGTCAAACCCGTTCAAATGAGGCATCATCACATCGATCAACATCACATCGAAATGTTCCAAATCCAGATTTTTGACTTTTCTCGAATCATTGATGGTCGTTGGATAATAGCCCTCCTTACTCAACATCGCGGAAAGCATGGCAGTGATGGCAGGCTCGTCATCAACCACCAATATCCGGGCATGAGCGGAATCGTCTGTACGCGCGTTCATACGCTTCGTCCTCTTCGATTTTCAAAACAATTGATCCACACCAGCAAAATCGTAGCAAGCGAAACCGTAACCACGCTGCACGCACACAGATTAGCATATAAAGCCGCGCCAAGTTGTCGCCTAATTTCCTGTCCCATGTGATATTGACCGGATATCCCATATTCAACGGCAAGACTGGCGAATCTGGTGGGCCAGGTGAAAGGCATCCACGACATGACCATGCTGGATTGTCCCGCCGTCAGTTTTCCGGCAACCAAGCCATGCGCTACCCCTCCGACGGACATGACAGCGACCAGGGTGCCCAAGGCGCCGATTCCGATGGCAAGGCTGCGCCCGCCTATCAAAGCCAGCCACAAAGCGATCAGGTAGCTGCTGAGCGAACCGAGCAAAAGACCAAAGACAGCGACCAGCCAGACTTGCAACGGCAAGTGATTGCGCCCGGCGACCAAAAGTATCAGCGCAAACAGCCCCACAGCCAGAGCAAGTGCCAGCAGACCCCACAGCACGAGCACGATTAGTTTCGCTGCCAATGCTATCCGCCGTGTTGGCAGCTGCAGAAGATTAGCCATTCCCCCGGCGTCCTGTTCGGCTTCCACCGCCAGACCGCATACCAACCCCACCATAAGGGGAAGGACTGCGCCAAGAACCTGTACGAAGGCATCCGTCCCATAACTGGTGTCCCAGGAAGCGACCGCAAAATACGCTCCGCAGAGTCCTCCTGCCGCGACACCTGCTCCTACATGAACCCAGACCAGCATGGATCGTTTCATTTTCAACGATTCCGCACGTGTCGCCCTGAACAGGCTCATCTTTCCCCGGCTCATCTCGCCTCCCTGCGGCTAAACCATCCAGCAGTCAACGCGACGAGCACGACCGTAATGAGCAGCGCCATCAATAACGCCAGCCAATTGAGCAGGCCGAACGAGTTGAGCGGATCACCGGCAGTGATAGGACTGCCGTCCGGAAGTACACCAATCAACGGAGCGATGACACGCATGATTCCACAAGGAGGAATAAGCCACCAAACAGATATTCCACCGGCCAAAACGGATCCCGCCAATTCAATGAGAAAAGGAATGGCGATACCCGCGAGATTGCCCAAAGACGTGGCCAACCATAAACTGACGGGAACCATCCAGGAAAGCATCACAGTACTACAGAAGACTGCTGCCAACCCCTGAAGAGGTTTTGGGACCTGTAGCCCAAAAGCCGAGCCAAAGACCGTAGTAAGCACCCAGACCACCAAATTGGACAGAACCAGCAACATGACCACTCGGCAGCATTTTGCCAACCAAATCCGCGCGGGATTTATCGGAAGAGCCAATATCGTGCGCAGATGCTGCTTGCGATCAAGATTAGCTGTCGTGCTGCAGATAAGGACGAGCATGATGGGACACAGCAGGAACACCCAATAATTCCATGCATAGGTCGCCAAGAGCGCTTTCGGAGTAGAAACGGCCATAAGCAAACCCAGAAACGCGAGCGGCAACGGCATGATCAAGGCGAGTTTAAGACAGGGCGAACGTCGGCTTTTGAGGTTTTCCGCTTTCAAGATTCTGGTAAATGGCAACCGGTTCGGGCTTATCGCGGCCTGCGCTTGTCTTACGTCGATGTAGTAGTTTCTTTGATATTGAGGATTGTTCATCGGCTCGTCTCCCTGCAGACATCCATAAAGAGCTTTTCAAGATTGATATTCTTATCCAATCGGTCTTCATAGGCCAGCCGACCGTCGGCAATGATACCGATACAATCAGCCACCTGAGCGATTTCCGAGAGAATATGGCTTGAAATAATGACCGTTATTCCCTGACGTGGCAACATTCGGATAAGCCTTCGCAGCTCTTCGATACCGATGGGATCCAAACCGTTGGTGGGCTCATCGAGAATCAGCAGCCCCGGATTGGCCAGCAAAGCACAGGCGATGCCAAGCCGCTGCTTCATCCCCATGGAGAACTGGCCAGACCGTTTGCCACCGGTATCTGGCAGACCAACGATCGAGAGGACTTCCGCAATGCGAGTCTCAGGCAATCCCAGTAGAAGAGTTCTCACTCGCAGGTTCTCTTGAGCAGTGAGGTTCGGATACAAGGGCGGCTCCTCGATGAGCGCTCCGATATGGTACAAATCGCGACGTGACCAAGGATGGCCATCGACGAGAATTTCCCCTCCACTCGGATGCAACATGCCAGTCATCATTTTCAACGTGGTCGATTTACCTGCGCCGTTTGGCCCCAACAGACCGTAGACTTCACCCTCGTTGACATGAAGATTTACTTCATTCACGGCCATCTGCGAACCGAACCGTTTGCTCAATCCCACGGTTTGCAACTTCAGTCGAGACATTGTTCCCTCCTTTTAGCGAAAATACCGTATTTTTATCGGGTCAATTTCAGACTAAAAGGCGAAAATAAAGAAATATTAAGATGTGCAAGGTCCAGCTATCAAGACTTTTGCTCTATCGATAGAGTTTCATGCCTTGCGGTGACGGAGTGAAACCGGCGGTACGCAGGAGTTGCGTATAGTGGTTCAAGGCCGTAAGAGGCTCACCGTTGACATCGCGGAAAGTGACGCTGCCACGTTTATTCTCACTTCTTCGACCTGATTCATACTGCGAGCGCAGGGTATCAGCCAGCTGAGTGATGGCACGTTGCAGCTCGAAATCGGTGGCCTTGAAACACCGCAGATGGTGGCTGGACGGAATGGCGTAGAGTATCGGCTTGCCTTCGATGAAGATGGCCATGGAACCGACCTTGCGCATCGGTTGAACTGGTTTTCCATGCTTACGAACCATTGAAGAATTCTTGTCCTGATTGGGGTCGTCTGGATTATCCCCATAATCTTCCGTAACATCCGTTGGTGCATTTAACGATGGCCATGCGACGGCACCACCGGCGAGACTGGCTGGGTCGGCTGCATCCAACGCCACGGCGAACGGAGCGTTTTGCGTACGCCACTGACGCAACTGGTCGATCGTGGCGCGTTCGGCGAATTGGACCGCCGACAAGCCTTTCACAAACATGCCACGAACCAACGTGCCGGTGGCTTCCATCTGTTTTAAGACCGGATAGACATCCGAAAAACTTAAGGATTCGGGGTCCATATCCATCAGAGGCGGTGCGATGATGCCGTAACGGTCAAGAAGGGTTTCGACCTGCGTGATGGCACGTTGTTCCGGCCGCACATCCTCAGATTTCGGCACCGCCGACCAGAGACCGGCCAACGTCCCTGGCAATTGCGGCCGACGTTCCACTCGTGCGCGGCCGTATAGCCGGTGACGGCTCATTGATGCTCTTGCATATGAACGACGCAAAGATTGAGAACCGCTGCCATTTTGCAGCAATGCACGAATCGGGGCGAATGATGAATTGGTGACCTGCCCTTGCCACACTAATGACCACACTGCACGTTCGAAACCAGAGTCGCCGACAGATGACATTCGTACTTCTCCGGTCAGAGGGTTCACGACCTCCTGCGGTTTGTCTCCACCTTGAAGCTGCCATTGATGTTCCAGCTGCTCCGCACGATAGGAGCCTCCAAGAGCCAGCAATGGGACGATGCCATTGTCGGCGGAACTTTCCTGATCGGCAGGAACAGTATCAGCTTGCAACCGGCTATTGTCAGTATGCTTGTCAACCGACGAATTCTGCGGAAGTTGGGGTTTTATGTTTTCATCAGCCGGTCGACCATGCAAATCTTGCTGATCATTGATACTTGTGAGCAACGGCGAATCGGCAAGATAGAACGCGATTTTGCCGGGCTTCATGGCCGATTCTGGACTAACAGTTGCGTTTTCGTCCTTGGACCCTACCCAAATCGCTTCACCGGCTGAAAGCAGCTCGTCAAGCATGGATGTGTCGAAATCAGGCACTCTGGCGGGAAATACCGACGACTCCCACATTGCAGCAGGCAAGGGCATGCCCTCCAGCTGTTCGATGACGCGCAACAGGCCATCCGTTCCAGTAAAGCGCGGCCAGGCAGCCCGAATCTCCGATGGCACATCTTCGATTGCTTCGTCATCGGCTTCCTGCTCATCACGGATCAGATGCCGTTTATCGCCGAAACCATGTGCAAAAGCACCTTCGCCGGTTTTTGTGCCAATTCCCTGCCGGACAAGTAGCCACGATTGATAGATTTCAGGATTGACGGGTTTCAAAGATTTGCGGGTCAACGTCTGTGAGCGCGAGCGAATCCGTCGGAACACCTCGCGGTGCAGATATTGCGGACTTGGCAAATCTTTGACAAACGTCCCGGTCATGAGCACGCCACGGGCCTTCAGATCGTCAAGTTCATGAACGACCGTGGCTGCGTCCAAGCCAAGTTCCCTCACAGCTTCATCAGCGGTAAACGGCCCATGGGTCTTGGCGAAACGAACCATTCTTCCGTTAATATCATCAGGGTCGAGCTCATTCCAGAACTGCCGATGACTCAGTTCGTCCTCGACCTGCTCGATGGCTTTCGGATCGAGGACGTCGGCGATATGCCCGCTGCCCAGAAGCTCCTCCAAAACTTCCGGATCCATCGCCAACAGCGAAGCGCGACGTTCGGCCTGTGGCGAGTCGTACTCGTACATCACAGAACCTACGAAACCGAAGAGCAGGTTCTGCGCGAACGGCGATGGGCTTTGCGTCTCAACATCAACGATCTCGATTTTGCCGTCATCGATACCGGTCATCAACGTCTTCAATGCCGGCAGATCATAGACATCCTGCAGGCACTCGCGGGCGGTTTCCAGAACCAGCGGGAAATTGTGCTGGGTCTTGGCCGCAGCCAAGAGCTCAGAGGCACGCAGACGTTGCTGCCATAACGGCACACGCTTGCCGGGGTTCATCCTCGGCATGTAAAGCGAACGGGCGGCACATTCGCGGAATCGAGTGGCGAAGAGCACCGAATCACCGATCTCCTCTTCCACGTCACGCAGCAGCCCGTCGGCATCGAATTGGAAGAGTTCAGCGGCACTGACATGGCTGTCCTGCTCGGGCAATCGCACCACGATACCGTCATCAGTGGCATACGTCTGGCCGTCAAAGCCATACTTGCGCTTGAGCCGGTTGGTGATGGCGAGCGCCCACGGTTCGTGAACACGACGGCCGAACGGCGAATGCAAGATGATTCTCCAGTCACCTTCCTCGTCCTGACAACGCTCGATGACAATGGTTTTGTCAGTGGGCAGCGCTCCCGTGGCGACCTTTTGTTCGGCAAGCAGACGCGCAAGATTCGCTCTGCCATTGTCGTCCAAACCGTTGTCGCGTAAGCGTTTCTCGGTGAATGCATCGAAATGCGGCTCGCCATCGTCGCTCCAATATTTGCTGTCAGTATGCTTTGAAGAACCCGACAAGTCAGCAACATCCGACGAAGTATCAGTAGAAAATGTCTCAGCGTTATCGTTATCAGATTGTGATATATCCACCACTGACGATGACGCCGGTATCAGGCCGTTGCCGATCTCACGGACGAACGCGCCCAGCAACGCGCCGAAACCGGCATCACGTCCTGGCCCCTCCCCATGCCAGAACGGCAGACGCGCGGTGCGACCCGGAGCCGGAGTAACCACCACGCGGTCGTTGGTGATTTCGTCAATCTGCCAAGTCGAGGTGCCAAGCGTGATGACATCGCCGACGCGGGACTCGTAGACCATCTCCTCATCAAGCTCCCCCACCTTCTTGCGCCCCGAACCGGCATCGACTTCAGGCAGGACGACGGTGTAGGTGCCACGGTCGGGAATGGTGCCACCGCTGGTGACGGCAAGGCGTTGAGCTCCCGGACGAGCGGAGATGATGCCTTCCTCTTTATTGAGTTGCAGTGGAGGCCGGAAAGCCGAGAATTCCTCGGAATTATAGGCACCCGTCAGCATGCCGATGACATTGTCGAACATGTCTCGCGAAAGCGTGGCAAACGGCGCGGTGCGGCGCACGGCAGCATACCAATCGTCAGTTTTCAGATCGTCCATCGCCGCTGCTGCGACAGTCTGCTGAGCCAGAATATCGAGCGGATTATGACGAACAGCCAACGGTTCGATCTCACTGCGTCTCATGCTTTCCACGGTTGCCGTGGAAGTGATGAGTTCCTGACGGGTCAACGGATAGAACAGCGCGTGCGAGACTCCGCCGACACGATGGTCGGCCCTGCCAACACGCTGAAGACCGGACGAAACAGACAGGGGCGGCGCGACCTGAATAACCATATCGACCGAACCCATATCGATGCCGAGTTCGAGGCTGCTGGTGGCGACCACGCAGCGCAGACGCCCGTGTTTCAGATCATCCTCGATGACCTTGCGTCGTTCCTTGGAGACGGAACCGTGGTGGGCCATGGCGATGGTCTCGCTTTTGGGGTGCGAGCCGACCAGCGCCGTGGAAGAACCGACGACGGAATCGTAATGTTTGCCGTCACCGTAGGAACGATTGTCGACTTCGACGCCACATTCGGTTTCGGCGTACAGGTCGTTGATACGCGCAGTGAGCCGCTCGGCCAGTCCGCGCGAATTGACGAACACCAATGTGCTGTGATGACTCAGAATCTCGTCGAGAATGCTGCGCTCGACTGCCGGCCAGATGGAATGAGAGGCTGAAGCATTCGGCGAGGAATAATCACCGTGTTTGACAGGCAAATTTAAACTATCGAGTCGGCCATCCTTATCCGAGAAATCCGAATTTGAAACTGCAATCGCCTTCGGATTCGCGGCCTGGCCTGATTCGCCAGAATCCTCGATGTCCGCTTCGATTTCGCGGTATCGGCTTGCATGCATGTCCAAATCGCCGGTTGCATCATTCTTGCGAGCCTCAGCCAGCGCTCGCATGGCGGGACTGACACCACTAATGTGATGAGCGCCCCCACCGCTATTACCAGCACTTTTGCTCAGCATCCCGGTTTTTCCACCAGCGCCGCCGACATGGAATCCGCCCTCGTCATCCGAGGCAGTTCCGAACGCACCCATATCCGCGACAGGTTCGACAATCTTCAAGTCCATATGTACCGGGTCCGTAGCGTCGATAATCGTGACCGGCTGGTCGCCACCCAAGAAGAACGCGGCTTCCTTCGGCGGATTGACCGTCGCCGAAAGACCGATACGCTGCACCTTCCGGCCGGTCAACAAATCGAGTCGTTCCAGGCTCAACGCCAGATGCGCCCCACGTTTGGTGGCCGCGAGCGCATGCACCTCGTCAACGATTACGGTCTCGACGCTTTTCAAGATGCGACGCGCCTTCGAAGTCAGGAGCAGATACAACGATTCGGGAGTGGTAATCAGGATATCCGGCGGATGCGTAGCAATGCGGCGACGCTCCTTGGCCGTGGTATCCCCCGAACGAATCGCCACATCGATGTCAGGCGGTTCCAGTCCTTCCGCAACGCATTGCGCGGCGATGCCTTCCAACGGAACCCGCAAATTGCGTTCGACGTCTGCTCCCAGCGCCTTCAACGGTGAAATATAGAGTACTTTGACACCCGACTTACCGGATTTGCCGGACTTAGTCGTTTTGGACTTAGCCGCCGGTTTATGAGAGTCATCGGTTTCAGCGAACCTGCCTGATTGCTCTCCAGCTGTGTCTGTCTTTTTGGATTCGGCTACGAACTCATCACGCTTCGATAATTGTTCGCCAATCAACCTGTCAATGGCGGAAAGGAACGCAGCCAGTGTCTTGCCGGAGCCGGTAGGCGCGACCGCCAAGACGTTCTCGCGCGCTTTGATACGTGGCCATGCCTCTTGCTGAGCATCGGTGGGCGCGGCAAACGCATGCCTGAACCACGCCGCGGTAGGCGGCGAAAACAGATCCAGACATTCGTACATATGTTCGATTATCGCAACGCCTCACGACGTTGCCCTTAAACTATCCGGAACACTCAGATATCAGGTCTTATGGCCCACCTTGCGCCGCAGCATCTCGTGCATCGCCACCATGAGCACCAGCAACACCAACAGATACCACGGATACAAGGCTATCGAAATATGCTGGGCAATGAGGCCGAAGACGGGAGGCATAATCATAGAACCCGCGTAAGCACAGGCCATCTGCACCCCGACAATCGCCTGCGAGCGTTCCACACCGAAATAGGCAGGGGTGGAATGGATAACGCACGGGTAAATCGGTGCGCAGCCCAACCCAATCATAATCAAGCCGACAACGGTGGCAGCATGCCCAGGCAACGGAATGAGCATCACGACAATGCCGATGCCAAGAACGGCCTGGCCGATGCGGATCATCGTAGGGTCATCGAATTTCATGGTCATGAACCCGCTCAGCGCACGACCTGCGGTGATGCCCAGATAGAACAGGCTCGCCAGGCTTGCAGCGGTGACCTTGCTGATGCCGTCGTGGCCGACCATGTAGCTCGAGGCCCAGAGGCCCGAGGTGGTTTCGATGGCACAATAGCAGAAGAACATCACGAGGATCTCTTTGGCACCGCGGATGGCGAGCACCCCGCGCACGCCCAACGGCTTGACGGACTTGGATTCTGTTTCAGCCTTGGCTTCGGTTTCCGCAACGGCTTCGGTTTCATCGACAGGAGCTTCGCCCTCGCTTTGGTCCGAACCGGCCGCCGCCGGAACATCCTTTCGGCCTTTCCAAAGCGGCAGCGAGAAGACGATAATCACCGTCAGCACGATCTGGATGATGGAAATGTAGCGATACCCCCACGGCCAGCCTTGACCCTTGGAAAGCGCGAATCCCATGATGTATGGGCCGACGGAAGCGCCGATACCCCACATGCAGTGCAGCCAGCTCATATGCCGGCTCGCGTAGTGGATGGCGACGTAGTTGTTGAGTGCCGCGTCCACACCGCCGGCTCCAAGACCATAAGGAATCGCAATCAAGGCAAGTACCCAGTAATTGGGTGCCACGGAGAACCCGAACAGCGCTACGGCGGTGAGTCCTACCGAGGCGGCGGTCAGCTTGCCGGTGCCGAAACGCAGCGTCATCCTGTCGGAAAGCAAGGCTGAGACGATAGTGCCAGCCGAGATGATCATCGAAATGCCGCCGACCCAGGAAAGCGGCACACCCATCTGCGGGCGCATGCTGGGCCACGCGGCGCCAAGCAACGAGTCAGGAAGCCCCAGCGAAATGAAGGCGAGGTATATGACGGCCAGCAACAGATTGGTCACGATAGCTCCTTTGGGCCATGACTACGGTTTCAGGCTTTGGCGGTTCCTCAGCCGTCCAAAGACAACGTTTTCATTCTCTCATACAGGTGGGGACGAGCCCGACACAACCAAGCGACCGTATCTCACGATATGGGACATATCCGCAACTCTGAAAACACTGCGAGACAGCTGTTTTCGTCTTGTATAAAAAACCTGCCCATACCGTCATTATTGCAGTATGGGCAAGGAACAGCGAAATCGTTATCAGACGATCAGGTGTCAATCTTGGTGCGATCGAAATCATCGGCGTTGTCGACGATGAACTGACGGCGTGGCGGCACCTCGTCGCCCATCAGCAGCGTGAAGATGCCGCTGGCATCCTCAGCCTCCTCCATCGAGATGCGGCGGAGCATGCGGGTGCGCGGGTCCATGGTGGTGTCGGCCAGCTGGTCGGCGTCCATCTCGCCCAGGCCCTTGTAGCGCTGCACGTCAGGGTTGTAGGCGATGCCTTTCTTGTCGAGCTCGGCGAGTTTGCCGGCCAGTTCGTCGTCGGAATAGGTGTAGATGAACTCGCCCTTGTGCTTTCCGGCCAAGGCGATACGGTGCAGCGGCGGCACGGCGGCGTAGACGTGGCCGTGCGAGATGAGCGGGCGCATGAAACGGTAGAACAGCGTCAACAGGAGGATGCGGATGTGCGCACCATCGACATCGGCATCGGTCATCATGATGACCTTGTCGTAACGGGTCTGGGTGACGTCGAAGTTCGCGCCGGAGCCCGCACCGATGACCTGGATGATCGCCGAGCACTCCTTGTTGGCGAGGATCTGGGTCATGCTGGCCTTTTGTACGTTCAAGATCTTGCCACGAATCGGCAGCAAAGCCTGGAAGCCGGAGTTGCGCGCGGCCTTGGCGGTGCCCAGTGCGGAATCGCCCTCGACGATGAACAGTTCGGCCACGTCGTCGTTGCCCGGCTGGCAATCGGAAAGCTTGGCCGGCATGGAGGCGGATTCGAGCGCGTTCTTGCGACGGGTGACCTCTTTGGTCTTACGCGCCTGGATGCGGGCGTGCATCTCGCCGACGATCTTTTCGAGCACTCGGCCGGACTGTTCCTTGAAACCGCGGCGCGAGCCGTTGATCATCTCGCCGAACTGCTTGTCAGTCATTCGCGAGACTATCGGGCGCACCGGAGCCGTGCCGAGCACATCCTTGGTCTGGCCTTGGAACTGCGGTTCGGCGATACGCACGGTGACCACGGCGACGAGGCCGGCGAGGATGTCGTCGCGCTCGACCTTGTTTTTCGAATCTTTGAGGTTGACCTTGAGCTTGCGCGCGTTGGCCTCGACGGCCTTGCGCACCTGTTTGGTGATGCTTTGCAGGAAACCGTCGACGTGCATGCCGCCACCGGGGGTCTCCACCACGTTGACGAAACTGCGGATGGTGGTGTCGTAGCCGTTGACCCAACGCAGGGCGATGTTGACGGAGCAGTCGCGTTTGATCTTTTCCGCATGCAGGTCGCCGTCGGCGTCCACTGCCTGCGTCTCCTCGGTATAGGTGGCGTCGCCGGCAATGCTCCAGACGGTCGAGACGGGCTCTCCGTGGGAGAGAAAATCGACGAAGTCCTTCACACCACCGGTATGGAGGAATTCCTCGACGCGCTTATGCGGATGTGCCGGTCTCCCATCGGTTTCGACACTCAGAGAAGCGTTGGCTTCTGCGGATTTATCGACGTCACTCTCGCCTTGAGACTCATCTGATGAACGATCGTCTTTTTCTGAGGTTTCAGCGTCATCATCAGCATCGCTGGCTTCGTCATCATTCTCTTCTGATAATTCCTTGCCGTCACTGGCTCCATCATTTTCGGAATCACCGAACGAAACCGCAGAATTATCGAATGGAACCTCAGAATCATCGAATGGAACCTCAGAATCATCATCGCCATCGAAAACGGAAGCCAATGTAGGCGCTTCAGAAGTCTCAGCGGCATCCACGCCGCCGGAACCGTTGCCAGCAGCCGATTCCTCCGGTTGCGGCGTATCGACCTCGAACATGTCGTCAACGGCCGCATCGCCGGTCTCGGGAATGTTCTCGTCGATGACCACGATTTTGAGTCCCGGCACCAGGAAGCTGGTCTGACGTACACGGTCAATCAGCTGCTCGTAGCTGAAGCGTGCGGTGTCGTTGAAAATCTCGGGGTCGGCCCAATAACGAATACGCGTGCCGGTGGTCTTGGGAGTGACCTTGCCGATAATCTCAAGTTCGGTCGGCTTGTTTTTACGGGTCTTCTTGAATTTGTTGTCCGGTGAACGATGTTCGGCGTCCGGATCGTCGTAGACCCCGGGATGGCCTTGATGGAACGCCATGTGGTAGGTCTTGCCATTGCGATCGACCTCGACGTCCAAACGCGAGCTCAGCGCGTTGACCACAGAGGAACCGACGCCGTGCAGGCCGCCGGAAGCACCGTAGGAGGAGTTGCCGAATTTCGCGCCAGCGTGCAGTTTGGTCAGCACGACCTCGACACCGGTAAGCTTGGTTTTCTTCTCGACGTCCACCGGGATACCACGCCCGTTATCGGCCACTTCGATGGATCCGTCCGTATGCAGGGTGACCACGATCTTGTCGCAGGCACCGGCGAGCGCCTCGTCGACTGAGTTGTCGATGATCTCCCAGAGGCAGTGCATGAGTCCTTGGCTGTCGGTGGTGCCGATGTACATGCCGGGCCGCTTGCGCACGGCGTCAAGCCCTTCCAGCACGGACAAATTCTTGGCACTGTATTCCTCAACCATTCGCTTCTATACCTACCTTACCAATGACTATCAGGCTTTTAGCCACGAGTTATTAGAATACCCAACAGCCTCGCCAACACCGTTTCACACCAATCGAAAAGATGTCGCAAAACGTTGGATTCCCTGTGATTCAGCATCCATACAATATGGAAAACCCGCCGTAACGGAACGGCGGGTATCCAAACGTGATTTCACTGGTCGAGGAAGTCGCGCAGCGTCTGCGAACGAGACGGGTGGCGCAGCTTCGACATGGTCTTGGACTCAATCTGACGGATGCGCTCACGCGTGACCCCGTAGACACGACCGATATCATCAAGCGTCTTGGGCTGGCCGTCTTCGAGGCCGTAGCGCATCTTGATGACGCCGGCTTCACGAGGAGAAAGCGTCTCGAGCACCTGCTTGAACTGCTCCTGCAAGAGGGAGAATGCGACAGCTTCGCTCGGTGCGATGGCGTCAGTGTCTTCGATCAGGTCGCCGAACTCGGAATCACCGTCCTCACCGAGCGGAGTGTGCAAGGAAATCGGCTCGCGGCCGTACTTCTGCACTTCCTGCACCTTCTCGACAGGCATATCAAGCTCGCGGGCCAACTCGTCGGGCGTGGGCTCGCGACCCAGGTCCTGCAGCATCTGGCGCTGGACGCGGGAAAGCTTATTGATGACCTCGACCATATGGACGGGCACACGAATCGTGCGGGCCTGGTCGGCCATGGCGCGGGTGATGGCCTGACGAATCCACCAGGTGGCATAGGTGGAGAACTTGAAGCCCTTCTTCCAATCGAACTTCTCGACGGCACGGATAAGGCCCAAGTTGCCTTCCTGAATCAGATCGAGGAAAAGCATGCCACGGCCGGTATAGCGCTTGGCCAGCGAAACGACCAGACGGAGGTTGGCCTCCAGAAGATGGTCCTTGGCCTTCTTGCCGTCGTTCGCCGCCCACTTAAGCTCGCGCTTGCGCTTGAAGTCCATGCCCTCGCTCTGCGTATCCAACAGATGCTGGGCGTAAAGCCCGGCCTCGATACGCTCGGAAAGATCGACTTCCTGCTCGGCGTTCAACAGGCTTACGCGGCCGATCTGCTTCAGGTAATCCTTGACGGGATCGGCGGTGGCACCGGCCGCAACCACACGGCGCTTCGGGTTGCCCGAAGGGGTCAGATTGTCATCATCGTCGTCATTATTGCTGACGACGAACGCACCCTTCGCCTTCGGCAACGCGGCAGCCGTGCGATGGGAAGCGGCATCATCCTCGTCATCGTCCTCGGGCTCAGAATTCTCGTCCTCGTCATCTTCATCGGGCAAAGCGGAGGAATCGTCCGACAGATCGTCGAAATCCTCATCCTCGTCGACTTCCTCAACGTCTTCGAGATCGGCGTCCTGAAGCTCGTCGTCGTCAGTAATATCTTCGGAATTCTCCTCGATATCAACGTTATCCGGCTTTTGCTTGGTCGCTTCCTTGTCCTTCTTTGACTTTCTTGACGACTTTGAAGTCTTTGTCGGCTTTTTCGCAGCAGTGGTTTTCTCGGTTTTCTTCGTTTTGGCCGTCGCCTTGCGCGTCGCAGTTGAAGAAGACGAACGGGTGGCCTTCGACTTGCGAGTGACTTTGGTATCCTCGCTTTGCTCAGACTCTACGGTTGTTGCCTGTTCCTTCTTGGCCAAACGTACCCTCCTCAAGTGAATGAAAATTATCCCCACGCCTACAAGACAGCGCGAATCCACCACATTACAAATTCCGTGACTATAAAAGTCAACCATCTAACAAGGACGATTATTCCCGTCGAAAGCAAATGGCTTCGTCAAAAGTAGCGAAAATGTCTTATTTGTAATTCATACCATTTTCGATTCGCACTCAGCCATGGCTAAAGACGGTCTTTTCGCGGCGCGAGAATGTCTTTTGCGGTTTACATCCGCCATGCCGGGCGCAAACCCTGATTTATCGCAGAGCAGATAATGCGGGCGAGCGTGCATTGTTCATCCAGGCACAGCGCCTCGCGCGCATAATCAAGCGCGTCATCGCTGCCCACCCACCAAGAACCATACGCCGCGACGGTCAGCGGCTGCACCTCGAAACGTCCGCAGACCAGCTGTGCCATATCCGCAAGCATGTCGATTCCACAGACGCAACGTTCAAGGTCGGGCGAGGCGTCCGCGTCGTTGAAAGCGGCGTCCAAGAGCCGATAAAGCCGGATGACATTGGCAGGGTCGTGTGGTTCGGCCGCCAAATCAAGCATCGCCTTGACCCCCACTTTTGCTTGGTTCGCCCCAACCAACGACATAATCAGGGCATCGCGAGAGGAAAGCATATCCGCCATGGCCACGCAAATCGCCAGCGCATGCTCCTCCGACATGCTGTGCACATGATTGCGCAGGTTGTCGTTCCATTCCTCGAAGGGCTCATCGAGCCAGTCGCGATTCGCCTGCGCGATGCCTTTCTCCATTTTGCACTTCTGCAAGCGACGGGCCAAGGCTTCCAATTGGGGATCTCGAGATCCTTCGGAATCTTGTGCGAAATCCCCAAGCACGTCCGCGGCATGGTGCGCTATCGCGGCGTCGATGATCTGCTCATCCACGGCATCCAGATCGACGCCCCTGCCAAATTCCTCGCGCCGATCACTGCAACCATGCCGGGCTTGATTGTCAAACTGGTCACAGCAGCGATACGGTTGATCTTGTTTCTTGCTCTTGCTCGGCCCAGATGCATTCATCGGCATGCCATACATCGCCCGTTTCCTTGACTTGGTCCCCCGCTTGTTCTTAGCAGTGGAACCGTTGCCCGTATTCGGTTTTCTGCGGCTATCCGCCGCACGATGAGACCGTGAATCCGAAGGCATTGACGCCGGTTTGCATTGCGAGGTCTTGCCGTTCGACTTCGTTGATGTTTGCTTTGCCATGGTTGCTCCTTTGTATTCTTTTTATTGGTATCCGTCTTGCCGGTAATCGCCGGAAAACGGATAAACCATCCTGTCCGATTCACTATGGCACACTTCGCTTCTTTTCCGTGCAAATTCCGGCCACTGTGGTCGGATGCTTCTTAGCGTTGGAATTCCAACGTTTTAGTGGGCTACAAGGCGATGTGAATAGTCAAGTAGGCTGATGTGGATAATCTTGGGACTTATGCAAGCAAGTGTGGATAACCGTGTCATCGACCGACGTATCGCCGAACTTTGCAAGGAATGGATGGATGGGGATAGCCACTATGATGTGTCGGCGAATCTCAAACCGACCCTGCAAGCGGTCTTCAACGAGGGCTTGACCGCCAATCGCGGCGGCAAACGGCTCCGGGCACTACTCGCCTTGGCCGCGTTCGAGTCCTATCAGGTCTCAACGGCTCCGGCAAACATCGGCAAAGACAGCAGTATTGCAATACAAAACCATAGCGACCCTGCAGCCGCAGCCGAAGTCAACGCTTCCGGCCAAAACCTTGCAACAACCCACAACGTCCCAAACGCCATACTCGACCTGGCCTGCGCCATCGAAATCTATCAGACCAGCGCTCTGGTCCACGATGACATCATCGACGATTCACCGCTGCGGCGTGGCCGGCCCAGTGCCCACGTCGCTCTGACACGGCAGGACGCACCAAGCAACCTCGGAACCGGACTGGCGCTGATGTTGGGCAATATGCTTGCCACCGCGTCGCTCGATATCGCTGCAAGAGCTCTGGAAAGCCCGGAATTGCAACATGCCAACGACAATCTGCATACGTTTGCCCAGATGCAACGGGCCGTGGAAATCGGTCAAACGCTGGATTTGGGTGCGGAAACCATCAGTCTCAAGCAACCGGACAAGCTGATTGACGCCTCACTGAACGTTTTTGCCTGGAAAACAGCGAGCTACACCACCATCGCTCCTCTCGAGCTTGGGCTGTGCGCCGCAGGCATGAGCCCGGAAACCGCCTGCCAGGCCGCCCACGACATCGGTCTGCCTTTGGGCATCGCGTTCCAGCTGGCCGACGACCTGCTCGACGTAACCGGCACCTCGCAATCCACCGGCAAGCCCGTCGGCGGCGATATCCGCGAGGGCAAGCACACCGTGCTGCTCGCCGATGCTTTGAAATCGGCGGACACCCCGGACCGAGACAGACTGATCAACTTTTACCAGCAGCCGACACGCAACGAGGCCGAAGTGGCTAATGTACTCGACCTCTTCGCTTCAACCGGAGCCATCGATATTTCGCGCAAACGCATCCATGATTTGTGGAAGCAAACCAAAAACGCCATCGACAAAACGGACATGACCTCCGCAGGCCGCGCGACCTTGACGGCTGCTTGCACGCACTTCATCCCCGACGAATTAAAGTAATACATTCATAATTCGTCCGTCTGAAACCCTTTCCGTACCTTGCGGCATGTAATATTGAGACATTCGTACCCACCAATAGCCAAGGAACGCAACCAAGTCATGAGCGAAGCCGAAAACGAGCCGCAAACCCAACTGATCGACGGACGTTACCGCGTCTTGGGACCGATCGCTGACGGCGGCATGGCTACGGTCTACAAGGCGAAGGACGAACGTCTCGAACGCGTCGTGGCCATCAAGGTGATGCACACGCAGCTGGCGCAAGGCCCGCACCGCGACCAGTTCGTCGCCCGGTTCCACCGCGAGGCCCGCAGCGCCGCGGCCATCAGCAATCCACATATCGTGCAGGTCTATGATTCCGGAACGGCCGGCGGACGCGACTACTTGGTAATGGAATACGTGCACGGGGTCAACCTGCGCCACGAGATGAACGAGCGCGGCACCTTCAGCGTCCACGAGACGGTGCGCATCATTTCGCAGACTTTGGACGGGCTTGCCAGCGCGCACCGGGCCGGGGTGGTTCACCGCGATATCAAGCCCGAGAACATTCTCTTAAACGACCGCGGACGAGTCCAGATCACCGATTTCGGGCTGGCCAAAGCGATGAGCGAGGCGACACTTTCGACCACCGGCATGCTCTTGGGCACAGCGGCCTACCTCGCCCCGGAAATGATCGAAAACAATATCGCCACCCCACAGGGCGACTTGTATTCCGTGGGTATCATGGCCTGGGAGATGCTGGCAGGGCAGGTGCCGTTCACTTCGGACAACCCCGTGACGATGGTTTTCAAGCACGTCCACGAGGACGTGCCGTCGCTTCAAACCGTCTGCCCGGGCATCGACCCTTCGATTTCCTCCTTTATCAGTCATCTGACGGCCCGTGCGGTCGAAGGCCGTCCCGCCGATGCCGCGGCCGCGCTGCAGGAGTTGAAGACGCTGAGCTCACGTATCGGAGTCGATGGATGGCAATACCGCTATATTCCGTCGAATCAACGCGACGGCACCGCCGGGAAAGGAACCACTTCCCCACTCGTCGGCACGGCGGCGCCACTGGCTTCCACGGCTGCCGACACCGCACCTTCCCACCTCGCACATAACGATGGCGGCGAGGCCATCTACCAAAATGCAGTACCAGCTCCTCCTACATCTGCAACCGAATCAAACGGCATATCCTCAAATCCCACGCAACCCAATTCAGTACTGGCGTCAACATCCCCTACAGCTGAGTCTTCTGCTGCCTCCGGCATTTTTACCACCCCGGAGTCTTCGACGAACGCTACAACGCCGACGGCTTCGGCCGACGCACCGGCGTTCGGGGCGACGCAGACCATACAACCGGACACGTACGAGCGCCAATCGGCGCCCAACGCCGCCACGCAGGCCATTGCGGGCCGCACACTGGCCAACGACGGATCGGCCGCAGCGAACAACCCGACCATGACCATCGGTTTGATGGATGCGCCAGCTAATGGTCAGTCCGAGGATTTGGCTGGCAATAATCCCGTTACCAAGACCAAGCCTGTGAAGCGTTCGAAACTGCGCAAACCGGTGGTCATCACCACCATCATTCTGGCGCTTTTGGCGGTACTCGCAGCCTGCGGCGTGGCATGGTGGTATTTCCTCGGCCCCGGCAGCTACTACAACGTGCCAAAGCCCGAAGACCTGAGCTGTGAGAAGAGCAGCGTATGCCAGATCACCGACGTCAAATGGAAACCGTACGAAAGCACCCTCAAGGTGGCCGGGGTTCCCTATGAAGTCTCCCAGCAATTCAGCGACAAGGTGGCCAAGGGCTCGGTCATCTCAACCGATCCCAGCAACGTGGGAGACCACGTAAGCAAGCGCACCAAGGCGACGCTCAAGGTGGTCGTTTCGAGGGGCGTCCGACACGTCACCATTCCCAAAGACATCCTTGACCCATCGAGCGCCGACGGCAAGAAACCGATGGAAACGCTCTCCCAAGCCGGTTTCACGAACATCGTCCATGAGGAAAGCAAGGACGAATACTCCGAAGACCTTCCCGCCGGAGCTGCAAAATCCGTCTCCCCCAAGCCCGGAACCACCATCGCGCACAACAGCAAGGTGACGCTGATCCTTTCCAAGGGGCCGATGCCGGTGAGCATGCCCGACGTGATTGGACGTTCGAAAGACGACGCGCAGGCGGCGTTCAACGACGCGAAACTCAAGCCGAACTACACCGAGGAATTCAACGATACGGTCCCGGCCGGCTCCATCATCTCCACATCGGTCAAGGCCGGCACCCAGCTGCATTGGGGCGACAAGGTCGATGTCGTGGTCTCCAAAGGGCCCGAGACGGTGACCATACCCGACGTGCGCGGCAAGAACGAAAGCGACGCACAGAAAACTCTGGAGGCGTTGGGGCTGAAGGTCAAGATTTCGGCACCTTTGGGCGACCTTACCCACCAGGTCCGTTTCCAGTCCCCCGATCCCGGAGCGCAGGTTCGCGTACGCGGCAACGACGGCAATCCCACTGTCGTCACGCTTACCGTAGTCTGAGGATTATTTCGTCTGCTTGGCTTCTTGCGCCTTCTTCATCCGCGCCTTGACGGTCTGGGCGTATTCGTCGACGTATTCCTGACCACTGAGCTTGTCGATTTCGGCCATGACGTGGTCGGTCAGCTCGCGCAGCTCGTCGTGGGTGATGGTTTCCGGGTCGACTTTACGCACCGAAATCGGCTTGCCATAAATCACCTTGGTATGCCCCGAGCTGGGGATGACCTGACCGGGCATCTGTATCTTTCTGCTGCCTATGACGGCCGTGGGAATGATGCTGCAACCGGTTTCCAGCGCAAGCTTGGCCACACCGGTATGGCCGCGATAGAGCCTGCCGTCGGGGCTACGTGTGCCTTCGACATGGATACCGAAGAGATGCCCGTCCTCGATGATCTCGCGAGCGTGAGCCAGCGCGCCAAGCGATTTCGAGCCGCCGGAACGGTCCACCGGGAACACGCCGACGGAGGTGAACCACCATTTGATGAACTTGCCCTTGATGCCTTTGCCTTCGAAATATTCGGCTTTGCCCATGAAATGGATCATGCGCGGGCTGGTCAGCGGAATCAGCGCGTCGTCGATGACGGCCAGATGGTTCGAGGCGATGATGCCACCACCTGTCTTGGGAATATTTTCAACGCCGACGCCTTTCGGATGCATACGCCACCGAGCAATCGGGCCAAGCCCCTTGACAAAGAACCAATAGAGCACGAGCTCTCCCTCCCTGGTTCACGCACGTCTCACAGGCATGCACTTAGAAACACAATTGGCCGACCGCTGGGTTAGAGTGGTCGGTATGACTAGCCTCAAGGATAGCAACAACAGTGACGACAAGCGAGACGACGCCGATTCCAGCGCCGGTTCCGATGCCGCATCGGGGGGAAAAGGGAGCGTTCATAGCACCCCTTCCGACGCTGCATCCGTTGAGGACGCCTGGAAGCAGTTCGAGGCCGAGCATGCCGATGATCTCGACGACATCAGCAGTTCCAGGAATGCCAAGCGCTTCGAGAAACATGCGAAACGCGAGGAGAAGAAGGCCTTTCTTTCCGTGGATGACATCACGCCGGATTCCTTCACCGACGGATTTTCTTCTTCCTCCTCATCATCATCTTCGTCCGCAAAAGCGCATGGACCACGCGATTTCGAAGGTAAAAGCTGGCTGGACACCGTTGATGACATGGACAGTTTGGACGACTTCACGCCGCCGAACCCCGACCTCGGCCATCTCAATCCTGTCAAGGTCGTGTTCTGGGCGTTGCTCATCATCGGCATTATCGGACTGATCGCCGCACTGTTTTTCCGCAGATTCATGACCACCCTTGGCATCATTTTCGGTCTGTGCGCCTTAATCGGCGGCGTGGGCCTTTTAAGTCGGCACAAAGGATTCCACCAGACGCAGACGGATTATTACGACGACGGGTCCAGGGTCTGAAAATTCGCACCATATAGACGAATAAAACGGTGGCTGACAAATGCAATTGTCAGCCACCGCTTCTCATATCCGGCGATTTCGGTCTACCGGATAATCATTGTGAACTTCACTTCTTCTCGTTCTGACCGTGGCACATCTTGTACTTGCGACCCGAACCGCAGGGGCACGGATCGTTCTTCTTGGTGCCGGGGAACGTCCTGCCATCGGCCCACGGGCTCTTAAGCTCTTCGGCCTTCGGACGCTTATTGGCCGGAACCTTGCCCTCGGCGTGGCTCATCGGCTCCGGACCGACGATGCTCGGCTCGGGGTTGCCTTCGTCGCTCTCTTCGGTTTCGGCGATATCGGCTTCCTCGGCGTCCTCATCGGTGGCATCAGGATCGGAAGGCGCGGAGGCGACCGTGGCTTCGGATTCAGCGGCTTCACCGTCATCGACAGACCCGACTCCAGCGGCTTGCGCAGCAGCATCGACAGCCTCATCCTCGGCAGATGTTTCGGCTTCGGCATCCTCGGTCTGGGCGACCTGCTGAATGTCGACATGGAAGAGCAGCTGGATGCTCTCCTCCTTGATGGCGTCGATCATCTTGTTGTACATCTGGAAGCCTTCGCGCTGGTACTCGACCAACGGATCGCGCTGGCCCATACCGCGCAGACCAATGCCGTCCTTCAGGTAATCCATTTCATAGAGGTGTTCACGCCACTTCTTGTCAAGCACCGCGAGCACAACGCGACGTTCAAGCTGACGCAGCCCGTCGGCACCGATCTTGTCTTCATAGCCGGCGTACTGCTTCTTGGCATCGTCAACGATGAACTCCTTGACGGCGTCCACGGCCTTTTCGCCCTTGAGTCCTTCCGCCTTCTTCTTGGCGTCGTCCTCTTCAACGGAAATCGGGTAGACCGTCTTCAGCGCGCTGAACAGACCGTCCCAATCCCATTCATCGGGCTTGTCGCTGCCGTTGTTGGCGCCCTTGATGTAGCTTTCAACGGTTTCGTTGATGAAGCGCAAAATATCTTCATGGATGTCGACACCGCGCAGCACCGCCTGACGCTCGGAATAGATGACCTTGCGCTGTTTGTTCATCACGTCATCATATTTGAGGACGTTCTTACGCATTTCAAAGTTGCGGGATTCCACGGACTTCTGCGCGGTGCGCACACCCTTGGAAACGCTCTTGGACTCGATAGGCTCGCCCTCCGGAAGACCCTTGGCCATGACTCGCGCGACGAGCTGGGTGTTAAAGAGACGCATCAAATCGTCTTCGAGGCTCAGGTAGAAGCGGGACTCACCCGGGTCGCCCTGACGACCGGAACGGCCACGCAGCTGGTTGTCGATACGGCGAGATTCGTGGCGTTCGGTGCCGAGCACGTAAAGACCACCGAGTTTGGTGACCTCCTCATGTTCATCCTTGGCCTGTTCCTTCATCTCGGCCAAGGTTCCAGGCCAACGCTTCTCGTACTCTTCGGGGGTATCGTCGGCGGAATAGCCTTCGCTCTTAAGCTTCTGATCGGCAAGGAACTCGACGTTGCCGCCAAGCATGATGTCGGTACCACGGCCAGCCATGTTGGTGGCCACGGTGATGGCGCCTTTACGACCGGCGACGGCGACGACCGCCGCTTCCTTCTCGTGGTGCTTTGCATTCAGCACCTGATGAGGAATGCCGGCTACGTCAAGCAGCGAGGAAACGACTTCGGAAGACTCGACGGAAGCGGTGCCGAGCAGGACCGGCTGGCCCTTCTTGTAGCGCCTGGCGACATCCTTGATGATGGCGGTGAGCTTTTCCTTCTTGGTGCGGTAGATCAAATCGTCCTGATCGACACGAATCATCGGCTTATTGGTCGGAATCGGCAGCACGCCCAACTTGTAGGTGTTCATGAACTCGGCGGCTTCGGTTTCTGCAGTACCGGTCATGCCCGCGAGCTTGTCGTACATACGGAAGTAGTTCTGCAAGGTGATCGTCGCGAAGGTCTGGTTTTCGGCCTTGACCTCGACGCCTTCCTTGGCCTCGATGGCCTGATGGAGACCTTCGTTGTAACGACGGCCGGGAAGCACACGGCCGGTGTGTTCGTCGACGATGAGCACTTCGCCGCCGGTGACGACGTAGTCCTTGTCGCGCAGGAAGAGTTCCTTGGCCTTGATGGCATTGTTGAGGTAACCGATAAGCGCGGTGTTGCTGGGCTCGTAAAGGTTGTCGATACCGAGGAAGTCCTCGACTTTGGTGATGCCCGGGTCGAGAATGCCGACGACCTTCTTCTTCTCGTCGACCTCGTAGTCCTCGTCGCGCGTGAGCTTGGTGACGAGCTTGGCGAACTGGCGGTACCAGCGGGTGACGCCGCCTTCGGCAGGGCCGGAAATGATCAAAGGCGTACGGGCCTCATCAATCAAGATGGAGTCGACCTCATCGACGATGGCGTAATGATGGCCACGCTGCACCAGCTCGTTCTTTTCCCACGCCATGTTGTCGCGCAGGTAATCGAAACCGAACTCGTTGTTGGTGCCGTAGGTGATGTCCGCTTCATACTGCTTGCGGCGTTCGGCGGGCTTCTGGTCGGTGATGATGCAGCCGACGTTCATCTTCAGGAAGCGGAAGATACGGCCCATCAGCTCGCTCTGGTAGCTGGCGAGGTAGTCGTTGACGGTGACGATGTGGACACCTTCTCCACTCAGTGCATTGAGGTAGGAAGGAAGCGTCGCCACCAAGGTCTTGCCTTCACCGGTTTTCATCTCGGCGATGTTGCCCCAGTGCAGGGCCGCGCCGCCCATGAGCTGCACGTCGAAGTGCCGCTGGCCGAGCGTGCGCTTGGAGACTTCGCGTACCGTCGCGAAAGCCTCGGGCATGAGCTTGTCCAAATCCTCGCCGTTGTCGAGACGCTGCTTGAACTTCGCCGTTTGTCCGGCGAGTTCCTCGTCGCTCAGCGCCGCAATCTCATCTTCGTGCGCATTAGTCGCCTTGGCCACATTCTCAAGCTTCTTGATCTGGTGGCCTTCGCCCATACGGAGGGCCTTATCGACGATATCTACCAATTTCGCTCCCTAGTTCGTTTCCCATAAACGAGCAAGACCAAGCCAACCGAGGCTTGGCACAGACTAGCGACTATCTTACGCGACGGCGCAGATTTTCCGCATTATCGTCTGCACAACCTTGCAAAATCCGATGATTTACAACCATACATGAATCGACCCACCGGTCTGTTTCCGGTGGGTCGATGAGAATCTATCGTTGGCATCCACTTACTTATAAGCCCTTCATCAGGCCGTCGGCTTCAAAACCTGCCGAATGTGGACCCCAATATCTACTTCTTGTTCTTCGCGGCCTTTTGCGCCTTCTTGACGTTTTCAGCGGTATCGATTTCAAAGACACCATAGCTCCAGCCGTGGCGACGATAAACGACGGACGGACGATGGGTCTCGCTGTTGACGAAGAGGAAGAAATCATGACCGATGAGCTCCATCTCATAGAGTGCCTCGTCGATGGTCATCGGCTCGGCGATATGCAGCTTGCGACGGATAACGATCGGGGTATCCCCGACCTGCACCTCGACGCTCTCGCCGGGGCCGAGATCGGTGGAAAGCGGATGCTCCATCTCTTCGGGTTCCTGCAGCGCGGTGGGTTCAGGGTTGATCGGCTCATCGATTGGCACCACACCCATGTCGACGGTCTTCTGTTCCTTGCGGGTGGGGCGATGGCTCTTGCGGCGATCACGCACGCGGCGCAGACGAAGCGTCAGCTTGTCCAGCGCGATATCGAGGGCGCTGTATTCGTCTGAGCTCGAGGCTTCGGCGCGTACCACGGTGGCGCCGGCCTCGATGGTGATCTCTACGCGCTTGGCAGTGTCGGCCTGGCGTGGGTTGCCTTCGCGCGAAACGACGATCTGGGCGCGCGCGGCGTCCGGGGCAATCGACGTGACACGCTTCATCTTCGTGTCCACAACATCACGGAACTTTTGATTGACTTGCATGTGACGTCCGGTGACGACAATATCCATGGTCGACCTCCTGTTAGGTTCGGCGGGTCTGCCCCGCCTGATGTGCCAGCAGCAACATCACTGCTGTGCTGCTAGTTCCAGTCTAGCGTCTTACCTTGAGGCAAGCTGAATGTTACCCGGAAAATACGCCTTTCGCTTTTCCGCAACGCCGTGCTTTCACGTTTGCTATAATCAGGTGTTTGTGAGACCTCTTGATGGTCGCGGCCGCATTCGGTTTACCGATTCGGCTGAGGAACTTCCGGGCTCCGCAGAGCACGATGGCGGATAACGTCCGCCCAGGGTGACCTGAGAGCAAGCGCAACAGAAAGCAGACCGCCCGACTTCGGCCGGGTAAGGGTGAAACGGCGGTGTAAGAGACCACCGGGCCACTGGCAACAGCTGGCCGCTGGCAAGCCTCATCGGGAGCAAGGCCAAGCAGAAGGCACGTCGGGGTTTCCCGGCACGGGCTGCTCGCCCGGCCTTCGGGTAGGCTGCTGGAGCCTGGCGGCAACGTCAGGTCGAGATGGATGATCATCCGTGTGGCAACACACGACAGAACCCGGGGTATACGAGGTCTCACTTCACTTTTTATCGAACAGTTCATGGGCGACACGACGCAGCGTTTCAGGGTCATGGCCTTTGCGACCGCCGGCACTCCAGAAACGACGACGGCGGACCTGAAGATCCAGGCCTTCCGTTTTCGCAGCAACCTTGCGTCCCAGCTGCCAGGCGGCATCTTCGAACACACCCTGTTCTTGGGCTTCAGACGCCACGCTCTGCGCGAGCTGATCGTCGACATCCTTGCGTTTCAGTTCCATAGTCGTGCCTCTGAAACCGAGCATCCGTCCGGCACAGCTGCGCACGACGGAGCGCGCGTATTCCTCATCGTCGATGAGATGGACATCGACCAGACGCATCACCACGTCTTCGGAGACCACCGGGTCGTAGCCTTTGCTGACCAGGCGTTTGATCAATGCTCCGGAAGAACGGGCTGCGGCATCGAGCAGAGTCAGCGCCGCTTCACGGCAGGCATCCACGTCGGCCGGATCGTCCGGCACACGCCTCGTCGGCGCACCAGTGCGGTATTTTCGGTAATGAGTATTACCGCGCCCGCGACCATATTTGCCGTATCTCCTGCGCCTTTGAGGCCGTCCGTTGGACACGTCCTCGGCATCAAGACTGCCACCGAATCCGCTGGTGTAGTTGCTAGTCACTGCAACCGCATGGGTGTGGGCCCGATTCGATCGCTTGGACCGCATGGATTTGGAAGCCCTACTCGATTCACCGGCGCTGCCGATCGGGGAGACGCCGACACCGGAACAATCAGCGGAACGGTCTTCATCACCGTTATCGGAATTACCTTGACTCTCCCGACCAGCCTCAGACCGGCGAACGCCTGCCAACAAAGGGCTTCTGTCCATCGCACGAATATCCGGCGAATCGGATGCAGCAACATCTTGAGTATCCTGCAAACGGGCTGAATCATCCGCATCAGTTGGAGCATGGCCGCCATCGTCGGATGCATCTGGCAAATGACGGCCCTGTAGAAATTCCTCGACGCTGATCATCGAACCAACTCCGGTTAATCAGGCTTTCGAACCCGACGCAGACGACGAGGCACTGCCGCCACCATCAGAAGCACCGGCACTGCTGTTGGCATCGGACTGGGCCGAGTCGCCGGCTCCATCCCCACCGTCATCAGACTTGGAATCATCTTCGATCAGACCATACTTAATCTTGACCTTACGCTCAATCTCGTCTGTCAAAGCCGGATTGTCTTTGAGGAACTGGCGGACGTTCTCACGCCCTTGCCCCAGCTGATCACCCTCATAGGTGAACCAGGAACCGGACTTCTTGACGACATCGCACTGCAGCGCCATATCGAGCACGGAGCCCTCCCTGGAGATACCCTCGCCGTAGAGAATGTCGAACTCCGCGAACTTGAACGGCGGCGCCATCTTGTTCTTGACGACCTTGACTTTGGTGCGGTTGCCAACGGCCTCGTCACCGTTCTTCAACGTCTGGATACGGCGGATGTCGAGACGCACCGAAGCATAGAACTTTAATGCCTTGCCACCGGTGGTCGTCTCCGGGCTGCCGAAGAAGACACCGATCTTCTCACGCAGCTGGTTGATGAAGATAGCGGTGGTATTGGACTGGGCCAACGCGCCGGTCATCTTACGCAGCGCCTGGCTCATCAAACGAGCCTGCAGGCCGACGTGGCTGTCGCCCA
The DNA here is from genome assembly GCF_029392315.1 of Bifidobacterium sp. ESL0690. Lineage (NCBI taxonomy): Bacteria > Bacillati > Actinomycetota > Actinomycetes > Bifidobacteriales > Bifidobacteriaceae > Bifidobacterium > Bifidobacterium sp. ESL0690. The sequence continues at coordinate 1,675,982 of NZ_CP113939.1, forward strand.
TCTCACCTTCGATTTCGGCCTTCGGCACCAAAGCCGCCACCGAATCAATCACTACGACATCAAGCGCGCCACTGCGCACCAGCATGTCCGCTATTTCGAGGGCCTGTTCGCCGTTGTCGGGCTGGGAAATGATCAGAGAATCCGTATCGACGCCAAGCTTCTTGGCGTATACCGGATCAAGCGCGTGCTCCGCATCGATGTAGGCCGCCACTCCCCCGTTTTTCTGCGCGTTGGCCACGGCGTGCAACGCAAGCGTGGTCTTGCCGGAAGACTCCGGGCCGTAGATCTCAACGATCCTGCCACGCGGCAATCCTCCGATGCCCAGCGCCATATCGAGCGCCAGGGAACCGGTGGGAATGACCTCGACGTTCTGCACCGGTTTGTCGCCAAGCCGCATCGCCGAGCCCTTGCCGAAGTCCTTTTCAACCTGCTTCAACGCGGTGTCGAGCGCCGCCTGCTTGCGCGGATCGATGCCATGCCCGCCATTGCTGGCCTGAGACTCGGCGTTCTTGGCTTTGCTGCCTTTCGCAGTCTTTGATTGCTGTGCCATCGTTCTCCTTTACGTCCGCTCCTGCACTACCAGAATACGGAGCAATTCGTCATAAATGCAAGCTGAACGGGGTTATGTGGTCGAATGCTTGCCTTTTCGACACGCCGTGGTTTTCCGGGCTTTTGAGACCCTAACCCCGTTTTTCCGTTCCTGACTGACAAAATAATCATAGAACAACATACGAACATTTGTTCGAATAGGCGCGCTGAAGGGCTGCCGAAGGCTAAAGCCTGCAGAATTTATTTCGCCGGCAGCGGCGGCGCGTTGTGGTCCTTGCCCCAACGCTTCGAATCGGGAATCTGCAACTGGTCACACAGCACATTCCAGACGACACGGGGCTCGACGCCATCAGCGAGCGCCTCAACCACCGTCATGTCGTCAAGCGCCGTCAACACCTGATCATGCGCCAGCGAGCGCCCATACGTTCGCCCGAGCACTTCTTCCAACAACTGCCAAAATTCACGTTCTTTCACACCGAAAAGTCTATCAGCGCAGTCGAATACGAATCTATGCGCGAAATTCTCGGGACAATCCTTGACTTTGCCGTATCAAACAACGTCTTCTGTACCAGAACGGCAACAGTCTGTCAATGAGTTCGCAACGCTGGTTTTAATTGCAACCGCGGATTCGAAACGCAATAAAAGGGAAATGACGGCAGCGCCAATATCGGTAAGATATATCGACATTCACCAAAAGAGCCCACCGGCCTAAGCCGATGAGCTCTTCAATAAAGTGGTATGAAACCTGCAGGTCACGCCTCGTTATAATCGAGGTAATCCGCCACCATACGCAGCATCTGCGAGGTGCTCAGGCCCAGCGATTCGGCGATGGACGCCAGCAGTTCAGAGCTGGCCTCCTTCTGCCCGCGTTCGACTTCGGAAAGATATCCGAGCGAGACGCCGGCCTTTTCGCTGACCTCACGCAGGGTCTTGTGGTCGCGGGTACGCAGGTCGCGCAGCACGTGCCCGATGGCTTCACGCAACGAAATGTCGCGGCTTTCGCCGTCGGTATCGTGTTTGCGTGCGGCCGCCCGAGGCTTGGACTGCTCGGCGTCCTCCTCCTGCCACATCCTGTTGAGTACCGCCTGGCGTTCATCCTTCGCCTTCTTGGCGGCACGTGCTTTCAAAACCTGTTGTTGCGCGAAAGCCACCGCGCGTCGCTGAGCAGGGGTCAAGTCCCTGTTGCGCGCATTGCTTGGGCGCGTCGCCCCTGATGCAAGCGTGTTCATTCCCATCTGCTCCTGTGGTCGAGTCATCGTTTCCATTACGCCACCCCTCTTTTACCTAGTGCTGTTCATGTTGTCACTTTCATCAACAGTTGAGGGGAGCATTTATTCCTCTGTGAGCGTTGTGAGCTGCGTCACAAGCTGCAATACATTCAGTACGCTAAGTCTCCGAACCTCTTCTCTCGAGCCGGAAAGCCGCAGCTTGGCGGCGGCCGTCCGACGAATATCGGTATTACTGTTAGCGGGAACACTGATACCGATATAAACCAGGCCCGCAGGTTTGTCGCCGTCAGGGCCCGGACCGGCCACACCGGTGGTCGATAGTCCTAGAACTTTATCACCATATTGCGGCTGACGGTAAAGTCGGGAAGTTCGCAACGCCATCTGCCGGGCCACTTCCGGGTGCACGGCACCCTCATGCTCCAGCAAATCCGCATCCACTCCAAGTACGCTCGCCTTGGCGTTGATATCGTAGGTCACCGCCGAACCGAGGAAAACGTCGGAAGCCCCGGGAATACGCACGAAGGCATCGGCCAGTAGCCCCCCGGTCAGCGATTCGGCCGCGGCAATCTTCCAGCCTCGAGCTTTGGCTCCGTCAAGGATATGGGCAGCCAGCTCGTCACAACGCGGTTGGATTTCCGAGACTGCACCGCTGGCAATCATGCCTTTCAGATTTTGTATAGCCTGCGAGGCCCCATCGGGTGTTTCCATATATTCCCGCATGTTCCCTCCTTCAATGGGCAATCTATAGGTAACAAGGATATCCGACATATCTCAACCGATAAAAACGCCCCAAACCCGCCTACCATTCGGTAAGTAATTGGTTTGGGGCAGATTCTACAAGCTCCTACTTGGTTTTTCGCGCCCGCACCACATTACGGACATAAATATATCCGGAATAGAGGCACAGAACCAACGCAATACCGATAAGCATATCGGTGACGGTGTAATAGCAGAACCACCAAACCGGAACCCCCGCCCCGATATGGGAGAATGCGGGAACACCACCGCCAAAAGCGACCAGGCCCGGATTGGTGATATTCGGGGATAGTGCCCAGACCGGCATCAACAGCATGCCCAAACCAATGCACTGGGTAAGCGTCTTGTATTTGCCGGCTTTCTCGGCCGCAATGACCTTGCCGCCGGTGTCGATGACAAAGAAGCGCATGACAGTGATGCCGATTTCACGGATGAGGAAGAGAACCGTCACCCACCACGGCACCTCGCCGAACACCGAGGCGACGACAAGGGCCGAGCAGATCAGCAGCTTGTCGGCTATGGGATCCATCAGTTTGCCCAGCTCCGTAACCTGGTTATAGGTACGGGCCATCCAACCATCAAGTTTGTCGGTCGAAGCGGCCACGATGAACAGCATCGCTGCGGCGAAACGCAGCCACGGGTTGCGCTGCCCCCATGGTCCTGCGGCGATGTCGGCCCACAAAAATATCAGGACCAGCACGATGCGCGTGTAGGTCACCAGATTCGGTGGACTGTTCCACCCGTCCAGAAGTGATTGTTTCCCATCTCGTTGTTGCATAACCAATACCTTAGCGCGGCTACGATACCGCAATCATTTATTGAGCCTGTGCGTTGTCATCGAGAGACGTCGGCGAAATCGCGCTGGTTTTGCCTTGGATGAAGTCGAGGACCTGGGTCAGGTCCTGCGGCTGGACCAGGACCTCACGGGCCTTGGAGCCCTCTGACGGGCCTACGACGCCACGCGATTCCAAGAGATCCATCATGCGGCCAGCCTTGGCGAAGCCGATGCGCAGCTTGCGCTGGAGCATCGAAGTGGAGCCGAACTGGGTGGTGACCACGAGCTTCGCGGCCTCCAAGAGCGTGTCCATATCGTCGCCGATTTCCTCGTCTGGGTGCGTCTCGTTCTCCTCGGCCTTCTTGGCCATCTCCTCGATGTCCTCGCGATAGTGCGGCTTGCGCTGGGTGCGCGCGAATTCGACGGCCTTGCGGATTTCGGACTCCCCGACCCACGAGCCCTGCACGCGAATCGGCTTGGCCGAACCCATCGGCAGAAACAGGGCGTCGCCCTGGCCAATCAGCGATTCGGCGCCGGTGGAGTCAAGAATGACGCGGGAATCGGTGGCCGACGACGTGGCGAAAGCCAGTCGCGAGGGAATGTTGGCCTTGATCAGACCGGTGATGACGTCGACGGACGGACGCTGGGTGGCGAGCACGAGGTGCACGCCGGCGGCTCGCGCGAGCTGCGTGATGCGCTGGATGGAGCTTTCGACGTCGTTCTTGGCCATCATCATCAGGTCGGCCATCTCGTCGACGACCACGACGATATACGGGTACGGAGCCACCTTGCGCTTCGAGCCGAGCGGGGCATGGACCTTTCCGGCGAGCACGGCCTTGTTGAAGTCCTTGATGTGGCGGAAGCCGAAATACTGGAGATCGTCGTAGCGGGCGTCCATCTCCTTGACCACCCATTCCAATGCCTGCGCGGCCTTCTTCGGGTCGGTGATAATCGGTGTCAGCAGGTGCGGAATGCCGGCGTAGGCGGACAGTTCGACGCGCTTGGGATCGACCATGATCAGACGCACCTGCTCCGGGGTGGCGCGCATGATGATTGAGGTGAGCATGGAGTTGATGAAGCTGGACTTGCCGGAACCGGTGGCGCCTGCGACCAGAAGATGCGGCATCTTGGTCAAATCGGCGGTGACGAAATGGCCTTCGACGTCCTTGCCGACGCCGGCGAGCATCGGGTTCGGGTCGTTCATGGCCTTGTCGCTGCGTAATACATCGCCCAAATGCACGATCTCACGGTCGATGTTCGGGATCTCGATGCCGATGGCGGATTTGCCGGGGATCGGCGAAAGGATGCGCACATCTGTGGAAGCCACGGCATAAGCGATGTTGCGTTGCAGGTTCGTGACCTTCTCGACCTTGACGCCCGGGCCGAGCTCGACCTCATACTGGGTGACCGACGGGCCGCGCAGGAAGCCGACGACCTTGGCGTCGACGTGGAACTGATGGAAGGTGGCGGTCAAGGCTTTGATGACGTTGTCGTTGGCCTGTGTGCGGGCCAGATGCGGCTTGCCTTTCACCAGGATATCGAGGCTGGGTAGCTGATAGGGTCTGTTGTCCTCTTCGTCCGCGGCGTTCTCCGCCTCATGGCGGGCGAGTGAATCATCACCGTCATGATTGGCAATGGAGGCGGGCAGGTTGGCCGCTCCTCCGGCGATGCCTTTGACTTGGGGAAGTACGGGCTCGGTTGCGCTGCCGTCCTTGCCGACCGCGGCCCACGGATCTATAGCGTTTCCGGCAGCAGAAGCATCGGGTTCAGCGCTTGAGCCGTATGGACCCGTGGAACTTGCGGCTTTCGGAGCGCCAAAACCGTTGGATTGGCCGTTCATCGGCACAGCCTGCGTTGCGCCAACCCCGTTATTTCCTGCGTTGAAACCGGGCATACCGGCTAAAGCAGAAGCGGGAGCGCCGGCAACACTCTGAATCTCACCGGTGACCGGGTTGACCAGATCCTGCGGATGCCCTTCAATCAGCTGCGTCTCGTCACTCTGACCATTAAGGTCAGCGGCACGGTCAAAGGCCTCATCGCCGGCGTAACGTTCAAGTTTCGTAACATCGTCGCCGGCATTATCGGAATGGCCGAAAATGCGGGAGAAGAACGCGCCAATACCGCGCTTGCGAGGCTGTTCGGGAACGGTATCGCCCGATTCTTTCGTATCATCGCCGTCGTAGGCCGGCACACCCTCGGCAAGTTGCAATGTCTCATCGCCGACACGTACTTCGTTGGGGAATTGCTCGCTTTGCGCATCCACGCCAGCGTTTCCGGTATCGGCATCGTTTTCGTTACCAACGCCAGTTTTCCGTCGTTGTGACCAATCCTGCAGCTGTTCGGGAATCTTGGTGATATCGAGTTTGATGATGAGCAGCACCGAAAATATCGCGACGACGACGAAAATAATAACGGCGAATACGCTGGAAAGTCCCCAAGCCAAAGGCGAGCCCAGCACGAAACCGAGCAGACCTCCGGCCCCGCGTAGCACGTCCATATTGAAATCGCGCGACGGAGAAGCGACAATGGCGTCGATAATCGAGCAGATCGACCAGAACAGCAGCGCACAACCGATAATCAGACGCAGGTTGCGCTTGTGCTTGGCCGGGTCGAGCAACACCTGATAGGCCACGACCAGCAAAAAAATCGGCAGCACCACACTCATCACGCCGAACAGGCCGGCGGCGACCATGTGCAGCCAATGGCCCAGGAACCCGTCGACATGGAACCATTCGGAGGCGCAGAACATGATGGCGACAATCACCAACGCGAAGAAACCGGCGATGCGGCACAGCGTGGCGTGACGCACGAAGAACGATGTGTCGGCCGGCGGCATAACCTTCGTCGCCGCGGTTTGACTATCCGAAGAAGACCCGTTCGCCTTACTGCGACGGGTCTTTGCGTTCTTGCCATTCGTTTGTGTCTTGCGTGCCATAACAACAGCGATTCTACTTCAAGCCCGTCCCGTTGGGCGCGTTGGGCCGCCAACCTGCCCAACCCTTTCAAAATGCCAGAAAGATTATTGGATTATTCTTCCATATGAATTTGTAATACTTATGGTTATCCTTTGAAGCCCGTCCGTTGCATTCGTGTTTCGCAACGGCACGCAAAGCCAGAAACTTTCGCCTTGGGCCTTACGATGGAGATATGGTCATGACCCCTGCAGAACGTGCGAGCGCCGTCGCGTTCTCCTATAAAAATTGCGAACTTTCGGCAATCGTGCCGAGTAACGCAATGGTGGCGGCCGCGAACGGTTATCAGCGCGGGACGCTGGAACTTTCTGATTTCGTCAGAGTACCTGAGAACCAGACAAAACACAGGAAAGCTGTGGAATCGCGACCTTGGAATACTCGATCTTACGACGATGATGAAAGCCCGTCGACAAAACGTACCGATCCAAGTATCGATGATGACAGCAGCGGAAGCCGAGCCAAGAAGCGTGATGAATCGCAGTTGCGCGACGACCGGATTTTCGCCCGTTCAGTGCGGCTGATTGACTACGAGTGGCCGGCAAGCGGCGGGCTTGACGAACTGAAAATCATCCATCGTGGGCTGTTCGTCGGAGCGATGGCCGGCGCGGGAAAATTGCGAGATGATATCAATACCGGTGAGTTACTCAACGATGCTGGTGCCGGAAAATCACGGAGTGATAATGGCAGCAACAGCGATGACGGCAACGCCGCAAGCCGAGGCAACGGAAGAGCTACGAACCAATCAAACTGCAATGATGACTTGCAAACCCGTCAGTATCGTCAACAGCAAAGTCCCTATTTCCCGTCCCCGCTCATCGAAACCGGTGCGGCCAATATTTTCTCACAACTCGACGAAGGCAACTATTTCGCCGGGCTTGACCGTGCCGGATTCATCCGTGCTCTGGCAAGCATCTACGACGAGTTGAACGCGCTGCGCCCATTTGCTTACGGCAACGGGATGGTGCTGCGCATGTTCATCTCAGAACTCACGCACGCGGTGGGTTGGGATTTGAACTGGGGCACGGTGACATGCGAAAGCTATCGAAACGCAACCGACCTTGCGCTGCTCGAGCACGACATCTCAGGGCTGGAACGCATGTTCGGCTCAATCACCAGACTGGCCAACCCGACGCGCATTTTTCTTATCTCCGGCTGGGACCAAGGCCCGGCGCACTGAGCGGAAACCCGTGTGAAAAGCACCTTTTTAGCCTCATTTTGGTGCTTTTCGCACTGATTTACGGTTTACTGCGGAGAAAAGCGCCATTTTCGACCATTTTCGGTGCTTTTCTCACTCGTTCCGTGCCAAAAGCACCATTATCGGTTGTTTTTGGTGCTTTTCTCACTAGTCGGCGATGTCGCCCAAGTGATGGGTGACATGGTGGTCGTCGGCATGGGCGTCGGTCTCGTCGTAGTCGCCGGCATCGGCTCGCATGACGACATCGAACGCTTTGTCCACCAAATCATCGTCAAGCGCATTGAGCCAATGGATACGCGGGTCGCGGCCGAACCAGCCCATCTGTTTGCGGGCCAGGCGCTTGGTTTTCTGCGCGATGTCGGCGAACGCCTCATCCTCACTCATGTTTCCGTCGAGATACGCCTCAATCTGAGCGTAACCCAAGGCACGCGAAGCAGTGACACCGAGTTCCGGGCGGATGCGGCGCACCTCATCGACGAATCCCTGCTCACGCATCTGCTCGGTACGGATATCGATACGACGATCGAGTTCTTCGCGCGGCAAATCCAAGCCAATCTGTACGGACGGAATAACGTAACGGTAACGCGGCAGGCTTGCGGAATAAGGCCTGCCGGTAATTTCAATGACCTCAAGCGCACGGATGGTGCGACGGGCGTTGTGCGGGTCCATACGCTCGGCAGCTTCTGGGTCCTTGCTTTTCAATTCGTCGTAAAGCGCACCTGCCCCTTCGGTGTCAGCCCGTTGCTCGAGGCGCGAACGTACCTTGGGGTCGGTGCCGGGAAACGAGATATCGTCAATGGCGGCCCGGGCGTACAGGCCGGAACCGCCGACCAGAATCGGCCGCACCTCCCTGCCCTGCAGGTCCGAAATTTCCTGACGTGCCAGTTTCTGGAATCTGGCGACCGTCATGGTCTCGCTGGGATCAATGATGTCGAGCAGATGGTGCGGCACCGCGGCCTGTTCCTCGGCGCTCGCCTTGGCGGTGCCGATATCCATAGTGCGGTACATCTGGTAGGCGTCGGCGTTAATGATTTCCGTACGCTGGCCACGCTCACCAAGCCGTCGTGCCAAAGCGATACCCAACCCGGTTTTGCCTGAAGCGGTAGGCCCGATAATGGAAACGACACGTGCGTTGCTGCCATTCGTTTCCATATTTTCGTCTCCCGGTGCTCGATGTTCAACCTCTCATTCGCGATTCTAACGACGGGCATAACCTATGATTTTTACGTTGGTTTTTAAGGAAACGTCCAGTTTAGATAGACGGCTCTCGTTAAGATGGGAAGGCGTGATACTTGATCGACACGAACGCATTAACACCGCAGAAATCCAGGCAAGACTCGAAAAGGTGGCCGAAACCGGCAGCGTAGAGCCGGAAAAACCGCTTTTCCCGGCTGCGGAAATCACCGAATTCATCGACATGATGCAGGTCTACGAAGGCGCGATGTACGAAATCAGCACCAAACTTGAGGTGCTTGACAGCGAGTTCCACGTCCACTTCGCCCACGACCCCATCCACCATATGGAACGCAGGCTCAAATCCGTCAATTCGATTCTCGGCAAACTGCAGCGCCGCAACCTGCCGATGTGCACGAAATCGATTCGCGACAACCTCTTCGACGTGGCTGGCATCCGCGTGATCTGCAATTACCGCGACGACGTCTATTCGGTGGCCAACTACCTTTCCAGCCAGTCCGACATCCAGGTGCTGCGCGTCAAGGACTATATCAAGAACCCGAAGCAGAACGGTTATCGCAGCCTGCACGTCATCTACGCCGTGCCCGTTTTCCTTTCCACCGGAGAGCATTACACGCCGGTCGAGGTGCAGTTCCGCACCATCGCGATGGACTACTGGGCCAGCCTTGAGCACGCCTTGCGCTACAAGTCCAACCTGCCGGACGCCAAGCTGACCGAACATTCACAGACGTTGCTCGATTGCGCGCGCAGCCTGCAGAACATCGAGACGCAGATGCAGAACATCCACCGCGACATCAACGGTGCGCCCCAGCAAGAGGAAGCGCCGACCTCGCAGGCCTTCGACCCGAAGAAATAGCGAAGATAGCGCAATCACCTCAAGCGTTAAATCCGAAGGAATAGCGAGGATAACGAAATAATAAGGTCATCAAAGCGCCGTTTTGGGTAATCGTTTCGCCGGTTTCTATATACCAAGAAGCCGGCGAAATTTTATTCCCCTATTTTATTGTTCACACTCAGCCAATTGCCAGAGTCTTCCGGTATTATTTAGTCATAAATAAAATTTCAATCGGAAATCGATAAAAGGAGCAGGTATGGCTTTCGGGAACAAGCCTGAAAACAACAACGCACAGCAGCCTTACGGACAGCCGGCGCCATACGGGCAGAACTACGGACAAAATTACGGGCAGCCGAACGCGTACGGACAGAATTACGGTCAACCGCAATATAACCAGCAGTCCCAGCCGCAAGGTCAGCCTTACGGACAGCCCTACAACCAAGGCCAGGGCAACATGCAGTACGGCCAGCCTTACGCGCAGCCGCAGTATCAGCAGCCGCAGTATGGGCAGCCGGCCTACGCAGGTGCGGGCGCCGGAACCGCCGCGCCGACGACGATGAACGGGCAGACCGCCTATTCCTTCGAACACGCACGTCACGTCTCCACCACCAAGGCCTACGGCGAGATGACACTGGGCCTGCTGCTCACCGCTGTCATCGCCATCTTCACGCAGATGACCGGCGCGCTTGAGGGCTTCCTGATGGCCACGGGCATGGTCGGCTGGATCGGCCTCGCCGTAGTGCAGGTCGCCATCGCCATCGTGCTCGGCTGGCGCATCGACAAGATGAAGGTGAGCACCGCACACGTGTTGTTCTACCTTTACGCGGCGCTGACCGGTTTCACGCTCGCGACCATTTTCTACACCTACAGCCTGCCGTCCATCGGCATCGCGCTCGGGATGTGCGTCGCGTTCTTCTTCGTGCTCACCATGCTTTCGCTGACCACCAAGAAAGACATGCTCAAGGCCGGCCCGATTCTCTTTGTCGCGCTTCTGGTGCTCCTGATCGGCGAAGTCATCATGATGTTCCTCGCGCCTTCGCAGACCACGCTTATGGTGACCGGCGCCATCGGCCTCGTCATCTTCGCAGGCCTGACCATGTACGACGCCCAGCAGACGCGCGCCATGTTCGACGTGGCCGAGCGTTCCGGCGACACCGCGATGTACAACCGCATCTCCATCATCTGCGCGCTGAACCTTTACCTCGACTTCATCAACATGTTCCTCTATCTGCTTCAGATCTTCGGCAACAGCGATAACTGAGCAATAGCCAAAAGGTCGGTCGATAGCAAAATAAAAATGGCATTATAAAGCCATTCGTGATTTTCTATCGACCGACCTTTTTGTTTCTTCTTCTCCCATCCACCAATTCCGTAAGCGTCCGAGCGCGCAAAACGCCTTTCAAACCCTCATTACGCATAGCTGTTTCGATATTAGCAAAGTAACAATCAGCTTCGTATTCATCATATAAAGTCGAGTCCCACGCATAGAAAACCTTCCATTGCTGGGCCTGTAGTACGTTCAACCTACTTGAATCTTGAATATATTGTTTCAAATGATGCTGTCCGTTATATTCCAGAGCGATATTGAATTGCGGATATGCCAAATCCAAAAACCTGCTCTCTCCGTCCTCTCCTTTAAGTTCATAATTCACTTTGGGATTGGGAAAGCCCCTCTGGAGCAGTTCAAGACGCAGACGGGACTCAGCAGGCGAATCGGTGCCTGTTTCTGCAAGCCGCAACGCACGAATCCCTTGGTCAACCTTAACCAAGTATTTTGTCGCCAACAGAAAATCCTGCAACTTCCAGAGTGTAGAGCGTCTCAGTAACTGATCACGGCACAACAATCTGTCAGCCAAAATAATGCTATTTTCAAGATTGATTTTTCTCTGCATTTGCGCAAACGTAGCTTCCGGCGTAGTGCACCAAACATCAAAAACTCGGACGCAATAACCGTCAGTCATTATTTTCGACCAAGTACGACATTCAATTCCCCTAGGGAAACGGCTCCTTTTCTGAGAAGAGGGGAGCACAATAGTCACCGTTGATTCTTCAGATTTCCGAGATATCCCTAAAAGAGCCAATGCCGTATCCATACCAAAAATCGGCTCAAAACCTAACTGTTGCTTGGCTTTATGACAGCATTGAAGCGTCCACTGCTGAATCTGCCAAGCACGATGACGCATCAGCTGCATGGGATGTGGTTCAAATTGTATTTCATACATACTTCGAACATAACAGAAACTCAACAGTTACAGCGAAAATCTCGATCACTGTGGTCGAATGCTCAGCTCTCGGCGTATCGAGTCAAAAGGTCGGTCGATAGAAATATCAGAATGGCGGAATAAAGCCATTTTTGATTTTCTATCTACCGACCTTTTTGTTCATCTACAAGTTATAGACGTGTGTAACTTTTGCATTGCTATTGACGGCGAACAAATCGCTTACTTCGACAGTAACCGGCGAATCATCCTTTAACACATAGCCAATCGTGGCGGTGCCCTGGGCATTGGGCTGGAGCTGAGACAGCCCCGACTGGGCGTCATAACCCTGAGGAGGCTGGGAATAAATTGCCGTATCAAGCTCTTGACCATTTTGGAACGCTTTTGCATTCAGCAAAGTCTGAAAAGCCTGGTTCTTGTCAGTCTTGTTAGTCCATTGATATGTCACAAGTACAGTCTGTGCATTGTTGTAATCATTGCTGCTACGGATGACAGACGCTATCTTGACGTGAGCATTTGACAAATCACCTTCAGTGTCTTGTTTGCCGGTTGCAGGTTTCGTCTGTTTAGAATTTTGCTTACCAGAAGACTGAGTCTGAGAAGAAGAGGAGGAAAGCCCCTTTGAAGCCGAGTCTATGGCTTTGCCTGTGGCTGATTGCATAGCCAATGTAACAACAATAGCGACAACGCTGAGTATTGTACCAGCGATGGTGAGAGCTTTTCCACGTTTCTTTCCCCTGAATACTCCAATCAAGCCGATGATACCGAGCACAAGCCCAATTACACCAAGAACCGCGGCTAAGTTGTTGATTATGGGAATAAAACTTAATACGGTACCCACAATGCCCAACACAAGAGCAGTCACGCCACAGGCCGAGAGATGCTCAGGTTTGTTATGAACCGTACTATGGTCTCCTTTACCATTTGGATATTGCTGGTTGTTTCCCGCAACCGGGAAGGGATTTTCCGGATTGGGAACATAAGAATGCTCTGCAGCCGGATTAGTCATATTAGCCCGATTACCACCAGACTGTATATAACCTGCTCCTTGAGAAGAAACAGAGGGACCATCATACGACACATTGTCTCCAGAACCTTTGGGATTTTGATATCCACTATTAAAGGGTTTCGGTGAATCTGACACAATATTCTCTCTTTCATTCCAATAATGACCGACGCGTGCAAGAAACGAATAACTGTATTTCAAGCAACGCCATACAATTGATTATTCTTTATTGCTAAGACTTTTTCTATTGGACTAGTAGGCAAATATGATTACCCAAAAAGGCAAAATCTCATGAATTCTCAACCCAAACGCCCAATAGCGTTCCCTATATCCATCCCATAGAATGGTTTTTATGACCTCTTTAACATCCCGCTTGCAGCATCTGCTTTCACGTTTGGGTATGCACTCGGATGATTCACAAATCGTGGAGTTGAATACCAAATGGTGGTGCACCGTCGCAATGATTGTTGTTGCCGATCTGCTGTGCTTTGTGGAAACGGTGTTCTTGATGTCCGACGCCGTCAAACAAGGCGGACTTGGTTTGCTCTGGGGTGTCTTGTCGATGTTGCTCTCAATGGCTGTGGGATTTATCTTTCTCAAACGGTCGACATACCCGGAATATGTTTTTCTTCTCGCTTGCGCGCTAGTGCTGATATTTCCGTTTGATTCCATCATCTCTACGATGGCGTTAAGCGCACTATTGGCACGCCGAGCGGGACGGCGACGCTCGATAGTGGCGATAATCATAGCCACCGTCATCGCGATATTCGCTCAAGCACGCGATAGCTTCCAGCCATTGAATCGCTCGGTATGGGCGATTTCCTTCGCCAAGCCGAGGGCAGACACCGCCCGCGACCCCATCGTTCTGGCTTCCAGCGTCACCACCATGCGCATCACCGCCATTATCGCGGCGCTTGTCAGCGTACTCATCGCCACGCTGATCGGTCTGCATATCCGCTCGCGCGCCAATCTCAAGGCCGAAACCCTAAAAGCCGACGCGGCACGCACCCAGGCCGACACTTTGCAGACAAGCCTCAACAACCAGCAACTATCCGACGCCATCGCCGCCGAAGCCCATGACACATTGGCGCACACCCTCTCACTGGTTGCGCTCAACGCCAACGCATTGACCATACAGACGGAAAAACTGGCCAAAATCGCACGTTCAAGTCAGCAAACGGACAGCAACAAAGCACTGACGACATTAATTGACCAGACAAAACAGGAATCCGAACAGATACGAAGTCAAGCGGCGCAGGCGGTCAACGAAGCGCATATCGTCATCGATATGCTACGCGACCCGCAGGCGGCGGTGGATGCACTGGTGGCCAACGACGAGACCTCGTTGAGCCGAGCCACCCTGGAGGAGCTTTTGGCTTCGTCGACCGACAACGGGATGCGTCTTTCGACCTGGATCGATATCAACCAGCTCAGCGAATTGAACGAGAGCATTGGCAAAGTGGCCTATCGTGCCATTCAGGAAGGATTGACGAACGCTCGCAAGCACGCGCCGGGAGCGCCGGTCTCCCTGGAGGTCACGGCCCGTCCGGAGTCGGGAATCCACGTACACCTGACCAACCCCATCCCACAAAAGATTCAAAATGGCCTGACCCAAGGCAACGGCGGTGCAGGACTACCCGGACTTACCGAACGCGTACATACGGCCGGAGGCAACTGTTCCTACGGACTTGATCAACGTCGACAATTCAATCTTGAGGTGTCGTTGCCGTGGATCGCGAAGTGACATCTGTACTGGAAACCACGGTTTCGATATACCGCAAGCCGGAAAATCAATATCTGAAGGCCTTTGCGGCCCATGATTCGCTAGAATTGCAACTATGAGCGAGGAAACAGCCAATAGCACCAACACAGAAACCAAAACCAGCACTGGTACCAACAAGCCAATCACCGTCAGCATCATCGATGACGATCCGCTGATCTGCCAGACCTTGGCCATGATCCTCGCCGAATCCTCCGACGGCGCGATCGGAGTGCTGTCCACGGCGACAGATGGCGCTCAGGCTCTGGAACACGCTAAACAGGAACATCCCGACGTGGTGCTGATGGATATCGATATGCCCGGCATGGACGGCATTGAGGCGACGCGCCTCATGCTCGCTCTCACGCCGCGACCGCACGTGCTAATTCTCACGGCTTTGAGCCCCTCGAGCACAGTGCAACGAGCTGTTGAGGCCGGTGCCGAAGGATTTGTCTCGAAAACTGACCCAGCCGAAAACATTGTCAAGCACATCCAAGACGTATGCATGGGAAGTCCGCAATTCAACACCGACAGCCAGCGCCAGCTCATGAACGACCTCGAAAAAGATTGTTTCCGCTCGCGTCGCGACGAGGCGAGAAGGCTGCTCGACTCGCTTGGCAAGCGCGAGCGCAAGGCCTCAATGCTGGCTGCGGAGGGGCTTTCGAACGCCGAAATCGCCAAGAGCATGTTCATTTCCGAACGCACAGTGAAAGCAGAGCTCTCATCGGCTTGTGCCAAGCTCGATGTCAATCGGGTGTTGCTTGGCAGAATTGTGGAACGAGCGGATCTTTAAGAATCAGCAAAAAGGTCGGTCGATAGAAATATCAGAATGGCGGAATAAAGCCATTTTCGTTTTATATCGACCGACCTTTTTGTTGGAAGCTACTTCATCAGCCTGCGTAGGACATACTGGAGAATGCCGCCGTTGCGGTAGTATTCCGCCTCACCCGGGGTGTCGACACGGACCGTGGCGTCGAATTCGACCGGCTTGGTAGCAGGCTTACCGTTAGCTGCAGGCTTGGTAGCGACAACGTGGACCGTTTCGGGAATCGTGCCATTATTGAGTGCTTCGATGCCTTGGAAATCGTAGGTTTCCGTGCCGTCCAAGCATAGCGACTCGGCCGACTGGCCTTCGGGGAACTGCAGGGGCAGCACGCCCATGCCAATCAAGTTGGAACGGTGGATGCGTTCGAAGCTGCGGGCGATGACGACCTTGACGCCAAGCATCAGCGTGCCCTTGGCCGCCCAGTCACGCGAGGAGCCGGTGCCGTATTCGGAGCCTGCTAATACAACCAACGGGGTTCCGGACTTACGATAATCAAGCGAGGCGTCAAAAATCGTTGAAGGCTTGCCAGTATCGAAATCGTAGGTGAACCCGCCGGGGCGTACTTCCTCACCCACCGAAGCGAGCAGCTGATTGCGCAGGCGGATATTGCCGAACGTGCCGCGAACCATGACTTCGTGATTGCCACGCCGGGAACCATAGGAATTGAAGTCCTTGGGCTCGATGCCGTGTTCCAGCAGGTATTTGCCTGCAGGACTCGAGGCGGGGAACGCACCGGCCGGCGAAATGTGGTCGGTGGTCACCGAATCGCCCAACAACGCCAAGACGCGAGCGCCGCGGACATCTTCGACCGGCTGCGGCTTGGCGCTCATGCCGTCGAAGAAGATCTGCTTGCGCACATAGGTCGAATCCGGGTCCCAAGCGAAACGCTCTCCCTTCGGCACATCGAGGGACTTCCAGCGTTCGTCGCCTTCGAAGACGTCGGCGTAGTCACGCACGAACATCTCGCGGTTGACGGAAGCCGAAACGACCTTGTCAATCTCCTCGTTGCTCGGCCAGATGTCGCGCAGGAAAATCTCGCGGCCGGTGTTGGCATCGGTGCCGAGTGGCTGCGTCTCGAAATCGAAATCGAGCGTGCCTGCGATGGCGTAGGCGATGACAAGCGGCGGCGAGGCCAAGTAGTTCATCTTGACGTCAGGGCTGATACGCCCCTCGAAGTTGCGGTTGCCGGAAAGCACCGAGACCACAGTCAAATCGTTGTCGTTGACGGCCTTGGAGATCTCGGGCAGCAGCGGGCCGGAGTTGCCGATGCAGGTCGTGCAGCCGAAACCGACGAGTTCATAACCCAAGGCGTCCAGATCTTCCTGCAGGCCGGCCTTCTTCAAGTAGTCGGCCACGACCTGCGAGCCAGGGGCCAGCGAGGTCTTGACCCACGGCTTAGGTTTCAGACCATGCTTGCGGGCTGCGCGGGCGAGCAGTCCGGCGGCGATCATCACCGATGGGTTGGAAGTATTGGTGCAGCTGGTAATGGATGCGATGGCAACGTCACCATTCTGAATCTCGAAATCACCGCGGAAATCGGTATGTACCGGCACCGGGTTCTGGCTGGTCTTCGGTGTCTCGTAATCCGGCAGTGTCTTTTCAAAGGTCGCCTTGGCTTCATCCAGGCGAATGCGATCCTGCGGACGCTTGGGGCCGGAGATGGACGGGACGACCGTGCCGAGATCGAGTGACATATATTCGGAATATTCCGGTTCCACATAATCAGGGTCACTGGTGTCGCCCCAAAGACGATTGGCTTTAGCATAGGCTTCGACCAGCGCGATCTGCTCGTCGCTGCGACCCGTCAGGCGCAGGTAATCCAACGTCACCTGATCGATCGGGAAGATGCCGCAGGTCGAGCCGAATTCGGGGCTCATATTGCCGATGGTGGCGCGGTTGGCCAGCGGCACGGAAGCGACGCCGTCGCCGTAGAACTCGACGAATTTGCCGACCACGCCGTGCTCGCGCAGCATCTGGGTGATGGTGAGCACGACGTCGGTGGCGGTGACACCTTCCGGGATGGAACCGGTGAGCTTGAAGCCGACCACGCGCGGAACGAGCATGGAGATGGGCTGACCGAGCATGGCCGCCTCGGCTTCGATGCCGCCGACGCCCCAGCCGAGCACGCCCAGACCGCCGACCATGGTGGTGTGCGAATCAGTGCCAACGCAGGAGTCAAGATAGGCGAGGTCGCGTCCACGCTCCCCCGGTTTGCTCATGACGACTTTGGCGAGGTATTCGATATTGACCTGATGGATGATGCCGGTGCCCGGCGGGACCACGCGGAAGTTCTTGAACGCTTGCTGCCCCCAACGCAGGAAGCGGTAACGCTCGCCGTTGCGCTGGTATTCACGGTCCATATTGCGCGCCACCGCGTCGGCGACGGCATAATTGTCGATCTGCACGGAATGGTCGATGACCATGTCGGCCTCGACCTGCGGGTTGATGACCTCGGGATCACCGCCCAAGTCCGCCACCGCGTCGCGCATGGTGGCGAGATCAACGATGCACGGCACACCGGTGAAATCCTGCATCAGCACCCGCGAGGGCCCGAATTCGATCTCATGGCTGGGTTCGGCGTTCGGATCCCATTTGAGCAGCTCATTGACCTGATCTTCGGTAACGTTGACGCCGTCGATGCGGCGCAGCAGGTTTTCGACCAGCACTTTGAGCGAATACGGCAGATGTTCGATGCCCGGCAGATCCGCGATCCGATAGTAATCGACTTCTTTGTCACCGACCTGCAATGTATCCAGCTGCTCGTCCCGCAATGACATTGAACCCTCCGAACGTTTTGACGATGTTCCCTTTTTATTATCGGTCAATCGAAAGTCGGAAACGTTAATAATGCCGTTTCCTCGTCGATTCTGCAATAATTACAAGGTAAAACCATTGGGAAATCAACGAAAGCGGTCAATTCACTATGTGAGACCTGTAAAAGCACGGTCAAATCTCGGCGCAAATACCAGCAGAAATGAGATACATTATCTGATAAATATTATCTATAAATACAAAAACATGTCTTACACTCTCTGATTTCCGAAGACATCAGACACGTGTGAGTGGAGAATAATCGCATACCAAGCGCGAACTTACTTGTTCTTCTTGCGATGTGCAATGCTCGAATACAGGCGGCCAATCAGATCGGCAATCGTCTGGATGCCGGCGAAGATGACGATGGAAAGGGCCAGCACGATGATGGTGGCGACCAAGGTCCAGCCGGTCGGAATGACCAGCTCGAAGAAGTTCGAGACGATCGGGATGAACATGCCGATCAAGCCTGCCGCCGCGAACGCAGCCACGAGAACACCACGCCACGATTTAAGCGGTTGGGCCACGCGGGCCATCACCAGAATGCCCAGCACGAAGACGATGATGGCGCAGATGTCGCGCAGTTTCAGCAAATCACCCGGCTTGGAAAGGTTCCAGTTCATGAAGCCCGGCAACGTCCATGCAGTAAGCAAAACGGAAAGCGCCACAGCGATGCCGCCCGGCAAGGCGAAACGCACCACACGACCCAGGAAGCCCGGAATATAGCGGCGGTTGTTCGGGGCCAACGCAAGGATGAAAGCCGGGATGCCGATGGTCAGCGCACCGATATAAGTGATGTGGCGTGGCAGATACGGGAAGGGGATGAACGTGCAGACCACGCCGAGCGAAATCAGCGCGGAGTAGACCGTCTTGACGAGGAAGAGCGACGAGACGCGTTCCATGTTAGCCATCACCTGACGGCCGCGGGCCACGACGCTGGGCAGATGAGAGAACTTCGAATCGACCAGCACGACCTGCGCCACGGCCTTGGTGGCAGGCGCGGCGTTGCCCATTGCAATGCCCAGATCGGCTTCTTTCAATGCCAGCGCATCGTTGACGCCGTCGCCGGTCATCGCCACGACGTGTTTGCTTTCATGCAGCGCGTCGACGATGGCTTTCTTCTGTTCCGGCAAGACGCGGCCAAGCACATCGACGTTCTCCATGACAGTGGAGAGTTTCTTGACATCGCTCGGCAGTTCGCGGGCGTCCATGGCCACAGGTTCGCGGTCGCCGGTCAGTCGGACGGTTCTGGCGATAGCGCCGACTGTGGCCGGACTGTCGCCGGAAATGATACGGCAGCGCACGCCCTGTTCGCGGAACCATTCCAACGTCTCCTCGGCATCGTCGCGGATGTGCTCCTGACATAGCACCAGCGCTACGGGCTGGGAAACGGCAATCAGATGCGGGTCATTTTCAAAGTTCTTTGCAGCCTCGGAGCTAGCGCAAGCTCCGGCCGCACGGGCGATCAACAGGACACGCATGCCTTGGTTGGCATACTTGGCCACCATGTTCTTGGCAGCCGTGCTATCACCAACGAATCCACTGAAGAGCATTTCCGGGGCACCCATGTACCACACATCGCCGCCGCGCACGATGGCGCTCCATTTGCGGGCCGAGGAGAAGGGCACGCGAGCGTCGACGGCTTGGGCATGGACGCCCTTGGCATTCAACGCTTTGAGTACCGCCGCACCCGTACCGTTGGGGTTCTCCTCGTTGGAAAGATCATACAGAGCCTGCACCGCACCTGATTTCTCGTCGTCGGTGGTGCCGACGGTCACGCTAGCGTGCACGGCGTTCTCGCCAGACGGGGCATCGACGACGATATCGGCGTCGGCGGCCGGACTTGCCACATCCGCTTCACCGAGCATCACGACCTGATTGAAGACGATGCCGCCGTCGGTGATGGTGCCGGTCTTGTCGAGATTCAGCGCGTCCACGCGAGCGAGCGTCTCGACGCTTTCCAGCTCCTGGACGAGCGTGTGCTGACGGGCCAAACGCATCGCGGCAATGGCGAAGTTAAGCGAGGTCAGGAGGACCAGACCCTCGGGAATCATGCCGACTACACCGGCCACGGCAGAGACGATAGCCGAACGCCACGCGCCCGTCGTGAAAGCGACCTGCCAGCCGCCAACCGTGCGAATCTGCGAGGCAACGAGCAAAATGCAAAGCGGAATGACGATGACGGTCATCACCTTCAGGATGGTGTTGATGCCCTTGCTCAAGTCGGAGACGGTCTTCTTATAGACCTTCGCCTTGGCCGTCAGCTTCGCGGCATAGCCTTGCTCGCCCACCGCGTCCACGCGCACCAACGCCATGCCGGAAGTCGCGTTGGAACCGGAATAGACCTCGGCTCCCTCGCCTTTTTTGACGGTTCGCGATTCGCCGGTGAGCATCGATTCGTCGAGCTCGAGCCCCCATGTATGCACAATGGTGGCGTCGGCCGGCACCTGTTCACCGCTGCGCAGCCAAAGCAGGTCGCCAAGCACGATGTCCTCATGCTCGATTTCAACGTCCTGCCCGTTGCGCCGTACCAGCGATTTCGAGGCGACCAAAATCGAAAGCTTGTCGAGCGTGTGCTTGGCCCGCATTTCGGTGAAGACGCCGATGCCGGAGTTGATGATGATAACGAGCCCGAAAACGGCGTCTTTCCACTGGCCCGTCAGGAGCACCAAGACCATCGCCACGAAAATGATGGCGTTGAAGAGCGTGAAGACGTTCTCGCGGATAATCTGCCCGAGCGAGCGCGAACTTTCGGTGTCGATCTTGTTGACGTTGCCCTGCTGCACCTGCTCGGCGACTTCAGCGGAAGTCAGCCCGACTTCGGAAATCTGAGGAAGACGAATCGCGGACGCGCCCTGCTGCCCGCCGTTGGCGTTGCTTTTGCCATTGCCGTTTTTTTTCACGTTGTTACCAGCGTTCCCGCCATTGTCGCCTTGCCCGAACATTCCGGTTGCGCTCATTGATTGCCCCTTACCCGTGCCCGATCTCATAAGTCGGACCACGGTCACTGCCGTGATTTGTCATACTCACCCACCGCCATCTCAAATCCCGCAGGCGGCCTGTTTCTGTGTTTTAGTATATGTTCTGCACTCTATCGTGTCGGCCCCGTTCGCGGTGAGCCGCAGCCGCATATTTACGGTAATGTCACGCTCATTGTCTTACTGTGCGGATTGTCATTGATTGCTGCTTGCACCGCTTGGTCAAACGGAACCGTGCCTTTGCCTTCCGCGGTTGGAACGATTTGCAGCGATTCCGCATACAGATTCGCGTCGCTCGGAACTTTGCCCGCATTGACCAATATCACCGGAATACCGGCGTCCCGAGCCGTTTGCAAGGCCTCATCCCAGCCGTTCGCCTGGTTGCCTTGCATATTGAGACTATTGACCACGAAAGCATTGACAGGCCTGCGGGCCATATCCTTGAACGATTGAACCGGATCGAGCGTTGTGGTTCCATCGGGCATGGGAGCATAGACGGCCTTGATATCGGCTTTGCTAAAGGCATCCAACACCGTACGGTCAAGATCTTCGTCGCCGGTGGTGACCACGCCGATCAGCAGGTCTGATTTGTCGACGCTGTCGTGGTTGATGTGTCGGGAAGCGGAAGTGGTATCCCCTACCGCGGCATTCTTCGGGGCGCACGAAGCGAGTGCCGGCACGGCCGACAACGCCAGGCACACGCTTAGCACGATTGACAATCCCCGACGCATCACAACATCCTACTTCATTCGCTGTTACGTACGAACAACGCCACCGTCTCGACATGGTGGGTCATCGGGTAGATGTCGAACGCCTGAATGGTTTTCAGGGTGTAGCCGAGCTTGGTCAGTGTGGCGGTGTCGCGCGCGAGGCTGGTCGGATCGCAAGCGATGTAGATGATGGCGTGCGTTCCGGCTTCGGCAAGCTGGCGGCAGACCTGCGCCTTGGCTCCTGCGCGCGGTGGGTCGAGCACGACGACGTTGGGATTGGCAAGCTCTTCGGGCACACGGCGCAGGCAATGAGAAACGTCGCCTTGCATCACGGTGACGTTGGCGTCCTTGGCGATATGCAAATTGCGTGCCGCGTTGCGCACGGCCATACGGCCGCCTTCCACGGAAAGCATGCTCGTATGGGCGAAGGTCTTGGCCAACGGCACGGTAAAGAGGCCGGAACCGGAGAACAGATCCCAAAGAGTCGCGGACTGCACGCCAGAGAGTTCCTGGCTGACCAGACGCATCACGTATTTGACGAGCGTCGGCGGAGCAATGCGGTGCACCTGCCAGAACCCGTCGGCCTCGACGCCGTACTTGTAGCGTTTGCCGTCCACGTCCACGACTTCCTTGAGCCGTTTCGATCCGGCATGCAGATGCCCGTCGACCGTGATGGCGAAATTGTCGCCAACAGCTTCGAGCAACGCCTTGCCCGACGCACGGGAAGTGTGGATATCGCGAGGTTCAGGCACCGCGATGCGGATTTTGGCACCAGGCTCGAATTGCTCATCCCAAAGTTTCTGGTCACGAGCGACGGCCAACAGCGCGCGAGTGGCCAGCGGCATCGTGTCGATACGCACGCGGGTATGCGAGGCGCGGCGACGCATCGAAACACGACCTTCTTCGTCGGCGATCAGTTCGATACGGGTGCGCCAGTGCAGACCCTTTTCGTCCACGTCGCCGTCCATGCGGGCGACCGGCACATCATCCATATCGAGATGGCCCATACGCCGCATCTGGTCGGTGATAACCGCAGACTTCCACTTCAATTGCCCCGGCAGCGAGACATGGATCAAATCGGCACCGCCGACTCCCCCACCTTGCGCCAACGGACCGGCGAGCGGCCACAGCGGTTCAACCCGATCCTCCGAGGCTTCCACGACGTCAACGACCTCACCCGTCCAGAACCGGTCGTCGCGATTGTGTGGCTCGTCCAGTTCGATCGTGTCCAGCTCGCCGGGCAGCGCGAACCGTACGAAAACCACCCGCCCGTCGATATGGGCGACGCAGCGCCCCTGGTCGGCGTAACGTTCGATACGTACTGTGGCTTGCATATTAACCTCTGCTTCTAAAAATTCAATAACGACACGGGAAATATGAGATTCCGTGTCTAACCATTCATTTTGTACGGCATATTGCCGCCGATATTAATGAGTATCGAAGCAGCATATCCCCACGACTGGAATCCCAGTCTATCGTTCACCCTCGCCTACGGCTTTCGCGCCATTTCTAGATTTCGCGATAATCTCAGTTCATCGTATCCGTAACAGTTGTTGCCTCCGCGTCGCCGGCAATGCCTTCATTTTTTGTATGAACACTGGCATCAATATCGGCTTTCCCGTCGTTTGCTTCTGCGCTTGCGTCTACCACGACTGCATCATCATCGTCGTCTTCGCCATCGCTGTCTTCTGACTTGAATTTGGGATGGTGCCTCATCGGGTCGGCAATCAGCAGATACGAAACCCAAATCGCCAACGCCCAGAACGGCAGGCCCATCAAAAGACGCGTCGTCCCGAGCCAAGTGACGTGGTTGGTGAGGTAGAGCGGGACCTGCACCACCAGCCGCAGGGCGAAAACACCGACCCACATGGCAGTGACGATATCGTAAGCACGCATAAGCTTCCGGTCGCCCCGCCAATCGGCCAGCCAAGCGCGGAAATGCTCGGTGGGCAGCGAACGGATGAACTCAACCAGAAAGCCGACTCCGGGGACACGAATGGCCAAGGTGATGACAAGGACGACAATATAAATGCTGTTGGTAAGGAACCCGTACATATAGTAGTTGCGGGCCTCATGCGTATTCCAAGCCCAGATCAGGCAGATGGCGATGGAAATCAGCCCGGCCAGCGCGCCAAGCACTGTCTGGCGTTGGAAAAGACGCACCACGACCAGCAGCACGGCCAACACTGCCGAAACGATAATCGTCATTTTCAGGTCGGAAGTAATGACGAACATGACTACGAAGACGAAACCGGGCAGCATCGACTCGACGACACCACGAATGCCGCCGATGGCGTCAATGACGGAAAAATCCTCGCCGTTGCCCGCTGCAGCCAGCGCTGCGAATCCCTGACGCTTCTTCGTTTCTGTCATGATTCCCTATTCGTTTCGTTATCAGATCTATTGTCTCTCGCTATCGTTCTATCCCGATATCGCCCGATATTCGCAATTACCGGCGCCCATATCGTTGCCATCAAAATTGCGAGAGAACTACGTTCCGATAGTTTTTATTTTTCATTTCGTTGATGCCCGTACATAATTCGCCGGCCCGCCCGCAAAGGCAAACCGGCGAATCGAAAAGCGAGCGAATCAGCGCAGTTCCGAGAACATCGGGCCACGTGAAATCGTGGTCTGTACCTCAGTCTGCTGATCGGCGACGAACGGGCCCTTGATGCGCTTGGGAATCTTGTGGCCCTTATCGTCTTTTTCGGCTTCAGCGGCGGCTTCGTCGGCCTTGCGACGCTCCTCGGGAGAAACTGGGGCATGCATCGGGATGACGTCACGCGGCGCGAGCGGTTCTTCGCCGCGGTCGACCACGATATCGGAGAAGAACTGGTTCAGCGCTTTGGTCTCGGGACTTTCCGGGTGGGTAGCGGCACGTCCGGAGAAGATGCCGCGAAGCATCCAACGCGGACCGTCGACGCCGACGATGCGGGTGATGAGCTTTTTACCACCCTTGACGACGACCGGCAGCTTGATTTCAGTGCCGAAAATGCCAGGTTCCTTGCTGGCTTTGGGATTGGCGGCGAGCAGGTCCTCCCTCACCCCGTCCCAAAGGCTCAAGGTCTTCGGGGCCGCAAGCGCTTCGATCTCCAGGCTGGAAGTCTTGTAGGAAATGGTGCAGCCGAGCACCTGGCCGCTGGCACGATTGGCCTTCACACGCAGTTCGATGCCGGGCATGAAAGGCAGGTAATAGGCACCCATATCGAGGTATTCGTCGTAATTCGGCGCTTCCTCCTCTTCGATGTCCCACGGACCGTACAGTTCGCCGCGGTCCGGGTATTCCTCGCGCGGCTCGTCGGGAACCTTGTGCTCGTCCGCCGCGTCCTCGTCAGCGTCTTCATCCTCGTCGGAATCCGTTTCCGTATCCTCGGATTCTGCACTTTCACTATCTTTGGCGGCGTCTTCGTCAGCATCGGTGCCGTTATCTTCGGCCTCTGCAGCTGAATCCTCGTCCTTCGCCTCGGTATCTTTCGCCTTTTCCTCGGCCTCGTCATCGTCTTTGTTGTGTTTCTTTTTGCCGAATCCGAACAATCCCATAGTTCCTCGTTTCAAAACCTAAAATGATGCTTCAAGCCTATCACCCGGGTTGCACCCCAGTATGGCTCTCATTTTTTGAAGCGTTTTAAAAAATGAGAGCCAAATGAACATTCACTTTTCCATCACATTACCGACAAACCTAAGAGTCACAACGATTCATAGGAGTATGCCGATAGCAAAATGTTCACTTTGACTCTCATTTTTTAAACGCCTGAAAAAAATGGGAGTCTATATCTTATACACCACACTCAGCGGCGCGTGATCCGACCAGCGGGTGTCGTAGGAGGGGGCGCGGTCGATGTCGAATGACACGGCCTTTTGCGCCAGACCCGGCGTGGCCAGCTGGTAGTCGATCCTCCAGCCGACGTTATTGTCGAAGGCACGTCCGCGCTGGCTCCACCACGTGTAGGGGCCCTGCACGTCGCCTGCGAGATTTCGCATCACGTCAACGAAACCGCATTGCGCAGGGTCGAGCCACTTGTCGACGTAGGCACGTTCGGCGGGCAGGAATCCGGAATGTTTCTCGTTAGCCTTGGCGTTTTTGATATCCAATGGGGTGTGAGCGATGTTCATATCGCCGCACAGCAGCGCCTGACGCCCGCCTTTTTCGGCCTCGTCGCGCAGCTGCTCCATACGCTCGAGCATGCGGTCGAGGAAACGGTATTTCTGGGTCATCTTGTTGGGGTCATCGGTGTTGCCGGCATGTACGTAGACGCTGGCCACGGTAAGTTTCATACCCTTAGGCGTGGTGATGTCGGCCTCGATCCACCGGCCGGAATCCACGTCGTCGCTCAAGTCCATCAGCCCGTAGCGCTGTTCTTCGATTTTCAGGTCCGAAAGCAGCCCGACACCGGCACGCCCTTTGATACGGCAGACCTCGTCCATCCGTCCCAGCCCGTCGGCGGCATCCACTTTGCCGGCTTTCTCATATCCTTTAGCCATGGCATCGAAAATTGGGTCGATCTCCTCCTGCGGGGCGCGCACCTCCTGCATGCACCAGATGTCGGGGGTATTGGCGTCGGCCCAGTCGAGAACGCCTTTGCGTTTGGCCGCACGGATGCCGTTGAGATTCGAAGTAGTCACTGTTATGCTCATGGTCCCGACGATACACGCTTGCGTGGTCGCGACGGGCACAACTTTACGTTCGTTTGCAGAATATGAAAATCCCGCCACGTAAGGTGACGGGATTAATAGAACCTTCTATCGGATTTATCGGCGAATCTCAAGCTTCGTTAACGAGCCCGAGGCCCACCGAAACGAACCTCAGTCCAAGCCGAGCTTCAGATGGCCGCCAGGAATCGCGTCAAGCAGATCCTTGGTGTACTGCTTCTGCGGATGGTCGAAGACCTCGTCGGTGGTGGCATGCTCGACGAGCTTGCCCTTCTGCATCACCACGACCTCGTCGGCGATCTGACGAACCACCGCCAAATCATGGGTGATGAAGAGGTAGCTCAGGCCACGCTCTGCCTGCAGATCGTTCAAAAGTCGCAGCACCTGATCCTGCACCAGCACGTCCAAAGCGGAGACGGCTTCATCACAGACGATGACATCGGGGTTCAACGCCATGGCACGTGCCACGGCGATACGCTGACGCTGGCCGCCGGAAAGTTCGTTCGGGTAACGTTGCATCACCGACTGCGGCATCTTCACAAGGTCGAGCAGTTCGCGCACGCGTTTCTCACGGCTCTTCTTGTCGCCGATCTTGTGGATGCGCAGCGGCTCCTCGATGGAGCGGTAGATCGAATACATCGGGTCAAGCGAGCCGTACGGGTTCTGGAAGACCGGCTGCACGTGCCTGCGGAAGTCCAGAAGCGACTTGCCTTCGAACTCGCTGATGTCCTTGCCTTCGTAGGTCACGGTTCCGCTGGTCGGCTTCAGAAGCTTCAGCACCATGTTGGCCACGGTGGATTTGCCGGAGCCGGATTCGCCCACGATCGCGAGCGTGGTACCGCGCTTGACCGAGAACGACACGTCGTCGACGGCCTTGAACATTTCCTTCTTGCGCGGAAGTTTGAATTCCTTGGTCAAGTGGCTCACCGTGATGATGTGCTCACTTTTTTCAAGCGTTTCCTCGCCCTTGACATGATGTTCCATCAGGGAATCGGCGTTTTCGCCGTGTTCCTTGGCGGAGATGATGCGCTGCGAGGCCAGCGACGGCGCCGCCGCCACCAAGCGCTTGGTGTAAGGATGCTGCGGGTGCTGAAGCACCTCGAGCGAAGGACCGGATTCGACGACCTGACCCTTGTACATCACGACGATGTGCTGGGCGCGTTCGGCGGCCAGACCCAAGTCGTGGGTGATGAAGAGCACTGCCGTGCCGAGCTCGTCGGTCAGGGTGTGCAGGTGGTCGAGAATCCTCTTCTGCACGGTGACGTCGAGGGCGCTGGTGGGTTCGTCGGCGATCAGCAGATCGGGCCGGCAGGCCAGGCCGATGGCGATGAGCGCGCGCTGCAGCATGCCGCCTGAGAATTCGTGTGGATACTGGCGGGCACGGGTCGCCGCATCGGGCAGACCGGCCTCTTGAAGAAGGCCTGCGATACGGTCGGTCATGGTGCTGCCGAGCACGTACTGCTTGGCGATTCCCCACGCCTTGTCGTCGCTCACGCCGGCCTTGATCAGGTCATCGGCCACGCGCCAACGGGTTTCCGAACCGGGAACCCATTCGGCCGTGAAATAGTCCATCTTCTTCTTGGCTTTGTCGTCACTCACACCTGCCTCGGCAAGTGCCGCTTGCGCGGCCTTGAGCAGGTCGGGAAGTTCTTTGGAGCCGATGAAGGTCTCGTCGTCCTCGCTTTTCACCGCGACTTCGCCGCCGGCCAACGCCTTGGCCAGCTTCGAGCGCTTCTCGTGCGAGATGTCCATGTGGTTGGCTTTCAAAGCCTCTTCCACCTGGGTGCCGATACGCCAGACAGGGTTCAGGTTGCTCATCGGATCCTGCGGGACCAGGCCCATCTTGTCGCCGAGGATCTGCTCATACTGCTTGCGCGTATAGTGCGAGATCTCCTCGCCTTCCAGCTTGATGGAGCCGCCAACAACATGGCCGGTGCCGGGCAGAAGACCCAGAACGGCCATGGCCGACGTGGACTTGCCCGAACCGGATTCGCCTACGATTGCCACCCACTGGCCCGGGTAGACGTTGAAGGAGGCGTCACGCACCGCGTGTACCGCGCGCTTGTCGCCGGTGGTGAAGTCGACCTTGAGATCCTTGACCTCGAGAATCGGCCCCTGCTCCTTCTGCATTTCGAAGAGTTTGTCGTTCTTTTCGTTTTCGCTATTCATTTCGCTCATCGTGTTTTCCTCCGCACTCACGCCGTACGGCTCTTGGGGTCAAGCGCGTCCTTGACGGCATCGCCCATCATGATGAAGGCGAGCACCGTAATGGCCAGCGCGGCCGACGGATAGAAGAGAACCGAGGGGTCGGTGCGCAGGATGGTTTGCGCATTGGAGATATCGCCGCCCCAGCTCACGGTGGTGCTCGGCAGGCCGATACCAAGGAAGCTCAGCGTCGCTTCGGAAACGATGTAGGTGCCCAGCGAGGTGGTGGTCACCACGATGATCGAGGCCATCGAGTTGGGCAGGATATGCCGCATCAGGTTGCGCCACGGCGTGGAGCCCAGCGCGGTGGAAGCCGTGTTGAACTCAAGGTTCTTGGTTTCCATCACCGCTCCTCGCGATATTCGCGCGGTCTGCGTCCAGCCGAACAGCGTCAGGACAAGCACGATCTTCCATACCGACCCGGAGGTGCGGAACATCTGCAGCACGACGATGGCGCCGAGCAGCAGCGGGATGGCCATGAAGATGTCGGTGAAACGGCTCAGCACCGCGTCGATCCAGCCGCCGAAGAAGCCGGCGAGGGCGCCGATCAGGGAGCCGACGACCATGACCAGGAGCGTGGTCAGGATGCCGACGCTCAGCGAGGTGCGGGTGCCGTAGACGGTGCGGGTGAAGACGTCGCAACCCTGGGTGTCATAGCCGAAGGGATGGCCGGGACTGCTTTTGTCGAGGGAATGTTCCAGCTGGCAGAAATTGGGGTTCTGGCGAGTGAAGACGCCCGGGAACAGCGCCACGAAGATGACGCAGAGAATCAATATCGCCGCCACGATGAACAGCGGGTTCTTGCGCAACGTCCTCCACGCATCGGCCCACATGCTGGTGGCGGGTGCCGATTCGTCGACCGAATCGACATCCTGCAGCTTCACTGCATCGGCAGGCGCCACATAACGTTCCTGCCCGGGAAGCACACGGGAATTGGCCATAGTAGTTTCTGAATTCTTGTCGCTCATTTGGTCTCCTCCCTTACTCACGCGTACCTGATACGCGGATCAAGCGCCGCGTAAAGCATATCGACGATCAAGTTGCATACCACGAATATCAAGGTCAGCAGAGTAACGATGGAAACGACCATGTTGCTTTCGCCCTTGAGGATGCTCTGGTAAGTCAGGAACCCGATGCCGTGCACGTTGAAGATCGTTTCGGAAATCATCGCGCCGCTCATGAGCGCACCCAAGTCCTGCCCAAGGTAGGTGACCACGGGAATCAACGAGTTGCGCAGCACGTGGCGCACGATGACGGAGCGGTTGCTCATGCCCTTGGCGCGTGCGGTGCGTACGTAATCCTCGGCGATGTTCGAGGAGACTTCGGAACGCGTGAGCCTGATGATATAGGCCATCGAAACGGAACCGAGCACTACGGCCGGCATCAGCAAATCGAGGAAACCGGGATCATTGCCCGCGGTGACCGGCAGCAGACGCCATTTGACACCGAGGAAATACTGAGCCAGGAAACCGGTGACGAAGGTCGGCACGGAAATCAGAAGCAGGGAGACGATAAGAATGACGGAATCGTACCACTTCCCCTTTTTCAGGCCCGAAATGATACCGAAGACCACGCCGAAAACGGCTTCGAAGACGAACGCCATCAGCGCCAGCTTGATCGTGACCGGGAAGGCCCGGCCGATCTCGCTGATAACCGGCTGACCGGCGAACGTGTTGCCGAAATTGAGTGTCAGCGCGTTCTTCAGGAACAGCAGATACTGGATGATGAATGGCTTGTCAAGGTTATATTCCGCGCGAATCTGGGCTGCGACCGCAGCATTGACTGGCTTGTCGCCGAACATCGCCTTCACCGGGTCGCCGGGAAGCGCGAAAACAAGGGCGTAGACCAACAATGTTGTGCCGAGAACCACGGGGATCATCTGCAGGATACGGCGCAGAAGATACTTGCCCATCGGTTAACTCCTTATTTTCCTAAGCCGAGGATCTGCCAAATGGCTTGAAAGCACTGATAACCCTTTCGGCTTTTAGACATATGCCTGTAAGTGTAGCGCAGACACAAGTCAAGAATGTTTAAAAAATGTGAAGGTGATGTCATTGCGAGATCACCTTCACACGGATTTTCCTTTTATTTCAAAGCGAAACAGACCTATGGTTATTTATGCAATTGGCTGTATACCGGCATATTCTCCCAATCGGCCACCAGGCCTTTCAGCTTCTTGGAAGCCACGCCGTGAGCATTGTCATAATACATGGGAATCGCCGGAAGGTCATTCAGGAGGATTTCCTGCGACTGGCTGTAGATGGCGTTGGCTGCGTCGGTGGAAGGCGCCGCGTAGGCCTGATCCATCAGCGCATCGAATTTCTGGTTGCTGTAGTCCCCGTCGTTGGAACCGTTGCCGTGGGCCGCGGCGGAATCATATTCCTGGAACAGGTAGTTCTCGGCCGAAGGGTAATCAGGCTGCCAGCCGGAACGGAAGCCGCCTTTGATGCTGCGCTTGTCGACGGCGTTGCGGAATTCCTGGAAGGTCGGCATCGGGTCGGCGGAGGCGTCGATACCCAGGGTGTTCTTGATGGAATTGATCATGGCGTCGTAAATGGCCTTGTTGCCGCCGTCAGTGTTGTAGGAGATCGTGAATTTGTCATTGTCCTTGGAAATGGCATTGGCCTTGGCCCAAAGCTCCTTGGCCTGGGCTGCGTTGTAGACGAGGTTATCTTTGCCCTTAAGATCCTTGGAGAATCCCGGGGTCTTGGGTGAGGTGAAATCGACCGGCTGGGTGCCCGTGCCGTTGAGTACCTTCTTGATGATCCCCTTTCGATCGATGGCCTTGGAAATGGCCTGACGGCGCAGCGTGCCTTCCTCGGTGCCCGAAACGAAATGCGGCAGGTTCGAAGGAATGGTGAACATCTGGATCACCGAACCGGCCTGATTGTAGGCCTGCAGGTTCGCATCGGTCTGGAAGCTCTTGGTGTCGGCGGTAGGTACGGTATCGAGTACATCGAGGTTGCCTCCCTGCACATCGGCGTAAGCGGAGTCCACCTTGGTGTAAATCTTGAACGTGACACCGTCGTTCTTCGGCTTCACATTACCCTTGTACAGGTTGTTGCGAACCAGACGGATTTCGGTGTTATGGTTCCAGCTTTCCAGCTTGTACGGGCCGTTGCCCAAAGGAGCGTTGCCGAACGCCTTGGGATTCTTATAGAAGCTTTCCGGCAACGGCGCGAAGGCGAGGTAGCCGACCTTGATGGGGAACGTCGCGTCCGGCTTCGACATCGTGACGGTGAAGGTCGTATCGTCGACGTCCTTGAGACCGGCGAGCTGCTCGTCACCTTTGAGGCTACCGACCTTCTGCAGGTCGTCATAGCCCTGGATGGTGGAGAAGAAGGACGAGCACTTCTGCGCGTTCTTCACATTGGCGACATAGCTCCACGCCTTCGTGAAGGACTTCGAGGTCACCGGCGTGCCGTCGCTGAACTTCCAGCCCGGCTTGAGCTTGACGGTATATTGCGTCGAGTTCGCGTTGCCTTCGATCGATTGGGCCACCTCGTTGGAAGCCTTGCCCTTGGCATCGAAAGAGACCAGCCCCGCAAAAATCAGGGAATCCGGGCGGTTGCCGCCGGATTCGTTGGTGTTACCTGGTATCAGCGGGTTCTGCGGCTCCGTGTCGAATGCCGTGATGACGCTTTTCGAGTCCTTTTGCCCGGAATCGCTTCCGCCGTTCGCGCCACAACCGGCGAGCAGCATACCCATGGAACACAGCACGGCGGAAACCGCCAACAGTCTTCTCTTCATCCCTCTGTCCTTCTCTGCTATCTGTTATCGTCATGCCCGGATATCAACCACGATCCGGACGGAAATTGTTACGTCTGTGATAAGTTCAGCCGTAAACTGTCATTGAAGCGCATTCATGTTACGAAAGTGCAAAAACGAACACTATACGGACACCAAAAGCCGACAACGAAAAGCGTGACGCCCAATAAGACGCCGCCCCGGCCGGCATGGAATGTGAAAACGTGGGTAAACATATGAAAAGGGAGCGCATGTACGAACACGCGCTCCCTTGCAATCATCGGACTTTCCACCCGGCGCTCAACAACACGGGCCGGGAGGAACGTTCAGCGATGCATCACTTGTGCATCTGGATGAAGGTCGGGTAGGACTGCCAATCGATGGCGAAGCCCTTGACGCCCTTCGCGGCCACACCGTCATTCGCCATGTAATAGAGCGGGATGGCGGGCAGGTCGTTCAGAAGCACTTCCTGAGCCTGCTGGTAGTACTTGTTCGCCTCGTCGACGGACTTGGCGGCATAGGCCTTGTCGGTCAGCTCGTCGAACTTCGGGTTGCTGTAATCGCCGTCGTTGGAGCCGTTGCCGTGACCTGCGGAACTCGAGAAGTTCTGGACCAGATAGTTCTCGGCGGAAGGATAATCAGGCATCCAGCCGGAACGGAAACCGCCCTTGACCTTGCGGTTCGAGATGGCGTCGCGGAATTCCTGGAAGGTAGGCAGAGGATCGGTGGCAGTGACTCCGGAACCAAGGGTGTTGTTGATGGAGTTGACCATCGCGTCGAAGACGGGCTTGGAGGTACCGTCGGAGTTGTAGGCGAGCTTCAGCGTATCGGTGTCCTTCGAGATGGCGTTGGCCTTGGCCCACAGTTCCTTGGCCTTCTTCGGGTTGTACTTGAGGTTCTCGTTGCCCTTGAGCGTTGCGGAATAGCCCGGGATCACCGGGGCGGTGAACTCATGGGCGGGCTCGCCGGTGCCGTTGAGCACCTTCTTGACGATGGTGTTGCGATCGATGGACATGGAGATGGCCTGACGACGCAGCGTGCCTT
Source organism: Bifidobacterium sp. ESL0690 (assembly GCF_029392315.1). Lineage (NCBI taxonomy): Bacteria > Bacillati > Actinomycetota > Actinomycetes > Bifidobacteriales > Bifidobacteriaceae > Bifidobacterium > Bifidobacterium sp. ESL0690. The sequence goes on from NZ_CP113939.1 coordinate 1,709,442, forward strand.
CCTCGGTACCGGCCTGGAAGTGAGGAAGATCGGAAGGAATGGTGAACTGCTGAATCGAGGAACCCGGCTTGTTGTAGGCCTGCAGGTTGGAATCCGTCTGGAAGCTCTTGGTGTCCTCCGGCGGGATGGCGTTCATGCCGTCAAGGTGCCCGGCCTGAATATCGGCATAGGCAGCGCTGGACTTGGTGTAGACCTTGAAATCGACGCCATCGTTCTGCGGTTTGTCTTCGCCCTTGTAATAAGGGTTCTTCAAAATCTTGATATCGGTGTTGTGGTTCCAGGAATCGAACTTGTAGGGGCCGTTGCCGACGGGCTTGTTGCCGAAGGCCTTCGGGTCCTTGAAGAAGACATCAGGAAGCGGTGCGAAACCGGAATAGCCGACCTTGACCGGGAAAGTGGCGTCCGGGGAATCCAGATCGACGGTGAAGGTGGTGTCATTGACGACCTTCAGGCCGGAAAGCTGTTCGTCGCCCTTGAGCGAATCGGCTTTCTGCAGATCTTTGTAACCCTTGATGGTGGAGAAGAAGGACGAGCACTTCTGCGCGTTCTTCACATTGGCCACGTAGCTCCAGGCCTTGGTGAAGTTTTCGGCCTTGACCGGGGTACCGTCGCTGAATTTCAGACCCGGCTTCAGCGTGATCGTGTATTGCGTGCCGTCAGCATTCGGCTTGATGGACTGCGCTTCGTCGTTGACGGGGTTGCCTTTGGAGTCGAAACGAACCAGCTGCGAGAAGAGGCCGCGCAGGACCATGCCGCCGCCGGATTCGTTGGTATTGCCCGGAACGAGTGGGTTCTGGGGTTCTGTGTTGAAGATGGAAATGATGTCTTTGCCGTCCTTGGACGCCGAGCTCGACGAAGAGCTTGAACCGGAGCCGGAGCCGCCGCAAGCGCTCAAGAGCATGGCCGCCGAGCAGACTACAGCTGCGAGGGCCAGACCTTTCTTCTTCATAAGATTTCTCCTATCCTTTTGTCTTATTGCACAGAAACCTGTGCATCAAACAAAAAAGGTCGACAAATATGTCAACCTCATTGCTTTTCACTTTAATTTATACGCTGGCTTATGGATTATGCAAGTTAACATTCATGTAATAAAGAACTGAAATTCAGCACACACAACGTAATTCAGCATGAAACGGATTTTCCTATTTTATGCTCGCGGAAAAGCCTGTTGATAACGTGATTTTAATTGCTCGATTGAGACATGCGTATAGCGTTGCGTGGTCTTGAGCGAGGAGTGGCCAAGCATCTCCTGCACCTCACGCAGGTCGGCGCCGCCGTCAAGCAGATGGGTCGCCGCGCTGTGCCGCAAGGCGTGCGGGCCGATGTCTGGCACACCGGCCTCTTCGGCCTTTTCATGGACCACCTCGCGTACGATACGCTGGTCGATGCGCGCCCCGCGAGCACCAAGGAACAATGCGTTTTCGGAGTCTTGCGACTTGGCCGTGTTTGCTTTTCCTCGGCCTGCCCCTGCGGTTTCAGAGGATTTTCTTGTTCCTTGAGTATTCCTTTTGAATTTTGCAGATTGCTTTCGTGACTTCGCAAGTACCGGCCGACCCGCACTGCTCAGCCAGGCTTCAATCGCGCGGGAGGCAGGAGCGCCGAACGGAACAACGCGCTGTTTGTCGCCTTTGCCGGTGACCCGAATGGTCCTGGTATCAAAGGAGACATCGCCCAAGTCCAACCCGGTTAGCTCAGCCACGCGGATGCCGGTGGCATAGAGCAGCTCCACCATCGCAGCATCGCGTAAAGCAAGCGCCTCGTCTTTAGGCGTGCGTCTTGTCGAATCATCTCGAAGTTTTTCTTGATTACCGTCATGTACGACGTCATCATTGGCCTGGACTTTAAGCTGACCAGTAGCTCCCCTTTCGGATTTCTGCGGCTCGACGCCGTCGGCATCGACCGTATCCATCAGCCGCTCGGCCTGCGATTCGTTCAAGACAGTCGGCAAGGTCTGCGGAATCTTCGGCGTCATCAGCGTCGCCGCGGGATTGGTGGCGATGACGCCGTGCTCGTCGGCCCAGGCGAAGAAGTTACGCACCGCCACGGTCTTGCGTGCCATGGAACTGCGGGCGTGGTTGCCGGATTCGTTCGCCATCCAGCCGCGCAAATCCTCAAGTTTCACTTCGCCCAAACTACCGACGCCATTATCGGCAAGAAAACCCATGCATTCCAGCAAGTCGGTGCGGTAGGCCTTCAAGGTGTTGTCGGCGAGCCCGCGATTGGCGTTGAGATAGTCAAGAAACCGGTCTATCTCCCGCTGATATTCCATAGCTTCCCTTTCCGCAGTTTGAACGCATCAGGATTTTCCGCAACCTGCTTATTTCTTGATTTCTTTATATCTTTATTTCAACATTTCAACATATCTACATATCTACAATAGCCTTTTTGCCCCACGTCCAAGCAGGATCACAAACTCTGTCACCGATGACGCAAGAGGACCTATGATAAAAGAACGTCAACAAACCATTCGAACTGCAAAACGAGGAAACATGCCACTGCCGAAAACCATACCCGCCGGAGCACGGCTGATGGTGCGTACCCTCGATGGAACCGACCCACAGACCGGCCGCCAGCAGTTCCGCGATTTCATCGGCCACGTCCGCTCATGGAATGGCAGAACGCTTTCCATCACCCGCGACCCTGCCGCCAACGGCTCACGGCCCGCGCAGGACGTCGATATTCCGCAGGAACGCATCGTCGCCTTAAAACCGATTCCCGAACGGAAGCCGCGCAATATCAAATGAGTGATATATCAGAAACCGGCCCTTCATATTTCTCAGCACTCACACCTTCGAACGTGTCTCGACCTCGACCTGCCATGGCTGAATGAAACGGATGACGTGCTCGCCGCGGCGGGCAGAATCCAGGAACGCTCGTTGCCAGCCCGATTTAGGGACGGTGATAACGATACGTTCAATATCATTATTTTTTGGTTTTACGGATTCATTCGACTCTTTCAACTCTTCGGATTTGCCGGAATCTTGAGACTTGCCGAATTCTCGTTCGCGCAGCTTGTAATCACGGAAGGGCTGACCTGCCGCGAAGAATCGAGTCAACGCGGCATCGTCATGGGCGTGTAGATCGTCGGCGAACGAGGTCAATCTGCCGGCCAAATCGCGCAGCAACACTTCGACGTTGTCAGCGTCCTCCTCGATCATCGCGCGAGTGCGGTCGGGGTCGGTCAGGGCCACGCGAGTCATGTCGCGCCAGGAACCGGCGGCGAGCGCGGCGGCGATGTTGCGGTCGGGGCTGGCACTGAGTTCGTTGATGAGCGCGGTCGAAACGACGTGCGGAGCGTGCGAAATCATGGCGGCGGCACGATCGTGTGTCTTATCGTCCAGAACGATGATGCGGTTGCCGACCACGCCGGTAATCAGCGTCGCCACCTTGAGGAAACGCTCATAATCGGTGGTTTCATCAACGCTAATCGCCCACAGCGCGTCGTCATAAATGGCGGGGTCGCTGGCCGCAAACCCGGAAAACTCCGTGCCGGCCATCGGATGCGCCCCGACGAAGCAATCTGCAAGACCGGCCTCTTCGACTTGCCGCCGCACCATCCCTTTGACGCTGCCGACATCGCTCAATGTGGTCGTCTCGCGATCCAGCACCGGGGCGAGCCGCTGCAGCATTTCGGGCATGACCTTGAGCGGATTGCACAGGAAAAGCACTTCAGGTTTGGCTGCCGCCAAGGCCTCCAACGAACCTACACAGTCAATTCCGTCTCGGCGCGCGGCGGCATACGGCTTTTCGTGGTGATTCCAAGCCACCACTTCCACATCACGCTCGGCCAATCGCCTCGCCAGCGAACCGCCGATAAGTCCAAGGCCGACAATCCCGACCGATTTCACCACAGCAGTTCCCTTTCCTCTTTCGTCTCTACATCGCTCGAATGAATCCGTTTGCGGCATATCCCACCTTGCGGCAGCATCCATGTGTCGACCGGTGGATTCGGATGTTCGCCTCTCGGATAGACGGCCAAAGTCTTGACCCAGTCCCCCTCATCGACAATCTGATGGAGCAAACGGCTGAAATTGCCCTGCCAAGGCGCGGCATCGAGCGTGATGATGAAGCTGTAGGTGCCAGCGTGGCCCTTGATCGGCCGCGACATCAAGCTGGTCATGTTCAGGCCCTCGTCTCGCACCGAGTCAAGCAGTTTGGCGATGACGCCGGGGCCAGTGCTCAACGGAATCACCGCGATGATGGTCTCGAAATCGACGATGTCAGTTTGCCGGTAGGCTTGCAGAACGGCACGTACGTCGTCCCTCGGAGCGACCACGAGAAAATCGGTGTTGGCACCACCGAAATCCTGAACGTTGTGTTCGAATGTTTTGAGACCATACAGTTTGCCACACAAAGCTGGCCCGAGCGCCACCTGCCCGGGTTTCACGTCGCGACACGCTGCGGCGTTGGAGGAAGCGGGCACCGGTGTCAGATCGTGCGCTGCGGCGAATTTCTTGCATTGTGCCAGGCCATGGGGATGCGCCGTGATCTCGCGCAGCGGCGTGTGACCGTTCTCATCGGCATTCAGCGTACTCTCGTCACCATCCTCCCGTACAAAAGCGTCGAACGCAATATCCACGCTCAGACGGGTCAGCCCAGCCAAATCCTTCGCATCGATCACGGCATCGAGGTTCGGCACGACATAACCCTCGACGCTGTTTTCCCACGCAATGACACCCCAGCCACGGCCTGCCTCGACGTCGAGAATGATGGCCGGCACGTTTTCACGCGCCTCGAGCCCGACGCTGCCACCTCGTCGATCCAACGTCTCCGCCGCGCTTGCCGCCGCTTGATGGGTGAACGAACCTTCCGGCCCCAGGAAGAACAGTTTGCTCGGAACCGACGGATTTGGTTGTTTGTCTTTATCGCGGGTTGCGCTCTCGTTCATGGAATTCTTGGCATTCATGGCCGTGGCACCTCGTCGGTAATGGTCTCGTCCGACGCAGCATCGCGATGGACGGCTGAAGACTTTTTAGGCGCGGGAATAGTGAACCAGCGTCGGGGAAGGAACACCATCACGAACTGGATAGCAATCATGCCAATGAACCAGAACCAGAATGCGTTCTGGCTGAAGAACGGGATGCCCGAACTGTAGAAGCCCATCGGCAGCAGGATGTCACCCGATGTGGCGGTAATCGACGCGACGGCGATGACACCGGAAGATGCAATCAGATGCAATGCGAGCCCTACTACCCCACTGCGTGCGCGGGCGCTCCAGGCTGAAAGCCCGATGATCAGCAGGGCAATCACCAAGCCAATCGGCACGTTGTATTGCGCTCCGAGCCGGTGCACCAGCGTGCCACACACCCCAGCAACGATGCCCGCCACCACACAAATCAGTGCACGAATCCACGCATTGTATTGGAACGAGAACGGCAGGTCGGCCTTGCGTGCGGCGTTTTTCGGGGTTGCAGCAGGAGAAGTCATAGTGCCAGTATGCCCCATCGGGCGGTCAAAAATAGCATAAGTCGGGTTCTGCTGCTTGTCTCGCCCAATACAAAACACCTCCTGAACATAAAGATTCAGGAGGTGCGGTTGCTGAAATTTCAAAAACTTACTTGTTGGCCTTCGCAGCGTTCTGGCGACGCTGGCGTGCGTGCCACTTGTACCATTCGTCGCGGTCGAGGATGACCTTGCGCACACGGATGGCCTCGGGGGTGACCTCGACGCACTCATCCTCGTTGGCGAAATCAAGCGCCTCTTCGAGGCTCATCTTGATTGGCGGGGTGAGCGTCTCGAGCACATCGGCGGTGGAGGAACGCATATTGGTCATGTGCTTGGCCAGCGTGATGTTGACGTCGAGCTCGTCGGGCTTGTTGTTGATGCCGACGACCTGGCCTTCATAGACGTTGGACTGCGGCTCGACGAAGAAGTTGCCGCGGGCCTGCAGACGCTGCATGGCGTAAGGCGTGGCGGTGCCGGCGCGGTCGGAGATCATCGAACCGTTCTGACGGGTCGTGATCTCGCCGGCCCACGGGGCATATCCGGCGGAGATGGAGCTTGAAATGCCGGTGCCGCGGGTGGCAGTCAGCAACGCGGTGCGGAAGCCGATGAGACCACGGGACGGAACCGTGAACTGCAGACGAACCCAGCCGGAACCGTGGTTGGACATGGAGTCCATGCGGCCCTTGCGATCGGCCATGAGCTGGGTGACGGCACCCATGTATTCCTCGGGCACGTCGATGGTGTCGTTTTCCATAGGCTCGTTGAGCTTGCCGTCAATGGTCTTGGTGACCACCTGCGGGCGGCCGACGGTCAGCTCGTAGCCTTCGCGGCGCATCTGTTCGGCCAAGATGGCGAGCGCGAGTTCGCCACGGCCCTGCACTTCCCATGCGTCGGGGCGGTCGGTCGGCAAGACCTTGATGGAGACGTTGCCGATGAGCTCGCGGTCGAGGCGATCCTTGATCATGCGGGCGGTGAGCTTGTGGTCCTTGCCTTCGCGACCGGCCAACGGGGAATCGTTGACGCCGAAGGTCATGGAGATCGCGGGATCGTCGACGTGGATCAACGGCAACGGCTTCGGGTCGTTGGGGTCGACGATGGTCTCACCGATCATGATGTCGTCAACGCCTGCGACGGCGACGATATCGCCGGGGCCAGCCTCTTCGACCGGGGTGCGGTCGAGGCCCTGCGTGCGCAGGATCTCGGTGAGCTTGAAGTTTTCGATCGAACCGTCGACGCGGGAAAGGCCGTACTGCTTGCCCTTCTGAAGGGTGCCGTTGTAAATGCGGACCAGGCCCAGACGGCCGAGGTAGTCGGAAGCGTCGATGTTGGTGACGTGCGCCTGCAGCGGCGCGCCTTCCGTGTATTCCGGCGCGGGAATGTTGGAGATGATGGTGTCGAAAAGCGGTTCGAGATTGTCGTTGTCGGGCAGGCCGCCGTCGGCAGGCTGGTTGGTGGAGGCATAACCCGCCTTCGCCGCGCAATAGATGACCGGAAGGTCGAGCAGGGAGTCGACGTCGAGGTCGACGCCTTCCTCGGTGACGTCCTGTGCCAGGCCGAGCAGCAGATCGGTGGTCTCGCTGACGACTTCCGAAATTCGCGCGTCGGGACGATCGACCTTGTTGATGCAAAGAATCACCGGAAGCTTGGCTTCAAGCGCCTTGCGCAGCACGAAACGGGTCTGCGGCAGCGGGCCTTCTGAAGCGTCGACCAAGAGCACAACGCCGTCGACCATGGAGATGCCGCGTTCGACCTCGCCGCCGAAATCGGCGTGGCCGGGGGTGTCGATGACGTTGATGGTGATGCCTTCCGGCTCGCCGTACTTGGCGGCCAACGGGCCAGTGTACTGCACAGCGGTGTTCTTGGCGAGGATGGTGATGCCCTTCTCACGCTCGAGATCGTTGGAATCCATCACACGGTCCGGCACTTCCTCGCGTTCGCTGAACACATGCGACTGCTGAAGCATCGCGTTGACCAGCGTGGTCTTGCCGTGATCGACGTGAGCCACGATCGCCACATTTCGAATATCACCACGTACCGCCATAAAAGCCTCTCCTAATTACCTTTTCTTGGGTGCTTATCAGATAGAACTACTCTAACCTTCTACTTACACACAAACCTTCACAATAGTATCCACGTATCCCGACACGGATACGCTATTTGCAAAGCGCCGGAAAGCCGGATTCGCGCCGAACTTGTCTAAAGTTTGCAAAACACTCTATTTGCAATACTTGAATCCGCAGCCGGCTCGGTCCGCGACCAGTTCAGTCCGTCGTCAGCGGAGAAAGTATGTCATCGGAATTGCCAGAACCACTACGGCTTTCGCTGCCATCGCCTACTTTCGGGTTGAGCTGCGTATCCCACGGTTTCCATACTTCATTGCCAACGGCGACCACCCCGGGTATGTAACGATAAACGGCAGCGGGCCTGTGCCGTCCTTCCGCCAGCTTCTCCCCCGTGTCCTCAAGCTGGCCGGAAGCGAGCATCTTGCGTCGGAAATTGCCCAAGTCGAAGCTGCGTCCGGCGATGGCCTCGTAGACATCGTGAAGACGGCGGAGCGTAAATCGCGGGCCAACCAGTTTCGAGGCCACATCGGGATACGACATTTTGGATCGCAGACGATCCAACGCGTACTTGATGATTTCGGCATGGTCGAAAGCCAGCTGCGGCAATGCTGATTCGGCGAACCATTGCACGTTGTCGCCGTCGCGCAGATCGTCGACCTGCGCGCTGCCGATCAACGCCCAGTAGACGATGGAGACCATGGGCAGGGCTGAGCCGGAACGATGCGGGTCGCCAAACGTGTAGAGCTGTTCCAAATAGCGGGGGCGCAGGTTTGTGGTCGATTCCAGCGCGACGTAAGCGGACCATTCCAGCGAGCGTCCGGCGAGCAGATCACCGCCCGGCAGTGCCCACCTACCTTTGAACGGCTCACGTACCCGCCGCACAAGCGGTATCCACAGCTCGTCGCGGTTGGGTTTGCCATTGCTTTCGGCGTGCGTATGCGCGAGCGCGAAAATGATGACGGAGACCCCGACTTCGGGCGGGCCTGCCTTGCGTTCCGTCACATTGCCCTGCCACATGCCGCCGCTCTCCTTCATTATCCCTAGGTGCCATTACCCAAACCAAGACTACCAAGTCCAGATTACCCAGTACGACATATCACGGCTTCACCGGCGAGGGTTGGATTTTCTAGAGTGCAGCGGACGGCTCGGTTTCGGCCTGTTGCGCCTCTTCAGCTTGGTTGACCACATCGCTGGCCGCCGGCATGAACGGCGCGAGTTCGGGAAGTTGGTCAAGCGAATCGAGCCCCATTTTCTCAAGGAAAAGCCCGGTGGTCACCAAAAGCGCCGCTCTCGAATCGGGGTCGGCACCCTCTTCGCGAATCAGCCCGCGGACGCTCAGCGCACGCACCACCCCGTCGGAATTGACTCCGCGGATAGCCGCGATCTGTGCGCGCGTGACCGGCTGCTTGTAGGCCACGATGGCCAGCGCCTCAAGTGCCGCCTGCGAAAGCCTAGCCATCTGTCCATCGGTGACGAAAGCGGAAACGACCGGTTCGAAGACCGCACGGTTGCCGTATTGCCAGCCACGTGCGGTGTGTCGTAGCTCAAAGCCGCGAGGCGCGAGATTCCGGGTTTCATCGCCGTCGTATTCATGCTGCATCGATTCCAGCGCCGCCGTCACTTCGTCCTCGTCAAGGGCGAGTACACGGCCCAGGTCAGCGGCCTGCTGCGGCTGGTCGGCGACCATCAGAATCGCCTCAAGGCAGGATTCCACCCCTCCCGGAAAATCCTCGACGGTAAAGTCCACATATTCGGGGCGCGTGGGTGCCGCATCCGGCCCTTGAGCGGAAGCCGGAGCAGGGTTGGGATCCGCGGGGGCATCAGAGGCAGATTGCCCTTCCCCATTCATTTTCTGGGTTTCGCTAGGAGCGTCATACAATACAGAATTATCGGTTTCAGAGATGTTTGTTTCTTCCATATCAATCCCGACACTGCTCGCGTCGCGCACGTTCCCGTTTGTCGATTCCATGCCGTTTTCGGCCATATCATTGGTCTCGCTCATGCGAAATCACCTTCATTCACTTCAACGGCTTCCCCGTCATCGGCACCCGGTACCCATCGTAAGTGCAAATCCTCGAAAGGACCGGCCTGCTTATACTGTAATACACCTTGCTTGAAGAAGAGCAGAATTGCCAAAAATCTCGCGACGACCACCAACGTGCTTTTGGCGTCGGCGGTGAGTTCGGCGAAGGTCATCGAATCGCCGTCGCCCAACCCTCGCAACCGGTCACGCACAACCTGTGACTGCTTCTTTAAATCGACCTGCGAGACGTGCAGCTGATCGAGGCGAACCTGGTCGGCCGGAGCATTGAGAAATACTTCGACGGTAATCTTCGCCAGATCCTCCGACGAAAGCGTCCACGCCAGTTCCGGAAGCATGGCGGCGATGGCCGGGTCAGTGAAGGCGGGATGCGGGAAACGCCCGGAATTGGCGGCGAACAGCTCACGGAAATCGTTGGCCGCGCTTTTGAACGCACGATATTGCACGAGCCGGGCGAAGAGCAAATCACGCTCGCGCAAGGCCTCCATGCTCTGTTCATCACGTTCCCCGTTCTCGTCGCCAGGCAAGATCGCGGCGCTTTTGGCCTCCACCAAGACGGAGGCGACGTCGAGGAAGGCGCTGACCTGCTCCATATCGCGGGCCATGTCGAGACCGCGCACGTATTCGATGAATTCCTCGGTGATAGCCGAAAGCGAGACCTCCGTAAGCTCGAGCTTGCGGTTGGCGATCATCGCCAGCAGTGCGTCAAATGGGCCGGAATAGACAGATAGATTGACCGAAAAGCCTTTGTTTTCAGCCTTTTGCAAGTCTTCGGCATTGCTGTCGCTCACCGGGGTCGACTGGACTGATGGAACCGACGTCGAAGCCGTGTCATCAACGGAAGCGCTCAGCTCGTTTTCGCTCATGACACCTCACTTACATAATACATTCGGGAACAGAATGAACTTGCAGTGTCGCTCAACAATATTCCGGAAAATTTTCTCAGTCGACGATGCCACGGGCAATAAGCTCGCGTGCAGTTTCGCGGTATTCCTTGGCCGTCTTGTGATTCGGCGCATAAATCGTGATCGGCGCAGCCGCAACGCTAGAATCCGGCAACTTGATGGAACGGGAAATCACCGAATGGAAGACCTTGTCTTGGAAGGCCTCGTAAATGCGCTGCAGCACTTCCTCGCAGTGCAAGGTCGAGGTATACATCGTCACCAGAACGCCGTAGACCTCGAGCTGCGGGTTAATGCGTGAGCGTACTTTTTCGATGGACTGCATCAGCAGCGCGACGCCGCGCAGGGCGAAGAATTCTGCGGCCACGGGGATGATCACGCCGTCGGAAGCAGCCAGGGCGTTGACGGTCAAGAGTCCCAGCGAAGGCTGGCAATCAACGATAATGACATCGTATTCGTCACGTACCCCTTGCAAAACGCTGGCAAGAATGCGCTCGCGGCCAACCTCAGTGACAAGCTGGACTTCGGCGGCAGATAAATCGATATTCGCCGGAATAATATCAAGGTTTTCGAAATCGGTGTGCTGCACCACGTCGTGAACGTCGAGTGACGTGTCGAACAAGGCGTCGTAAATAGTGGCGTCCACGGTATTCGCGTTGATGCCCAAACCAACGCTGGCGGCACCCTGCGGATCGAAGTCGACGATGAGCACGCGCCGGCCGTACTGGCTCAGCGCCCCGGCGATGTTGATGGAACTGGTGGTCTTGCCGACCCCGCCCTTCTGGTTGCACATCGCAATGATGCGCGCCGGGCCGTGATGGTCAAGCGGCAATGGTGCGGGAAAAGTCTCATAATTTCGTCCAAGAAGATCGGTAGGCATGTCCTTTATGCTATCAACAGGCCTGTTCACGCTTTGGGCAGGGGATTTTGAACCGTTCGAAGGTTTCTTGGCAACGTCGTCGGAAACGGGCGGCACATGCACGGTACCCGGCAACGGCAACTTGCCTTGTGTCGCGCGTTTCGGCTTCTCCTCACCAAGCCATCGCTCCTCGCTGAATCCCCCGTCGCGATATTCGTTTTTGGACTTATACGCGCTCTTGCTCATGCTTTTCGCCCGGCTACGGCCTGCTCCTTTAGCACTCTTCCCGTTTTTGACGCGGTTGCGACCTGCCTTTTTACTGCTGTTCCCTCTTCTGGGCGAGTTGCGTTCTGCGTCTTTACCGCCGTTTCCGCCTTTGGCAGGATTACGTTTTACATCTTTATTCTCGTTGCCGCCTTTGGGATCGTTTTTGCCGATACCTTTATTATTGGCCCTGCGAGACTTTGCGCTGTTCTGTGCCATCGAATTCTCCCGCCTCATCGCCTAACGTCATACCACCAATCATCATAATCCGTTCGCATGCCAATATCATCGCGCACGGGGATGAGCCGTCAGGTAGGTTTCAATGAGGGTTTCGGGGCTGACGTGGGTGTAAATCTGCGTGGTGGTCACGGAAGCGTGGCCCAGGAGCTCCTGCACGGTGCGCACGTCGGCACCGCCCTGAATCAGGTGGGTGGCGAAGGAATGGCGGAGCGTGTGCGGGTGCAGCGGTTTGTCGATATGGGCGCGCTCCCCCGCCACTTTGACGACTTCCCAGACGGACTGCCGAGAAATCCGCCGTCCACGTTTGTTCAGGAATATCGCACGACGTTCCTTGCCGCCTTTGGCCTTGGCTTCAAGTTGCGGACGCCCCAACGAAACATAGCGTTGCAGGGCGTTGATTGCGTATTCCCCAAGCGGAACGAGCCGTTGCTTCGAGCCCTTGCCGGTAAGCACCACCACTCGCTCGTCGGTGTCGACATCGTTGAGATCAGCATCGACCGCTTCGGAAACTCGGCAACCGGTGGCATACATGAACTCCAGCAATGCTTTGTCGCGCAAGACCACCGGGTCGTCGGAACCACCCATCGAAGCCGCGTCGAGCAGCCGCGCTACCTCATCAATGCTCAGCACGTCCGGCAGGTGCCCGTTCGCCTTCGGCGCCTTGACCCGCGCAGAAACGTCGTCAGCTACCACGCCCTGCATCAGCGCGAACTTGTGGAACTCGTGGACGCTGGCGAGCCGACGCGCCTTGCTGCGCCCGCTCTCCCCCGCCTTGTCGAGCGCGGCGACGTACGCCTCGACATCATGGCTGGTGACATCCGCCAAATCCTTGATATTGTTGGAATCAAGCCATCCAAGATACTTGCGGATATCAGCCGCGTACGCCTTTACCGTGGATTTCGCCAACCCGCGTTCCACGTCGATATGCGCCAAAAACTGGCCAAGCAGTGCGTCCGATCCGTTCATGGTTCCATTTTCACTTCATTAGACGACTTTGACATAGCGCTATCAACGTGTCATATATAACTGAGATATCCCGTCCCGTAATATAGCCATACTCTTCAGCCACAATTCCCCATTGTGCTAACAGACAGGAAAACCCGCACAGCCCACACACCGTTTGCGACGGCATATGGGCTGCACAGGTTTTTCTCGGATGAGAAAGCTAGAACATCAGACTTCCTGGCTCAGGGACTTCTCGCCGCGGCGGGTGATGAAGAAGAGCGCTCCAGCACCACCGAGCAAGACGATGACAACGAGGCCGACCACTATCGCACCAGCACCGCCGGTCATAGGCAGCTGCGAGAAGGAGTTGATCTCCTGCACGAGGATGTAATGATTAGGCTCGGTTGTCGGGTTCCAGTTATCCTCAGCAACCAGGTCCCATCCATCATGGGAGTTGGAGTACGCAGGCGTCTCAGCGGTTGGAGAAGGAACGGAAGTGGTACCCGTATCGGTCGAAACCGTGACGGTGAAGGTCGATTTGCCCAGAGACGAATACGGTACCGGCACCGTGTTCTGCACAACAGTGTAGGATCCTTCTGCGAGACCGGTGAACCGCATCCTGCCGATAGCCAGGTCATAGGTTCCACTGCCACCGCCGGCAGCAGGAGTCAACGTATCGAATACGGTGATGTCATCGACAGTAGCCGTTTGGTCCGCCGCCTTCTGATACGTTCCATCACCCAGCTTCATGAACTTGATCACCGTGGCGCCCTGCTTGATCTGGAATTCACCACCGGTCAAATACGTCGCATGGTTGTTCTTATCGACATCTGCAAGACTGAAGCCGTACATATACGTCTTGACAGTGCCGACCGGGTCACCGCTGTTATCGATGGTGGTGGTCGTACCGTCTCCAGGAGTTCCGCCGTTGCCGCTTGGCGGATTGCCCGGATCGTTGGAATGGGTCAACGACACGCCGTTCTGCAACTGGGTGCCTTCACGTGCGCTGTCATCGATCTTCATCGTATAGGTGATCTTGATATAGTCATTGTAATACGAAGGGGTACCTTGCGTGAAATTGATGATGCTCCCGGAGAAGTTGAACTGTACAGGGGCACCGGAAGAGGCGCCACCGGACACTGCGTAATCGGTAGAACCCAATGTATGATCAATCCCGGTATCCGTAAAATTGGCGTCAGAGGAAAACTTGATACTGGTTACTCCCTGATAGGTCAAACCTGCCGAAGGATCATCCTGGACCACGTAGGTATAGTGGCTGAACCCTGTGGTCAACGGGACCTTGGCAACGATCATATAGGTCAACGTGTCACCGACGGCAGCATTACCAGTGGTCGGGTCAATCATTTTCTTCTTTACGATCAGCGGGTCGTTCTTCACACTGACCTCACCGAGCTTGACCAACGGACTCGTGGAGAAGGCATCGTAGACATTCGGAGTGCTTGCGGTGTCAACCACTGCAGTGCTTGCCAGCATCGGAATCGATGCCGGAATCTTGGTGGAACTCACCGTGCCGTGATTGGCGGTGGTGTCGACAATGATGTAGATGCCCTGTTTGACGTTGAAGTCAACTGTGGTGTCAGCATCATCAAGCACTGTAGTCGAAGCCTGCACCTCGTGACCATGGGTGGCATCGGCAAGACGATTCTTGAAATTCGTGTTCTTCGTCAACGTGGTGACAAACTTACGAAGGCTGCCACTCCAAGCCGCCAAGCTTGAATTCGAGGTGGTATCTGCCGTCTCTCCGGAAGGAGGTGTGATAGACGAGGGGAAGCCAAGCCACGTAACCGCAACCGCGCCAACAGGGTTGTTAGAATAACCGGAAGGCAAAGAGCCGCTGGTGCTGGTGGTTGTATAGGCATCCTTCATGGCCTGCATGATTTGCTCGTTGGCCGGCACGCTGCCGGCATCGACCTGGCTGGAATCCACACCAACCGAGGACAATTTCCCGCCACCGACGGTCGGGGTCTGTGCATTGCTATAGGCACCAATACGCATTGCGGTGAAGTAATGCCCACGTAGCCTGGCACCCTTGCCCTTGATCTTCAACGTCGTAGTCGCGTTCTGATCGATGGGAATGTTGTCATCCGCCGACGCTGTGCCCGCAGGCACCATCGCCAGCGCCAAAAGAGCCGCAGCGGCGACAACGCTGCCAACTCCGCGTCTCAATCCTTTGTTGATATTCATGATGGTTCACTTTCTCTGTGAAATTTCGTTTTTTCAAATATTGATATTGATGATGTCCGGCAATCAACTGTTTATTCAGCCGCTATACCTCCTCGGCCTGCAGTCGGCCGGACGTCCCCGGGCGGCGGGGAGCGACATCAGCACCCACACAGCTGTCGCCCGGGAACACACCAATTTAGGGATCATCGGCCACCGCCTTTCCAAACTTCATCTTTTTACCGATCACCGCATAGACACCGGCTCCGATCGCCAGCAACGCCGCGATAATTCCCGCGATGATCAACACAAGCTTGCTGTGATCGCCGGTCAACGGCAACGAGTAGACCGGTGCCGACAGTTCAAGATCATGGACAATCCAATCGGACTCGTTGGTCTGCGGATCGATTCCATACACCCTGACCTGGCCGGATGTCATGCCCGACGGTACAGAGAACGACCAGGTGCCACCCGCCTGAACGGTCGCCGTATCCTCGGAATTGTCGGGCCAATGGATATGAATCGTCGCTCCGGTGGCTGGAACAGTGTGAGCCGCGTCGAGATATGCAGTGCCGCTGATCGTGTTCAAGGGTTGCAAAGCATCAAAGGCGACAAAAGGCGCTGTCATATCGACGATCTGTTCCTTGTCTGCGGAGAAGCCGGAATCCACGCCTCCCGTAGTGTTGACCAGTTTTGCGACGAACACATAATCCTCGCCCTGAGCCAACTCGCTGGTAAAGAACGACGGAGCCACCTCACACGACCAATTCTGCGATCCGGCATTGGTAAGGATCTGCGTGCAGCCGCTGATGATATCGCCTTCACTCATCGGCGGGTCGGACGCATGCCGAACGTAGACCTTCAGCGTCTCACCCGGTGAGTTCGGACTCGCCGTGCCATGAATGACAACCCTATCGGTACCCACAAGCACACCGCCATTGGGATTCGTCGTGTGCGGAACATCGACCGTCGTCACCGGCGGCGCGGTACTCGGCACCGCGAATTGAACCGTGCGGATGTTGGAGAACTCCGAAGTGATATCATCCGAATCCCTCGTCGCGGTCTGCGTGGCATGGTAGCGCTGGGATCCTGTGACCTTGGCGTTGCCCGTATCGACGATCGACCAGTTGCCGCTTCCGTCCACGGTCGTCGTTCCTACCAGACGACCGGCCCTATCGGGATCGTTGGGATTGTTCGGATCGATAAGATTGCCGTCCTCTTCGGCGTAGAGGTTGATAGTGGCTCCCGGTTCGCCGGTGCCATTGATCGTCGGATGCAAGCCGACATACGCATTTTCAACCGGCGTGGTGATGACCGGCGGGCGGACCGGCAGACCGTACTTGTTGAAGACCGTATCGATCACCCAAGCCTTGTTGACCAGAGTGGCGATTTCGGTCTGGGTCATGGAAGTCGAAATTCCGGGATCCTCATTGTTGTTCAACTGGGTAAGCAACGGGTTGAAAATATCGCGTGGGCTGAATTTCTGAGTCCAAGGGGAAGAAGAGATAGTGGATGTCGTACATCTGGTGTCGCCAGGATTGGTAACAGGCCACGTAACCAGCTTGAAATAGCCGTCAAGGCCCTGATCGGCCCTGGCCCTCGCAAAATCGATGGATCCGTCCGCGTTCTGCGCGATGCTCAATCCGCCCCCGGAACCTTGCATCGAACGTAGATGCAAGGAGGAGCTATTGTTGTTAAACGCGAATCCGGCATTATCATTTGCGGCCTCTTGAATCCGTTCGCTGTTGATCGCCGACTGCGAGACCAACTGGGCATGCGGCGTCAAATCGGTTACCGGCACCCATTGGCCGTCTTTCAAGCCAATCCACTGGAAATAATAGGAAGACGTGTTGGAACATGGCGATAAGTTCGATGCACGATTGAACCATTTGACGAAGAACGATGTGGGCGGCGCGACCCCGGGATTGTAATCAGTACTGTTGGCGGTCAAGCCGAAATCGGTGACCAACCCCCAATTGGCCTGTCCGTTGCTCCACAAAGCCGGTTTATTGTTCCAACCGACCATGGCACGAGGTCCGTTGCATCCCTGTCCATCCGAATTATCGCCGCATAACGTATCCTGATAGATATAGGCCGGATAATCTGCGAGAACATTGGTCATATAGTCGGTGTCGACACCCAGCTGCTCTGTGGTCAACACGGGATAGATCCCGCCATAATTGGGTGGGATGGAATTCAAAGCCACCGTCGGCACCTCAACCCATAGATACTGGTTGAGCTTCGAACCTCCTACGTCATACGCACTGGTCGTTAGCCCCGTCACATCAAGCGCGCAGGTCACCGAGATGGTGAGATAATCATAATTCCCTGCCGTCAGCACGCTGTGGATGGTGAAGCAATCGTCCTGATTGGCCGCCCAGTTCATGGCGCCGGTCTTACCCGACATCGTGTTCTTGTAATCAAGTGTGTTGATGGCACCACTGAGCAGCAGGTTCATGTTGTAGGCATATCGGATAATCATGCCGCAACTTTGACCGATGTGATACGTTCCGTCGGAGCATTGCCAAGCCATATTCGACCAATTCGTCGCATTGACATTGACTTGGCCATGACGCACACGAACAACAAAATCGGCACGCATCTGTTCACGCGTAGGCGTGAGGGGCAGAACATAATAGTTGTTGAGCACAATATGTTGGTTGTCGGCCAGCATCTTGGTCAGCTTCGGCTTGCTGGTCTGCGGAACATCCTGCGTCGACACCTCGGCTGCGTTCGCGACGTTCTTTGAGGAAGCGGAGCCGAGTGTCCCGATTGCACCCTGCGTCACGACGAGGAAAACCGCAAGCAACAGCGCACACAGGGAGGTCGCCAGCCTGTTGATTCTTTCACCATTGCGTAACATAGTCGCCACCTTCGGCACTACACAAACATCTATTGTTTAACAAATTTAATTAATAAATATTGTATAACAAATGGTACACCGGAGAATCAAAACGGTCGTCAAATTCATTTTTTGCCCGAATTTATGCGTTTTCTTAGGCAACTTCAACTAGACATATAAGGTTTGATAAAATATCTCAAATCATGTAATTGCATCACGTCAAACTATTACATCAAATGAATTAAAAAATCATCTGCCATGACGCACCGGCCATTTACGCCGGTGGCGAATTACATTGATGATCACACCCAAAACAAGAATCGCCAGAGCCGCGCAACCTCCTGCAAGCACCCCGTCGCCAGATGCGTCATCAGGGTATGGGATGTCCTGGGGAATCGGACGCCGCTCGGCAGTGATCACCAATCTGTGCGAATTGACGCCATAAGGCGTACAGGTCATCAACGTGAGGAGGTCCTTGCCGGGCACGACTTTGTAATAGCGCGTGTCATCGGGCAACACGACGTGTATGGATGTGATCTGATAGCCGAAGGTATGGTTGAGCGTATTGATATAGATGACATCGCCTTTTTTCAGCTCGTCAAGTCGGGTGAACAACAGCTCATAGGGTCGCCCTGTGTGGCCGGTGATTACGGCGTTCGTCGACTTCCCGCCGACCGGCAGGCTGGTGCCGTAAAGATGGCCGGCACCTTTGTCGAGCACCGCATCCGAAGTGCCGTGGTAAATCGGCAGTTTCACGGAGATTTTGGGGATTCGTACCATGCCCATCACCCCACTGCCGCTGTTGAGCAGTCCCTGATAGACCGTGTCGCGTTCGGAACGAGTGACTGCTTTGTTCTTGTCTTTCTTACCCGCCGAATCGGAAGCAAAGGGGTCGGTATACTCGCCGAATGACTGGTTGCCGGCTGCGATGCCGGCATTGTATTGTCTGGCCTTGTTAAGTTCCTGGGCAACGCGGCCCTGCGGCCATTTTTTGACCCGGTTCATGGCGGCCACGGCCTGCCGCTCCTGCTCGCGGGAGTTGACGTACTGGTTCGCTGGCAGCCACAATGCCAGCGCCACCGCCGCGACCACACATAATGCCATCACCGTTTTGAGGGCGTTGATGACCTTGCGTTTGCGGCGAATAACCTGATAGTGGACTTTGCCACGCCTGAGCACGTCTTCGAAGACAATGTCGCGATTAGCAATGGCGTCATTCGAGATGTCGGTATTTGCAATGCCGCCGTCTGGATTGGACACGTAGCCGGCAACTTTGCCACTACCGTCAGTTGGATTCAATTCGCCCATGATCTCCACGCCCTCCCCTGAGGGGTCATACGACGCCCAGTACTTGCCCTGATCAAACAAATGCGGCAGCCAAAGCCACAGGCAATCGACATCGATCTGATTTCATCATGTCATATATCATTGCATGACATTATCACTGCTTCGGGATGAATACACAAACAAACAAGCCCCACATCTTGAAATGCAGGGCTTGCTATAAATCGCTTGAGACGCTTAAATCGCTCAGGCAGCCACCGGGGCGTTCACGTCCTTGGGCAGCGCGGCCTTCGCCTTGTCGACGATGGTCTTGAAGGTGTCCGGGTCAGAAACGGCCAGCTCGGCAAGCGCGCGACGGTCGAGCTCGATGCCGGAAAGGCGCAGGCCCTGCATGAAGCGGTTGTAGGTGATGCCCTGGGCGCGGACGGCGGCGTTGATGCGCTGGATCCACAGCTTGCGGAAGTCACCCTTGCGGGCCTTGCGGTCGCGGAAGTTGTAGTTAAATGAATGGAGCAGCTGTTCCTTCGCACGACGGTACGAACGGGAACGCTGGCCACGGTAGCCCGAAGCCCTCTTTAAAACGACGCGACGCTTCTTATGAGCGTTCACTGCGCGCTTGACACGTGCCATATTGTTTCCTCTAGCTTTCTATAAACCTTTTATACCCTTGTAAACCAAGCCGATTTCAGCGGCCAAGCAACTTTCGCATGTTCTTGCTCTGCGACGTGGCCAGCACCTGGTCGCGGGAGAGGTTGCGGCGCTTGCGCGCGGACTTGTGCTCAAGGTTGTGGCGCATCGAGGTGCCAGCCTGCATGAGCTTGCCCGTACCGGTGACGCGGACGCGCTTTTTCGCGGCGGAATTGGTTTTCATCTTCGGCATTGCTGCCCTCCTATTTATCTTCGGATATCGAATCATTCTTCGATGCCCTGTACCTGCCGACTTTTGAATCGGCCGGCACAAAAATTTATTTACTTCTTGCTTGCCCTTGGTGCCGGCTTGGCCGGTTTCGCAGGCTTGGCAGACTTAGGTGAAGCCGCTGGCTTCGGCTTGGCGGAAGACTTTGCAGCACTTGTAGCCGACTTTGCGGATTTTGCAGGCTTCTCCGACTTGGCAGGCGCTTCGGCCTTGCTGCCCTTGGACGCTGCCTTGACAGGGGCCTTCGGTTCCGCTGCCTTCGCAGACTTTGCAGGAGCGGAAGCTTCTGCTGCCTTAATCTCATTGACCGCAGCTTTCGCCGCTCCGGCTTCCTGTGCCTTTTCCTTCTCCTTGGCCGCAAGCCTTGCCTTCTGGCGGGCCTGACGGTCGGCACGGGTATCGGCGCCGCGACGACGCTGCTCGGACTTGGCGTGCACCTTCTTGCCCTTGGGAGCCAACGTCATGAAGATGTTGCGCCCCTCGTGCTTCGGATAGAACTCGATGGTACCGTACTCGGAGACCTCATCGGCCAGACGCTGCAGGAGCTCCACGCCACCGATAGGGCGTGACTGTTCGCGGCCGCGCAGCATGATGGTGACCTTGACCTTGTCGCCGCCTTGCAGGAAGCGAATGACATGGCTCTTCTTGACCTCGAAGTCATGCTCGTCGATCTTGAGCCTGAAACGGATTTCCTTGATCTCGGCCGCACTCTGGTTGCGACGCGCCTCGCGCTGCTTGATCTTCTCGTTGTACTTGTACTTGCCATAGTCGATGAGCTTGGCCACCGGAGGATCCGCATTCGGCGCCACCTCAACCAAATCGAGATTTGCTTCCTTGGCCAGATTCAATGCGACTGAGGTCGCGATGACCCCGACCTGCTCGCTGTTCGGGCCGATCAGGCGTACCTTGGAAACGCGTATCTCGTCGTTAATGCGTGGTTCTGCGCTGATGATGAACTCCAATCCTTGCTGCTCTTGGACGCGCCGCCGGCGGAAAGTTCATAACACCGAATGTTTTCGGCATCACTCGCAACAGGGATTCAAAACACAGGCATCGAATTAATTGATGCAACGAAAAGCCACGGCAAATGCCGAGCTTTCGATTCCCACTAAACATAGGAATGTCTTGAACCCGAAGCTACGAAAAGCTTCCAGGTGGAGCGCACCCACTTTCTTGATTTCTCAAGCCTGTTTTAGTATACCCTGCCTGCAGACAATCCGCGACATTCCCGAACCGGCTCATCGATGTCAAAGACTTATCATAGATGTGATTTCAATCACATTTTAAAAGGAGAAGGTATGAGAGCTGTACGTTATTACGGCAAAGAACATATCCAGATTGACGATATTCCGGAACCGGAGCTGAAACCGGGAACCATCAAAATCAAACCGGCCTACACCGGCATCTGTGGATCAGACCTGCATCTTTACTTTGACGGCCCCGAAAGCGGCGGCATCACACCCGGCGTCGCCCATCCACTTTCCGGCGAAAAACTCCCCACAGGTTTCGGCCATGAATTTTCCGGCGTCGTCGAAGAAATCGCGGATGACGTCGACACCACCATCAAGATCGGCGACCATGTTGTCGTCGAACCGCTCATGGTTTGCGGCAAATGCTATGCCTGCAAGTCCGGCAATTACAACGCCTGCGAAAAGATGGGATTCATCGGAGTCAACGGTGGCGGCGGCGGCCTGAGCGAGCATATCGTGGTCGAGTCCCGCTGGGTACACCCCATCGGAGATCTGCCGCTTGACCAAGCTGCGCTCATCGAACCCATGTCAGTGGCCTATCATGCGGTGCGCCGCACCAATCCCCAGCCTGGCCAGACCGCCGTGGTCGGCGGTGCCGGCCCCATCGGCCTGCTGATTGGCACTGTGCTGAAAGCCAAGGGCGTCCGCGTCATCATCTCCGAGCTCTCCGGTGCCCGTAAGGAAAAGGCCTTGAGCTCCAAGTCTGCGGACATCGTCATCGACCCCAGCAAGGAAGATCTTGGCAAACGGGTGCACGAGGAGACCAACGGCGCCGGCGCGGATATCGCGTTCGATGCGGCCGGCTCCGAAATTGTGGTTCACCAGTTGCTTTCCGCCCTACGTCCTGAAGGAAGGCTGGAAATCGTGGCGTTGCATGCCAAGCCCGTCACGTTCAACGTGCTTCCTGAACTTATCATGCCTGAAAAGCTCGTCGGGGCTTCCATCGGCTATGCTCACGATCACGAACCCGTCATCAAACTGGTGCACGACAAGCACATCGATCTCTCGCAGTTCATCACTGACCGGATCGAAGTCGACGACATCGTGGAGAAAGGTTTCAAAGCCCTGCGTAACGATGCCGAGCACCATGTCAAGATTATCGTGCAAATGTGATTGCCTGTAGCAGGCAATAATAAAAAATGGCGGGTACTCAATCGGAGTTGCCCGCCATTTTTCATCTCACACCGACGTATCGAAATTGGCGTATTCAAGGTCTTTCATTGCGCCATTGTCCTCCACCTGTACCTCACCGGTGGGATGAAAACCCATATGACGGTAGAAACCCTGCGCCTTTTCGTTGCTTTCCAGCACCCACAACACGACACGCTTGGTGGGCAGAGCATCGAACACCGCCTGAGCCAACCTGCGCCCGATGCCCAAACCCTGGCAACGCTTGAGCACATAGATTGCAGCCAATTCGCCAGTATCGGGATAGTTGCTCGGTTCGCGTGCGGGGTTGACAAGCTCGGCGTAACCCACCACTTCGCCGTCCGCCAGCGCCACGAACACGTTTGCCGGATCATGGCGTTTGGTGACCTCAAGCGCGAACTCCGGGGTGATCTTGTCTACCAGCCATTGCGGAAGCTTGCCCTGATAGGTCTCGCGCCAAGTACGCGAGTGCACCTCGGCTTTGGTCTGAAAATCGGCCGGCGTGATGTGACGAACGACCAAGTGACGGTCTGGCATGGATGAATCCCTTCATATTCCCGGCTCACATTTTTTCGAGGATCTTAAAAAATGTGAGCCCGAAACGAACATCGCTCACGGCATAATACCATAATCCCAACGTTTCCGGGCTATTGAAAAAATGGTAAATGTTCATTTGACTCACATTTTTTGAAAGGCCCGAAAAAATGTGAGCCTTCAAAAGAGTAACCTCCATATTATGACCTCTCTAAAGCCTTGCATCATCTTTGCCGCGGGAACGTATTTCGGCAATGAGCCATGTGCCGACGAACTTCCTGGGGACGCCTTTGTCGTGGCGGCCGACGGAGGGCTCGACCATGCGCGTACCTTGGGGCTACGTCCGAATCTGGTCATCGGTGATTTCGACTCCACGCAAACACAGATTCCACAGGGCGTAGAGACCATACAGCTTCCGCCGGAACATGACGATCCGGACATGTTATCTGCACTGAAAGCAGCCTGGTCGAGAGGATATAGGGACTTCCGCATTTACGGTGGACTGGGCGGTCGAATCGACCACACCATCGCCAACATCCAGATGCTCGCATTACTCGCGCACAACGGCGGGCACGGGATGCTTTTCGGCGAACACACCGTGGTCACCGCCATCTGCAATGGCTCGTTATCGTTCGCTTCGGACGCCCTGAAAGACGATGCCGCAAACCGCATGGTCTCAGTCTTTTCTCACGCCGATACCTCATATGGGGTAAGTGAAACCGGACTCAAATACGAGCTGGACAACGGCACGATGCGCAGCGATACCGTTCTCGGCGTCAGCAATGAACTACTCGACGAACGCCCGGCATCCATCAGCGTCTCCGACGGCACTCTTATCGTCACCTTCCCCTTCGAAGCGACGCTGCCGACGTCCAAAACGAATATCAAAGCCTCAGAAACGCTGGGACCGCTGGCTTCGCACGTCTCGGCGCTGCTCAATAAGTCACGCTGACGAAACCGCGCACAGATACAAAGTTTCTATCGGGCAAAGCTTGAAATTTGCCCAACAATTTTTACTGGAAATCCAGCCGGTTGGAGTAAAGCCACCCATCCCTAACCTGACTGTGGGCCATCGAACACAATATTGGTCACGCTTCCCGCATTTCTTGCTTTCACGCCACCGCAAGAAACCCTAGAATCAAAGCAACAACGCGATGAAAGGACCCACGATGACCAACGCAAAAACCAAGGCAAAAACCACGAGCCCGAAGCCTGATCCCGCCCAGCAGGACGGCAAGGTGCTCTTTGTCTGCTATAACCACTGCTCCACCTGCGCCAAGGCACGCAAATGGCTCAATGAAAACGACGTCGATTTCACCGAACGCGACATCAAAGGCGATAACCCCACAGCTACCGAGCTCAAGCGATGGTGGAAGGCGAGCGGCCTGCCGCTCAAGCGTTTCTTCAACACCTCAGGCATGCCCTATCGCGAGATGAAACTTAAAGACAAACTGCCTGAAATGAGCGAGGATGAGCAACTGAAACTCCTTGCAACCAATGGGATGCTGGTCAAGCGCCCGATAGTTGTGAACGCTAACAAAATATTGGTCGGTTTCAGCCCTGAAACGTGGCAAAACGCCTTTTCTGGTACAGCAGACACGTTAAAATAACAAGTGTTGGTAAATATACAGCAATGAGGCGCGAGCCCGCGTCTCCAAGCTGTTCCTTTAGGGAGAATTACATGACAGTAAAGATTGGTATTAACGGTTTCGGCCGCATTGGACGCCTTGCGTTCCGTCGTATTTTCGAACTTCAGGCCCGCGGTGGCGAGGCCGGTGACATCGAAGTCGCAGCAATCAACGATTTGACCACGCCTTCCATGCTCGCCTACCTCTTGAAGTACGACAGCACCCACGGCACCTTCCGTCACGATGACGGCACCCCGGTCGACGTGAAGTCCACTGATGACGCGATCGTCGTCGACGGCAAGGAATACAAGGTCTATGCCGAGAAGGACGCCCGCAACATTCCGTGGGTGAAGAACGATGGCGTTGAGTTCGTGCTCGAGTGCACCGGCTTCTACACCTCCGCCGAGAAGAGCCAGGCTCACCTGGACGCCGGCGCCAAGAAGGTCCTCATCTCCGCTCCGGCGAAGGACGAGACCACCCCGACCGTCGTCTACGGCGTCAACCAGGACATCCTGAAGCCTACGGACAACATCGTCTCCTCCGGCTCCTGCACCACGAACTCCTTCGCGGCGCTCGTCAAGCTGCTCGACGACCAGTTCGGCATCAAGGTCGGCTTCATGACCACGATCCACGCCTACACCGGCACCCAGATGCTGCTTGACGGCCCCCGTGGCTCCAAGCCGCGCAACAACCGCGCTTCCGCGATCAACACAATCGAGCACTCCACCGGCGCCGCCAAGGCCATCGGCAAGGTTGTTCCTTCGGTCAACGGCAAGCTGCAGGGCCACGCCCAGCGCGTTCAGGTTCCGGACGGGTCCATCACCGAGCTCTTCACCGTGCTCGACAAGGAAGTCACCGCCGACGACATCAACGCCGCCGCCAAGAAGGCTTTCGAGAACAACGACACCTTCGGCTACAACGCTGACAGCATCGTGACCTCCGACATCATCGGCGACACCCACGGTGGCGTTTTCGATCCTACGCAGACCGACGTCAACACCATTGACGGCACGACGCTGGCTCGTACGGTTGCCTTCTACGACAACGAGTACGGCTTCACCTGCAACATGATCCGCACCCTGCTCTACTTCGCCGAAATCAGCAAGTGAGCAAGTCGCGGCGATAAGCTGCAGAACCGTTTCGCTTCCATTAGCGAAACGTGATTCGTAACGAAAGATCCCCAGCCCAACGGTTGGGGATTTTTGTATGTGAAACGTGTTCTTTCCTATGCGACCAATCTTTATTCGTCTCTGTAAATCGTGCCCTGACATGAATTATGCTCGGGACTTGACCAAACCGACATTCCGCACGAAAGTTCATCGAATCGCCAAAGCACGAATCTGGAAACGATACTGATAAACCAGAAGATTAGACTTGAGAGTTATGAGCAAGAAACACAAAAAGGCAGCGGGGACAGCTTCTACGCCGGCTACGCGGGAACTGACCGAAGCGGGAATTCCCTTTAAAATCTATGAATACGAACATTCCTCCGACCACATGGACGAAGGCTACGGGCTTGAAGGTGCGGAAAAGCTCGGTGTCGACCCGCATCGCTCGTTCAAGACGCTTATGGCCGACACGGGCGACGAACGGGTCATCGGCGTGGTGCCAGTGAGCGGGCACTTGGATATGAAATATCTCGCGGCCGCAGTCGGCGCCAAGAAGGCGGCCATGGCCGAACCCAAGGTGGCACAGCGCGAAAGTGGCTACGTGGTCGGCGGCATCTCCCCACTCGGTCAACGCACCAAGCACAAGACAGTAATCGACGCAAGCGCGATGCAATATGACGAAATCATCGTCTCCGGAGGCAAGCGCGGCTTCAGCGTCGGCGTGAACCCGAACGATCTGGTGAAAGTACTCGGCGCGACCGTCGCCAAAATCGGCACGTGGTAGACCAAGACAATGCATTAGAATAGTGAACGGCAACAAAAACGTTTCTACACAGGAGTTGACATGACTTCACCAAACCTGCCCCCACGCTCGGGCCAGCAATTCACCATTTCGCACGGCGACTACACAGCGGTGGTCACCGAACTCGGCGCGACGCTGCGCAAACTCACCTACCGCGGCAAAGACATGATCGCCTCGTGGGACGCAGACAAGCCCGTTCCCTGCACCAATGGCGAGCTGCTTGTCCCCTTCCCCAATCGCATCGAAGACGGCGTCTATACCTTTGAAGGAAAGACCTACACACTGCCCATCGACGAGCATGAGAAGCACAATGCCATCCACGGCTACGGTTACCGGGCGTTCTGGAACCTCGAAAGCCTCGAGGAGGATCGCGTCGCGCTTACTTGGCGAACCGGCAACATGAAAGGCTATCCCTTCGACCTGCTGGTCCGCGCCGTGTTCAGCCTGAGCGACGACGGACTTCAACTCACCCTCTGCGCAACCAACAATGACAGCATCGATGCGCCCTGGGCCCTGGCCATCCACCCGTGGATCGCCAACGGGTTCGGCGGCTACGGCGACGAAATCGACGGACAAAACGCGCAGTGCTCGGTCACCATTCCGGCGCGCACGCACGTCACCGTCAACGAGCGGCTGCTGCCCACCCGCACCGAACCTGTCAGCGGCAAGTACGATCTGCGTCAGCCCACGGCGCTCACCGAACAGCCGTACGATGACGCGTGGACTGACGTCGAGCGGGACTCCGACGGCAATACTTTCGCTACGCTCACACGCCCCGACGGGCTGACGGTGAGCGTCGGTGGCGACAAGGCCATCACCTCTTTCCAGATGTGCACCGGCACCGGTTTCGCGCCCGAATCGCACCCGGCCGGCGTCGCCATCGAGCCGCAGACCGCCTATGCCAACGCGTTCAACAGCGGCAAGGATCTCATCGTCATCAAGCCCGGCGAGACCAGCTCGACCAACCTCTATTTCAAGGCCGAGCAGCGCTGAATCAACACGGCTTATACTGCAAGCCAACGCCAAATCTTTGCCGTTGGCTTGCACGAAGTCGCAACAACGTGCGATAATGCCTAAGGCTTATTCATTAAAGGTAAAGGAGTCCATCATGGGAATGCGCGGACGTAAGCGTAAGGCACGCCGCAAAAAGGCGGCCAACCACGGCAAAAGGCCAAATGCCTGAGTTCGTTAGGTTAAGCGAATAAAAAGAATGCCTCGCAGCAAGTGCGGGGCATTTTTCGTATACGAATTATGCTGCCTGATCGGTGACCGCGACGATGATGCCAGCTGGAGTCTACAAAAAAGCCACGCACGGAAGCGTGGCCGGAAACGAATTTGATAGGTCTCAAAATCTTACGCTGAAGCGACTTCGCCGCCGCAGGATTCCTCGACGCAGCAGCGATCAAGTGTCGCCTCAAGCTTGGCGATCAGGCATTGCGGAGCAGAAGTAGGACGCAGCAAATCGCGCAGTTCGGCAATCAATGCCTTTTCGCGGGCATCGCAGCAGGATTCCGGGTTGAAGCATTCGTCGTCGGAGACGCGGCTGCTGGAATCGTAACGGGAGATTTCGATGTCGGTACGCGTCATGCCATCGGAATGTTGACTTCTCACCACCACTCGGCTGGTACGCTCGATTCGTCCGTCCATCGTCGTTCTCCTTTCGTTACATCTAATTGACTATTATTACTCATTTTGGCCGTTTTGGGGTTCGCGGATAGTGAAGATGCGGTTTCGGCTTACTTACTTATTTATCGGCCTCTTTGGTAGGTTTCGTAGGTTTCGTAAGCTTTGCAGGCTTCGTTGGTTCGGCTTTTTCTGTCAGCTCCACAGATTTCGTAGATTTCTTGGATGTTGCAGATTTTGCCGATTCCGAAGGCTTATCCTTCTCCCCTGATTTCACGGGCTCCGTGCCTGTCTCCTTGCCGTAGCCTCGCTGCCGGGCGTACTCGGTCAACTCGTCCTTGAGCTGCGAACGCGCGCGATTGAGACGGCTCATCACGGTGCCGATCTTGATACCCTGCTCTTTGGCAACCTGCTTGTAGGATTTGCCATCGATGGCGGTGTCGATGAAAACCTGTCGACGCTCGGGGGAAAGCGAGTCCAACGCTTGCATAATCTCGGCCGGCGCGAAACCGTCCAAGTATTCCTGCTCCGCGGATTTAAGCCCTTCCGAGGAATGATCGGAGGCGGAGTAGATATCCCAATCATCGTACTCCCCGGTCGAATCGTTGGCGCGCTGAGGACGACGCTTGGCCTTGGCGTACTGGTTGAAGTAGGCGTTGCGCTCGATGGTGGTCATCCACGCTTCGAAGTTGCTGCCGGGGCGGAAACTGTCGAAGGCCTTGAACGCACGCTCGTAGGCGTCCTGCACCAAGTCTTGGGCATCCTCCGGATTGTTCGTCAGTTTCATCGCCTGACGGTAGAGCGCGTTGACGGCAGGCATCGCGAGCGCTTCGAAACGTGCGCGCTTCTGCGCGGTGGTCTCGTGCTCTGACTGCTTGGGCTGTGCTTCATCCGTTCGTGTCACAGTACCATTCTAAACGTTGACCTTACGACGTCCGACACGCGCCTTCTCAGGATTTTATTATGACATTTCTTAATATTTCATATGTTTAATTAGACAGATATTCGATATTATTTTGTTATAATCCGCATTCGTTTATCATAAACCACTTGTAAAAATCGAAAATAAACCATAAAATCCGGTTCATCTTGAGAAAAAGATAATTTAATGTCGGAATCGACACGCACAATATTACTATGACTTCAACACCAAAAACATCGAATGGTGACAACTCGGCAGTTTTGTTGGATGCCATAGCTCAAGCCCCTACACAGGGCGACGACACCACCCTCGGCCAAGCCTGGCTGCTTGGCTTCGACACAGAAACCACGGGCACCCACGTCACGGATGCCATCGTATCGGCCTCCCTCGTTTTGCGCGACCCGGCCAAAGGCTACCAAGGCGACGCCGTGGCGGAATGGGTGGTCAACCCGCACCACCACATGAGCGCCGGCGCAAGCCGGGTCAACGGGTTCACCGACGAATTCCTCGAGGCCAACGGCGCAGAACCGGCCGACGCCATCGCGGCCATCGGCTCCATCGTCAACGCAGCGCAGGCCAAACGCATTCCGTTGCTCGCTTACAACGCACCTTTTGATGTGCGCATGCTTTCCGGCGATCTCAAGCGCTGGAAGCTTCAAGCGCTGCCGGACGAACTTCTGGTGGTGGACCCGCTGGTCATCGACCGCGAAATCTCACACCGCAGCGGCAAACGCACACTGACCTACACCACGGAATACTACGGTGTGGAGCCGCACGGCGATTTCCACGACGCCACCGCCGACACCACCGCGGCCGTGGACCTCATCAAGCCGATGTCCACGCTCTACCCGCAGGTCGGCAACCTGAAACTCAGCGAGCTCATGGACTGGCAGCGCGAGGCACACAAGAAGTGGAAGGAATCGTTCAACAAGTGGATGCTTTCCCGCGGCCGCAGGCCGGTCAACGACACCTGGCTGTAGGCCCAGGGCGCTACTGGTTTGCCGGCAAAAACGACGCGATCAAGGTGATTCGATTTCCTTGACTTGGCGGGGACTACTGCGCAGTAAGCGGGAATTTCGGTACTTCGGCAGCGATTCCAGGACGGCGCAGCAATCCCTGCACAACATCAGTTTTCGCCATATCAATCGGGAATAATCGTATGTACCGGTTTCCCACACAAACGGATGGAAGAATCATAGCGATGTGTAAGTTCCATTCGATTGTGTCGCGCACGCTTTATTTTCGAGCTCACCATGCGCTAGCCTTGTGAATGGCAAGAAAGGTTTAGCATGGCTCTGACGTTGGCGACTGCGGTTGAATTGCTTGAAAAGCATCATCTTTTGCGGGAAATCATACAAGGCGAGACTTGGTCGCGAAACCCCGCCCGCTTTGGCGGCGCCACCGATGCTTTCACTTCCATCACCTATGACACCAGGCAGGTGTGTGAAGGCTCGCTTTTGTGCTGCAAAGGCCATTTCAAGGCGGACTATCTGGCCGGCTGCGACGAGCGCGGGCTCAAGGCCTATGTTGCGGAAACGGATTTCAGCGCCGAAACCAGCGCCATCGGCATTATCGTGGGCGACATACGAAAGGCGATGAGCCTGCTTTCCGCACAATTCTACGGACGACCGCAGGATGAGCTGACGGTTATCGGTATCACCGGAACCAAGGGCAAGACGACCACAGCCTACTTCGTCCAGGCGATTCTGAACGCTGCCAGCAACGGCAGGGCTGCCCTGTTCTCGTCGGTCGACAACTGCCTTGACGGCCATACCTACACGGCCTCAGCGCTCACCACGCCGGAATCGATGGACGCGTTCCGCATGATGAGGCAAGCTCTCGATAACGGGATGCGCTACCTCGTCATGGAAGTCTCCTCGCAGGCTTACAAGGTCGATCGCGTCTACGGGCTCACCTTCGACGTCGGGGCATTCCTGAACATCTCCCCCGACCACATCAGCCCGATCGAGCATCCCACATTTGAGGATTATCTGTATTGCAAACGGCAGATTACTGTCAACAGCAAGGCACTGGTACTGGGAGCCGACTGCGACCACGCCGATTTGATTGAAGAGGACGCTGCGGCCGCGGGCGTTCCCGTCACTACTTTTGCGCTGCACACCGCTGACGAACGTGACAGCGGGACCAAGGCCGATACCGTTGCGTGGCCGGCAGACAAAGACCGTACCGCATTCCATATCGACGTTGCGGGAACGGCCGATACTTACCGGCTTGAGATGGATGGCGATTTCAACTATGCCAACGCGGCCGCCGCGCTTACCATCGCACAGCTCGCCGGTGCCGATCTCAATGACAGGAAAATCTCGCACGCTCTCGAGAACGTTCGTATTTCGGGGCGCATGGAGCAGTTCAAGGATACGCACGGACCGAACGTCGCCATCGTCGATTTCGCCCACAATTATGCCAGCGTCTCCGCGCTGATCGATTTCGCGATGGAACGGTATGGCGCGAACAAACCACGCATTACGTTGGTAAGTGGATCTGCAGGCGGCAAGGCTGTGGACCGCAGGAAAGAAATCATCGATGCCGCGCAACACCGCGTCGACCGCATCATCATCACCAGCGACGATCCCGACAGGGAACGCGCGGAAGATATCTGCGAGACCATGCAAGCTGCCGTCAACGACCCCAATGTGGAATCAACCATCATCGTCGACCGTCAAAAGGCCGTGGAAACCGCCATCAATGAGGCGCAGGCGCACGATGGCTTTGATGTGTTGCTGATTGTCGGCAAAGGCGAAGAGCAATGGCTCAAGGTGGACGGCAAACACGCCCCTTACGAAGGCGATACCCATATCGTCACCAGGCTGTTCGGCCAGACGGATTCATAAAACCGAGCGGGCGGCGAACCCAGCACGGGCCACGACGATAATCTGCCGATTCCAAGCGATATGAAAAAACGACACCAGCGACCACTGGATTACGCACTCGCTTTAGTCCCTGCAAAGACAGCAAAACGCAATGGTTCGTTCAGGTCAAGGCTTGTACATACTGCCGTCCCGGAAACACGCCAGGGCACAAACGTGCTGTTCCCGCGTTAATCCGTCATCATCCACCGTTTTCGTACTTTTTAAGAGGTAAGCTAACTACCATGCAGCAATTCCAACCGGTACTTTTGGGCAGCGATATCAACGCCTACGGCATGGCCCGTGCCTTCCACGAGGCTTACGGCGTCGTCTCCACTGCCTTCGCCCACTTCCAGCTTGCGCCCACCAGATTCAGCAAAATCGTCGACGTCCATATCGTCGAGGGATTCGGCGAGGCCGTGACGTTCCGCAAGACGCTCATCGACTACGCCAAAACGTTCAAATCCAGCCATCCCGACACCACGTTGCTACTCATCCCCTGCGGCGACCTCTATGCGAACCTCTTGAGCGAGAACAGCGGAGGCCTGGCTCTGTTTTACGTTTTCAACACCCTCGACCCGGCGCTCAACAAGCAGCTGAGCTACAAGAACACGTTCTACGAGACCTGCGAACGCTACGGGCTGCCTTACCCCAAGACCAAGGTCATGACCGAGGAAGGCGTGGCAAACGGGGAATACAAGGATCTGCCGTTCAACTTCCCCATCGCCATGAAACCCGCCGATTCCGCGGCATGGCTCGATATCGATTTCCCGGGCCGCAAGAAGGCGTTCGTCATTGAGACGCCGGAAGAGCTGGACAAGCTCATCAACCTCGCCTACGGTGCCGGTTATCACGCCGAAATGATTCTGCAGGACTTCATTCCCGGCGATGACTCGCATATGCGCGTGCTCAACGCCTACGTCGACCGCCATCATCGCGTGCGCATGATGTTCCTCGGCCATCCGCTACTTGAGGACCCGACCCCAGAGGCCGTGGGCAATTACGCGGCCATCATCCCTGATTACAACGAGGAAATATGTCTGAAAATCAAGACGTTCCTCGAGGATATCGGCTATGAGGGCGTCGCCAATTTCGACATGAAATACGACGACCGGGACAAGACCTACAAGCTCTTCGAGATCAACCTGCGGCAGGGCCGTTCCAGCTATTTCGTGACTTTGAACGGCTACAATCTGGCCCGCTATTTTGTCGAGGATTTGGTGGAAGACACTGCGTTCGACGGCAACACCGTCATCGGCCGCGGTGACAAGCTTTGGATGGAAATTCCGCGATCGATTTTCCGCGATTACGTGATTGATGGCGAGGACAAGCAACGCGGCATGAAAATGATCGCCAACGGCGATTGGGGCACGACGCTGGAATATCGCAAGGATATGAACCCTATGCGGTGGCTCCTGATTCGTCACGCGTTCTCGATTTACAAAAAGCGCTATGCGGAATACTTCAAGCAGAAGGCAGATCTTAAGTGAGACGACCGTTTTTCGCCGTCATCGGCGGCATGGGGACCTTGGCAACCGAATCGTATATCCGGCTCATTGACAAGATGAGCGACGCCACCACCGATCAGGATTTCCTCGACTACGTGGTGTTCAACGACGCATCCGTGCCCGACCGCACCGATTTCATGCTGGGCGACAGCACCGATGACCCCTTCCCCGTCATTGCCGATGACATTTCTAAGGCGACGGCCATTGGTGCCAGTTTCATTACGATTCCCTGCAACACCGCCCATTTCATGCTGCCGCGTTTCCAAGAGCTCACCGACGTGCCGATTCTCAACATGTTGACCGGCGCCGTGGAACGCATGAAGGCGACACTGCCCGTTTCGACACACCCGCGCGTGGGATTCATGGGCACGGAAGGCTCCCGTCATTCCGGCCTCTACCAGCACGAAATCGAAGCCGCCGGCTACATCTTCATCGAGCCGGACGACGAGCTGCAAAAGCGCATCGATTCTCTCATCTACGACGACGTGAAAAGCGGCGGGCCGCTTGATTTGGGGCGCTACCGTTACGTCGTCGACACGTTCCTCGACAAGTCCGCATCGGCTCCTTATCGTTGCGATATCGTGGTCCTAGGCTGCACTGAGCTCTCAGTCTTGAACGAAGCCTTCCCGCTCCCCGACCGGCCAATCATCGACGCCCAGACGATTTTGGCGGAGGACACTGTCACCCGTGCAAAGGCGCTGCAAAACTAAATTTTGCTATTTCAGCGTTGCGAACGAACTAACCCTGTTCCCAACGTAACCTAATCCGCTTAAGTAGTGGGGTCTTGGGATATGCGATGTTCGACCGTAAAGACTTGGCCTGAGCGGCCCGGAGCGTGTCGAACATTGTATATCCCAAGACCCCACGGTACCCAAGACTGAAGCTTTTTTACTATTCATGCTCGAGTTTTTGGCTCACTACTGCAGTGACACCGTCGGAGCGCATCGTGACGCCGTAGAGGGCGTCGGCGATGGCCATGGTGCGTTGCTGGTGGGTGATGATGATGAGCTGGGCGTGCTTGCGCAGGTCGTTGAACGCGTTAATCAGGCGGGTCAGGTTGATGTCGTCGAGCGCGGCTTCCACCTCGTCCATCACGTAGAACGGGCTTGGGCGCGCGGTGAAGATGGCGAAGAGTAGCGCTAGGGCCGTGAGGCTACGTTCGCCACCGGACAGCAGACTCAGCTGCTTGACACGCTTGCCTGCCGGGCTCGCCTCAACGATAACGCCAGTGGTCAGTAAATCGTCCGGGTTCTCGAGACGCAAGCGTCCCTTGCCGCCCGGGAAGAGTGTCGCAAAGACCTTTTCAAACGCAGCAGCCGTATCGTCGAAGGCGTTCTTGAATACTTCGATCATCGTGTGGTCGAGGTCCTTGATGAGTTTCAGCAGGTCATCGCGACTCTTGGCAACATCGTTGCGCTGATCGTTCAGATACTGGTTGCGCGTTTCGAGTGCGTCGAACTCCTCGGCTGCCAACGGGTTAATCTTGCCCAGCGCCTTAAGATCACGTTCGGCTTTCTGCAGACGCTTCTGCTGCTCGGCACGAACGTACGGCACCATCTGGTAATGTTCGGCGTCAATTGGGGCATCTTGGTTTGAATCGTTGTAGCCGTCAGCGTTAGACGCCTCATCATCTGAATCACTTTGGTTATCGATGTCAGATACATCCTCGCTTGAATCACGATAACCGTCGAAACCAGACACATTCCCTGAATGGCCCACGGTCTCGCCATTATCAGCGCTATCCGTTACAACTGTTGGCATTTCAGCATTTTCAACAACAGACTGTGCACGCGAAGCAGAATCATCGTGATTATTACTAGATGTATTACTTCTTGCGCTTTCAACATTAGAGCCATTTTCTTCGCCACTGCTTGCCAGCAGAATCGGATGGCCTTCGTCGTCAAGCACCGGAACCAGCTTGTCCGGACCGTATTCACTGACCAACGCCTCTAGATCCATGCCCAGCGTATCCGAGACCTTTTGCTCAATCTGACCATATTGCGCGGCCAAGCGCTCACGGTTCACATCGAGTTCGTGTTCACGTTGCTGCAGGGCGGCCACTTTTGGCTCAGCCTCATCGCGCTGCGCACGCAGTTGCTTCAGCTCAGCATCATGACTCGAAGCGGCCTTGGAAAGCTCATCGCGCTTGGCGACCACAGTCTTGAGTTCGGCAGCAACCAACGTAGCCATGCCTCTTGCATCGGCGGCAATCTGCTGGTCATGCGTCTGCTGACGTTCGCGCTTTTCGTTGAGCGCCTTCATTTTTGCGCGCCTCGCGACGGCTTCGCTTGACTGATCGTGGAGCAGACCGGCCTGCCGCACCAACGAATCAGCCTTACGAGTGGCATCGTTCCAGACAATCTTCGCCGAAACTTCCTGCTCACGAGCCTTGTCGAGCGTAGTCTCCAGTTCATGGACGCGCTTGTCCAGATCTTCGAAGTCCTCGTTTTCAGTGTTGGAATGTTCCGCGGTTTCCAGCGCCTGACTCAAGTCCTCAAGCTTGAGCTGATGCGTCTGCCGGTCATCATCCGTCTGCTTGATTTTCTCATCAAGCCCGTTCAACTGCCGATTGAGCTGCTTAACCCGTTCCTCGATATTCTTGAGATTCTTACGCGCCTGATCGGCCCTGACCTTGGCTTGGATGCGCTGCTGCGATTGCTTGTCAACCTCAAGACGAGCCTTGTCACGAGCCTCTTGCGCCGCCTCGATTTTCGGCTGTATAGCATCCGCTTCACTTTGAAGTTTTTTGGCTTCCGCAGCCGCTTTATCACGTCGTGCAGCCAGCGACAAATCACTCTGCGAGCGCGACGAACCACCGATGGCGCCCACAGCATTGACCACTTCGCCGGATTTGGTGACGGCCTGACTGAACCGTTTGCCTTCCACGGCTTCCAGCGCAGTATTCATATCAGGAACAGCGGCTACATCATCCAGCAAAAGCCGAACGGCACGCACAACATTAGCGGCAAAATCAGTGTCTTTGGCGGAATCATTGGCACCTACCAAAGTCGAAGCACAACGAACCGGATATCGGCTGTCTTTTTCGTTGGTATTTTGAGTTTCTGCGTCATCACCAACACTTCCTTCAAGCGGATGCAATACAACCGCCTGCCCGAGCTTGCCTTCGCTGGCCCGACGCAACGCCTCAACCATATTGGATTTGCCCGGCACCACGATGGCACTGGCGAACTGATCGAGCGCGTGGGCGATGGCCTCTTCCCAGCCATCCTCAACGTGGATGAAGTCGGCAAGCCTGCCCAACGCGGCCACGGCGTCATCCCGCTCCAGTTCGCCGGAAGCGTTACGACTTTCCAACGTCTCATTCAACGCATCGGCCTTGGCCTTGAGCGCCGTCACCTTGGCGGTCGTGGCCCTAAGCTGCTCCTGCAAGGCGTCAAGCTCTTCCTGACGCTGCTGCATCGCGGTTTTCGCGGCCTCAAGCTCCGCGGCGCTGTCTTCTTCACCAGCGTTCTGAGTTTCGGTTTCAAGGGCATCACGCTGGGCCGTAGCCTCGTCACGCTGTTTGGCAATGGCTTCGCGCTGCCCGTTGAAATCCTTGGCACGGCTTTGCGCCAGTTCGATGGCCGATTCCTCGCGCGTCTTGAGCTCACGCAGATTGGCGACTTTCGAAGTGTGCTCCTGCGCGGCCTTACGCAGTTCCGTCAAGGTCTGGCGGGCTGCGGCGAGCTGTTTTTCATTGCCGGCGCGAGATTCCGTGGCCTTGTCATACGCAATGCGCATGTCGGAAACGTTCTTTTTCTGGGCTTCAGCCTGTCCGTCCAGTTCCTTGGCACGGGATTCGAGAATATCCGGATCCTCACCGAAGTTCGTAATCATCTGGCCGGCGAGGGAACGTGCGCGCTCGTCAGCAAGCGAGGCCAGCGAACGGAACCGTTCCTCAATGCTTGAGAGCTCATGCCATGTCTCGTTGATTTTCTCCATGGCCGGGCTGGACTCGGAACTCAGCGCCTCGACCTGCTCGATATGCACCTTGACTTTCGCCAAATCTCGCTGCGCGGTTTCCAGCTCGCGCCGCACGTCGCCCAAATCGTTGCGCAGTTTAGCACGACTTTCCATGGATTTTTGAGCATCTTCAGCGAAAATCCTAGACTGCGCGTCTCGCAGGGAAATCTGAATACTTGCCGCACGCCGCGAAATCTTGGCTTGCCGTCCGAGCGGCCCCAGCTGCCGACGAATCTCGTGCAGCAGATCGTCAGTGCGGGCAAGGTTCGCCTCGGTGTTCTTGAGCTTGCGTATCGCACGTTCCTTGCGCTTGCGATGTTTCAGAATCCCCGCGGCCTCTTCGATAAAGGCGCGGTGCCCGGCTGGGTCGGCCTTCAAAATCTCGTCAAGCCTCCCCTGCCCGACGATGACGTGCATCTGCTGCCCCAGGCCTGTGTCGCTTAAAAGCTCCTGAATGTCGAGCAGACGGCAGGCCGAGCCGTTGATGGCGTATTCGGAGCCGCCATTGCGGTAGATGGTGCGGCTGATGGTGACTTCCGTGTAATCGATGTCAAGCGTGCCGTCAGTATTGTCGATGGTAAGGCTCACCTGCGCGCGCCCCAGCGGCGGACGCGAGGAAGTGCCGGCAAAAATCACATCTTCCATCGAGGTACCACGCAGGTTTTTGGCACCCTGCTCCCCCATCACCCACGTCAGCGCGTCGACGATATTGGATTTGCCGGAACCGTTCGGCCCCACCACGGCCGTAATGCCCGGCTCAAAGCGCAAAGTGGTAGCGGAGGCAAAGGACTTGAATCCCTTGAGCGTCAGTTCCTTCAAATACATGGATTATTGACTTCCTCTGTTTCCCGCTTACCCTTGAGCGTCGTTGTACGACGTTTTCGCTATCTTCAGCTATCTTACCGTTTAGGGCAACCCAACAAATCAAGCAGGATTGCCGGAGCTATATCACCTCAGTCGTTGTCTTTGTCGCCATTCTGTTTGCGACGAAGCTGCTCGGCGGTGTTGCCGGGCTCAGGCTCGCCTTCAAAGGGAACCTGCTTGACGCCGAAATCGCCGAACGCGTCGCCGAAGACCTCGGAGACGATGTCTTCATCTTCGTCTTTGGCGTTCTCAGTTTCGGTATCGTCCTTATTCTTGTCCGTAGCCTTGCCGGACACACGCTGCGCCTTGGGTAGCGCCAGTTCGGGATTCTTCTTTTCCATCAGCAGTGTGCGGGCATCGCCGGCGGTGACGAAGCTGCCGCAGATGAGCACGCCGTGGCCATAGCCGACGCCCAGCTCGTCGTCGGCATCCACCATGTTGACGGCCTCCTGGATGGCGTCGGGAAGGTTGTCGATGCGGGTGACGCGGTCACGGCCGAAGACGCCAACGGCGATCTTTTCAAGTTCCTCGGCTGGCATCACGCGATCTCGCCACGAGTTTTCGGTGACGATGATATGGCTCAGGATCGGCTCCAGCGTACCGAGGTATTCCTCGACCTGTTTGTCCTTCATCATGGCGACCACGCCGACCAGCTGCTCGAAGTTGTAGTTTTCTTCGAGAGCTGCACGCAGCGATTCGGCGGCGTTGACGTTGTGGCCGCCGTCGACGATGATGGTCGGCGAAGTACGCACCTGCTCGATGCGTCCGGGAATCTTGACCCCGCCCAATGCCTCGGCCACCACGTCCTGCGTGAGCTGTCCGTTGACCGGCATGACGACCTCGGCCGCCGCGAGCGCTGCCAGGGCATTGTGCGCCTGATGCTCGCCGAACTTGGCGACCGGAATGTCCTCGTAGGTGCCGTTCGGCGTACGGAACGTGACCAGCTGGCCACCGACCGCGGGCTGACGGGAGACGACTTCCATCTCCTCGCCGTCACGAATCAACGTGGCATGCTCGGCCACCGCCGCCTGCTCCAAAATCGGCATGACCTCGGCCTCATGCGGCTGCGCACCAATGATGGCTGTGGATTCGTGCTTGATGATGCCGGCCTTCTCAGTGGCGATCTTCTCGACCGTGTCCCCCAGCCATTGCATGTGGTCCATATCGACCGGCCCAATGACCGCGGCATCGCCGTTGAGTGCGTTGGTGGCGTCCCACTTGCCACCCATACCGACCTCGAAAATGGCCACGTCAACGGGTGCGTCAGCGAATTTCCAGACGGCCATCGCCGTCAGAATCTCGAAATAGCTCATCGGCGCCTTGCCGTCGGCCTCCATCTTGTGGTCGACCAGCGCGACGAAATCCTTGATCTGCATCCATGTGTCGATGAAATCGTCGTCGGAAAGCTGCTGGCCATCCACGGCGATGCGCTCGTTGATCTTCTGAAGATGCGGCGAAGTGTAAAGGCCCGTGCGCATACCGTAGGCTCGGCAGATGGCCTCGGCCATACGGGCGGTGGAGCCTTTGCCGTTGGTACCGGTGATATGGATGATACGGAACGTATCTTCCGGGTGTCCCAAGAGGTCAAGCATCAGGTCCATGACTTCGAGGTCGTGACCCAGCTCCTCGTGCGTGGTGCGCCGGCTCATGATCTCGCGCTCGACCTCGCGAATGGTGACCCCATTGGTTTTCGGATGCTCGAATGACATAAGACCTCGTTTTGGCTTGATTCCCTTGGAAAATAGACATACCAATTGTACGAAACGGCCTCGAAAGCGCTAAGCCGAACGGCGAATGACAAATGGCGTTCCTGAGATTCCCTTTCACTCGGACCGTACAGGTTATTAGAATGGCAATCGAGATTTCACTAATTAGGAGAACACGTATGAGCGAAGTCATCACAGCAAACGATAAGGAATACGAGGCACAGGAAATGGCACAGGCGCCGGGAGCGGACCAACCGATGGAAGACAGGACGAACAACCGCACGTTGCGACCCACCACGTCCAAAAAATTCGCGGAATTCATGAAAACCGGCTGGGACAATCAGGAGCCGGAAATCGAGCCGCTGGAGTCCAGCAAGTTCATTCCCGCACGTCTCGAGGCGCTGGGCAAGCGTTTCCCTGGCGAGCGCATCGTCATTCCAGCCGGTACGCCCAAAGTGCGCAACAACGATGACGATTACGCGTTCCGCCCCAACACCGAGTTTTCGTATTACACAGGGCTTGGGCAGGATTACGAGGCCGGAGCGGTGCTCGTGCTGAACCCGGTCGATCCAGAAAGCGACGAGGCCAAGGCCGGCAAGACGCATACGCCGGAACTGTTTGTCGCCCCCCGCGCCGACAACAGCACCGAAGCCTATTACGTCGATGCCCATTACGGCGAGTACTGGGTCGGCCCGCGCGCAGGCCTGAAAGAGCTTAACGCGATGACCGGCATCGCCACCCACGATATCGCCCAGCTGCCCGATGCTTTGGGCAAGGATGTCGGCGCTGAGGCCGGCGCAGTGCGCATGCGCGTGGTTCGCCTGGCCGACCCGCAAATGACCGCAGAGGTCGAGAACGTGCGCGAAGCCAACGGTTTCCCCGACCCGGCTGCCAACGAAAAGGCCGATGACGAGCTGCAGGAGTTCGCCTCGACCGCCCGCATGGTTAAGGATTCCTACGAAGTCGGCGAGATTCGCAAGGCCGTCGCCGCCACCAAGGACGGTTTCGACCGCATTTTGACTCGTCTGCCCGAAGCCGTCGGCAAGCCACGCAGCGAACGCATGCTGGAGGGCGAGTTCAACGCCGTTTCACGCGAGGAAGGCAACACCGTCGGTTACGACACCATCGTTGCTTCCGGCGAGCACGCGCCGATCCTGCACTGGATGCGCAACACCGGCGTGGTCGGTCACGGCGAGATGCTGCTGATCGACGCCGGCATCGAGGTTGACAGCCTTTACACCGCCGACATCACCCGCACCTTCCCGGTGGATGGCAAGTTTACGCCACTGCAGAAGAAGATCTATCAGGCGGTACTCGATAGCCAGCAGGCCGGCTTTGAAGCGGCCAGGCCGGGTGCCACCTATTCCGACATCCACCACGCCTGCATGCGCGTCGTCGCGCAAAAACTGCACGACTGGGGAATCCTCAAGGTTGACGTGGAGGAATCGCTTTCCCCCGAAGGCCAGCAGCACCGCCGTTGGCTTGCCTGCGGCGTCGCCCATCACCTCGGCCTCGACGTACACGACTGCGCGCAGGCACGTTATGAGTCCTACCAGGGCGCGAAGATCACCCCGGGCATGGTCTTCACCATCGAGCCCGGCCTCTACTTCGCCAAGAACGACCTGCTGATTCCTCCGGAGATGCGCGGTATCGGCGTGCGTATCGAAGACGACGTCTTGATGACCGAAAACGGCCCGGAATGGATCTCCAAGGACATCCCGAAGCAGATCGACGACGTAGAAGAGTGGATGGCACAGCGCGCGGCTGCAAGGAAGTAATAGCAAGGAATATTCATGACTACACCATCGTTCATTTTGAATCTGCGCAAGAAAATCGGGCACGAACTGCTCTGGCTCAATGGAGTTACCGGGCTCGTAGAGGATTCGCAGGGACGAATTTTGCTTGGGCAACGAGCGGATACCGGCGAATGGGCGATGGTATACGGCATCAACGAACCCGGCGAACAGCCTGCCGACACCGTGGTGCGTGAAATCAAGGAGGAGACCGGCGTCGACGCCGAAGTCACCGACCTGGTGGCCGTCGTTTCGTCGTCCGAAATCATCACTTATGATAACGGCGACCGCACGCAGTATATGGACCATTCCTTCTTGTGCCGGCTCAAGCCAGGAGGTAACGCCGATCCGTTTGTCGGCGACGACGAAAGCCTCAAGGTCGGCTGGTTCTCATGCAACGCCCTGCCCCAGCCGCTCGCCAAGAGTACCGTCGAACGTCTCAAGATTTTCGACGAATACCTACACAACAAGGCCACCGGCGATGCTCATGCCCTCTTCATGACCGACGGAAAGCTTTACTGACCACAGAGGTCAATAGCGCCTTCAGCCACGATGATCCTAACTGCTGTACCGGTACCTCAGCGTGAAACACCAATCAGTTAGATTTTCGTTTCACATAACCTTCTTCACAATCGGATTTGCAGTTTTGCGTTAACCTCGTTAATATATGAAGTCAGTTCATCAATGTGGAATCGCATAACGACGATTGCAGATGCAGGAATGGCCCGAGGAGGTGTCAGATGCGCGAAAGCAGCGAACCATTGACACCCCCGTCTGCAGCACAAACCTTCTCCAACGATCATCTGGCCCCTTCTACTCCGGACTTTTCGGACAGCCCAAGCCATGCCAACGCGCCGCAATCCGTCGTCTCCGAACGCAACCGCTCACGAACCTTGTGGCATCTCTATCACTACGGCATTTC
This sequence comes from Bifidobacterium sp. ESL0690, assembly GCF_029392315.1. NCBI lineage: Bacteria > Bacillati > Actinomycetota > Actinomycetes > Bifidobacteriales > Bifidobacteriaceae > Bifidobacterium > Bifidobacterium sp. ESL0690. Next base: position 1,752,064 of record NZ_CP113939.1, read on the forward strand.
CTCACGAGCACAAATCGCCAAAGCATTGAGCCTCACCCCCGCCGCCATCACGAAAATCACCGCGCGGCTTATCGATGCCGGCATCGTCAGCGAAACCGGCGATATGAAAGGCAGCAAACGCCGGCGGTCGATCGGACTGAAAATCGATACCACACGTTTCCATTTCATCGGCGTCAAATTTGCGCGCAGCCTTGTGCAAATCGGCGTTTTCGACCTCAACGGCAAGCGTTTGAGCCTCGAAGACATGCCACGCGTCAGCGATGACACTATAGACGCCGCCATCGCAGCCACACACAAAACCATTGATTCGCTGCTGAGCTCCGACCCCGATATCGTCGCCATCGGCATGGCGGTTCCAGGTCCGTATCTGCACGGCACCGGTTACGCCGCGCTGGTTTCCAGCATGCCGCACTGGCGCAATATCAACTTCCAGAAGGAATTCGGACAGGATTGTCCCGTTCCCGTTTTTATCGAACAGGACGCCCGTGCCGGGGCTCTGGCGCAACGGCTTTTCGGCGGACTCGACGATGCCGGAAGTCTGGCTTACTTCCTGCTCGGCGAAGGTGTCGGCCTCGGAGTCATCGAAAACGGCAGGCTGATCTACGGCAATCTCGGTGCCTCCACGGAACTCGGCCACGTTTCCATCGACGCGGTCAACGGCAAGAAATGCGAATGCGGCAATGTCGGATGTCTTGAATGCTACTGTTCCGCAGGCGCGATTCATGAACAGATCGACAGGCTCGGCATTATCAAAAATTCTGGGTCGATGACTCATATCGAAGCTTGCCAAGCATTGTTCGAACTTGCCGAAAAACAAAACGACGATGCCGAACGAATCGCAAAAGCCCGCCATCTGGTCGCCGACATCGGCCGTTACGTGGGCTTCGGGTGCGTCACCATCTGCAACGCCTTCAATCCGCGTCGCATCGTCTTGGGCGATATCGGAGCGCTCGGCGGACAACGGCTGCTCGACGCAGCGCAGGCCGTGGTCAATGAACGGGTCATCCCCGAAATCGCGCAATCCACCGAAATCACCCTTTCCAGCCTTCCCACCGACGCGGCCGTGCTCGGCGCTGCCGCCACGGCCATCACCCAATTTTTGGATCGTCCTTCCTATTTCCGCGCCGCCCATCCGCCAGGAAACACCGGTTGAAACGAGACAAAATGAAACGCAATAGAACCGAATCCGCAGTGAATGCATGAATCAAAACGGATAACGGAATAAAAATTCAAACACTATAACTTAAAAATTTTATAAAAGATGTAAGAAAGGATCATATTATGACCAAGCCAATCGTTGTCTCTCTGGGAGAACTGCTCTGGGACATGCTCCCCACCGGCAAACGCGCAGGCGGCGCCCCCGTCAATTTCGCCTACCACGCCGCGATGAACGGTGCGGAAGGCCACGCCATCAGCGCCGTCGGTGAAGACCCGCTGGGTGACGAGCTTGTCGAAGCCATCAAGAAGTCCGGCGTCGAATCCATCGTGCAGCGCAACGCATGGCCCACCTCAACCGTCGAGGTCGCGCTCAAAAACGGTATCCCGGAATACACCATCATCAAAGGCGTGGCTTGGGACCACATCCTCTACACCCGTGAGTTGATCAACATGGTGCAGAAAGCCGACGCGATCTGCTACGGGACGCTCGCACTGCGCAGCCAGGAATCGCACGACACCATCGTCGAGCTCCTGAAGCACGCCAAGCCCACGGCCATGAAGTTCTTCGACATCAACATCCGCGGCGACCACTACTCCAAGGAACTGATCGAGGAGCTGCTCGGCTACGCCACCGTTTTCAAGATCAACGACGCCGAACTCCTGCTGCTGCGCGACATGTTCGACATCCGCGGCACCTCCGACGAGGCGGCCTGCAACTGGTTCATGGAAAAGTACAATCTGAACTACGTCATCCTGACCGGCGGCTCGACCTTCAGCACCATCATCGCCAAGGACGGCGAATCCTCGACTCTCGATACCCCGCGTGTGGACGTGGTCGATACCGTCGGTGCCGGCGATTCCTTCTCCGGCACGTTCACCGCCAAGATTCTCACCGGCTCGTCGCTGCAGGATGCGCACCGCGCCGCCGTCAACACCGCCGCCTTCGTCTGCACGCAGAACGGCGCCTGGCCCGAGTATCCGGAAAACATCCCCGACTACCTGGCTGAAGCCGAGAAGTAAGCGTCAATAGAAGTAAGCGTCGATATCGGGATATAAACCGAAATATCGAACGGTATATAACCCGGTAGATAAAAGGCCGACACCGCAAGAGATGGTTTCTGCGGTGTCGGCCTTTCGTTTCTTTGCAACAGCTCTGTGCTCAACAATCAAACATTTAAAATGTCATATATTCTCTTCCGATAACTCCAGGTGTTCAAAAAGCACAGAACAGAACGATTTCAGCGAACCTGACGCCCGGCACACCAGACGTGCTCGACCTGCCACGTTTCCGGGTCACTGATCAGAAGGTCGGCAGCATAGCCTGGCGAGAGCAGACCGAGCGGGGCTCCGGTGACAGCGTTGGAATGATCGAAACCGAACGCGCGGGCCGGTGTGAGTGTTGCCGCCTCGACCGCGTCACTTGGCGCCATGCCCAGCACATTGACGGCGCGCTCGACGGAATGCTCGAGCAACAGCGTTGAGCCGGCGATGGCACCGTTGGAGACCAGACGAGCATGGCCTTCTTTCACCGTAACGTCAAGCGCGCCCAGCTTGTAGGCCCCATCAGGGCAATCAGTAGCCGACATCGCGTCGGTGACAAAGGCGATACGGTGCGGCGCGAATTTGATTGCCATTTTCAGCACCGGGTTCTGGACGTGGAAGCCATCGTTGATCATCTCGATGGTGACGCGCGGGTCTTCCACGGCCGCCGGAATCGGGCCCGGTTCACGGTGTTTCAAACCGTTCATCGCGTTGAAGATATGGGTCATGATGCCGGCACCGGCCTCGAAACCGCGCCTGGCGGTCTCGTAATCCGCGTCGCAATGGCCGACGGCCGGAACCACGCCGGCAGCTGCAAACCGCTTGATGGCGCTAATGCCGTGCGGAAGCTCCGGGGCGATGGTAATTTGCCGAAGCGAACCGTCGGCGGCCTCAAGAAGCTCATCGACCAGATCGTCGGTCGGGTCCTTCAAACAGTTCGGGTCGTGGGCCCCTTTGCGGGAAAGCGCCAGGAACGGCCCTTCCAAGTGCGCTCCGAGCACGTCTGGGCGCCTGCCCATAGCGGCCTTGACATTCTTGAGATTCGAGCACATCACGTCCATCGGGTTGGTGATCAGCGAGAGTACCTGTCGCGTCGTGCCGTGAACCAGATGCCCGGCGCGGGCGATATCGATGCCCTCGGGCCCGTCGTCGAATGAACGCCCCCAGGAACCGTGCGCGTGGATATCGATATAACCGGGAGTCAGGTTCTTGCCTTCTGTGTCGACCACGACCACGTCCGTTTTCAACGGCAACGACGCAATCGAGGACAATACCATCTCACCATTGCCGTCATCGGTATCGTCTGCACCATTGCGAGAGCCCTCATCCATGATGCCGAGCCCTCGGCAGGCCGAAGACAGCGACACTTTCCCGCAACCGGTCGCCACGATGACGCCGTCATGTGCGACGAGCCAGAAATCGTCCTGAATGCCACACGCGTCGACTTTTCGTGCGTTGTGCACCACCAGCCAAGGGCACACCTTACCTTCAACGGCTTTTGTGACCTGTTCTACCATCTCCTGCCTGTTTTCTACCGACATTGCAGCTTCCCGTCCTCTCGTTTTCGGTTCCGCATCCTTAAAGCAGGGTCTTGTGCTCAGATTTCCTGCCATTCAGGCTTGTGTTCGTAGGCATAGCGGTAGTAATCCTTGTGCGCGAGCTTGGAAGCGGCGGCCTCGTCGACGATGATGGTGGCGTGCGGATGCAGCTGAAGCGCGGAGGCCGGGCAGAAGGCGCTGATGCCGCCTTCGCAGGTTTCCTTGATGGCTTCGGCCTTGCCGTCACCGAATGCCAGCAGCACCAGATGGCGCGCCTTCATAATCGTCCCGATGCCTTGCGTGATGCAATGGGTCGGTACTTGGTTGATGTCGCCATCGAAGAAGCGGGCGTTGTCGATGCGGGTCTGTTCGGCGAGCGTCTTGATACGGGTGCCACTGGCCAGCGAGGAGCCCGGTTCGTTGAAACCGATATGGCCGTCAGTGCCGATGCCGAGAATCTGCACGTCCACGCCTCCAGCAGCTTCGATAGCCGCATCGTATTCACGTCCGGCGTTCTTGATGGTTTCCAGCTTGCCGTTGGGCACGCGCACCTTGGTCGGGTCGAGGCCCAGCGGCTCCACCACCGTACGGGTGATGGTGCTGCGGTAGGACTGTGGGTGAGCCGGGTCAAGTCCGGCATACTCGTCGAGTGCGAAGCCGCGGACCTGGCTGACGTCGAGCTTGCGACTCTTCACTTCGGCGGCCAGATGGCGGTAAGCCGCCAACGGGCTTGAACCCGTGGCCAAGCCCAGCACCGCATTCGGCTTGCTTTCGATCAGATCGGCCACGCACTTGGCGTAGATCTCGCCGGCCTCGTCTTCGTTCTTGGTGATGATGATTTCTGCCATGTTATTATTACTCCTTTTATATTTCCGACATTTTCAATGGTTCCATTGGGCAAGCGGCCCAAGCTTTATCAGGCCCGACCTTTGATGGTTTTGGCCATGGCGTACGCGGCTCCGATACATCCGATCGGTTCACTGGCATCAACCAAAGCGATCCGTTCGTCCAGATGCAACGAGGCAATGAACGGGCTGTTGCGAGCGCGGGCACGAAGCTCGGTGCGTATCGCTTCGACCAACGGAGCCCCGGTTTTGGCCGTTCCTCCGCCAATCATGATGATTCTCGGGTCGATGGCGAGCGCAAGGACGTCAATGGCATCGGCAATGGCACCGATAACGGCAGCCAAGACCTCGCTTGCCGTCTCATGCTCCTTTTCGCCCGCATCATGCGCCTTGGCGATGATATCCGGCATTGGCGGGTCAGCCTGCGGCCACAGACGTTTGATGGCATTGCCGCCGGCCGCGGTCTCAAGGCAACCAATCTGCCCGCATGTGCAACGCCAGCGATGCCGCTCGACCGGAATATGCCCTATTTCGCCGACCACGCCGCTGAAACCGTTGTCCAACATGCCGTCACGCAGCACCCCTGCGGCCAGTCCGGTGCCGAGGTTGAGGAACGCGAACACATCGCTTTTCGATTGGCTTTCTGCTTTCGATTTGTTTCGGCCACCGAACACAACGTAGGCGCCCAACGTCGCCGCGTTGACGTCGTTTTCAAGGTGGGCGGGCAACCCGGTGGTTTCACTGATCGCATCAGTCAACGCAAGTCGCGAGATATCGAGGTTCGCCACATTCTCCACCACGCCGGTTTTCGGGTAGACACGGCCGGGAATGCATAAACCAATGCCTGCTACCCGCGGTTTTCCGCCTTGGCCCGATTCAAGGTGTCCGCTTTCATGCTCAGTCCGGGCTCCGGCCTCCCCATCAACCAGCAAACCGACGACACGGTTCACGTCCTGCACAACCTGCCGGCTTCCCCTGCGCGCCGGTACGCGAGCCGTATCGAGCACCCAGCAAACGCCCTGAGAGTCGAAATCCAACAAGGCGCCAGCGATTTTGGTGCCGCCGATGTCTATGCCGATATAACGTCCCGGCCGGCACAATGTTTTGGCATCATGGGCGGTTGACCGAGCATTTTGCTCCATCTCATCCGACTCACCGGCATCACCGGCACAGTCTGTGCTATGTTCTTTCATTTCGTCTCAACTCCTTTCATCTCCGTAATCGTTCTTCCTCTTCGCGCAACTGTTGGACACAAGCTTGTATCGCTGGTCGCAGATAGCATCCCTTGGTATTGCTCACCATATTGCTGTCAAATCCATAACTTTGTATGAATACTCCTGAAATCATTGATGTACGATGCAGTCGAAACCTGCCGTGCGTGAATAACACGAACGACACGAATGACGAGACCATCCCTAGGAACGCTTTGCGGCACCCCGAAGCAAATCAGCCAAACGCCAGACCACACCACCGACTTTCTTGACCTCGGATTCCTTGCTGGTCTCGCGCCAAAGGGCAAGATAGCACTCGAACCAACGTTCCAGATCAGCGGCCAGAGCCTCGGGGCGCTCCATACGCGCATCATCCTCAAGCAGTCCACAATCCGCGGCGAGCCGCCAGCCACACGCATCGAAAAGGTCCTGTCCTTGAGCCATACGCAACAAAACGCGCGCAATAGGTCGATGCGCGACATCGACATCTGCCACGCTAAGCGCTTTTTGCACACCCTCGAGTGCCCGCTGTTTGCCGGGCACCTGACGTAGACGCTCCTGCAAAGTGATCAGGAAATTCTTCCGAGCACCGGCTACATCAGGCGCATCGGCCACGGCCTGACGTTTCGCATCGACGATGTCGTCGAAAATGTGCTGCACGTCCTTGTTCAACGTGCCATCACCATAGTCAAGCTCGAGGAAATCAATGGCATCGGCCCAAGTGAAACTCGCGGCAAGCCGGCTCTCGTTCCATGCGTTGAGCACCGCGGGCTGCGTGTCGCCGAAGACCAGACGCTCGACCCTCGAATTGAGCTCGTCGAACCCTGCTCCGGCACCGCTCCAGGCACATTGCGCGCCATAGTACATGCCCGGAACGCTTAACCAAGTGTCATTGACATGGCCGTAATCCCCCCAATCCGTGACCAAGTAACCGGCAGCATCGCACTCGACACCATACCGAGCCACCTTGGTGATGTTCTCCCAAGCGTCGTGCAGCGAAGGCAGCAACTGGTTCCAGTCCTGTACAGCCGGGCAGACATATTGGCGCGCCCCGGCCTTTTCCAGCGTTTGCATGGTCTCATCGGTGACTTGCGGGGCATACTGCCAGTTGAGCAGAGTGGTCTTTCTGTCAAGCCTGGAAAGCATATCGGGATGCTGCAAGGCGATGTCAGCCCACATCATCGGCTCGTGGCCTTTTGCGGAAATATAGGCACTGAGCCTGTTGACGTAATCCGAGTACATCTCGCTTTCACTTTTCCCACCCATCGAGGCACGCGAACGGCCCCGACCCAGGTCAAAGGTCTCGTCGGCGCAGATATTGAACTTCTTCGAAGTGAACAACGGCAGGTAATGGTCAATCAACGAGCAGGAAAGTTCGAACGCCTTGTCAAGCGCGACGTTCAGCGTGTGGTGCTCCTGACGCTCGATAAAGCTGAAGGGCCGGTCGGCATCTTCAGGGAACTCGCCCAGCTCGCGGAAGCTCTGGGTGCGCAGCACGACGTAGAGATGCCCGAACGTGGAGATGGAAGGCACCAGCTCGATGCCGCGCTCGAGGCAGTAACGGTCGAATTCCATGATCTCGGAGGGAGTCAGCGGATCCAGGCCGCGCCACGCCTCGCTCAAACCAGGGAAAGCAAAGGAGTGCTCGATGTAAAGCTGAAGCTGATTGTACTTCTCTTCCTCAAGCATATCGGCCCAACGTTTGAGCCAATCCAGCGTGGGCACGCGTCCGCGGGTCGTATCCAAATAATAGCCGCGGACTTTGAATGTCGGCGAATCCTCGATGTGAAGCACCGGCAGCACTCCACCGCACTGACGAATCAGCTGGCGCACGGTCTGCACCCCGTAACGCAGCCCGGCGAAATCACCGCCGCAGATCGCAATCGAACCGTCGTTGATGTCGATAAGAGAGGTCTGCTCACCCAACGAGGGCCGGATATCGAGCGTCACTTCGCCGTCCCAACCCCCTCGGGCCGCCCGCCATGAACCGTCGGTCGCCCTTTCAAGTTCATTAGACAGTTCAAGCGCAAGGAATCCCGGCTGCTCGACCACGTCATCGCTTTCCACCACCGTACCGTCGAAGAACGAAACGGTCTCGCCCGGTGCTACCGATACTTTCCTAGGCCACGGCACCAGCGCCACCGGTTTGCCGCACACCGACAGTTCGGACGATGAGACAGTTTGAAATTGCATAAAGCCTTTGCTCCCCTTGCTTCTTCACAGCACAAAGCCATGTCGCACAATGCATCAATGAATTGTTTACCTTGTTTACTTATTTGTTTCAAAATTAACTATTCGAAAGATCACAGCAATGCTATCATTTTCGAAATTTCGCCGAATTTCAGCAAAATAACGATTAAAATCGAAACAACTCCAATATAACACTGTTTATGTATACTTACCAAACAAATAAACACAAATATACGGATTTCGACTTTCTGTTTGTCGGCACGTTCCCACATGATATGAACAAAGCGACAAGGCAGTGAAGGCCACCTCCCTCACCGCCGAAACCGCAGATGAAAGGAATACAATGACGAATCCGAAATACGAGTTGGGCACCGTTGCCAACCGTACGTTTATGGCCAACGAAACTTACGAATTGCTGAACTTCGGCAAGGGCTTCCCTGTGCCGCAAGGAGGTTCAGGCTGGCTTGACGACGAAGGACGCATCGACCCGTCGCACGGCGTTCAGACCTGGATCACCGGACGCATGACGCACGTCTACTCCATCGCCGCGATGCTGGGTTACCCCGGCGCAGAAACGCTCGTAGACGCGGGACTCAAGGGACTTACCGGCATCCTGCACGACGACGAGAATGGCGGCTGGTATCCCTCGATCCAAGCCGACGGCACGCCCGAGGCGGGCAAGACCTGCTATCCGCACGCTTTCGTCATGCTTTCCGCGTCTTCCGCGTTGCTCGCGGGACGCCCCGGAGCCAAAGAGCTTCTGGATGAGGTTTTGAAAACCTACGACCAGTACTTTTGGGACGATGAAGCCGGATTGGCTGTCGACACCTGGGATTCCACCTTCAGCACGCTCGACGACTACCGCGGCATCAACGCCAACATGCACACCACCGAGGCCTTCCTCGCCGTCGCCGACGCCACCGGCGACAACAAGTACCGCGTACGCGCCGGTCGCATCATCGACCACGTCGTCGAGTGGGCCAAGAACAATCACTGGCGCATCCCCGAGCATTTCGGACCGGATTGGTCGATCAACCTCGAATACAACGCCGACAAGAAGGACGACCAGTTCAAGCCTTACGGCGCCACTCCGGGCCATGGCATCGAATGGGCGCGTCTGATCACGCAATGGGCGCTGAGCTCCTTTGCCAACCGTGCGGGCGCACGACCTTATATCGACGCCGGCGAACACCTCTTCCGACAGGCCGTTGCCGACGGCTGGAACCGCAACGGAACGGTGGGCATGGCCTATACCGTCGATTGGAACGGCGAGCCGGTGGTGACCGACCGCATGCACTGGACGCTCGCGGAGTCACTCAATACCTCCTCGACGCTTTACAAGGTCACCGGCAAGGAAGAGTACCTCGACTGGTATGCGACCTTCGCCAGGTACGTCGACGAGCACCTGATTGACCACGAAAAGGGCAGTTGGTTCCATCAGCTCGACCAAAACAACCACGTCATCGGCACGGTATGGCCGGGCAAATCCGACGTCTATCATGCCTTCCAGTCCACGCTGGTGCCGTTCCTCGACCCGTCGGTCTCGATCGCCACGGCGGTGAAGAACGCAGAGTAGGGCGGAGTTGATTCCCAATCAATGGTCATCTAAAAACCGAACGAGGATGTTGGTCGGATTTCTATCCGTTCCACACCCTCGTTTTGCTATCAAACAGTCATCGCGTTCAAGACGTCATCTAAACTATGCCGTCTTCCTCACGACTCGGCTGGAACGGCCCCATCACTGCCATTCGTCGTGCTTTCTCGTACCACCAATTTCGGCTGAAGGATGCGCCGGCTGCCCGATACCGGCTCCCCTGCCAGACGCTTGATCAAGAGCTTGGCGACACGCTTGCCATACTCCCCCGGGTCACGATGCACGGCGGTAATCGAAGGGTAGGTCGCCGTGCAGATGAAGCTGTCCTCAAAACTGACGATTGCAGGCAGATTATCGGGAAAGGTTCGTCCGTCGGGATTCTGCAAACCGGCCGGCACCTCGTCCGAGAACGTCAGACGCTCCAAGGCGCGCAGACTCGCGGCAGCCATGGTCTCGTTTTCGTAAATAAACGCGTTCGGCGCGAATTTGCCGTTCATCATCGAACAGGTCTGGGCCGCAGCCGCCTCGCAATCAAAATTCGTATAGCTCACCGCCGAAAATTCCAAAGCATATTTGGTGGAAAGCTCATTGAACGCAGCAGCACGCATCTTGCTGTAATCAAGATCCCTGTCTCCGGAGAAATAGGCGATTCGGGTCCGATTGACATCGATCAGATGGCAGAGAATCCTGTCCATCGTCCCGGAATCGTCAATCGATAACGAAGGAACCAGAGCGCGGGGATCGGGACCACCTGCAAGCACCGCCGGAATGCCGAGCTCGTTGAGCAATTGCGGACGGGGGTCGTCGGAGCGCAAATCGACCAACACCACGCCGTCCACACGTTTGCGTTTGCTCCAATCCCGGTAGATGGACAGCTCTTCCTGCAGCGATTGCGCAGGACGGTAAAGAATGCCGTAACCTTTGCGGCTCAGCGAATCGTGCAGGCCTGCCATGAAATGCAGCATGAAGGATTCGGTCTGCAGGTTGCCCCCGGAACGCGATGGGACGAACCCCACTGTCATGGTGCGTGACGAACTCAACGCCTGGGCGGCATAGACCGGGCTCCAACCCATGCGTTCGGCCGTCTCCTTGACCTTGCGTTTGGTCTCCTCTGAGACGCCGGGCTTGTCGTTGACGGCGAAGGAAACGGCGGTTTGCGAGATACCCAGCTCATCGGCCACGTCCTTGAGACTGACCCGATGAGGCGGAACCATATCACTCAACAACGCTCATCTTCTTTCGTCACACTTACGATATTTGCGAATCCCCCGCACCGAACCCCATTGCCGGCATATAAGCCAACTGATACGTTTTAGTGACATCGACAGCAAACCAACCACTTTAAAAGAATTCAGTTCCCATTTATAGCAAGAACCCGAGGCAAGAATCGCGGCACCCGAGGCCTAAACCCGGGGTGCCGCAATTTCTTGTTCTAATCCGGCTGCTTGTCAGGAAACGCTATTGCTTCTTCGATTCCAACGACGGATCGGAGACCGCATTATATTGCAGCCCCGGGGTCATGGGAACCTCAATGCACTCCTCGATGCCGCGTGCCTTGCAGAAGTCCCGATCAACGGCCTGTGCGGAACTGACCAACGCCGGGCGTTGACCGGCCTCGCTCATCTCCATCCAGCGCTCAAACACCGAACCACCAGGAGCGCAAGCGGATTTCAAGACGGCGTTACCGTCCTGCCCCACCTTGACAACAATGGCCTGGCGTCGTGCAGCCGGCTCAGGCATATCACGGTATTGCCTTGCCAAACCCGCGAACGCCTTTCCGATGGGCTTGAGCTCGCCTTGCTCGTCGAAAAGACCGAGATCATGCTCGAAGACAGGGAAATCCTTCATACCTCGGTTCACGTCGTGCGAGCACCACCAAGTGATGCCGTAGAGATTTTCGCAATCGAGCACATGTTCCACCGTCTTGCGGCAAAACTCGGGTGTATCCGCCTCGTCGATGACATTTTGCGGCGCACCTATTTCCTGAAGCCACACCTGACGACCGGGATCGTCGGCGAACGCCTTCGACAGCTCCGCAAGATACTCCGCATGCCGCAGCGATTGGGCGGACAACGGTCCATAATGCTGGGCCGTACCGTTGAACACCCAGGAATGGATGATGGAAATGTCGCCGATATTGCAGGCCTGACGGGAAGTGAACGGATGACCGTCCTCATACCAGATGGCATCGTTCTCGCTGTGCATCAACACATGTCCGTTCGCGTGGGCTTTCTGATGCACCGGCGCCATCAGCGCCTCAAGCCAAGCCTGGACACCGTGTTCGTCGGCGGCCATTCGTCGGGGATGCGTGGCATCGGCGAACTGGTTGCACTCATTGCCGATGTTGAGCCCCTTGAAATGCGGGATGTCGGCGAGCGCATCGTAAAGAGCAGATACGAGTTTTGCCTCTGCAGCCACCGCATTATCATCGGTGAACATGCTGCCTTCATGCCAAGAGACCAGCCATGAAGGCACGAAATCGAAACTCGACAGATGCCCTTGCAGCACATCCGAATAGACGTCCAGCTCGCGTTCGCTGGCCAGCATCGCCATATGGCGTACATCGGCGAGACCATCCTCATTGATCCACGTACGGTTCGGTTGCAGGACCGGCCACAACGGGAAGAGCCTGACATGGTCGACACCGAGGCCCTTGATGGCGTCCAGATCCCTACGGATACTGTCCCAATCAGGTTTGAGCCAGGTGTAGAACCACCCCGAGGAAGGCGTGTAGTTAACTCCGAATCGCATTCGTTTCATCCTTTGAGTCCGCCCTTTTCCAGTCCTTGGAAGAAGTAACGCTGGAAGCAGGCGAAGAAGATCAGAATCGGGACGAGCGAGACAAGGGCGCCGGCCGCAATCAGACGCGGATCCGAGACGAACATGCCCTTGAGCCTGTTCATGCCCAATGTCAACGTGTAGTTCTTTTCGTCGGAAAGCACGATCAACGGCCACAGGAAATCATTCCAGGCGCCGACGAACGAGAAGATACCGACGACGAACATGGTGCCTTTGACCTGCGGGATGCAGATATCCCAGAAACGCTGCCAGAGATTGGCACCGTCGACTTCCGCCGCTTCCTCAAGTTCCATGGGAATGGCTCGGAAAGCATTGGTCATCAGCAGGATGTTCAGCGCCCCGACCGTATTGGGCAATGCGACCGCAAGAAGCGTGTCCTGCAAGCCGATGCTGCGCAGAATCAGGAACTGCGAGATGATGACGCCCTCGACGGGGATGACCATGGTGCCCATGAACATGCCGAAGACCAGGCCACGACCGCGCCATTTCAGCCTTCCCAGCGCATAGCCGGCCATGGTGGAGAAAACGACGTTGCCCGCGATGGTGATAATGGCCACGATAATGGTGTTGAACATGTAGTGGAATACCGGCACCTGTCGGAAGACCTGCTTGTAGTTCTCCAAGGTAGGCGTCTTGGGAATGACATAAGGCGGCACCGCGTAAACGTTGTCACCCGGTCCTTTCAGGGACAGGGAGAGCTCCCAGACAAAAGGTCCGACGAGCAATATGAACACCAGTATCAGGACGGCGTATTGAACGACCTTACCGACGGTTACGGTTCTGTGTTTCCTGTTCATACCTCGTCATCTCCTCTCCTCTGCACGATCTGCTGAATGATGAGCAGGGCACCGACGATGACAAGCACGATGATCGACAGTGCACTGGCATAGCCGGTATGGGCCTGGATGCCCGTGCCTTCCTGCTGGATCAACATGGACATGGTGATGTCTTTGCCGCCTGGCCCGGCCGTGCCGTTGGTCAGCACATAGATTTCGTTGAACACGCGGAACGCGGCGATGGTCGAAAGCATCAGGATCAGCATGATGGTCGAACGCACGCCGGGCATGGTCACGTACAGGAACTGGCGAACGGGACCGGCTCCGTCAAGCGAGGCAGCCTCGTAGAGCGAATCATCGATATTGGCCAAGGCCGTCAGATAGATGACCATGTAGTAGCCCAAGCCCAGCCAGATCGTCACAAACATCGCGCTGAAGAGAATCAGCCAGCGGTCGCTTAAGAACGGGATCGGCTTGGTGATGATATGCATGGCCTCAAGGCAGGAGTTGACCAGGCCTTTGGTGTCCAGAAGATTCGTCCAGATCATGCCGACGACCACGGCGCTCATCACCACCGGCGTATAGAACGAGGTGCGGAAGAAGCCCATGATCTTGGAATTGCCCTTGACCATATTGGCCAGGATGAGGGGTAGCACCACCATGAACGGCACCACGCAGATCACGTACAGCGAGGAATTGAGCAACGCGGTCCAGAAGTATTCGTCGTGGAAGATTTCGATGAAGTTCTGCAGCCCGATGAACTTGCCCGGTACCAGCAATGTCGAATCGGTGAACGCCAAGCGGAACGTGTTGAGCGCCGCTATCACCACGAAGACGAAGACGATGAAGCACGCCGGGAAAACGAAAAGATAGGGAGCCAAGGTCGTGCCCCAGGAGCGTTTGGGCTTCCCTGCCTTGGATTCCCCATCATGCCCGGCGGTCGGGCCGGAGGCCGAAGCCTCTGGCCCGACACTTGAATCAGCCGAGTGTTTCATCACTTATTGAGTTTCTCGTTGGCGTAATTGACGCTCTTGTCGAGCGCCTGCTTGGCGGTCAGCTGACCTTGCAGCGCCAAGGCGACCTGCTGCTGAATGTAAAGGCTGCCTGCTTCGTCGGTGAACTGCGGAGGACGGCTGGCGAAGCCCTTCTTCACCTCGTCGAGCGTGATCTTCAGAGCCTTGCCCTGCAGGGTGCTCTCGTCGATCTTCTGATAGTAGGGATCCTCGAGCCCGCCCTTGCTGGACGGGAAGGTGTTGGACTTCTTGGCGAACTCCAGCTGGTTCTTCGAGTTGGTGACATACTGGGCGAACTTCATGGCGGCATCCTTGTGCTTGGACTGCGAGCTGACGCTCAGCATCTCATAGGAGACGTAGACGGAACGACCGATATCGCTGATCTTCGGTCCGACGGTCAGGTTGTTGAACAGATCCGGGGAGTTCTTCTTGAAGTCATCGGCGGAGTATGCGCTGCCGCTCATGGAAACGAGGGAACCCTTCTGGAAGAACTCGCCCTGCTGCGACCACTGGACGCTCAGAGCCTCGCGGGGAATGCCACCGGCCTTGTAAAGGTCGACGAAGCGCTGGACCAAGGCGACGGCCTTTGGACTATTGAAGACGTACTTGGTCTCGTTGTCGTTCATGATCGGGACGCCTGCAGCCGACAGATCGGCGCTGCCGCCGCCTGTCAGGGTCGACATATACGCGCCGCAATGGCTTTTGACCATGGTATTGGCCTGTTCGAAGTAATCGTCATAAGTCACCGGCAGCTTGTTGGGATCGAGGCCGCACTGTTGCATAAGCTTCGTGTTGTAATACATAGGACCATCGTTGACATACCATGGGAATCCATAGGCAGCCTTTTCGATCTTCTTGCCCTGGAAGGTCACGGCCTTCCATGCATTGGGATAGAACTGCTTCTGCGCTGAAGGGTCTTCCTTGCTGACATTGGCCAGTGCGCCGGCCTTGGCCAGGCCATACTGCAGCGAGGGAGCGGCGTCGACGATGTCGGGAAGCTCGTTGGACGCGGCCTGCGAGGAGAGCTTCTGCTCGTAATTGTCCGAGGGCTGATCCATCCATTTGATGGTGACGTCCGGGTTCGCCTTTTCATAGGCGGCGATGAGTCCCTTGAAATACGGGGTGTACTTGTCGTTTTTCAGATTCCACGTCTGGAACGATACCTCGGTCTTGCCACCCGCACTATTACTGGAATTGCCGCAAGCCGCCACAGAAAGCAACATCGCTGCGGCGCCGGTAACGGCCACGATTTTTTTCAGAGAAAACATCTGTTTTCCTTTCTTCTTATTTCTGTCCTACTCTGGACATCAAAGCGCAGAATCGTCATATAAATGAAGATATAACTAAAACGCTTTAGTTATATTAAAGACTTTTTCATCCGTTTTGTCAAATCGTTAACGACCAATCGTGTGTCGTCAATCCAGCTATACAAAATCGTCATTAACCTTGAATTGCCATACATTTACAAGGTATTCAACCACTTCTGCCCCTAGCTTTCACCGCTCTGTCCCGACAAGAAGTGAATAGACGCATATTTTCAACACTTAAGTCGCGTCTTTATTCACTCCTCATCGTAACTTTATCGGTTAAGTTCCACAGACCTCTTGCTCGACCTTTTATCTGGTGATGCGTAACGTCGCTTGCTCAAACGGGCGGAACTTTAATATCGCGCCTTGCACGCTCCGCACGCCAGCCAAAACCCTTGGCAAGTCTGCCGGCAATGACTCGTCATCCTCCAATTCGCTGACTTCACGGACCTTGGCTTCGGCCAGCTCATCGCAGACGTGCAATGTGCCGCTTGCCTCTCCCCCGGCAGGCTCATAAAGCCGCAGGATGAGATCGCCCGAACCGTCATCGGCCATCTTCACCCAATCCAACACAATGTCACCCTTGTCGGCCTCGATCGAAGCCAAGGGACCGAAAGCGGGGATTGCAGTGAACGTCGGAGCGTTGAGACGAGAGGCTTGTGCAAGCGTCTCTTCGACACTGGCGTCGGCCAGAAGAGACCATGCGAATTCATGGTGGCCCTGATCGGTGTGCGGATCGGGATAAAGCGGCGCCGAAAGCAGGGAGAGACGCACCATCGTGCCTCGCGAAGGTGCCGTGACTTCATCGACATCTTGCGCAGTGTTGGCACCGACGACATTGCCGATCGGGCTCACATCCGAGCCGTAAGTCGTGGCGTTAACCACGGCTGCGGCATAACCGGATTCGGCAAGACGCACGAAACGGTGGGTGCAGCTTTCGAACTTCGCCTCATCGCTGCGCGAGTTCTTCTCAACCGGCCGTTCGACCAAACCGTATTGCGCCTCGTACTGGGCGTTGCGCGCGTCCAGAGCCAACGGCAGGTCGACTTTGAGGAAATGCTCCTGAATATGCCAATCCACACCAGCTTCGAAATCGAGGGCGCGGGAGCCGGGATGAAGGATGATTCGCGTTTCGATATCGACACCGGCAGCGTGGGCCTTGACCGTTGCCACTGCCGCACCGTCGGACTCGTTCCTGGTCACTTCGACCAGCTTGGACTCATCCAAGCCATTGGCCATCAGGAAGGCGTCACGATGGATGTCCCAGGCATCCCACTGATACGGCTCGTCACGCAACAGCTCATAACGGCCCAGACGGGTTCCGACAGGCACCAGCTGACGTCCGGCCTTCTCATCGACCAACGACGATACAGTGCCGTCGGCCTCGATCTTGACACTGAGCAAACCGTTGGACATGGTCGCGGTGCCGTCGTCATTACGTTCCGCCTGCACCTTGTCAGGTGCGATGGTATCCGGGACTTCGGGCGCGGACGCCAAATTCAGCTCGCGGTCACCGGCAGGAAGATTCTCGATCCGGTCAGCCCACACGTTGCGCACGGCATGTGCGTTTTCGCCAGATTGCACGGACCAGGCTTCGCCTTCATCGCCGTCGGCCACAGGAAGCACGACGGCATCTCGCATCACCGGCAGCTGCGGACTGGCCTTGTGGACGGCGGCCGCAGCCTCGTCGGCAATAGCGTAAAGCGCACGAATATCGCGCTGGTATTCCTCACGGGCCTGGCGTTCCGCCCATGCGAGCGCCGAGCCGGGAAGAATGTCGTGGAACTGGTTCAAGAGCAGCGTCTTCCAGATGGCATCAAGCCGTTCGCGCGGATAAGCATAGTCAGGGTCCTTCAGGCTGGCCGCGGCGCACAGGTATTCGACCACGCGCAGCATCGATTCCTCCTGACGGCAACCGCGTTTCATGTCCTGCTGCGCGGTCAGCGTGGCACGATGCAGCTCGAGGTACAGCTCACCGCGATACATCGGCGTTTCGCCCCGGGCGTTGTCGACGATGTCATGGCGGACCTTTGCATACAGATCGTCAGGTGTGCCGAAATCGATCTGCGGCACGCCTTCAAGGTCACGCATGCGGCGGATTCGGCTGTTCATCTCGCGCGTGGGGCCGCCACCGCCGTCGCCGTAACCGTAGAGCATGATGGCATGGTCTGAAAGATCCTTGTCGAGATAGTTCTTCTGCGAATAGACGACATCCTTGACCTCGACCGGCGAATCATAGGTATCCGACGGCGGGAAATGGGTGAGGACGCCGGTGCCGTCGATACCTTGCCAGATGAAGGAATGATGCGGGAACTTCGTGGTGTCGTTCCACGAGATCTTCTGCGTGAGGAACCATTCGTAGCCGGCCCGGCGCGCGATCTGGGGCCAGGAACCGGTGTAGCCGAAACTGTCGGGAAGCCATACGCCGCGGGCTTTTGCCCCCAAATGCTCTTTGAAATAGCGCTGGCCAAAACTGATCTGACGAATCAACGACTCGCCGGATGGCACCATGCCGTCGGATTCGACCCACATGCCGCCGACGGGCACGAACCGGCCTTCCGCAATCCGCGCCTGCACACGTTTGAAAAGATCGGGATGTTCCTCCTCGAGCCAGGCATACTGCTGCGCCGAACTCATGGCGTAGATGAAATCGGGATCCTCGTCCATCAGCGCCAGGACGTTGGAAACGGTGCGGGCCACCTTGCGCTTGGTCTCACGCACCGGCCAAAGCCATGCGGAATCGATATGGGCATGGGCGACGGCGGTGTGCTTGACGCTGGAATGCGCGGCGTGCTTGGAAAGGACGTCGGCCAGCTCGGCTCGCGCGGGAGCCACCGTGCCCGCCAGGTCGCGTTCGTCGTAGACATTGAGCGAACGCTGGAGTGCCTTGGAAAGCTGCCAATAGCGCGGATTGTCGTCACTGAGCTCGCGGATGAGGGATGAGACGACTTCAAGATCCATCCGGTATTCATACAGGTCGGTATTGAACACACAGACGTCCATACGCCGCAAGGTATACGGCTGATCAGGCCGGCCGGTCGGGCCTTCGCCGAGTGGTGTGGGCGAATAGGGCGTGGGCCCTTCCACGACAGGATTCGCGGCAGCCTCAAGATAGATGGTGAACCCGCCGTCCCGATCGATATCGATATGCCTGGTGCCATCGGCATCAATCAGCGGAACCCAGCCGTTTCGAGGATTGATGGCCTTGATGACTTTGTCGTCGGCACGATAGGCCAACGCCTCGGACTGGAATCCCGGACCACGTTCGCTGAGCCATCCCAGATCGGCCAGAAGCTCGACCTTTTTGCCATTGACGGCATCGAGGTCGATGCGCCCTTTGACTTCGAACCACGTCGTTCCCCAAGTCGTGCCCCAAAGCCCGGGAACCTCGAACGGCTTGAAATCCACCTGTCCCTCACGCGCACGCTCAAGGAAGCGCCGATACGGTTCCGGCTCGCCGGGATTGGCGGCGCTGCGCAGCTGGCAATGGCAGAGCACGGAATGGATATGCGGGTCGAGACGCTGCTGGAGCACACGATCACAACGCGAGAGCTCCTGGTCAGGAACAAGAAACATGGATGAAGCCTTTCTTGGAAATGATCGATTACCGACCGAACCGCAACGTCCGGTACGTTACCGGTTTGTGTTTCTGTTTTACAAGAATGAGAGGACTAAAACGGTTTAGTTAATGTCGGCGTGTCACTTCATTCCGATAACGATATCTCGGCATAGCCCGTAGCGGGCCAAAGCCCATCTATATGGTTCCCACCGCTTCGACAGACCGACGGACCATCGCCGGATCGGTGCGCTCGACCAAAGCACTGGCACCACCGCCACCGGGGCCACCTGCCGAGTGAATCTGCAAACGCGCGGAAAGATGCAACGCATCGACTCCGGTCATCGAAAGCTTCGCCATTGATTTCGGATACACGCCTCCCCCGGCCATGATCTGGATACGGCCATCAGCCTTCTCCACCAAACGTGCGATGGTCGCCGCGCCGGCAGGTGCACTGCGAGCCCCACCGGAAGTGAGGACTCTTGTATAGCCTAATGAAATCAACGTCTCCAAAGCGTCATCCTGATTTCTGGCCACATCGAAGGCGCGGTGGAACACCACGTCGACCCTTCGTCCCAAACGATCCGCCTGGGCATGCGCCTCGTCGATAAGGTCGCGGGCGAAACCCAAATCGATATCTCCGCGCCTGTCAAGTCCGCCGACGACCACTCCGCTCGCCCCAGCTTCCAGCGCAGATCCAATCTCCGCCAGCTGGGTCACCTTTTCGTCCCGGTCGAACACGAAATCACCGCCTCGCGAACGAATCAGCACTTCCGCCCCCAGCCGGACACCAGCCTGCGCACAAAGCCTGATCGTTCCATAACTGGGCGTGATTCCGCCGGTAGCCCCTAACGCCGCGCACACCTCAATGCGGTCCGCACCTTCATGGGCCGCAATATGCGCTCCCTGCAGATCCTGCACCGCGATTTCCAAAACGGGACGATGCCTACCGCGTTTTCCTGTTGATTCCGCTTCATTGCCGTACTGTTTGCCGGTCATATCCTGATTCCTTACGTGATTAGTATCTGGTCATAGATAACAGTCACCCAGCAAAGGCGACCGTTTTGAGGAAGGAAAGGGTGTCGTCTTTGCGTTTGAAAACCGCGGTGTTGCCAAGAATACGTTCGCAAACGCTGCCGAGCTCATCACGCATTGCGGCACGCACACTTTCACGGTCGCGGGCCCCTTGCGTCAGCTTCTGCAATTCATCCCACTGAAAAGCGAACTCTTCATATTGCGCAGGCAACGGGCCACCTTGTACCAAAGCATCCTCAAGAACGGAAAGCTGGGCGACAAGACGCCCCGGCAAGACGAACAGCCCTTGCGCTTCGATAAGACCTATCGGTTCCTGCTTGATCGCCCAGAACTGCGGGTGGGCATGGAAGATTCCCTCGGGATATTGTGCGCTCACACCGTTGTTGCGAAGGATAAGGTTCATCTCGTAGCCCCGGGAGGTCACGCAGACACTCGGGGATACCGCCGAACGCCTGCCGTCTTCGCCTCTGCAGACGATGTCGAGATCAGGGTTGGTGTAGCCTTCCCACGCATGTCGTATGGCGTCGGAAATATCGACGATGCTCTGCCGCGAGCGCGAGACCACGCGGACCGCCGTTCCCGGCCAGTCAAGGATCTCGATGCACGCATCGTCATAGCTTGGCACTTCAATCGTGCGCCAAGCAGCAGCCTTGTGCATCGGCAGCAACTCGCCGCCACCTTGATAATGGTCGTGGGCCAGCACCGATCCGCCGATACGTGGCAGGGCCGCGTTGCAGCCAAGGAAATAGCCGGGAAATCGGTCGACGAAATCCATGAGGTTGCCGAACGTCTCGCGATTGACATGCATGGGCGTGTGCTCGTAGTTGACGCAGATGCCATGCTCGCGGAAATACCCGTATGGAGAGAATTGCCAGAAGAACGGCGTATCCCCAAGCTGTAGCGGAATCGTACGTAATGTGCGCTTGTCGCGACCGGAAAAACCTTCGTTCTCATGGCAGATCGTGCAACGGGGATAGCCGCCGGATACGCTATTGCCCGAAGCGGCCTTCTTCATGTTTTTGAATTCCGGCTTGGCCTGGTTGATGGTGATTACGAGCCCGTGCGATTCGAAACGCGGGTTGCTCTCGAGCCTAGCTTTTTTGACGTAGGTGTCGACGACACAATAACGATAGAACCATTGCATGGCCTTCATGCCGCCATCCCCGGACTCGATATCCGCGAATCGCCTTTGCAGCGAGGAAGGTGAAGCGCTGAACTCGCCCATGACCATGTCATCGACGCTCTCTTCGGTCTCAAGGCCAGCCACGTCCAGCTCTTTCAAGGCCCGGTAGAAGCGATGGAGCAACGGTTCGGGATTCGGGAACCCGGACGGTTCCTCCGCACTTTCCGCCATACCGCCAACAGGAGCATACGCAGTCAGATCGAAGCACGAGAGCACACGGTTCCTGGCCCAATCGACATCCTGCGCGTCCAAGCCAAGATAGCTTTGGGCGTAAGCAAGCAACGCGTCAAGAGCGGCGCAGACCGATTTCATGACTTGTTTACGACCATTCCCGTCTTCGGGTTTGCGGCTCTGCAGATCTCGTTGCAGTTCGTCACTCATCGCAAATCCTCCATCACGTTGTCAACGATATGATGGCTGACCTCAAGTTTCTCTTCCATCTCCTGTACCAGCTTGATCTGCGTACGGCAACGCACCAGATTGTGTTGCGGATAGGCAGTGGCGAAATAGGTATCACCACAAAGATAGTCGGCAAGGAAACGCATGCCGCATTCCAGCGTCATCATGATGGCGCTTTCAGGCAATAACGCCAGCTCACGATCGGTGATGCTCGGCTTGACCTCGCCTAGATATCCACGCGCGTATGCCTCGAACAGCTTCGTGCTGAAATGCACTTTGTCGAGGTCCGGTTCGTCTTCCAACGCCGCGGATGCGCCGAATCTGATGGAATCGCCGAAATCGAAAAGCATCGAGCCGGGCATGATGGTGTCGAGGTCGATGATGGCCCGGGCCTTATGCGTGGTGGCATCCATCAGGATGTTGTTGAGCTTCGTGTCGTTATGGGTCACCCGCAGCGGAATCGAACCATCGGCCAGGCCGTCCACAATCAGCGGATACCAGTCGGCATGCTGCCGATAAAAGTCAATCTCGGCCTTGCAGGTCTGGCCACGCTGCTGCGAATCTGCGCTAACCGCAGCCCTGAAATCATGGAAACGGCTTGGAGTGTCGTGGAAATGGGCGATGGTTACGTTCAGCTGCGAGGCGTCAAACGCGGCGAGGTCGTTCTGGAAGCCGCCGAAAGCCGCGCCGGCGTTACGAAAGACCATGGCATCCGGCACCAGGTTGTAGGAAATCGTGTGTTCGATAAACGCGTAGACACGCCACGAGCCCGTGGAATCGCAATAGTAGGTGGCACCCTCATCCGTTCTGATGATATCCAATGTCTCTTTGCCTTTCAGACGCAGATACGAGGTGACCAGTTCGATGTTGCGCATGAGGTTTTTGGTATCCGGGAATACGTTGGTGTTCATCTTCTGGAGAATGTAGCGTTTTGCGTTGGTCGTCACCAGATATGTACGGTTGATATGGCCGTCGCCGTACGGCTCGATCGTCGAAAGATTTCCCTCAAGCCGAAAGTGCCCGGCAACGTTCGCCAGGGTGACCTCATTGTCCGTGTTCATCGGTTCCTTTCTTCCCTGTCTTCAGGTTCACGTCCCAATTCAGCCCGCAGCACTGACCCCGCAGACCAGGCTTTGTCTACGGTTTCGTATGTGTCGTTACGGCTGTGCGGACTTTTTAAAACAGCTAAAACTGCGTCCACATTGGTTAATTGTTAAGAATAGTTACATAATTAAAAATATGCAATTTCTCAGGTTTATGGCATGTTTTACCGTATTCAAAAAATAATAAAGAAGGTATATATCCCTATAATTTCAATGCCACAGGCTAAAATAAAACGTAATTGCGATAAGGAGGACATATGGAGACTTCTTCGCCAGCTACCTCCCTTACCCTTCACACTCCCGGCAAAAACATGAAGGCCAGCCCCACTGACGTCCGTAGAAACAATCGGCTACTCATTTTCGGGCTTCTGTTTCCCTCCCACCAATATTCACGTGCCGAGCTCGGCCGCAAAACCGGGCTTTCACGAGTGGCGGTTTCCGACGTCGTAAAGGATATGCTCAACGAAGGCATACTGTGCGAAACCGGCCAAGAGACGCACAATACCGGCAAAGGCAAGCGCGGCACCCTGCTCGGCATCGACACCACACAGCTGCACATCATCTCCATCGACCTTTCACAGGCGCATCTGGTGCGGGGCGCTGTGACCAATCTTCTGGGAGCGCCGCTTATTCACTCGGAAACCGTGCTGGGAGCCGAGGAAAAGGTCCAAATCGAGACTGTCATCGAACTCATCGAAGAACTATCGAAGCGGACGAACAACATCATCGGAATAGGAATCTCCACAACCGGCGTAGTGCAGGATGGCGTGATTCGGCGCTCCACCGAGCTAGGCTGGGAAAATCTCGACCTGAAAACTCCTTTGGAGCACCGTTTCTCAATGCCGGTATTCCTGACCAACGATGCGGCGGCTTCGGTATTGACCGAACGCTATTTCGGGCAGGCGGGCCCGAACGTGCTGTTCGTGAAAATCGATCGCGGCATCGGTTCGGCGACACTCCTCAACGACACGGTGATTGTGGGCGAAAACCATGCGGGTGGTGAAATCGGACATATCTCCATTAATCCGAACGGACCGTTGTGCCGTTGCGGGAAACGCGGCTGCTTGGAAATGACGTTGTCGGCACCTGCCCTGCGCGAACAGCTGCGAGGCAAGGATGCGGAGGAACAAACCCAGATCATCAGCCATGCAGGCCAGCAACTCGCATCGGCCTTGTCGATGCCCATCGGACTGCTCGACGTGGAAGACGTCTGCATCTACGGTCCGCCGGATATCGTCAACAGCACGTTCTGCGGCGCCGCACAGCATTATGCTGACCTTACCACGGCTTCAAGCTTCCGCAAGCACACCACCATCCGACGCTGCCAGTGCGGCCCGGACATTTCACTGACCGGAGCGGCCATCATCGTCGCCCAAAACTATGTCAGCAACTAGGAAAGCAGCTGCATACTCCGACAGCAAAATCGCCTTGGATCCGGGCCAGATGCTAATATGAACTATTCCGGTGCAAATCGGGCTTGATATTTGATAATTCAAGATTTGGGGATGATCGGTTTCGACGATGACCTGTTCGTCGCAGGGAAGCGTGCCGAGAATGTGGAGTCCACTCGAGATGACCTCCACGAAACAACAAGTGCTAAATCTAATCGCACTGAGTTCGCTCTCGCTGCCTGAGCTTCGCGCCAGGATTAACCAGTGAGCAGCTGCTCCGTCCACTCCTTCTCGTCTTCGGGAGGATGTTGGGCGTCATTAGAGGACTTGCTTGAGCCATTGAACCACAGGGTGACTCAGGGACTTTAACTGTAGATATGCTCGCCATCCATTGTCCGCGACACGGATGGGGGCAGAAAAACTGCCAAAAGGCCAGCGGACTACGCACGTAGAAGACTGAGGGTTCGGTCATCGGACCGGGGTTCAATTCCCCGCATCTCCACTCATCAAACGCCGCCAGGATTATCCTTGGCGGCGTTTTTCGTTGACATAACGTCAATCAGGTCGCGCTAGACTTGGTAACTATGAGAATCGTGTTGCAGAAAGTCAGTAAAGCCGATATCGACGTCGTCGATGAAATCAGCGGGGAGGTTGATGTCTCGTTCGAGCCGCAGCATATCGGGATTGGGTACGTGCTGCTCGTCGGAGTCAGCGACGAAGACGGGCAGGAACAAATCGACTGGCTCGCGCGAAAAATCAGCAAGCTGCGCGTCTTCGAGGACCAGAACGGGAAGATGAACCTTTCGCTGGCCCAGGTCGGCGGCGAAATCCTGTCGGTCTCACAGTTCACGCTGTTCGGCGACGTACGGAAGGGCAACCGCCCGAGTTTCATCAACGCCGGCGAACCGGAACATGCCAAACGTATCTGGCTTCAATTCAATGAGGCCTTACGGGCGGAAGGCATCAACGTCAAGGAGGGCCGTTTCGGCTCGCACATGCGAGTGAGCCTGACCAATGACGGCCCGGTGACCATCCTCTTCGATACCGACGAGCTGATGGCCAAAAAATAACGGCAACATGTGAAGCCGACGATTCCAATGGCAGTGACATTTTCGTCTGTGCAATTTCGCTTCAAAAGGAATGGGTGGCCATACTCAAACATTGTCCGGTAAAGCGGCACGAGGATACGAGCACAATCAGGGAAAACAGCACAAAACACTGATTTTCACCGCATCTTCGTGCCGTACCTCGGCCGTGCATGCGCGTTCGCTTATTTGATAATCGGGCGCAGCGGGGCAGAAACGTCGACCTGATGCTTGTCACCGATCTTGGTGGGGTCATTGATGATCTTGTCGACCACGGCCTTCTTGAGCTTCATGTCGGAGGCATCGCCCCATACGATGACGCGCTGACCGCCGTTGAGCTCCGTGGTAATCGAATCCTGCGTTTTGGCGGTGACCTTGGTGATGGAGCCGCGCATATTGTGTGGAAGAAGGTTCAGGACCTTCAACGCCTGCTGGACGGAACGATCGCGAAGGCTTGCCTGTACATTGTCGACTTCGATGACCGGGATGCCCTTGGTGGAAACATCGCCGACCTTGTTGAGCACACGGCCATAGCCGTCAACTGCGGTTTCGCTGCCGTCGGGCGTTTTAAGCATGGCGGCCGGCTCTTGCGCAGTAATACTGACTTTCAACCCTTTAGGATATATTTTCTCGACCTTGGCCATCGAAACGCCAGGAATGTCCTTCAGCTCCTGCTCGACATCCCCGCCCGAAACCAGCAGTAGCGATTTGCCAGCCTGTTTATCAGCGATGGAAACGACCCGGGATTTGCTGACCCACTGGTTTTCGCCGGATACGGAAATCTGGTGCGGGTCGAGCAGAAAGACCGGAGAAAAGACGAGCACCCACCCAAGCACCGCAAGAAGCGCTACAACAACGAGGGCAGCCAAGACTTTGGTCACCGTCTTCCATGCGCTGATCCGTCGGCGTTCCTTCAGACGCGCGTTGAAATCGATGATCTTCGGACGCGCAGCGACCCCCAACGGACTGGAGGTCTGGTTCAAGGTCTCCCCCACCAGATCCTCGTTTTTAAGCGCTCTGGCATCGACGAAGCCCCCAGGAGCGCTTTTGGTGGGGCCGCCGAGTGAAGAAGCCGAACGCGGCGAGCGAACAGCGTGGGGCTGCGCAGTCCGGTCGGCATCAGTCAACGGTTCGTCGATTCCGTATTTTGGTTTAGCGGATTGACGGCGATGGAAAAAACCGACGGCTTTTTTGTTGCGGGATTTTGGGGAATGGGAAGATTGAACGATTTGACCAGATTGTCCGGATTGAACAGTTTGATCAGATTGGCTTGATTGGCCAGATCGTCCGCTACCCGACGCCGTTTTCGAAACGGCAACCCTGCGCCTGTTGCGGCGAGGATTTATCGTCGAGTCATCGCCGACAGTTGAACCAGAGACCACGGAACGCGCCCGACGCCCGGAGCCGCCGTCGGAACTCTTTCTCGACTGGTCAGCGGATGTGTGCCTTTTTTCGTTATAACGGAAATCCGAATTCGCTGATTTTCTGCGCTTTCCTGTGGCTACACCAAAATCATTGACCATCTCCTCGTCGTCAGAAGCCGAAGACCTCCACGACGATGAAGCAGAACTACGGCCATTACGCCCGCGACGGCGCGAACCGCTTTTGCCCCCGCTTCCGCTGGTTACACGGCGGCCGGCCATCAGCGCGACTCCCCCGCACGCGCTTTGAGCATTTCGAGCATAACATCGTCCATTGTGGTGACATCGCCGGCTCCGACAGTGATGAGCACATCGCCAGGCTTGGCGTGGCGAACCAGCGTCTTGGCACCTTCCTCAAGGGTCTTCGAAACGCAAATCCAACCTTCGGCAGGGTTGTGATCCAGACTGCCCGCCGCATCCACGACGATCTGCGAAGTGATATCCGGGAAATCCTCCTGCCGTTCGCGCGCTGGGTAGATGGGCGCGATGACGACATCGTCGGCTTTGGCCAGCGCTTCGGCAAAACGCTTGATGAAGAACTTGGTGCGGCTGAACAGATGCGGCTGGAAGAGCACACGGATAGTCGAATCCGGGTAGCGGCGACGTGCGGCGTCGAGCAACGCCGCGATTTCGGTGGGATGGTGGGCATAGTCGTCGACGACCGTAACGTCATCCTCGACGCCGTTGACCTCAAAACGACGCGACGCACCCCTGAATGTTGCAGCCGTGCGGGCGGCGAGCACCGGGTCCATGCCCAGCAACGTTGTGACGATCAGTGCCGCAGTCGCGTTGCGAGCGTTGTGGATGCCGGGAATCCGCAGAGTAACCGGTATACGACGCACTTGGTCGCTTCCGGCGAAACCAGCGGGCAATTCGATGGTGAATCGTTCCGTGCCGTCTCCCGCACTTTCCTGTTCCGAAAGGATACGGACAAGCTGTGGGCAGGCGCTGCCTGCAACATTTTGCATGACTTCTTTATCGACGTCAGTACTATTATCCGCGTCATTCATCCCGACGATTTGAGCAATATCACCAATTGGCGCTATGGTATAGCAGATTGTCTTGGCGGCGACCTCGTCCGGCAGCGCACGCACGATAGCCTGGGCACCTTTGTCGTCGATGGACATGACGACAAAGCCCTTGGCATGGCTGGCATATTCGACGAACGCCTGCTGATAGTGTTCGGCGTCGCCATAATGGTCAAGGTGATCGGCTTCGGCATTGGTGATCAGCGCGAATTGCGGCCGGTACTTTTCGAAACTACCGTCGGATTCGTCGGCTTCAGCCACCAGAACGTCGCCGCTGCCAGCATGTCCGCCATCGATGGCGACACCGTCAGGTCCTTGGATGGAACCGCCGATGGCATAGCTCGGGTCGGCGAGCTTGACGGCTCCCATACTGGTTTTCCCATTGCTTTCGGCGCTCGGCTTGTCGTTCATACCGGTTCGTGCACCATCTTCCGCATCAGCCTCAACCCCGGCATTGACGAGAATATGGGAAATCAACGAACTGGTGGTGGTCTTGCCGTGCGCACCGGCGACGCTGACCGCACACTTGCTGGCCATCAGCAGCGCGAGGATGTCGCTACGATGAACGATACGAGCCCCGGCCGCTGCAGCGGCGACGATTTCCGGGTTATCGGGTTTGATGGCGCTGGAATAGACGACGGTCTGTGCACCCGTCACGTTTTCGGCACGCTGACCGAAATACACCTTCACGCCCAGAGCGGTCAACCGATCGGTCTTGGCATTGGCAGCGCGATCGGAACCGGAGACTTCGACGCCTTCTTCGTGAAGCATTTCGGCAAGCACGCTCATGCCGGCTCCGCCGATGCCGATGAAATGCGTCCGTCCCAACGATGCCAACGAATCCGACGGGCCGAACGCGGCCTTTGTCGGGTCAAGCACGATAGTTTCAGAGCCGATAGTTGACTGCACGATACGCTCCTTGGACGCTAGGTTTTTGAAGATGCGAAACATCTCTGATGCTGTTATACCCGATAATCCGGCCTTGTCGTACCGCAAGTCAAAAACCCACGCAGACTGCTTGCAATTGCCTTGTCGACTTGACGAACTGCACCGGCAGCATGCGCCGCAAATGGTATTCATGCAGGGAAACGGCACATAACAACGATCCAGATGCCGTTTGCCAGCAGCTGATCATATTGATGCTGGAAAACCACACATAACAATTATCGAAACGTCGTTTACCAGCAGCAAGTTACATTCATGCTGAGAAACCGCATTCAAAAGCCACTAAGATGCCGTTTACCAGCACTTCGGAGAGACTTCGGATGTAATCATTGAGGGTTGGAATGATTAACGGTTTCGGCCTGCGAAATTCAAAACCACGCCGGCCATGGTTTCGGCGGCGTCGCGAATGCCGTAATCGTAGGCTTTGCGGCCCATGGCCTGCAAACGCTTACGGTCGGCAATCAACGCCGGGACATGCTGGCGCACCCAATCCGATGAGAAATCGTCATTGGCGACCATCAGCCCACCTCCGGCATCGACCACCGGCTGCGCGTTGAATCGCTGCTCGCCATTGCCGATAGGCAGGGGCACATAGACCGCGGGCATGCCGATGGCAGCCAGTTCGCTCACGGTTCCTGCACCGGAGCGGCAGATGACCAAATCGGCGGCGGCAAACGCCAGATCGATGCGTTCCAAGTATTCGGCGACATGATAATCCCCAAGACCAGCGTGGGCCGGGTCCAAATCGGTAAGAACCTGCTCTCCCGCAACGTCACGCACACGCCGACTCACCTCGGCGCTTTTCTTGCGTCCGGTGAGATGGATCACCTGCGTGACTTTCAAGAGCTCGGCGGCAGCACCGCTTACAGCTTCATTAAGGCTCACCGCTCCCAGAGAGCCTCCGGTGACGACCACCAGCGGACGCGATGGGTCGATGCCAAGCTGTGCGGCGGCAAGCTTGCGTGCAGACTCTCTGTCATCTTCCAGTTTTTGGCACAATTCCGCCATCACCGGCCGCAATGGAAGCCCGACACGCCGGATTTCGGCATTTCCATGCGCCTTGAGCCCGGTGTCTTCGTAAACAGTACCGATGAAATCGGCCCAACGGGCGCCCAGTTTGTTGGCCATGCCGGCACGGGCGTTCTGCTCGTGGATGACGATGGGCAGCCCCATGGAATGCGCGACAGCGTAGACGGGAGCCGAAACGTAACCGCCGAAGCCGACCACTACGTCGGCCTGACGACGTTCAAGAATCGCGCGTACCTTTTTCTGCTCCTGGTGCCAGCGACCCGGGAAACGCAGCGCCTGCATATTGGGGCGCCGTGGGAACGGCACCTTGGCAATGGTGTCAAGTTCGAAACCGGCTTGCGGCACCAAATTACGTTCCAGCCCGACGTCGGTGCCGACCACACTGATGGCGGCCTGCGGATCTTCGCGCTTGATCGCTGCAGCAACGCTCAACAACGGGTTGACATGCCCGGCCGTACCGCCTCCGGCCAATACGATATGTTTCATATGCTCTTTCCCTCGGCTTGCCTCAAAAACCTTGTTTTCAACATCTTCTAATAAGAATTATCCGACATCTTTCAGACACGTTGCGCCGCAATGTTGGCTTGAATCTGGGGCTGCTTCCTCATCATACTGGTAGCCACGCCTGCCGCGAGAAGACACATCACCAGGCTCGACCCGCCAGCCGAGACGAACGGCAACGGCACGCCCATCACGGGCAGCAGGCCGATGACGACCATGATGTTGACCAGCGCCTGGCCCACAATCCAGATGGCGATGCAGATGAGTACCCGCGAGGCGTATTTGTCGGGGGTCTGCAGGGCGATGACGAACATGCACCAGCCGAGAATGGCGAAAAGGACGATAACGGCTGCGGCACCGACGAACCCCGTTTCCTCGCCGATGATGGCGAAGATGAAATCGTTGTGGGCTTCGGGCAGATAGTTCCATTTTTCGCGCGAATTGCCAATGCCGACGCCGAAAAAACCACCGGAAGCCATGGCGTATTTTGCGTGCATCGATTGGTAACACTCCCCTTGCAAGGCCGAAGCCGGGCATGGACGATACGCTGCTGTAATACGAAGCATACGGTTCGGGCTGGTGACCACGAACAGCACGACCAGCGCCACCAGCACGAGGGCGGAAACAATCATCCATTTTGTCGGAAAACCACCGACGAGCATCGCCGTGACGCCGATGGCCACCAAGATCATCGCCGTGCCGAGATCGCCGCCAAGCATGACGGCACCAAGGCAGGCCAGGAAGATGAACACCATGGGCACATAGGCTTTCAGCCCTTCGAGCTTGTAGTGTTTCGCGGCCGATGCCACCGCCCAAGGCATCCACATGCACAGCGCGAGTTTCATGACCTCTGCCGGCTGCATGGTGAACTTGTCGGGAATGCCGATCCAGCCTTTGTTGCCGTTGACTTCAACGCCGAGCGGCGTCATGGTCAGCAGCTGAAGGAAAATCGAGAAAATCACGAACACGAACGAAAATCTGCGGTAGCTTTCGGAGTGGATGCGCATCGCCACGACACAGAACACAAAGCCGAGCACACAGTACACGCCTTGCAACAGCGCCTGTTTCCAAGGCGAAAGACCCAGAGCGATCATGGTCACCGAAGAAGCAGAAAAGACCATGACCACGCCGAAGCAGGTCAGGGCGATCACCGAAATGCGGAAGCCGTAATAGCACCAGAGAGGGTTTAGCAGAGCATGGATGCCGGTATAGTCATCGACTTTGAGCACGTCGGTTGCGCCAGTATCGTCCGGCTGGTCGGAAACGCCCACGGCTTTGGCTTTTTGGTAGATCATACTGAGGCGCGATTGCGGTTGTTTCCTATTATCGTTATCGCTGCTTCTGCTTCTACTTGCGCTTCCGCTTTTACCCCTACTTCCGCTTCGTGGGGCTATGCTTTCGCCTCGCGCGTTTCTGGATACGGCATTGCGGCCGGTACGCGGCTTGTTTCGTGCTTGCCTGCCCGACTTTTCGTCCCGATCGTATACGCGTCTAGCCATGCTTTTGCACCCAGTCATGGGCGGCATCGGCGAATTGCGAACCGCGGTCGGCATAGGAGACGAATTGGTCCATCGAAGCGCAGGCCGGCGCCATCAGCACCACGTCACCGCTTTCGGCATAGTTGCCGGCAGCCTCTACGGCCCGGGCCATGACGCCGGCTTTGTCGTTTGGATCGATCACTGTAAGCGGGATATCCGGGGCGCTGGCTTTGAATGCGTCGAGCATCGGCTGCTGGTCGACGCCGATGATGACCGCAGCCTTGATGGTTTTGGCCTGATTGGCGACGAGATCTTCGAAATGACCGCCTTTGGCGAGCCCTCCGGCAATCCAGACCACGGATTTGGGCTTGTAGCTGGAAAGCGAGGCGTGGGCGGCGTGGGCATTGGTCGCCTTGGAATCGTCGACGAAACGCACGATGCCGCCGTCCTGCAGGTGTGCGGTGGCGACGGTCTGGATACGATGGCCGCCGGGTGCGAAGGCGCGCAGCGCGTCGAGGCAATGGCCCGGGTCGGCACCCAAGCCCATCGCCAGAGCAAGTGCGGTGATGGAGTCGGCCAGCAAATGCGGGTAAACCGTCCCGTCCGGCTCGCACAGATGCGAGAATTCGGTCACTTTGGCCAGCGCATTCATATCGCCGGTCGGAGCTCCGGCCAAGCCGCTGGCGTCGACGATCCAGCCGTCGGATACGCCAATCTGCCCGGGTTCGGGGGCGTTGAGTGTGAAGCCAACCTTGCGGCATTCCGGGCCGGTTTGGGCTTCGTCGGCCAAAGCCGAAACCCGTGCATCGTCGGCGTTGAATACCAGCACGCGTCGAGCATTATGGAAGACTTTGGATTTGTCGGCTGCATAGTTGGCCATGCCACCGTGCCAGTCGAGGTGGTCGGCGGCGATATTGGTGATGGCCGCGCAATCAAGTTCAAGGGAATCGGTGAAATGCATCTGGAAACTGCTCAGTTCCACGCACAGCGCGTCGTGTTTCGGATCGACGGCAGCCAGGCTCACGGACTTGCCGATATTGCCGACGGCTGGGGCGTCCATGCCGCAATGGGTGAGCATGGCGGAGACCATCTGCGTGGTTGAGGTTTTGCCGTTGGTGCCGGTGATACCGACCCAAGGTGCCGGTTCATGTGAAGCGGAATGCTCGGCGGGAACCCGCAGCGCCCAAGCCAGTTCGACTTCGCTGACCACGGGAATGCTCCGACGCTGGGCTTCGAGAATAAACGGCGTGCGAGGGTTGAACACCGGGGAAGCCACCACGATATCGACAGTATCCCAATCGATATCGTCGAAGGAATGCAAGTCGGCTTCCGGCTTCTTCTCGTCGACGCTCAGCACACGACCTGCCCGGCTTTGTAACGCCTCAACGGCACCGCGCCCGGAAACCCCGAGACCGGCCACCAAGACGGTTTTACCGCTTACATCCAAACGCGATGAACCGTTTGCCGAACCGATACGATTAACCTGCGAAAATCCCGAATCCCCTGCATGCTGCATGCCAATCACCTTTCCTTGTCCTCTATCCTGTCGTCGCCGAACGCCGTAAGCATTCGCGCCCTAAAGCAACAGACCGGTATGCGAGGCCCAATCCGTATAGAAAATCATGAGGCCGATCAGCACGAACATGAATTCGATCATCCAGAAGCGGACGACGACCTTTTGCTCGCTCCAGCCCATCAACTCAAAGTGATGATGGATTGGCGCCATCTTGAAAACGCGCTTATGGGTGAGCTTGAAGCAGCCGACCTGGATGACATCGCTCATCGCTTCGATGACGTAGAGGCCGCCGATGATGACGGCGAGGAATTCGGTATGCGTGGCGATGGAAAGCGCGGCGAAAAGCCCGCCCAGAGCCAGCGAACCCGTGTCGCCCATGAAGATGGTGGCCGGGTTGGAGTTGTACCAGAGGAAACCGAAGCAGGCGACGGCGGCACAGGCGGCGATAATCGTCAGGTCAAGCGGATCAGAAACGGCGTAGGAATAGCCTACCTTCGGGCCACCCTTGACGTGGTAGCTCTCCCAGAACGCGATGAGGGTGTAGCCGGCCAGGGAAATCATCGAGGAACCGGTGGCAAGCCCGTCAAGCCCGTCGGTCAGGTTGACGGCATTGGTCCACGCGATCATCAGGAAATTGACCCAGATGACGAAGACGACGATGGCGACGGCCTTGCCTGCGAATTCAAAGCTGAAGAAAGGATGCTCGATGAAGCTCATGCCCGCCTGGGCCGAGGGAAATCCCGACTTGGTGGGAATCAGCAAAGCCAGCACGGCGTAGATGGTGGCGAAAACGAACTGGCCGAAGAACTTGCCGCCGACGCTCAACCCGGTGTTCTGCTTCTTGCGCACTTTGGCGAAATCGTCGATGAATCCGAGGCTGCCCATCGAGACCATCGCGAAAAGCACCAATACGGCCGACCACGAAACGGCCTGGCCACCGGTCAACCCGCGGTACACCGCTGAAGCACCCCAGCCGAGCAGTACGGCGAGAATAATGACGACGCCGCCCATGGTAGCCGTGCCACGCTTCAAGAGATGCGATTGCGGGCCGTCCTGACGGATGTACTGGCCATAGTGCAGCCGATGCACCACTCTGATCATGAGCGGTGTGCCAACCATCGTGACCACAAGCGAGACCACGATGCCGATGATGAGGGAAATCAATGTTTCGGCTCCACTTCTTTACGTTCCTGCTTTTGCGCGTGCGCCCAACGTTCGGCCAAGGTGGAAAGCCCGGAAATATGCGAACCTTTGAGCAGCACGACGGTATTTTCATGCCGGCGGGCGGCCTCGGCGACCAACCGCTCGGCCTGAACTGAACTATGTACCCATTGCACCACGACGGGGGTACGCGTTTGGCTCTCCGCCACGCCCTCGCTCGCGTTTCCCTCTTCCTGCTTCGCACCCTGTGCCAAGGCTTCGGCGAGCCGGTCGAAATGCTTGTCGGCTTCGTTGCCTACGGCGATGATCTCGTCGATACCGAGGGATGCGGCATAGGCACCGATCTGCCGGTGCAGTTTCAGTTCGTCGCCTCCCAGCTCGAGCATCGCACCCAGAACAGCGATACGGTAGGGTTTTGAGGTCTTTGCAGCGGCGTTATCTGCAGGTTGAGATTTGTCTAAAGAATTATTAGCAGGGTTTTCCGCAGCCTCCCAACGAGCCAAGCCGTCGAGCCCCGCCCGCATGGAATCGGGATTCGCGTTGAAGGAATCATCGATAAGTGTGAAATCGGCGTCTGGAAGTGAAACGGTGGAAACGGCCATGCGATGTGGGCTGATATGCTTCACCTCGCCGAGTCCGGAGGCGATATCGGTCAAGGGCATGCCAAAATAATCGGCGACTGTCGCTGCGGCAAGTGCATTCATGACGTTGTGAGCCCCGCCGATACCGAGATACACCGAGACGCGAGAACCGTTCGGGGCTACCATAGTGAAGCTCGGGCGGTCCAGCGCATCGACAGTGACATCGGTGGCACTCATCCGTGCGACGTCAGGCTTTGCACTGCCATCAAGTCCAAACCAGAGCACCTTGCCCGGTGCGAATTTCGTCATGGCCGCCACGTGTTCGTCGTCGGCATTGAGCACGGCGATACCGCCCGGCACCAAGCCCTGCACGATCTCGCTTTTGGCCTGCGCGATGCGCTCGACGGAACCGAATTCTCCCAGATGGGCGACACCGACTTTGAGCACGACGGCCAGGTCGGGAGGCACGATACGGGTCAGATTGGCAAT
The DNA here is from genome assembly GCF_029392315.1 of Bifidobacterium sp. ESL0690. Classification (NCBI taxonomy): domain Bacteria; kingdom Bacillati; phylum Actinomycetota; class Actinomycetes; order Bifidobacteriales; family Bifidobacteriaceae; genus Bifidobacterium; species Bifidobacterium sp. ESL0690. The sequence continues at coordinate 1,787,437 of NZ_CP113939.1, forward strand.
TTCGCCGACATGGTTGGCTCCCATTTCAGCCACGAAAAAGCGGGTGCCTTCGCCCACTTTCAGCGCGGTCAGCGGCAGGCCGATGTCGTTGTTGAATGAACCAACGGGGGCGACCGTCTCGCCAAGCGAGGCCAGCAGCGAACGCAGCAGGTCCTTGGTGGTGGTCTTGCCGACCGAACCGGTGATGCCAATGACGGAAAAGGCCGAATCAAGCTGACGCCGACGCACAATATTATGGTGTGCCAAAAGCCCCAAAGCCACTATCGTGTCGGAAACCACGATTTGGGCGATATCGCCGGCCCCGTCCACAGCGTGGTCGACCAACGCGGCCACCGCACCTTTTGCTCCAACGGAAGCAACGAAATCATGCCCGTCCACGCGTTCGCCCTTGATGGCCACGAAAACCGACCCCGGCTTGATCTGCCGCGAATCGCTGAATGTGGAAGTGGCCACGGCCCCCTCCGGCATTTTGCGTCCGGAGCCTAAAACGATACGGCCATTCACGGCTTCGGCGATTTCCCCAATCGTCATCGGCATCATGCCGGGTCGGCAATCCGAAGCCCCGGTCCTCTTAACATTCAACGTATGCCACCTTTTTCGTCTTACTTCAATGTTGTTTGCAATATAAAACCGCAATCAACCCATGCTCAACGTATCATCCGCGATGCCTTCGAGCAAAGCCTTCATCGCAATTCCTTCGAGACGCGCAGGGCGTTGCGGATATTGCTGCGGCGCACCCCGGCGTCCAACGCCATCGCGATCGCCAACGAAAGCCTTCTCTGCCCCTGCAGACTGCCTGAAGCCGCGGTCTGACCGACCAGCCAGCTGGATTCATCGGAACAGGTGACCAAGCGCTTGCGTTCGTCGATCGAGAACCCGTAACGTTGCCGTGCCGATTTGAGCATATCCGCCGATTCCGCCTTGTCAAGGTTATCGATGGAGCCCAATACATCGACGTTGACGCCTTCGAGCGCGCCGGAGCGCAAAGTCTCGCTGTCAGCGGAAATCACCATCGCCGCCGCCCCATCCTCGGAACAGACGGAAAGCGTGTGCTGAACGTCGAGGATTCCCAAAGGATAAGTCATCTGAAGTTCGCGTTCCAGCGAGCTGGAACCCGCACGGCTCACGATGCCCACCGGGTTGCCGAGCATATGCAGGAAATCGGCCAGACGCACCACATCGGCCTGAATCTCCTCGTCATCATCGCCGCAGACCACGAATACCGCCATGGTATTGGCCGGCGTTCCGGCGATATCTGAGGCCAAAGCGCCCATCGTCTCAGGGTCGGGAGTTGCCAGCAAAGCCGGAACCCCCGCAGCTTGAGCGAGCGCAGAAAGGGACGGTGGCACCAACACCGCGTATGCGCCACGCGCCACGGCCACGGCAAGCAGCGAAGGATCGCCATCGGCTTTCAAAACGTAAAGGGCGCCGGGGCGCACGGAATCCGGGGTATCGGCAATCGAGGTGACCGTAACCCCGTCAGCGAACCTGGGCTCCAGATCAAAACCGTAGTGACTGGCGATATAGCCCAAGGTCACACGCCGCGAAATCGATTCGCTTACCACGCTCATGCTTCGACCTTTCCCATCGGAAACGCTGGACACATCGGAAACGCCAGCAGTGCTCGGAACGTTGCGGACGCTACAAGCGTTGGTAACACCGCAAGCGCCGGGCAGCCTTCAACCGCCGACGCCTTGCTTGGTTTCATGCGATTGTCACCGCTTGCCGTCATCGTCACCATGTCACAGGAATAGCATTGTTACGCGGCTGCGAGGCGGGGACTTCATACTTCTGCATAAGGAATTCACCGATTTGCCTGAACAACGCGCCGCTAGTGAGGCCGCCGTAGACGCCCTGCGGGTTGCGCATCACCACAGTGAGCACGAAACGCGGGTTGTCGGCGGGGAGGATGCCTGTGAAATCACTGATGATGCTGTCGAGCTTGCCGCTGGGGCCGGCCACCTGCGCAGTTCCGGACTTACCGGCGACCCGGTAACCAGCCACGCCGGTCGTCTTCGCGTATTCCTCGCCCGAAGACTCCATCGCGTTCATCAGCTGCGCGTTGACGTTGGCGTCCATGATGCGCGTGCCCTCGTCCATCGGCTGCTTGGTAACGTGGCCGTCGGCGTCGATCGTGGAATCGATGATGGTGGGCTTACGGTAGATACCGCCGTCGCCGATGGCGGCAATCGCGTTGGTCAATTGCACCACGTTGATGGCATAACCCTGGCCGAACAATATGGTGTCGCGGGTGCGCTTGTCCCATGCGTTGGGATTGGTCAGCGTGCCTCGCGACTCGCCTGGCAGGTTCAGCCCACTGGGCTGGCCGATGCCGAATTTGGTGAGCATGTCGTAACGGTCCTGGTCCTTGTAATCGTTGGAAGACATGACCATGCCGACGTTGGAGGACTGCTGGAGGATGCCGGCCAGTGTCCAATTGGAAAGCGGATGCGGGGAGACATCGGTGAAAATCTGGCCGTTTTTGTCGAGCCTGTCGGGAACCTGGAAATGATCCGTCATCTGGTGGATGCCATGCTGCATCAGTCCCGCCATCGAGAAGGTCTTGCCGATGGAACCGGGCTCGAAGGTCTCCGAGACCGCGCGGGAAACGCTCAATTTGGCTTGGTCGCTGCCGGCCTGAATTTCGTCGGAATCGTCAAGCGCGATGATCTGGTGGGTACGTATATCCTCCACGCAGGCTATCGCCCAGTCCGCCTTGTATTGGGCCTTGCCTTCGGTCAGCACTTTCTTGAGGTACCAATCGACGTCCGAATCGATGGTCAATTTGACATCGCTGCCGTTGCGCGCGGCCTTCGAATCGGTCAACGTACCGGGAATTTCGACGCCGTTGTTGCCCTGCTGGTAAATCTTGTAGCCGTCGGCACCCGCGAGCGCCGTGTTCTGGACCTGCTCCATGCCCGAAACGCCGTCGGCCTTGTCGTTGACGCCACCGAGGAAGGCGCCCATCAGCGTACCGTCGGAATAGACGCGGTTCTGCGAAAGCTCTCCATAGACAATGCCGCCTAAGCCGAGTTTATCGAGCTTGCGTTTGGCCGCAGGCTCCACGTCCTTTTTCAAGACCACGTAACGACCGGGACCGGCGAGTTTGCCTCCGAGCTCCATGGCGTCCATGCCAAGTATCGGCGCGGCCATCCTGGCCACACGAGCGGCGCCAACCACGCCGAGTGTCTTGCCGCCTTGCTTCTTGGTCTGCGTGCAGTTGTCGGTGATCTGTGTGCTGCAGATCGGATCGTATTCCTGCGCGGCCTTCGGGTCGCCGATGATCGTATAGCGCTCCACGCTTTGTGCGAGAACGGCTCCGTTGCTGTCAAGTATTTTGCCGCGCATGCCGTGGACGGGCACTTTGAGGGTGCGCCCCGCGGTGGCGGCCTCGGCCATCTCGCGGCCGTTGAGCAGCTGAAGGTTGGCCAATTGGCCGAAGCAGACCACGAACACGAGTGCGAGCACCGTGGCGATCACGGCGCAACGCGACAGAAACTGCTTGCTTTTGGTTGTGCTAACGGGTGAACGCATATCACTGGCCCTTATCCGTAGGTTGATAACCCTGAAGATCTATCGACAATGGGCCGGACTGCGGCACCATGCCCATCTTCTGGGCGCGGTCGGGAAGGCTTGCCTGCAGGCTGTCGAGCTGCGCCTGATCGTCTTCGACATCCTGGTTGAGCTTGTTGATGTTGGCCTGCACCTGCGCCTGTTCGAAGGAATTCTGCACCATTTGGGTGCGCAGCGCCAGCGAGCCGAGCAAGGCGGCGAAAAGGAAGAGAACGGCGATGATGACATGGACCACCGAAACGGTTTTGATACGGCCCAAGATGCCGAAAGCCGCGTTCTCGTTTTCCTTTTTCTCCTTGCCGCCGGCGACGACCTGAAGCCGGGGACGTGACGATGCCGCGCGGGTATCGTCTTCACGCCCGGCCGGAGCGACATGGGAACGAACCGATCGTGCTGTTGCGCTGCTCATCATCCCCTCCTTTTCTTCTGGTTGTCTTGATGGTTGCGTTTTTCTTGATAGTTACGTTTGTCATGCGAAAATTCGCCGCGCCTATCGGGACTATGCCCAGGGTTTCCTTTGGCATCCTGAGCAAATCGATGGCGCCAACGCTCCGGAAGCTCTCGCGAAAGCTCAACGCCACGCAATCTGACGGGGGCCGAACGCGGATTGTGCTCGATTTCGGCTTCATCGGCCTTGATCGCGCCACGGGTCAGTTCCTTGAAGAACGGCTGCGCATCTGCCGGGATTACCGGCAGGTCGGCCGGCGCGTCGACGTTAAGGCCTTGGGCCATGAACGTCTTGACCGTGCGGTCTTCGAGCGAATGATAGGATTCGACGACCAGTCTGCCGGAAAGGGCGAGCCGGTTGGCAATCTGCGGCAGCGTGCATTTGAGCTTGTCAAGTTCGCCGTTGACTTCGATGCGCAAGGCCTGGAAAACGCGCTTGGCGGGGTTGCCTTTTCCACGGTGGAATTTCGGCACCACTTGATCGACCAATTGATCCAGCTGGCGGGAGGTCTTGAGCGGTTCCTTTTCGCGCTCGCGGACGACCGCCCGGGCGATCGGCTTGGAGAAGCGCTCCTGACCGTACTCGCGGAAAATCCGGACGAGTTCGGCCTCGCTGTATTCCGCAAGAATCTGAGCGGCGTCGAAACTTTGGCTGGTATCCATACGCATGTCGAGCGGGGCATCATGGGAATAGGAGAACCCACGGTCGGTCTCGTCGATCTGCAGGCTGGAAAGCCCCAGATCCATGAAGGCGGCATCGACGCGTCTCAATCCGAGAGTTTCAAGCACATCGTCAAATTCGTCGAACGCGGCGTGAACCGGGGTGAACCGGGCGTCGAGCCCTTCTTCCTTCATACGTTGCGTGGCCATGGAAAGCGCTTCCTCGTCACGATCGATACCGATGAGGCGGGCCCGCGGGGCGGCTTTCAAAAACGCCGTCGCGTGACCGGCCAGGCCGAGGGTGCAATCGACCGCAACGGCACCTGGATGTTCAAGCGCAGGGGTGACCAACCGGACACACTCATCCAAGAGAACCGGGGTATGAATATTCGTCAGATCCGCCATCACCACTCCACCGCCGGCAACACATCATCGGCTATATCGGAATAGCCTTCCTCCTGAGCGGCGAGATAGGCATCCCAGGATTCCTTGTTCCAAATCTCGGCTCTGGTGCCCACGCCAATCACGACGATGTCGCTGCCCAGGCCCGCGTAACTGCGCAGGTTCTGCGGCACCAAAATGCGGCCCTGCTTGTCCGGCTCGCCTTCAACGGCACCGGAAAGGAAGACACGCAGGTAGCTTCTGGTGGCTTTGTTGCCCATCGAAGCGCGCTGGATTCGCGCTGCTATACGCCGGAATTCGGTCTGTGGAAGCAGATACACGCACTTTTCCTGGCCGCGCGCCATCACCATGCCTGCTCCGAGCTGGGTGCGCATTTTGGCCGGCAGGGCCATGCGTCCCTTCTGATCAATTTTCGGGGTGTAGGTGCCTAGCAGCAAAGGTTCCATTTGAGGCGTGTCCGCCGCAACGGCAACGTTTGCCATCGCGGGAATTTGCGTCGATGGGGTGCCAGAATCGGCAAAACCAGAAGCCGTTTCAGCGCTCACAGAAGGGTTGGCAGAACTTGAGGAATTACGGAACGGTTCGCCGTCAATGGATTTTGTATCGCGTCCCGCCATTCCGCCTCCCCCCTGTTAACGTTTGCCGACATTTGTAATAAGTCTTACAACTAGTTCACCACTTTACCCCACTAATCACCATTCTTCCCCACAGAAACGCAAAAAACACAATTTTTCCTTTAAAAAATTTTGTATTGCGACAATCGAGCCGTTTTTATATATCACCGGTAATTCAATTTCAACATTTTGCGATACGAAAAACGCAATCGGCAGAACGCTTTCGTAATACTTAAAATTTGTCGGACATCAAAACGACGCACATATCCGAGCAATGTCCAAATAATGAAAATTTTCATCAATCGGAACGGCATTTTCCAAGAGCACAATCGGGCCCAAAGAAATAGAGAGCACGGTCTAAGATTATTAATTCGAGTTTTCAAGCAACAAACACAGTCTGAACCGCCCAGATAAAGGGGAACGTATACATGTCGAGCTACTCCTCGCAAATCGACGAAGAACAGCACGCGGTCGATCGCGCTTACGGGCGGCTGGACTCTTTGCGTTCCCAGACACGCTCACGACTCGATGCGGTCCGCGCCGCGGGTGCCCACGGCTCCCCGACCATGCGCACCGAACGCGACTCCTTCGCCACCATGTACGAGGACAGGCTCACCCAGCTGCGCGGCGTCGAAGACAGGCTGGTTTTCGGGCGCATCGACAGCGACAAGGGCGAAAAACGTTACATCGGACGCATGGGACTTTCCAGCGAGAACCACGAGCCCATTCTTACCGACTGGCGGGCCGAGGCTGCACGGCCGTTCTACGAGGCGACACCATCGCATCACGGCGATATCGTCATGCGCCGGCATATCACGTTGAATTTCCGCAAGGTGGTCGGCATCGAGGACGAGGTGCTCGACGTCAATTCCGGGCAGGTGGGCGTCGCCCAGCAGGCCGGGACGCTGACCGGCGAAGGCGCACTGATTGCCTCACTCAACTCCAAGCGCACCGGCAAGATGACCGATATCGTGGCCACCATCCAAGGCGAGCAGGACCGCATCATCCGGGCCCCGATGGACCGCGCCATCGTGGTGCAGGGCGGACCGGGAACCGGAAAGACCGCAGTGGCGCTGCATCGCGCAGCTTATCTGCTCTATACCCACCGTCGCAGGCTTGAACGTTCCGGGGTGCTCGTGGTGGGGCCGAGCCCCGCTTTTCTGCGTTATATCAACCAAGTGCTGCCCTCGTTGGGTGAAACCGGCGTGGTCTCGCGCACCATCGGCGACCTCGTTCCGGGCTTCGCAGCGCAGAGGCTGGATTCGCCACGTGCCGCGCAGCTTAAGGGCGAAGCGCGCATGGCACACGCCGTCGCCAACGCCGTCGCCGCACGCGAACGTGTTTTGAAGCATCTACCGACGGTTCGCATCAACGGTATGGATGTGCCGATGCTCAAACGTGACGTAATACAGGCATTGGAAGATGCCAAACGCACGCATTCCCCACACAACAAGGCACGGGAAACTTTCGTTCGCAGCGTCTTGAGCGCGATGCGCAACCGATACGTCGAAAACCTTGATTACACGCCGGAACAGTCGGAAATCTCCGACGCGGCGATGCAGCTGAAAATGCACGACGAGATTCGCAAGGCCCTGAATCTCGCTTGGCTGCCCATGAACGCGCCATGGCTCATCGACCAGCTTTTCGCCAAGCCGGCGCAACTGCGTCGTTTCGCCCCATGGCTGTCCGATTCCGATATCAAGGCGCTGACACGGCCGAAGGGTTCGCCGCTTACCGTTTCCGATATCCCGCTGCTCGACGAGGCCATGGAGCTGCTCGGACCCGACCCAAAGGTCTCGGCCCGCGAAGCCGCCGCCAAAGCCAAGCGCGCCGAAGAGGAACAGTTCGCCAAGGACACGCTGGCACAGGCCGGCATCGGCTCCGGCATCGTCACTTCTTCAATGCTGGTCGACAACATCAATGGGCTTGACGCCGAGGCCGTGGCGCAAAAAGCCGGCGCCGACCGCGAATGGACCTACGGGCATATCGTCATCGACGAGGCTCAGGAACTCACCGCCATGGACTGGCGGATGCTCATGCGTCGCTGCCCGTCGCGTTCGTTCACCATTGTGGGCGACGTGGCACAGACTTCGGCGCTCGGAGGAACGCGACGCTGGGAAAAGACCATGGACCGTCTCTTCGGGCACGACGGCTGGGACTTGAAGGAACTGACGATCAACTATCGAAACCCTCAGGAGGTCTCGCAACTGGCCACCCGTTTCGCCGAAGACGAAGGGCTCTACGTTTCCACCACCAAGGGCGTGCGCACCATGGCCGATTCAGTGAAACGTGTAAATTTGAGCTCTGATAGCCAAGGTGGTTCAGCGGGCAGCCTTCTGCACGCCATCGGCGATGAGGCGATGGACTTGGTTCAACAGTTCATCTCCGATGATGGCACGGGACGTGTCGCCGTCATTGCTCCGGATTCGCTGAATACCGAGATTCGTCGGAATCTTTACCACCGTTTGACAGACGTTAAAGGCGAGGAAATCGCTTCGAAACTAATGGGAATCTCCGGGCAGGGCGAGCAAGCGAATGCAGACTCCCGTTTCACCGAATCACTCAGCGACGCGCCGTTAAGCGTCTGCGATACGCAAATGATCAAAGGCCTAGAATATGACGCGGTGGTTCTTGTGAAGCCGGGCGAAATCGCACAGGATGCCCCGTCCCGTCTCTCCGGCGCGGCCGATCTCTACGTGGCGCTGACACGCCCGACCCAGCGCCTGGTCATCGTCGAAACTCAAAGCGACAAACGTCTGTTGAGCATTTAATAGCAGAAAGACATAATCGGAACCGTAGTGAATTCCATTCAATCGTCATCGACCGAGTATCGAGCTGTCACGGCAAATCTGGTTGTTTGGAAAAATGACTCGCCGTAACTCAGGCACGCAACGATAGAAACCACTGAAATCGTCTGATTCCCATATTTGAGAACATTGGAATACGCAGAAATCTTGTTACTCTTTGAAAGCCCTATTTCCCCGTAGCTTCCTTATCGCGCTTGAGATCGTCAATGGCCTTCTGGAAATCGGCCAGACCATTGAAATTCTGATAGACGCTGGCAAAACGCAAGTAGGCCACTTCGTCAAGTTCACGCAATGGTTTCAAGATGGCCTTGCCGATATCTTCGGATTTGACCTGCGCCAAGCCTTGGCTGCGCAAATCCTCTTCGACCTGTTGCCCAAGTTGCTTCAGCGCATCTTCATCAATAGGCCTGCCTTGACACGCCTTGCGCACTCCGTTGACGACTTTCTTACGGTCGAACGGTTCCAGACTGCCGGAACGCTTGGTGACCAGAAGCATCGTCGTTTCAACCGTGGTGAACCTGCGGCCGCACTCAGGGCATTCGCGTCTGCGCCGGATGGAATGACCATCTTCACTGATACGCGTATCGACTACTTTAGTGTCATTATTCTGGCAAAAAGGACAATGCATACTGTCACCATATCCAGAGGGTGGGAGAACCGGTGTGTCTGCACTTTCACAAGTTTGACCTCAATTGTCTATTTTAATGCAGATTCAAAGCCATATTCTCATTAGACATATCAATTCTATCTACCTATCATTCGACGCGACTCGCCAATCTCGCGATGCAGAAAACAGAAAACGATAACCGCACACGGACTCAGGACTCTTCCGGCACCACAATTCTCTGACCCGGCTGCAGCTGAGCCGAATCCAGCTGGTTCAAATCCATGATTTCCTCGACCGTATCTCCAACGTTCTTGTTTTTCGGCGTAATCTGCTGGGCGTACGACCACAACGTATCGCCCGGACGAACCGTATAACTGACGACGTTGGCATCATCCGTGGCGGAATTGGCGACATGCGGGGCCAGGGCCTGCCATCCGAAGAACACGACGAAGGCCAACACAATCGCTGCGACAACCCTGTTGCGCGCGATGCGACGACGATTGGCGGCACTGCGAGTCTTGGAATCACTTGCTTTTTCACTCATCTCTGCACTCCTTCGAACATCTGTACTAACGAACGTTTGTTCTATATTGGCACACTTGTTCGAAAAAAGCAAGGTGAAATCGAACATCTGTTTGAAATTCCTGCGAAAATGGGTTATGCTGTAAGTCAAACGCCGAAAGGAACTATCGTGAGCACCCTCCCACCCATCCATAACCAGCATGGCAACTTCGCTCAGGCCACGCCGAACCAGCAGTTGACGGACCGGCAGCACAAAGTGTTGGATGCGGTGCGCAGCCACGTTTCCCGTTATGGTTTCGCGCCGTCATTCCGCGAGATCGGTGAGGAAGCGGGTCTCAAGAGCCCGTCTTCGGTCAAGCACCAGCTTGAGGTCCTTGAAGACAAGGGCTATATCAGAATGAACGCCAACAAAGGCCGTGCCATCGAGTTGGTGGAGAACGAGTCCAACATCGCCAATGGCAATCGCACCTCTACCGTGCTCCCGTTCAGCTCTGAGGATGAAACAGACGAGGCCATCGCCCAGTCGCACGATATCCCTCTGGTCGGCCGCATCGCCGCCGGCACGCCCATCACAGCCGAACAACACGTCGACGATGTGATGAGGCTGCCGGAACGGCTCACCGGCAACGGTAATCTTTTCATGCTTGAAGTCCACGGTGATTCGATGATCGACGCCGCCATCTGCGATGGCGATTTCGTGGTGGTTCGCGAGCAAGAGACGGCAGAAAACGGCGACATTGTTGCCGCGCTGCTCGACGGCGAGGCCACGGTCAAGACCTTTCAAAAAGACCATGGCCACGTCTGGCTGATGCCTCACAACCCGGCTTACTCCCCCATCGACGGTACCTATGCCAAGGTGATGGGCAAGGTCGTCACCGTCCTGCGCAAGATCTGAGCCAAATTCTTCTTCAACCAAAATGCCGGTATCGGGGTTAATCCGCATACCGGCATTTTGATTTGCGCAATCACTCTTGCCAACGCAGTACATCGAGCCTCGGCATCGGCTAGACATGAGGTTCTACATCAATGCTCTATGACAAGAGCACAACGTCAACAAAAGACAGCTTGATTTACCAGGCCTCACTCCCCACGTTTCAACATCGAATCAGCGATGAATCTTCTCGCTCTGCAGCTGGCTGAAGCCTTGCGGCTCCAGCTGGAAAGTGGTGTGGGGAATCGAAACAGAGAAATGGTCGGTCAGACAGGTGTGCAGCTGGTGGAGGATATCGGCGCCCTGGGCCATCGTCAGGCCCGGCTCCACCACGACATGAGCGGTCAGAATCGGCATGCCGGTGGCCACCGTGGAGGCGTGCACATCGTGAACGTCGACGACATGGTCGACGCTTTTCATGTGCTTGCGTACCTCGTCCAGATCAAGACCTTCGGGCGTCTCCTCAAGCAATACTTTGACGGCGTTCTTCATCAAAACGAACGCACGCGGGACGATAAGCAACGCGATAACCGCTCCGGCGACGGCATCGAAACCATGCCAACCGGTGGTCATGATGACGACGGCCGAAACGACGACGGTGAACGATCCGAGGGCATCGTTCATGGTCTCCAGGAAGGCGGCGCGCATGTTCATGTTGTCTTTATGCTGGCCGGAAAGCACGAGCACTGAAATCACATTGAACACCAAGCCAAGAATGCCGAAACCGAGCAACATGCCGACGCTCTGCACCTCGTCGCCGGAAACACCGGCCAGGCGCAGTACCGCCTCGACCAGCGCGTAAATGCCGACTGCCATCAAAATCAGCGCGCCAAGACCGGCGGTAATCGGCTCGAGTCGGGCCCAGCCCCAGGTCCGTTCCTTGTTCGGCCGGCGGCGCATCAACACAGCCGTAATCGTCGAAGCAGTGAGCACTGCGACATCGGTGAGCATATGGGCGCAATCGACCAGAAGTGCCAACGAGCCGGTGATGACGGCACCGATGACCTCGACCACGAAAATCGTCAGGGTAAGGCCCAGCGTCACCATAAGTCTGGTCTGATGCTCCTTCGTCTTGCCCTGACTATCCGCCGATTGCGTCCCCTTGCCTGTCCGTGTGCTTGTCTCTTGCCCTTGCGAAGCCATATCCTCTCCTGCCGTAACTCATCGTCCATGACAAGCCAGGAACCCGATATTCCTGAGCCTTGTCGATTGACGCAAATGCACTTTTCGTGTGCCGAAAACGTCACGCCACTGGTGACACTATACGCGTCAAAACCTCAGCGGGAGTTGGGTTTTACGACTCAGAGCCGAAGAACAAACAGGTCGCACAATATTGTGCATTTCGTATTGCTTTGACACTAAAACCGACAATCTTTTTCATTGTCAAGAATCGAGCGACAGTCAGCCAAGAAACCGTCAACAATCGGTTGTATTGACTGATAGAATCATTGCCACATCAACAACGTTCCAGCACCGAATTCTTTAAAACCTGTTGTATGCCAACGATTCTCGTTATTGCAACAAGAGCATCGCGCAGCTCAACGTAATGAACGAAAGCACCGTGCTCAAGAATTGAGTCGAAGCCATCTCCGACTCGTGGATGCCGTAATCGATGGCGAGGTTCGTCGGCAGCGTGGCGGTGGGGATGGCCATGGTGATCACGACGATGCGCGTCAGCTCGCTCGGCATGCCGGTGGCGACCATCAGCACCCAGATGATGGCGGGATAGACGATGTTCTTGAGGCCTACGGTCAACCAGACGTGCGGGTTGAAGGAAATCTTGCGGGTCACGAGCACGATGCCGGTGGCGAACATAGCCACGCCTCCTGCGGTCTTGCCGAGCACCGTGAACGTCGGTTCGAGAACACTGGGCATCGAGAAGCCACAGATCGAAAGGATAAAGCCAAGGAAAGCCGCCAGCACCAACGGTTTGGTGAGCCCTTTCACCAGGCGTTTGCCTACGGAAATCTTCGGCCCGCCCTCTTTGTTGACGTCCGCAGCGAGCGCTTCGAAAACGAACGGGACCAGAACCACGTTGATGATGAGGCTGGCGATGCCGATGTCGATGGCGCTGATGGTCTCATCGAAGAAGAGCGGAAGCACCGCGGAACCAATGAACGGAATGGACGGGTCGGCCACCGAAAGCGCACGCAGCGAGGAAAGCCCGCTTTGGTTTTTGACGATCTTCCAATAAATGAAATACAGCAGGAAATAGGAGACGAGCATCGCGCCGAGCATCCATAAGGCCAGCGGAATATCCTCGACGATCAGTTTGCGTTTGGTGGCCCAGATACCACCGAAAACGTGCATGGGCAGCGCATAGTTCATCACGAATTTGATGAGCCGGCTGCTGTCGGTACTATCGAAATCGCCGCGTTTGGCGGCAAAGGCGCCGAGCAGCATGGTGACCAGTATCGGCAACAACGCAAATATGACAGTCTTCAGCATAAATTATTTCTCCATCTCGCCCACGCTCTCTCCCCTTTTCGGCGTCCATGCGAGCATCGTTAATCGCGACATGTCAGGCAGACGTTCTTTGCGTGAGTTATGGATACTATACACAACCGATATTTTCCGGGCGTTTCACGTCTCAATGAACGGACAACGGCCTTCGCGTTTTTGACCTTCCAACACGACGTATGCCGCTTCTACCTCGATAAAGGCAGAAGCGGCATACGTAATATATCGAGCAGCGGATTATCGTTCAGTGCCAATCGATAACGACGAATTCAACTGTCAAAATCCGCGATTATCCGTTTCAAGCAAACAACCTCCGAACGGCCATTCGAAAACGGCATGTCCGAAAACATCAACGCTGCAAAGGCAATCAGAAGCCGAACTTCGCAACCGTTTCCTTGAGCGTATCAGCCGAACGGCGCAGCTGCGCAAGCTCGTGGTCGGAAAGCGGAGTGTTGATGTGGGAGTTGACGCCGGAACGGTTGACCAGCGTAGGCACGGACATGCAGATGTCGGAGATGCCGTGGAAGTCCTGTAGCAGCGAGGAGACCGGCAGCACGCGGTTCGAATCGTTGAGGACCGCGTCGATGATGTCAACGCCGGACATGGCGATGGCGAAGTTCGTGGCGCCCTTGCCGTTGATGATGCGGTAGGCAGCGTTCTTGACTTCCTGATGGATTTCCTCGCGCTTGGCGGCGTCGAGCGGCTCGTGGCCTGGCAATGCTTTCCAGTCGCACATGGTGACGCCACCGATGGTGGCGGAGGCCCACAGCGGTACTTCCGAATCGCCGTGTTCACCGGCGATATAAGCGTGCACGTTCTTGACGTTGACGCCGGTCTGCTGACCGATGAGGAAACGCAGGCGGGCGGTGTCGAGGTTGGTGCCCGAGCCGAAAATCTGGTTGGCCGGCAGGCCGGAGAGCTTCAGCATCACGTAAGTGACGATGTCGACCGGGTTGGTGATGAGCATGTAAATGGCGTTCGGAGCCACCTTGATGACGCCCGGGACAATGGACTTCATCATCTTGACGGTCGCGTTGGCGAGGTCGAGCCTGGTCTGGCCCGGCTTCTGGCGCGCACCTGCGGTAATGACGACCATGTCGGCGTCACGGCAGATCTCCACGTCGTCTGAACCGTCGATGGAGACGGAGGGATAGAAGCTGGAACCGTGCTGCATATCGAGGACTTCGGCCTCGACACGCTCCTTGTTGATGTCTTCGAGCACGATGTCGCGGGCGACGCCACGCTGAGCGGCGGCGAAGGCGAGCGTTGAGCCGACGGCACCGGCTCCGATGATGGCAAGCTTGGTCGGTTTAATCGAATTGGACATATGATTGAACCCTTTCAAAATAAGTGTTTTCAAGAGGCGCGATGACCGGCGGGTACGTTGCGTCCATTCGTTCGGACCTCTTTCACACAGTTATGCGAGCATGCCGAACACCGCCGTATAGCAGCGCCATGCATCTCGTCATTGTGATTGCCGCAAACCTTGACCGGCACACTCCAACCGCGAATAATCGCAAGCTTGCGGCGCCGACGGTTTCCGCTCTGCCGAAGTTCAATCGGCAACAAAACGGAATTTGTGGCTTGCTTTATTTTAGCAGATGGCATACATAATTTGAAATTCGTCACAGTTGCGATTTTGTCTCATTTACCGGCATATTTGCGAGCATCAAACATGGGAATTGAGTCTGACTTGTCTACCGCCATTGCCTTCTTGAAGCGTTACCATCGCAAGACTTTTGTATTGTCTTAAAGTCAAATAGCATACGTAACTGTTTAGTCGACCGCCTGATCCATCAACTGCGCGGCCAAACGCGAATCGACATCTGCCTGCAGCGCGACACCGTCGGCCCGGTAATCCTCTTTTTCCACCTTGCCGTACTCTCGCACACGGGAGAGCAAAGAACCGGCTTCGTCGGTATACGGCAACAGCGCTTCAACATGGACTTGCGGGACGGGAAGCGACTTTTCGACCGTCGCTCGCAGATCATCCAGTCCGCTTTCGTCGGCAGCTGAAACGATAAGCGCGTCCGGGCGGATGTTGTGCAGACGATCGAGCGTGCCTTGGTCGACCTGATCGGCCTTGTTGAAGGCAAGAATACGAGGAATATCTGAGGCGCCGTCGATGCCGGCGAGCACGTCATTGACCGCCTCGATCTGGGCGAACGGGTCGGTGGTGGAGGCGTCGACGACGTGCAGGATGACGTCGGCCTCGCCAATTTCCTCAAGTGTGGACTTGAATGCCTCGACCAGCTGGGTGGGCAGGCGGCGCACAAATCCGACGGTATCGACGTAAGCGTAGAGACGTCCATCGTCGGCTTTGGCACGACGAACCGCGGTATCGAGGGTGGCGAACAACGCGTTGCCGACCAGCTCGCCGGAATTGGTCAGGCGGTTGACCAGCGAGGATTTGCCGGCGTTGGTGTAGCCGACCACAGCCACCGTAGGCAAGCCATAACGATGGCGGGAACCGCGCTTAACGGCACGGGCCGGGGCCATGGCACGAATCTGCTTTTTGAGCCTTGCGATGCGGGTGCGAATGACACGACGGTCCATCTCGATCTGCGTCTCGCCCGGGCCACGGGAGCCGATGCCGCCGTTGACACCTGCGGCCTGACCGCCAGCCTGACGGGACAGCGAACCACCCCAACCACGAAGACGCGGAAGCATGTATTCCAGCTGCGCCAATTCCACCTGCGCCTTGCCCTCGCGGCTGGTGGCATGTTGGGCAAAGATGTCGAGGATGACGGCAGTGCGATCGACCACCTTGACCTTGGTGGCATCCTCGAGCGCACGACGCTGGCTGGGAGCCAAGTCGCCGTCGACGATGATGGTATCGGCTTCGCACTGTGCGACGATGCCGGCGATCTCCTTGGCTTTGCCTCGACCGACGTACGTGGCGGCGTCGGGCTTCAGACGATGTTGCAAGACGCCGTCGCAGACCACGGCACCGGCGGTGTGCGCGAGCGCCGCGAGTTCTCGCAGAGATTCCTCAGCCTGCTCGATGGTGGTGTCGACGTTCGACCACACCCCCACCAGCACGACCCGTTCGAGGCGAACCTTGCGGTATTCGACGTCCGTCTCGTCCTGCATCTCGCCCAGACCGGTAACGTGCTTGAGCTCATTGCGCGACTCGCGCTCGCTCCATTCCTCAGCCCCCGGAGCACGGCCATCGCTCTGCTCCTGCAAGATGTCGGACTTGCGCCCCAAGACCTCATTTTGCTCACGCTGATCGTCGCGTTCGACTTTACGCCCGTCGTTTGTCGCCAATAAATCAACCTTCCGATAGTCAACACATCTGTCTGGTCTCAAGCATATTCGGTGAGGTGAACTCGTTTCACTGTTCCGGTATGCCACTAATATTGGAAACCTATTATTGCGGCAAGGCTAGAAGCGGAAAATGAAATATACGGGGTACAATGAGCGAAACAGCGGGAAAGCAACAAGATAAAACGGACACAGAGCACCAACAACATGTGGAACAGTATTTTTCGGCGCAACCAGGGTCACGCGACGTGCGGCGAAACTTGCACGTTTCCTTGCGCGGACATGACGTGGACGTCGAAGTTTCCAACGGGGTGTTTTCGGGTCATCGGCTGGATCTGGGCACTTCTGTGTTGCTACGGCACGCGCCACAAGCACCGGAAAATGGGACTTTCCTTGATATCGGATGCGGATGGGGACCCATTGCGCTGGCTCTTGGGTTGGAATCCCCTAAGGCTGATATTTGGGCACTGGATGTCAACGAACGCGCACTGGAACTGACGAAGACCAATGCCGAAAAACTGGGGCTTGGCGAACATATCCACGCCGTAAAAGCTACGGAAATCCCGGCAAATTTGACCTTTGACCTCATCTGGTCAAACCCTCCGATCCGCGTGGGTAAGGACGAGCTGCATACGCTATTGATGGCTTGGCTTCCCCGGCTTACAGCAGGCGGATACGCCTATTTGGTCGTACAGAAAAACCTTGGCAGCGACTCGCTGATCAAGTGGCTTTCGGCGCAGCTCGGCGACGATTTCGCCGTGACTAAATACGCGAGTTCCAAGGGTTACCGCGTCATCGAAGCCCATCGGTTAGGCAACGAAACCATAGAGTAAACCAAGCAATATAACGAAAAATATAGAGACCACAACCAATAGCCGCGGCTGAGAAGACGCCGAAGGTAAAACCCTACGAAAATATGCATGACGTTCGATAAAGTTTTACGCTGTCATGGTGACCGATGATTTATTGAACGGCTACCGAGATAGTCGATATTTCCCGGTTCGCCGGGGTTGTGCGTACTATTAGAGAGCTTATGAAATACCATTATCCTTCAGACTTGCCGGTCAGCGCGGCGCGTGACGAGATTCAGCACGCGGTGCGGGATTCGCAGGTCGTCATCGTCTCCGGGCAGACCGGTTCGGGCAAGACCACCCAGATTCCGAAAATGCTGCTGGAAATGGGCCGTGGCACGCACGGTCACCAGATCGTGCACACCCAGCCACGACGCTTGGCTGCACGCACCGTGGCGGAACGTATCTGCGATGAAATGGAAGTCAAGCTTGGCGAGGAAATCGGTTATCAGGTGCGATTCACCGACGAAAGCTCACCGAAAACCCGCCTGCGTATCGTCACCGACGGTATTCTGCTGGCGCAAATCCAGCACGATCCAAGGCTTTCGCGCTACGACACCATCATCATCGACGAAGCGCACGAGCGCAGCCTCAACATCGACTTTCTGCTCGGCTACCTGACAGCGCTGCTCCCGAAGCGTCGCGATCTGAAACTCATCATCACCTCGGCCACCATCGACTCGGTGAAATTCAAGGAGCATTTCGAGGACGCGCTGCATACCAAGGTTCCCGTCATCGAAGTTTCCGGACGCACGTACCCGGTGCAAATCGTTTACGAGCCGCTGGGTGGCATGCCGGCGTTGATGCGGCACGTACCTGGGTTTGCCGACGGCTCGCTGCCGGACGAAAACGGCGAGATTCCGGGAGCCGACAGAAGCAACGGTTCCGGCGGCAGCACCGGCAGCGAGGATATGCCCCGAGCCGTGGCACGCGCCTGCGCCGAGCTGGTCATCCATTCCTCGCATGACCGCGGGCCGCGCGATATCCTCGTTTTCGCTTCCGGCGAGCGCGACATCCATGAGTATGAAGATGCCATCCGTCATCATTTTGGGCCCCGTGCCGCCGACATGCGCCGCCCGGACGCACTGGAAATCGTACCGCTTTATGCCCGTCTCTCTTCCAAAGAGCAGCATCGCGTCTTCGAGCACCATTCCCATCAGCGCATCGTCATCGCCACCAACGTGGCTGAGACCTCGCTGACCGTGCCTGGCATCCGCTACGTGGTCGACCCTGGCGAGGCACGTATCTCACGCTATTCCAAATCCGCCAAGGTGCAGCGCCTGCCAATCGAAGCCATCAGCCAGGCCAGCGCCGACCAGCGAAGCGGCCGATGCGGGCGTATCGCCGACGGCATCGCCATCCGCCTCTATTCCAAGGATGATTACGAGTCCCGTCCACGCTTCACCGAGCCGGAAATCCTGCGTACTTCATTGGGCGCAGTAGTGCTGCATATGCTTTCGGTGGGTGTGGCCCGCACGGCCGACGACGTGACCCATTTCGGCTTCATCGATCCACCCGATACCCGTTCCGTTTCCGACGGTTTCAACGAACTGACCGAACTCAAGGCCATCGCACGCAAGCACGGCGAAGTGCGCCTGACCCACACTGGCCGGCAGCTTTCACGCATTCCCATCGACATCCGCCTCGGCCGTATGATTCTCGAGGCCGCGCAAAAGGCCACGCCCAACACACTCGCCGCGGTGTTGGTCATCGTCGCCTTCCTGAGTCTGCAAGACCCGCGCGAACGACCGGACGAAATCCGAGCCGAAGCCGACCGCGTGCACAACCGCTACGCCGACGAGACCAGTGATTTCCTCACGGCGCTCAACATGTGGGACCATATTTTCGGCCCCGACGAAGGCAACGACGGCAACCATACCGGCAACGCCAAGCTGCGCAAAATCTGCAAGTCCGAATACTTCAGCTTCATTCGCCTGCGGCAATGGCGCGATCTGGTCTCCCAGCTGCGGCAGATGTGCCGGCAGATGCATTTCAAAGTAGGCAAGCCCGCACCGATCTCACGTCCGGCCCCGGAAATCTTGATGCTGCCGGTCAACCAGCAAGCGGCCCACGCCCTCTGTTGCTCGTGGGATTCGCAAGGCATCCACTCTTCGATGCTCGCCGGCCTGCTGTCGATGATGGGCATGCAGGTAGTGCGCGAACCTAAGGCCTCGGACTTCTCTGGGCTCAAAGGCGCCGCAAAGGCACGAGCGATGAAGCGTGCTGCCAAGCAGTCGAAGAACGAGTACCAGGGGGCACGCGGCACACGGTTCGCTCTCTTCCCCGCCTCCTCGGTGGCCAAGTCAACGCCGCCTTGGGTGATGTCGACCGATCTGACTGAAACCTCGCGTCTATGGGCGCGCTATTCGGCTGCCATCGATCCGGCTTGGGCCGAACCGCTGGCCGGAAGCCTCACCCGCGTCACCTACGCCGAACCGCATTGGTCAGGTTCGCGCGGCAGCGCCATCGCCAGTTCGAAGGTACTGCTCTACGGTCTGCCGATTGTACAGGACCGGCCGGTGCAATGGGGACGTATCAATCCTCCCGAAGCCCGTGATTTTCTGATTCGTCAAGGGCTGGTCGAAGGCGATATCCAGCAGCGTTTCTCCTACGACGATTTTGTCGAGGCCAATCGCGACATTCTGCAGGAAGCGGTGGACGATACCAACCGCACCCGCCAGATTTCCGATTCCGTCAGCGACGAGGATCTTTTCGACTTCTACAACGCCGTCATCCCTCAAGATGTCACCAGCGTGGCCGACCTCGGCAAGTGGGTCAAGTCCATCCACGAAGCGCAGCCGCATCTGCTTGACTTCGACCCGGACAAGGTCGAGCGACTGCAATCGCACGAATCCGTGGACCTGCGCGACTACCCCGACCAGTGGCACACGCTAGGAACCGACGGCACCCCCATCGACCTGCGCCTCAGCTATATCTACAATCCCAGCGACCCGGCCGACGGCGTGACCGTGCATATTCCCATCAAGGCATTGTCCCGCCTGACTCCCGAGCAATTCACCTGGAACGTTCCCGGGCTACTGGACGAGCTTATCCTGGGCTATATCAAGTCACTGCCGAAGTCGCTGCGCGTCCAGTTCGTGCCCGCACCCGACACGGCCCGCACCATCCGTGCCGCCATCGACGAACACTACCCTAATCTGCCCGGCTCGGGTACGGAGGGCAAACCGAACCTGCCCCCAGTGGACGAGGCGACCGGCACTTCACGCTGGCCCGACTTCGCGCACGCCTTCACCTACGCCGCCATCACGAGCGTCAACGCGACCATCCATCCTGAAGACTTCAACAGCGAACAGCTTGATAAACTCTCGCCATATCTGCGCGTGACGTTCAGCGTCGAGGAACCGTTGCCGCCGGCACCGGGCAAAGGCCATCACCACGGCGCTAAACATGACAGCAAAAGCAACAACAACCACGTTGATGCCGCCAATACCAGCAACACAACGAAACCCTGCAATAAGTACGCAAGCAGTTCCAGTTCGAATCATGCTAAGGATAACGCCAACTCCAACGCACAATCGGAACGGGATAATCGAAACAATTCAGGCAATGCCAATAATCCAGTTATCATCGACGACGCGACCTTCCGCGGCCAGCGTCACGGCAAAGCCCAGCGTTACCGAGTGCTCGGCACCGGAAAATCGCTGGTCGAGCTGCAACGCAAGTTCGCCCGTCAGGCACAGGCCAGCGCCCGCAAAACCGTGGAACGTCAGGCCAGCAAGGCCAAGTCACAGGGCAAGGTGGTCGCTCAGGCGAACCTACTGAATAAGGCCGGAGCCACCACGGTCTCCCGCGCCGAAATGCTCTGGCAAGCCGCATACGAGAAGCTGAAGCTGCCCGAAGACCGCATCTCCTCACGCTGGCTTGGCAGTGAAGCGCTGATGTTGGCGAGCGTGCCATACAAGTCGACAAAACTACTTGTCAACGACCTCGAGCTGGCGGCGGTCAAGCGTCTGCTTCCCCATATCGACAAGCTCGCCGACGATACCGCTCTGGCCGAGGCCGTGAGCGGGGTGTCCGAGACCTTCGAAGACACGGTCTACGCCGTGGCTCACGACGTCATCGCCATTCTCAAACGCTATGCCGCCGTCGACTCGGCGGTGGGCGGCAAGGCCGACCTGACGATGTTGGCTGTGCTGCAATCGGTGCGCGAACACATCGCCACGCTCGTCTACCCGGGATTTATCGGCAAGACCCCACCCGAAGCGATGCCCAACATCGAACGTTACCTGCACGCCGACCTGATGCGTTTGGAAAAGGCCAAGGCCAACAAGAACCGCGACGTCCGCTGGGCCTGGGAAGCCGACGAAGCCAAGGACCTGGTCACACGAGCCCAGGAAAAGCTCAAGGCCGAACCTGCCGGCCCTCGCCGCGAGGCATTCGGCAAACAGGTGGAGCAGGCCCGCTGGATGCTCGAGGAGTTCTACGTTTCCCTCTGGGCGCAGGAACTGGGCACCAAGTCCCCTGCCAGCCTCAAGCGCATCCGCAAGCTGCTGTCTTGACTTTGGCATAATCATGCCGACAACTTCGGCAACCTTGACTTTTCTATAGGGAAACTCTCAGGGGCGAACGATAATATTGATATTGTGACATCATCTTCCAAATCCCGTAGCCGTTCCCACTCCCCCAGCAAATTCATCCGCACCTGCAAACGCAAGTGGCGCAAGGCCGGTGTGCCTGCAAAAGTGGGTGTGGTGCTCGGCGGCATCGTCGCGGTAATCTGCGTGATGGCACTGGTGATGGCACTGATTCGCGTGGTCCAGTGGCATATTGAAGTCACCGATGCGCAAAAACGGCAGGAAGAGCTGGTCCAGAAATACGATTTCGACCCCGGCAATATCATCTCCGACGCGCAGTTCTTCAACGCTGACGCCATGAGCCAGGCCGAAGTGCAAGCCTTTATCATCAAACATGGTCCGAACTGCACCACCACCAACTGCTTGCCCGTCAAGACCTTCGACACCACCGATATCGCCGCCAATAGTCTTTGCAAGGCCTACAAGGGTGCCAAAGCCGAATCCGCGAGCGCCATCATCTACAAATCCTCGCAGGCCTGCGGCGTCAGCGAAAAAGTGCTCCTGACCGTCATGCAAAAGGAACAGCATCTCATCGGCTCGGCCAATCCCACCGACTTTCAGTACAAGGCCGCCATGGGCCTGAGCTGCCCGGATGACGCCGATTGCGACCCGCACTTCGCAGGCTTCTTCAACCAGGTCTACGGCGCGGCGAAACGTTTCAAGTACTATCAGGCGCACGAAAGCGAGTACGGCTACCACGTCGGCACGCTCAACTACGTGCAGTACCATCCGAACAAGAGCTGCGGCGGCTCGCAGGTCTACATCCGCAATCAGGCCACGGCACTGCTCTACGTCTACACGCCCTACCAGCCCAACACCGCCGCGCTGGCCGCGGGCTTCAACGAGGGTGATTCGTGCTCAAGCTACGGCAACCGCAACTTCGCCCTGATCTATGACAACTGGTTCGGTGACCCGCGCAAATAAGCCGTTCGGGAAGAACCGCACGGCTATACAAATAAGCGCGCAGTTCCGTTTACCAACACAATAATCTCGATATTCATCGTTCATCAATAGATAAGCCGCTTACCCCTCAAAGGCAAGCGGCTTATTTCGATAGCACTATTTTCATTCCGTATTACATATTATGTGATGTCAGAGCTTCGGCAAGAACTTCTCCAGCTCGTAGCGGGTGACCTGACGACGGTAATCGTCCCACTCCTGACGCTTGTTGCGCAGGAAATACTCGAAGACGTGCTCGCCCAGAACTCCGGCCACGAAGTCGGACTTTTCCATGACCTTCAACGCCTCGTCAAGGCTTTCCGGCAACGGTTCGATGCCCATGGCCTTGCGCTCGGCGTCGGTCAGATCCCAGACCGCGTCGCTGGTGGGCTCGCACAGTGTCATCTTTTGCTCGATGCCGTCGAGGCCGCTGGCTAACAATACCGAGAACGCCAAGTACGGGTTCGCCACGGGGTCGAGCGCACGGTATTCCATACGCGCGGAATTGCCCTTGCCCGGCTTGTACTGCGGGATGCGCAGCAGGGCGGAACGGTTGTTGTGGCCCCAGCAGACGTAGCTCGGGGCCTCGTTGCCGCCCCAAAGACGCTTGTAGGAGTTGACATACTGGTTGGTGATCGCGCTGATTTCACGGGCATGGTAAAGGATGCCGGCGGCGAACTGGCGGGCAATCAGCGACATGTTGAATTCCTGGCCGGCCTCGTAGAAGGCGTTTGAATCCCCCTCGAAAAGGCTCAGGTGGGTGTGCATGCCGCTGCCCGGCTCGTCGGTCAGAGGCTTGGGCATGAAGCTGGCGTGGATGCCACGCTCCAGTGAAATCTCCTTGACCACGGTGCGGAAAGTCATGATGTTGTCGGAAGTCGCCATCGCGTCGGCGTAACGCAGGTCGATTTCGTTCTGGCCAGGTCCGACCTCGTGGTGCGAGTATTCGACGGAAATGCCCATCTGCTCGAGCATATTGACGGCGGCACGGCGGAAGTCCATCCCGGGGCTGCGCGGCACGTGGTCGAAGTAGGTGCCGTAGTCGACGGGCGTGGGCGGCTCGCCCCAATCGTCCTGCTGCTCGAAGAGATAGAATTCAATTTCCGGGTGAACGTAGAAGGTGAAGCCCTTCTCCTTGGCCTTTTGAAGCTCCTGCTCCAGCACATGACGGGGGTCGCCGAGCGAGGGCTCGCCGTCAGGGGTCAGGATGTTGCAGAACATGCGGGCGGTACCTTGCGGACCATCGCGCCAGGGCAACAGTTGGAACGTTGACGGATCCGGTTTGACGATCATGTCGTCTTCGGAGACGCGGGTCATGCCCTCGATCGCCGAACCGTCGAAACCAAGGCCTTCCTCGAAGGCGTCCTCAAGTTCCGCAGGAGCGATGGCCACGGACTTCAACGTCCCCAGCACATCGGTGAACCACAAACGAATAAATCGCACATCGCGTTCCTCGACGGTACGCAAGGCGAATTCTTGCTGTTTATCCATAATCACTATGGTCTCACGGCATTATTACATTCCAGTTAAACTTTGGGTTGTCGGCAAGATTCAGCCGTTTCATATCTGGTTTCGGTCATTGGGTTTCAAAACGGATCGCACATTTCTCGTTCATCGGCATCGGACGGCAAAGAGGTCAATCGATAGCAATTTCGATTTGTCGGAATTCCGCCATGTTCGATTTGCTATCGACCGACCTCTTTGCTGTATTTTGGGATTATCGACGCTCCCACGCGCTTTCGATATCGTCATACTTCAACGCGGCCGTATTGGGGACCAGCAACTTGGCATGGCCGAGCTCGTCGGGGCTGCCGACACCCACCGAGAACGCACCGGCGGCATTGATGGCGGTGATACCCGCGACGGAATCCTCAAGACCGACGCACTGGTCCGGTTCGACGCCGATGGCCGAAGCCGCTTCCAAGAAAATGTCGGGAGCGGGCTTGCCAGCGGCCACCTTGCTCGGGTCGGCGATGGCATCGAAGGTGTTCGAAAGCCCAAGCTTTTCAAGGATAAACGGACCATTCATGCTCGCCGAAGCCAGCGAAAGCTTCACGCCGTGCTGTTTCATCTGCGCGATGAGCTCTGGGATGCCCGGCAGAATGTCGGCCGAAGTGAGCCCTGCCAGAAGCCCACGGTAGGCCTCGTTCTTTTCGGCGGCCATCGCTTCGAACTCCTTTTGCGACACTGTGACGCCAAGATAATTCAGAATCACTTTGAGCGAATCGACGCGGCTGACACCCTTGGTCTTTTCCTCGAGTTCGTCGGGCAGCTCACGGTCGAAATGGTCTTTCGCCAACTTGCGCCAGGCCTGAAAATGGTAGACGGCCGTATCGGCGATGACGCCGTCCAAATCAAAAAGTGCACCTTCCATCGATTTCTTCTTTCTTTCTCTTTCTTGGTTATCTTCGTTTCAACGTTTGCATCCACCAAAGCATCATACTCAGCCAGCGCAAAACATCATATTCGGCAGGCGTGCTACTTCTGCCCCACTGCCGCGAGCGCCTCTTTGAGCGTAAACGCATGGGCATAAAGCGACTTGCCGAGAATCGCCGCATCGACGCCGACACTTTCGAGCCCAGCCACCGCACGGATGTCCTCGAGGCTGGAAATGCCGCCGGAAGCGGTGACGTGAGCCGGCGTGCGTTCGGCGACTTCACGCAGCAACGTGAGGTTCGGCCCGTCCATCATGCCGTCGTGGGCGACGTCGGTGACCACGTAACGCCGGCAGCCGGCTTTATCGAGCATGGCCATGGTCTCGAAAAGGTCGCCGCCCTTGCTGGTCCAGCCGCGCCCGGCCAGCGTATGGCCTTTGACGTCGAGGCTGATGGCCACCTTGTCGCCGTATTTTTTGATGATTTTGGCGGTCCATTCGGGGTTTTCCAGCGCTGCGGTACCAATGTTGACTCGTGTCGCACCGGCCTCGAAAACGGCCTCGAGACTTGCGTCGTCGCGGATGCCGCCGCTCATTTCGATATGGACCTTGTCGCCGAGTTTTTCGCCGATCTCACGCAGTTTCGAGCGATTGTCGCCGGTGCCGAACGCAGCATCGAGATCGACCAGGTGAATCCAGCTCGCGCCTTCGTCGAACCACGTCTGCGCGGCCTCGTACGGGCTGCCGTAATCGGTTTCGGATCCGGATTTGCCCTGCCTCAGGCGCACGGCTTTACCGCCTCGGACGTCAACGGCCGGAAGCAATGTCAGCATGTTGTTCTCCTTTGAATGAAGTGATGATTTCTATAGCGTCGCAGCCCAGTTCTTGAGCAGTTGTGCGCCGGCTTCCCCCGACTTTTCCGGGTGGAACTGGGTGGCCGAAAGCGGGCCGCGCTCGTAGGATGCCACAAAATGGCTGCGCCCGTAATCGCAAAAACCGACTTTCTGCGCGTCTACGCTGTCGATGGAAGATTGCGCATGGCCGTGATAGCCGTCAATATCTTCGACCGTGGTATTTGCCGCCGTCACAGGCTTTTCGGGAATATTCGCGCTCATGGCAGCGTAGGAATGGACGAAATAGAAACGCTCATCCTCAAGCCCGTGCAAAATCACCGAATCGTCGGGGGCGCTGATTGTGTCCCAGCCCATGTGTGGCACCACGTCGGCGTCAACCAAGTCCACGCTGCCGTCGATGACGCCGAGGCCCGCGGCTTTCGAGCCGCCTTCCGTGCCCTGCGCGAACATGACCTGCAGGCCGACGCACACGCCGAGCACCGGACGCCCCGCCTTGAGACGCTCGAGAATGATCTGGTCGCCGCCCACGGCCTTGAGCCCTTCCATGCACGCCGCAAAAGCGCCGACGCCAGGCACCACCAGCCCGTCGGCTTCGAGCGCCTGCCGGCGGTTGCTCGTCAGCGTCGGTTCAAGACCGATATGCGCGAGCGCACGCATCATCGAGCGCACGTTGCCGAAGCCGTAATCGAACACCACCACTGCGGTCATTGCCATTCCCCGTTCCTCTAAGTTTGCCGTAAGTTTGTTTGGATATGTCAAGTATCGTCCGTATTCGCGCATTCCATGAGAATCATTCACGATGCGATATGAAATGGTTCAGACGAAGAAGCAGAGAAATCGGCAGGGTCGCGCCCGTCTGAGTGTTACTTTTTTACTTTCCCGTCTCTCAGCCTTTTACCAGCTCGCATACCTTGTTGCCGAACCGTCGCTTACTGAATGCTTGGTTTGCCGCGACCGCGCGAACGCGTGTGATCGGCAATCACCCCTAGTGCCTTCTTGCGGTCAAAATCGGCGGTAGCCACAATGTGCTCGCTTTGCTCCTTGAGCTCGGCGACGGTGGTGATGCCAAGCATCAGGTCTTCGACGCACCTGGGCGTGGTGGTGAAGAGCACCGGAGGAGCGAACTGCTGGCCCGGCTCGCCACTGACATAGAGCGTGGAGACGAGTTTGTCGGCGCGATTGACCGAAAGCACGACCGGCATGCCGTTGACCACTTGGGTCAGATCCCTTGCCGCATTTTCCGGAGCGTCACCGTCGAGGTTGTGCAGAATGGCGACGGCCCCGTTTTCGTCGGCCATGCAATCGGCGGAAATGTCCGCGATCTGGCAGAACGCCGCGAGCAGCTCCGAAGAAATCAGACGGGTGATCAGGATGGCGACCTTGGCGCGGTTGCCAATAAGACCTTCCAGCTCCTCGTCGAAGTCCATCTGGTCTAGTTCGTCGGTAATTTTGCGATCGGATTGTTCGGTGTTGCCGTTCTCGCTGTTCACGCCGGACCCGCTGCCGGGGTTGCCCGAATCGTCGGAACCCATCGCGTTATTGTGTGCTTCGTTGTTATCGTCCGAGTCGTCCGCGAATTCCTTCTCGAAGCCGGCGAGTGCTTCCTGCAGCTCCTCGTCGCTGAACAATCCGCCATTTTCATCGCTGGAATCGTTGAAATCATTGGCATTACTAGACGCGTTGGAATCGTTGGCGTCGTTCACGTTATTGGAACCGTTCTCATCGCCAAAATCCTTGAAATCGTCGCCTTGTTCGTCGTCATCACGACGTTCGCTCATCACAGCGCCCCTTTCGTACTGGGAATGATGCCGGCGATACGAGGGTCGGGCTCGACCGCAAAACGCAACGCACGGGCCAACGCCTTGAACTCGGCCTCGGCGATATGATGCGGGTCACGCCCAGCCAGCACCGTCATGTGCAGACAGAGGTCGGCGTGGAAGGCGATGGATTCCATGACGTGGCGCACCAGTGAGCCGGTGAAATGCCCGCCGATCATGGCGTATTCAAAGCCTTCGGGCTCCCCGATGCACACAGCATAAGGGCGCCCAGAAATATCGACCACAGCACGCGCCAAGGCCTCATCAAGCGGCACAGTGGCATCGGCGAATCGGCGAATGCCACGCTTGTCACCAAGAGCCTGCTTGAGCGCCTCGCCGAAAACGATCGCCGTATCCTCGACGGTATGGTGCACGTCGATGTCGGTGTCGCCGCTGGCGCGAATCTTCAAATCAATCAGCGAATGCTTGCCGAGCGCGGTCATCATATGGTTATAAAAAGGTACCGAAGTCTCGATGTCGGTTTTGCCGGTGCCGTCAAGATCCAGGCTCAGCTCGACCTTGGATTCGCTGGTCTCGCGTACTATTGTCGCGGTTCTTGCCATGACTGCTCCTTTGTCGCTGTTCACAAACATTTCAACGCTTCTACCATCATAATTCATTACAAAGTCAAGCGGAGACATCGTACTGCATCATCTTGATAACGACATATTTCCAAGTCGTTCCGCCGATATTATGAAGTAACTATTTTCATCATTACAGCTATTCGTCATATCGATGACACAGTCAAGGCCAAAGAGCGCACATCGCACCATCGTGCGATTAATCGTGCCGACGAAGACAAGAATAGATCCAACTCCGCGGAAATCACGATTCGTCTAGATTGCCGCAAGTCGGAACAGCCGCTATTCCTTTTCGAGCATTTCCAGCACTTGTGTCAACGCCTCGCGGAAGCGGGCCATCTCCTCGTCGGTGCCCATGCACACGCGCAGCCAACCGTCGGGGCCCACCACTCGAATCAACACGCCACGTTTCAACAGCTCGTCGAAGATACGTTCGCGGTCTTCGAACGAGCCGCCGAAAAGCACGAAGTTGGACTGGGAATCCGCGACTTTGAGCGGCTTGCCGTGCCAAGTCTGAGTCTTAAGCCACGCTGCTGTCGATTCACGGGTCTCACGCAGGTGCTTCACCTGACTCAATTGCTCGTCGGTGTGCTTGAACGCGGCGAGCGCCGTGGCCTGGGTAACAGCGGAAAGATGGTAGGGCATGCGCACGATGCGCACGCAGTCGACGATGCCCTGTGAAGCTGCCAGATAACCTACACGCGCGCCGGCGAAGGCGAAGGCCTTGCTCATGGTGCGGCTGACGGCGAGATTCGGGTATTTAGCCAGCAATTCCAGCGCAGTTGGCGTACCAGGGGTGCGGAACTCGATATAGGCCTCGTCCACCACAACCACAGGGTGCACACCTTCGGCCGCCCCATTCACCTTGGCGTTTTGAACGGCTTTCAGCACCGCTTCGAGCTGGTACATCGGCAGAATGGTCCCGGTCGGGTTGTTCGGGCTGGTCAAAAGGATAATCGACGGCTGCTCACGTTCGATTGCGTCGAGCAGAGCTTCAAGGTTCAGCGAGAAATCGGCGTTTCGTTTCACCGTGATCCACTTGGTGAACGTGTCTCGCGCATACTCGGGGTACATGGAATAGGTCGGATCGGCACCCAGAGCCTTGCGTCCCGGTCCACCGAAAGCCTGGAACAGTTGGAGCATAATCTCGTTGCTGCCATTGGCGCCCCAGAGCTGCTCGACGCCGAGTTTCACACCGGACTCGCGCTCAAGATAGTCGGCAAACGCCTGGCGCAGCTTGGAATGCTCACGGTCGGGATAACGGTTTAGGGTCGGGGCGATCTTGCGCACGTCCTCGGCGATCTCGTTGACCACGGCGGGCGCGGGCGCATACGGGTTCTCATTGACGTTCAGGCACACCGGCACGTCAAGTTGTGGCGCCCCGTAGGGCTCCTCCCCAATGAGGTCGTTGCGCAGCGGCAATTCCTGTGGAATCGAATTGGTCATGATGTTCCCCTTAACTTTTATCCTCACCGGTCATTCCCGCAATTATATGGCAATCCTGTGTGAATCCTGTTAACTCTAAAAAGGCCGCCTGGCGATCGAGAATGCGTTGCCGATATGGTCGAAACCCAGTTTCGGATAGTATTCCATCGCACTTTACGCGGCCAGCAACACCAACGAGACATCCGGCCCAAGCTGACGAAGAAGTCCGTCCACCAGTCCGGAGCCAATGCCCCGACGCTGATAATCCTTGTCGACTGCCAGATCCGAGAGATAACAGGCATAGCTGAAATCGGTCAGGGCACGTGCCACGCCGACAAGACGCTCGCCATCCCACGCCGTCCATAAAACATCGGCATTATCGAGCATTGCCTGCAACCTGGCCAAATCCTTGGTCGGCCGATGGATTCCGGATCGATCGAATACAGCAGCAAGCTGCTCGGCAGTGATGCTCCGCTCATGCGTGTAGGCGATCATATCCGGTTTCCTCGCGATAATTT
The DNA here is from genome assembly GCF_029392315.1 of Bifidobacterium sp. ESL0690. Classification (NCBI taxonomy): domain Bacteria; kingdom Bacillati; phylum Actinomycetota; class Actinomycetes; order Bifidobacteriales; family Bifidobacteriaceae; genus Bifidobacterium; species Bifidobacterium sp. ESL0690. Next base: position 1,817,681 of record NZ_CP113939.1, read on the forward strand.
CAATAGCCTCGGGTCAGCGGCTTCAGACCGCCGAACCCGAGGCTGAAAATGGAATGACCTACTTTCGCAGGCCGGCCTTGCGTTCCTGCTCTTTGATCGTGGCCTTGTCGTACGGGTCGTCGATGAAGCGGCTCAGCACGCATTCGCCGTGGGCAGGCAGGTCTTCGGAGACGGCGAAGGCGTTGATCAGCGACGCCAGCGGCTTCAGGCCCTGCTCGTCGTATTCGATGACTTCGATCGGCTTCATGAAGGTGTGCACGCCGAGACCGCAGGCGAAGCGAGCGGTGCCGCCGGTGGGCAGCACGTGGTTGGAGCCGGACATGTAGTCGCCCAGCGGAACCGGCGAATACGGGCCGCGGAAGATGGCGCCGGCGTTCTTGATACGCTTGACGACCTCGTCTGCGTTCTCGGTCTGAATCTCCAAATGCTCGGCGGCATAGGCGTTGGCCGCATCCACCGACTGATCGAGATTGTCGGTGAGAATGATGCCCGACTGACGACCGGTGAGCGCAGTGGAGACACGTTCGTGCGACATGGTGCGCGGCACGCGGTAATCAAGGCTTTCCTGCACCTTCTTGGCCAGCTCCTCGCTGTCGGTAAACAGTACGGATCCGGCGAGCTCGTCATGTTCGGCCTGGCTGATCAAATCCGCCGCCACCCAGCTCGGGTTTGCGGTCTTGTCCGCGATAATGGCGATTTCGCTGGGTCCCGCCACCGCGTCGATGCCGACGATGCCTGAAACCATGCCCTTGGCCGTAGCCACGAAGATGTTGCCCGGACCGGTGATCTTGTCGACCGGTTCGCAAAGCACTTCGCCGTCCTGCGGCTCGCTTCCGTTGGCGCCGTATGCGAACATGGCGATGGCCTGTGCCCCACCGACCGCGTAGACCTCATCGACGCCAAGAATGGCGCAGGTTGCGAGGATGGTCTTGTTGGGCAAACCGTTGTTATCAGCGTTCGGAGGTGTGGCGATGGCCAGCGACGAGACACCGGCGACCTGGGCCGGTACGGCGTTCATGATCACAGAAGTCGGATAGACCGCCTTGCCACCGGGCACATAGAGGCCGACACGCTCGACGGGAACCCAGCGTTCGGCAACGCGAGCGCCTTCGGCCAAGTCGGTGTAGAAGTCCTTCGGCACCTGCGAAGCGCAGACCTTGCGGATACGACGCACCGATTCCTCGATAGCGGCACGAACCTCCGGATCCAGCTCTTCGAGCGCACTCTGCATCGCCTCGACGGGCACGCGCAGATGATGCGGACGGATATGGTCGAACTTCTCCTCAAAATCGCGCAAGGCCGCAGCACCGCGGGCCTTTACGTCGTCGAGGATGGGACGCACAGCGCTGCTGGCTTCGTTCGTACCCATTTCGGCACGAGGCATAGCCTCCAGCATCTGTGCTCTGGTGAGGCGCTTTCCGCGCAGGTCAATGATTCGCATTGTGTTATTTTCCATACCTCTATATCGTATTCCGCGCGATGTATCGGTATGAGACACAACTCACATTCTGAGATTCATTGTCCATCTGAACAACGTGTTGCATCACTTTGCGTTTGCGGTGCAAAATACTGCTCCTACGCCGCAGGCAGGCACTTCGGGCCGAAGAGAATCTTGATCTCGGCGAACAGCGACGTGTCACGTTTTACGCGGAACCTGTCGCCGAACGTCAGCACCCTAGCGTTGCCGTCGGAATCCATAATGGCCAATTTGACCTCGCACATGCCGGGATGATTGGTGATGATCTTTCCCAGTTGCATGACATGCGGTCGGTTCAACGCGGTCTTTGGCAAGGTGAGCACCAACGGCCGTTCGTCTTCGGCTACTAGGTTCGGGACGTTCATCTCGTTGGCGCGCATGCTCACCGTTTCGTCTCGCAGCTCGATCTGACCGCGAATCTGCACCACTTCGTCGACGGCCATCGATTCGGCCGCAGAAGTATAGGCGCGTCCGAAGAACATGCACTGGATGGAACTTTCCATATCCTCGATGGTGACGATGGCCCAAGGGTTACCCTTCTTGGAGACGCGCCGATCGACGGAAGTGATAAGCCCTGCGATGGTGACCTGCTGGCGGTCGTCCATCTTCGGAGCACTGTTGATCAACTGTGCGATGGACATGTCTCGCAGGCTGTTCAAAACGGAAGCCATGCCGGAAAGCGGGTGATCGGAGACATAAAGGCCAAGCATTTCGCGCTCGAAGTTCAGTTTGGTCTTCTTGTCCCATTCCTCGATGTCGGGCACGCTGACCTGAGCGTCACCCATCGCGTCCTCACCGGACCCATCGCCGCCGTCGCCGTCTGATCCGAGGTCGCTGAACAAGTCGAACTGGCCTTCGGCCTGCTTGCGTTTGAGACTGATCACCGAATCGATGGCAGGTTCGTGAATCTGGAAGAGCGCACGGCGGTTCGGATCGATGGAATCGAAGGCACCGGCCTTGATCAGCGATTCCACGAGACGCTTGTTGAGCACGCTCAACGGCACACGACGGATGAAGTCCATGAAGTTGATGTATTTGCCGCGCTTGCTCTCGCGCTCGGCGATGATGTCTTGCACCGGGTTGTCGCCGACGTTGCGGATGGCACCGAGGCCGAAACGGATGATGTTGCCGACAGGGGCGTATTCGAGCCGGGATTCGTTGACGTCCGGCGGCAGCACCTTGATGCCCATGCGCCGCGCTTCGCCCAAGTAGAGCGCGGTCTTGTCTTTGTTGGTGCGTTCGTTCTGCAGGAGCGCGGCCATGAATTCCACCGGATAGTGGGTCTTGAGATACGCGGTCCAGTAGGAAATAAGCCCGTAGGCCGCGGAATGGGCCTTGTTGAACGCGTAACCGGAGAACGGCACGAGGATGTCCCAGACGTCCTGAGCGGCCTTCTGCGAGTAACCGTGCTCCTTCATGCCCTCGAAGAACGGACCTTGCTCCTTGGCCAGCACTTCGGGCTTCTTCTTGCCCATCGCGCGTCGCAGCACGTCCGCTCGGCCCAGAGAGTAGCCGGCGAGGATTCGAGCGGCGGACTGCACCTGCTCCTGATAGACGATCAGGCCGTAGGTCTCGTCGAGCACCGGGGCGAGCGCCTCAGCCACCTCGTCGTTGATCGGGGTGATGGGCTGCAAACCGTTCTTGCGCTTGGCGTAGTTGTTGTGCGAGTCCATATCCATCGGGCCCGGGCGGTAGAGGGCGATGAGTGCCGAAATATCGTTGAAGTTATCGGGCTTGAGACTCTTGAGCAGGGCCCGCATCCCGTCGCCATCGAGCTGGAAGACACCGAGGGTGTCGCCTCGGGTCAGAAGCGCGTAGGTCTCCTTGTCGTCGAGCGGAATCTTGGTGTAGTCGATGGGCTCCTTGCCGTTGAGCTCGATGTTCTTCAAGGTGTCGCGGATGACCGTCAAGTTGGAGAGGCCGAGGAAGTCGTTCTTGACCAGCCCCAGCGTTTCACAGGTATGGTATTCGAAGGTCGTGGTCACCGTGCCATCGGTGCGTTCCAGCAGCGGCGAGGTGTCGGTGATCGGCGTGGCCGACATGATGGTGGCGCAGGCGTGCACTCCGGTCTGCCGAATCAGGCCTTCGATGCCCTTGGCCTCGTCGGTGATGCGCTTGGCGTCGGGGTCGGAATCGTAAAGTTCGCGGAATTCGCGCGCTTCGGCGTACTTCTTGGAGGCCGGGTCGAACATCTCCTTGAGACTGGCGTCCTTGCCGTTCTTGCTCGGCGGCAGCGCCTTGACGATGCGGTCGCCCACGGAGAATTCATAGCCCATGATTCGCGCGGAATCCTTCAGCGCCTGCTTGGTCTTGATGGTGCCATAGATGACGCACTGCGCCACCTTGTCGTGCCCGTATTTGTCGGCCACGTAATCGAGTACCTTCTGGCGGCCTTCCGGGTCGAAATCGATATCGATATCAGGCAGCGAGACGCGCTCAGGATTGAGGAAGCGTTCGAAGATCAGGCCATGCTTCAGCGGGTCGAGTTCGGTGATGCCCATGGCGTAGGCCACCATCGAGCCTGCCGCGGAACCACGGCCGGGGCCGACCATCACGCCGTGGGTCTTGGCCCAGTTGATGTAGTCGGCGACCACGAGGAAGTAGCCGCAGAACTGCATCTGGCAGATCACGCCGCACTCGTAGTCGGCCTGTTTGCGAACATTGTCGGGAACGCTACCCTCGTAACGTTTTTCGAGACCTTGCTGCACGTCGTGCAGGAAGAGCGAGGTCTCGTCCCAACCGTCCGGGCAGTCGAAAAGCGGCATGAACGCGCCGTCTTCATGGTCATCGAACATCACGTTGCAACGTTCGGCCACTTCCAGCGTGTTGTCGCAGGCCTCGGGCAGATCCTTGAACAGTGCACGCATTTCCTCGGCCGACTTGATGTAGTAGCCGGAACCGTCGAATTTGAAACGGTCCGGGTCGTCCAGATGCGAACCGGAATTGATGCAGAGCATCGCGTCCTGCGAACCGCGATCGGCTTCGTGAACGTAGTGGGAATCGTTGGTGGCGATGATGGGGGCACCAAGGTCTTTGGCGATCTTGAGCAGGTCGGCGGAGACGCGCTTTTCGATTTCCAGATTGTGATCCATCAGTTCGACGTAGAAATTATCTTTGCCAAAAATATCCTGCAGCTGGTGCGCGGCACGCAAGGCCTCCTTGTATTGGCCAAGACGCAACCTGGTCTGGACGATACCCGACGGGCATCCTGTGGTTCCGATGACACCCTTGTGATAGGTCTGAAGCACGTCATAATCCATACGGGGCCACTTGCCCACACGGCCTTCGAGATTGGCCACGGACGAGGCCTTCATCAGGTTGACCAACCCCTCGTCGTTTTCGGCCCAGAGCGTCATATGGGTGATGAAGCCGCCACCGGAGACGTCATCACTGCGCTGGGCTTCCGTGCCCCAATGCACGCGGCCCTTGTCCGTCCTCGAAGTTTCAGGCGTAACGTAGGCTTCAATGCCGATAATCGGCTTGATACCGGCGTTTACAGCCGTGCTCCACATTTCGTAGGCACCGTGCATATTGCCGTGGTCGGTGATGCCGATGGCGGGCATTTCGAGTTCCTTGGCACGATTGACCAAATCGGGAATCTTGGATGCGCCGTCAAGCAGCGAGTAATGCGTATGGTTATGCAATTGAACAAAGTTTCCCGAATGAGCCATGCTCTCCACGATACCGAGCCGGTCAGACGCTGAAAGCCTTTAGCGAACCATTTTCGACTAGATGTTATTCGCTACCAAAATCTATTCTTTTTCGCGCTTGTCCTCGCGCACGATACCGAGCGCATGCGCCAAATCCCCGGGATAGCGGGATTCCACTACCGTGCGAACGTGCGTACGGGGATGCCTGAACTCAAGACGCATGGCATGCAGCCACTGGCGGGTCAAGCCCAGACGTTCAGCCAACACAGGATTCGCGCCGTACATCGAGTCCCCTACCAACGGGTGGCCGATGGAAGAAAAATGCACACGGATCTGGTGGGTACGGCCGGTTTCGAGATTGACGCTCACGAGCGTAGCCTCGCTGAAGCGTTCCAGCACGTCCCAGTGAGTGACTGCTTTTTTGCCAAGCGGTGTGACGGTGAAACGGAAGTCTGAGACTTTCGCCCTTCCGATAGGCGCTTCGATAGTCGCTTTGTCGTGGGTCAGGTTGCCCTGTACCAGGGCGTGATAAATCTTGATGACTTCGTGATGAGCGAATTGGCGGCGCATCTCGCGATAGGCCAAGTCGGACTTGCATACCAGCATGAGCCCGCTGGTGCCGACGTCGAGTCTGCTGACGATACCCTGCCTGCCGGGAGCGCCCATAGATGTGATATGCACTCCGCGGGCCAAGAGGCTGCCGAGCACCGTCGGCCCCGTCCAGCCGGTCGAAGCGTGCGCGGCGACACCAACGGGTTTGTCGACCACAACGACGTCGTCATCTTCATAGACGACGGCCATGCCTTCAGCCAAGGGTTCCGGTTCCGGCTGTTTCTCCTCGATGTCGAATTCGACGGTATCGCCGCCCAACAGTGTGCCGGATTTTGAAATCTTATGCTGAAGAACGCTTACTTCGCCGGCCTCGATAAGTTCAACAGCCTTGGACCGCGAGACACCCAGCATTTTCGCCACAGCCACGTCAAATCTCTTGCCGATCAACGCATCGGGGGCTGGCACCAGGCGGCTCATCGGCCGTCCGCTCCTCTATCCTCTACAGCTTTCACCGGTTCTTCCTGAATGTTCTTACGCTCTTGGCTGTCGTTGGGATTGTGGGCATCGCCGCTATCGTCACCGTCTTTGACGTCTTTCGCGCTGAACGGCACGTTGACCAACAGCAGGATGATGATGAGAACGGCGGCAATCCCCAGTTCGATATCGGCCACATTACCCACGGACCAACCATAGTTGAGGAAATCCACTACTTTTCCGTTGAGGAATCCATGCGCGAAAATCACCCTGTCGATGAGATTGCCGAAAGCCCCCGCAAAAGCGATAGTCAAAGCTGCCGTCCACCACAGTGAAACCGTGGTCAATGCCAGATACACAAGCGCCACGCAGGCCACCAACGCAAGGCAGGAAATCAGCCATGTGACCGACGAGCCCATCCCCAGCGACGCACCAGGGTTATGAATCAGAGTCAGGCCAAGGAACCTGGGAATGACTATGACGGTCTTGCCGTCACCGAGTGCGGCTTGCGCCCACAGCTTGGTAAGGCGGTCGAGCAAAAGCGCCACAACCGCCACGATAACGAAAACGGCCACACGAGTGCGCGGCCGTTTAGGTGATACATTTTTCATATCGATGGCCGAATCAGTTCTTGGCTTCTTCCATCTTGTTGTACGTATTCGTATCACTGACCTGGGAGACAAGCTGGCCCAAGAATTCGGTCAAGCGGGTACGATATTCGGTCTCAAACTGCTTGAGGCTCTGGATATTGGCCTCGATGACCTTGGACTGCGAAGCGAGGTTATCGCGCACCTGCTGGGCATAGGTCTCGGCAGCGGAACGGGTCTTCTGATCGTACTCGGCAGCGCGACGCTGAACCTCAGACTCGTAGTTATCGGCAGAAGTGTGCTTCTGCGTGGAGTAATCGTCGGCGGCGCCACGGGTCTTCTGCGCATATGCATCGGCCTCGGAACGGGTCTGCTTGGAATAGTCCTCGGCCTTGCCGCGAATCTGCTTGGAATACTCGTCGGATTCATTGCGCGTGCGGGTCGAATAGTCGTTGGCCTTGTTGACCAGCTCCTGATACTTGGTCTGGCTCGCGTCGGTGATTTCCTTGGCCTTGGCCTTGCCCTTGTCGACATACTGATCGTGCAGCTGCATGGCGAGCGTCAGCATGGCGGTCGCGCGCTCAGGTTCGCTGTTGGCTCCAGCAGCGGCCCCTGCAATCTTCTGCAAGCTGCCGGTCTCGGTGCTCGGTTCAAGCTTGGAGACCTGTGCACGCAGCTGATTCTCACGCTGCCTGGATTCTTCGAGCTGGCGGGAAAGATCACGCATTTGCTGAGACTGCTGACTGGTGCTGGAAAGCTGCTTCTTGGCCTGCTCGAGCTCGCGGGAAAGCTTCTCGTTGCCGGCGCGGAACTCGTCGCGCTCGTGCTGGACGGCGACAAGCTGATTGTCGATGTCCTTCTTGCCTTGGGCCTGAGCGGCCTGGGCGGTGAGCTGATCGATCTGGGAATTCAAGCGATCGACCTGATCCTTCAACTGCTTGTTCTGTTCGGCCAGCGCCCTGTTGCTTTCCTCGGCCTCTGCGAGCTTGGAGGCATCGACACTTGCCGTTGCAGCCTGATTGGCAGCCTTCTGCTGCTGACTGGCCGCCGTCTTCAGGGTCTGGTTCTCACGGCTGAGGGTCTGGACCTGACTGGTCAGATCAGAAATCTTGGAATTGAGTTTGCTGACATCCGGGCCGAGCGACTGCGTCGACTGTCCGTTGCCGTTTGCCATAGCCTGCTTGCCGAGAGCTTCGACGGTCTCGGTGACCTGATCGAGGAAGTCATCAACCTCCTCAACGTCGTACCCTTCTTTAAAACGTACGGTTTGGAAGGCATGTTCCCTGATATCTTTCGGCGTTAACAGTGCCATAAACTTTTACACCTCACTTTGGGCATGATGCCTCTGATTTTTTGACTCTTGAATAGATGTTATACCATACAGTCTACCGTCAGTTTCGGGAATCCCGCATAGATACTTGTTATAAGTTTGTCTATTGCTCCCATGAAACCTGTTGCGAAGACGAGAATCCGCCATCGTTTTGTTCACTCTGTAGACCTTGTGAAGACGGGAACCCATAACTTGGTTGTCCGGTCTGCGGGCCTTGCGAGGAAAACGGCGACGACGCCTGCGACACGAAATTCTGATTAGCGGTTCCCGCAGCAAAGCCCATGCCGGAAGGTGAGCCTGAAAGTTGGCCCTGCAGATAGGAAATCTGCCGTTCCTCTTCGGCCAAGGTGTGCGCGACCTGATCCAGGAAATCATCGACTTCTTCGACATCATAGCCTTCTTTAAAACGAACCGTCTGGAACGCTTTATTACGTACTTCTTCTGCAGAGAGTAATGCCATGATGACCTTTCAGTACACATAAACCAAATTGATATTAGCTAAATGATGAAATCCACTACCGCAAGGATAAACCACAAAACTACGGGCGTAACGTCCAAACCCATGTTGCCCATCCGGATAACGGGGATGAAGCGCCCCAACCAACGCAGCGGCGGATCGGTCAATATGTAGAAGACATTGACAATCGACCTGATCACGCGGCCTGGACGCCAACCAGGTATCAACGCGAACACCCAATCGATAAGCACCCTGATGAGGAGCACCGTCGAGTAGACGGCGATAACCCATTTGATCAGACTAAGGACGGTAATCAACATAAAGCCTCAGAACAGGCCGTCTTCGGACTCATCGGATGATGACTGGTCCACCTTGATGTTGACCTGCGCGGGGCTCAACAGGAAGACCCTGGGGGTGACGCGTTCGAGCGAGCCACGGACACCGAAGACCACACCCGCCGAAAAATCGACGATGCGGTAAGCGACGGCTTCGGAGACACCCGTAAGGTTCAAAACCACCGGAATGCCGTCGCGGATGGCGCGGCCAACCTTTTGCGCTTCGTCATAGGACTTGGGATGAATGGTGGTGATGCGGTTGATGCGGCCCGGGAAAGGCTTGGCGGCGCGCGAAGACGAGGTGCTCTCCTGGGTGGAAACCGGGGAGGTTTGCGTGGCGATCGGCGTCACGTTGCTGTCCGAGTCGAAAGCCGTAGGTGCGGCATCCCCGGTCTCTTGCATTTCGTCGTCGTCATCGTCGACAACGTCAGCCATACCAAGATATGACATCGCCTTTTTCATGTATCCAGCCATAAAAATCCTTTCGTCTACTCTTTAGCGCAGGAAATCGGGGATATCGAGATCGCCGGGATCATCGGGCGAGGACGATTCATCGGGATCGTCGTAGGACTGGGTCTCCGGGGTATGCGAGACGTTCGGGGTGTCCAGATCGGGCACGTGATGTACCAGAGGAGTCTCAGGTTCGGAGCCATAGCCCTGGCCTGACGGCTCGCTGGCATTGCGCGAGTTGGATTTCGAAACCTCATCGAGGTTCTCGGCATCCTTCTTGCTTTCGGCATCGAACCCTGCCGCGATGACGGTGACGCGGACTTCGTCGCCGTAAGCGTCGTCGAGTGCGAGACCCCAAATAATCTGGGCTTCGGGGTGGATGGCCTTGCGCACCAGTTCGGTGGCGTCGCTGGCTTCCTGCAGCTTCAGGTCGGTGGGGCCGGCGATGTTGATGAGCGCACCATGAGCGCCCTCGATGCTCTCTTCCAAGAGCGGCGAGCTGATGGCGATCTCGGCGGCCTGGGTGGCGCGGTCCTCGCCGCGAGCCGAGCCGATGCCGAAAAGCGCCGTGCCTGCGCCACGCAGGATGGCAGTGACATCGGAGAAGTCGACGTGAATATAGGAGTTCATCGTGATCAGGTCGGTGATGCCTTGCACGCCGGCCAGAAGCGCGGTGTCGGCGGTCTTGAAGGCGTCGACGATGCCGATGGTCTTGTCGGAAAGCTCCAAGAGACGGTCGTTCGGAATGACGATGAGCGCATCGACTTCCTTACGCAGGTTCTCGATACCCAGCTTGGCGGAGGCCGCACGCTGCGGGCCTTCAAAAGCGAACGGACGAGTGACCACAGCGATGGTCAACGCACCTTGCTGATGCGCCGCACGAGCGACGATAGGGCTTGCGCCTGTGCCTGTGCCGCCGCCTTCACCGCATGTGACGAAGACCATATCGGCACCCTTCAGCGCCTCTTCAATATCGGACTGATGATCTTGCGCAGCCTTAGCACCCTTTTCGGGGTCGGCCCCCGCTCCAAGCCCTCGACTCGAATGATCGCTCAGGGAAATCTTCACATCCGCGTCGCTGCGGAGCAAATCTTTCGCATCAGTATTAATCGCTACAAATTCAACGTTCTGCAAGCCTTCGGCAATCATGCGATTGACGGCGTTACCCCCGGCACCACCGACACCGACCACCTTGATGCTCGTCTTATCGTTGAAATTGTCATTCTGGGCAATCTCGCTCACCATAGTCTCCTGTCACTTCACGGTTATGCCTATTACTCTATCGCAGAACACGCCTAAATTAAGAGTATTTCCCGGGGTGTACCACATATTTTTTATGAATTTTTTGAAATCAGTAGCTGGCATCCATCGGGTCGTCACCGAAAAGCTGCTCGCGTTCTTCATGAGTCGTGGTGCGCGAATCGAACCAGCCGTATGGAACGTGGACCTTTTTCGCGTAGCGAACACGGCCGCGGGGCTTATCGGTGATTACACAGATTGAGGTTAATCAATCACAATCCACAAACTTACCAAAATCTTAATAGCGTTAATTCAAAACACCAAGAAGTATCATTCGAAACGGAAACCAAACAATCCTCCATCAGAGCCTTGATCACTAAGCTTAGTATTAATCACATACCGTTCACTATTGAATTCATGTTTTATCTGTTCAAGACGATCCGAATTCATTGTAACTATATATTCAAAACCATATTTTTCTGCCTGCCTCGCGCCGATATTGAGACATGAAGCTACCTGTCTACTATCCATGGAATCAAAAAGTTTACTATCGTGAACGAGAAGCCTTGGTGAGCGACCATTCTGAATGCCCATAATGGTGCAAACCATATCAAGTATAAAAGTTTTAACTTGACCTATACCAGCCGATTTATCGCCGCCTATCCTTGGGTCAATCTCAAGCATTCCTGATTTCGAATCATTAATAATCAGTTCAACATCTCGGTCTCCATATATTTCGGTTCCGAATTGTGAAAATAGACCAATAGCCTCGTCAACTAACAGTTGATGCTCATCTATCTCCCGACGCACTCCAAGTTGAGCTGCGGCAGTTTTCTCTGTAAGGTCAAGTCCATTACTCTCAAAATCGTGGGCGAGCTTCAGCTGATTGTTCAACCGCTCGACTTTCACTTCTAGGTCGTTCAGGTCTTTTTGGGCACTCATGAATGTCTCAAGAGCCATACTAGATTCCAACAACTGCATCGTTTCAGCACGTTTGCTGTCAAGTTCTTTACGTTTTTTCTCTGCTTCTTTCAATTTTTGTTTTACTTCAGTTAATTCTGACTGCAGATATAATCTTCGATTCTGAATGACCGAGGAATGAAACTTTTCAACCTGCTCATACCTTTTTAATACTGTGTCGGGGAGCAAGACTCCGAGTTCCTTATACATAGCACTCAGTCGATTTACATCAACATCATTATCAACAACATCAGAAGAAGCAACTTCTTCTTCATCCATAGCCCGTTGCAAATCATCTCGTCTTTGCCCAAGCGAAATAATCTCGTCACTTAAATCTTTTAATTTTCTTGAAAGAGAATTGGCTAATCTCTGATGATTTGCATATTCTTCATCGACAGTAAATTCACGTAACTGGTTAGCAAGATTATCTCGTTCTGCCTTTGCGGCTACCAATGATGGACGAATTTCTGCTGCATTTAACGAGACTCCGGGGAGGGCTCCATCTTTCACAGCTTTTTTGATTTGTCTTTGATTTTTCTTTATTGCTGAAATTTCACCAGCAGCACTTAAAACTTTCGGGGAAAATCCGAAAAAATATCCGATTCTAGCTCCATCTTCCCATTTAGAATCCCAAGAATTCACTTTTACGGCATCATCGAATTCAAGCCGGACTGTTTGTTCAACAAGCTGACCTAAACTGGGACGCACTATACCAGGAGTTAAGCCATAAACCTCACACAGTAGGCCTCTCCATTCATCGATTTTTCTATCGACATGATTAATTTTTAATCTAGTTTGTGGATGTAATGGACGCTCGACCACGTAACTCTCAGCTCGCTTACTACCCGGGAAATCAAAAAAACCTTTAAAAACGAAATCCTTTAATGCAGACGTTGCTAGTGCATCAGTTTTACTAATTTTCCCGCCTAGCAAATAACGCAGAATACGGACGAAACTTGTTTTCCCGGCACCATTTCTACTATCTTCGTCAGTCGATTCAGCATCACGGTCAGCAACAATCAGATTCATCCCCTCATGAAAATCAAGAGTTTTGAACCGAGAATCATCAGCACCTAGCTTCTCAAGAAACATGATGAAGCTCCAATCGTCCTAAATCGTCAAATTTTACAACTCCGACAGCAAAAAGCATTGAAAGAGCAAGTACAAACCAATCGAAAGTTACCAGCGCCTTCTCTACATTTTCTCGCCTAGTTTTTTCTCTAAAATTTTCCCATAAATCAGAAACAGGGGTAGCATGACGAAGTAACTCTATTATCTCAGCACCAATTGAAAGAAGGGCCCGATTACTTTCAATCCCTTTAGTCGGTAAAATCATCGAAAGCTCCTTGGATTAATTTATCCGTAGCCAACTTCTCTTGTCTATTGGACTCAGGTAATTGAGAATTAGCATCGGCAATTCTCCCTCCATCATTTGTCTCAGCTAGAGGATCTTCAAAGATATCACATCTATCAAAAAAGTAAACAACTACTGCGTATACAGCATTGGCAAGTCCTGAATCGTAACGAAAATCCGGTCCTCCCAAATCAACATACAATCCCTCAAGTATTTCATCAGGCGTATTACTTACTTTTCTAAAATATTCATATCTATCATGGAAAGACTGAGCCTTCCGATCGCACAAATCAGGGTCTCCTTGCATTGCAAACCATTGATCTATTCTAGGTACAGATAACCGCCCCTCTTCAAATTCAGCCCTTTTTGTAGCTGGAATCGCATTCCAATCCATTTTTTTAGGCGATACTTCACCGATACGTCGGTTATACACAACTGGCTCATTTTCAATATTCATTATTAACCCAACGAGTTCTTCAAAATTCACGTTCTGGGCATGAGGAACTCCTGGAAGTAATTTTTCCCGTTGCTTTTCATTTAGTTCAGAAACAACATCATCCCACAACTTCTGTCCGTTCCAATGCTCCATTTTTATTGGACGAACAGAAGCAGTATTAGAGTTAAGTAAACAAAGGTGTGTCTTATTTTCGGGGTTTGGTGTTGCGGGAGTAGGCGTGCGGGCCTGTGTTTAACGCCCGTGGTGTTAAACACGGGTCTTTTGCTTCCCGGGTTGACTTTCGTGCGGTTGTGTGCTGGCTGTTGCATGGCGGTATGGCCAGGAGGAGATCATCGAGGGCGAGGCGCTGCCCGCTGTGCGGGCTGCCGATGCGCAGGAACGGATACACGAAGGCCGGGCGGCAGCGCTGGAGGTGTGACGCGTGCTCGGCGAGCGGGGTCGCCGCAAGGCCGGACGCCACGCGCCTGGCCGAGTTCCGCGCATGGCTGCCGTGGGTGCTGGGAAGGACGGACGTTCTGCAGGCCGCCCGGGCGATCGGGGTGACCAGCCGTCAGGGGTTCGCGAAACGCACCGCCTGGTGCTGGAGCGTCAGGCCCAGGCTTCCGAAACCGGCCAGGGCGCATTGCGTGGAGGTGGACGGCACGTACCTGAACGGCTGGTGCCTGCTCGTGGCCGTCGACGCCGGCGACGGCAGGCCGCTGGCGTTCCAGTGGTGCGACACCGAGAAGAAGGCCGCCTGGCTCGCCCTGTTCAGGCGCATCCCGCGGCCGGACGTCATCGTCTGCGACGGCGGGCGCGGCTGCCTCGCCGCCATCGGCGCGCGCTGGCCGGGCATGAGGGTCCAGCGCTGCCTCGTGCACGTGCTCAGGAACACGAGGACCGACCTGACCTCCAGGCCGCGCACCGAACCCGGCAGGGCGCTCTACCGGCTGGCCAAAAGACTCGTCGACACGGAACGCTGCGGCACCCCGGAACAGGCGCGGCAGTGGCTGGCGGACCTGAACGAATGGTACCGGGAGAACCGCGACTGGCTGGGCGAGCGGACCGTGGCCAGAGACCCCGACACCGGGTTCCACCGCACCTGGTACACCCACCAGCGCGCCCGCGACGCCTACCACCGGCTCGCCAGGCTCAACGCCGCCGGCATGCTCTTCACCTGGCTCGACCCCGCCCTCAATGCCGGCGGGCCGGTCGCGTGGAACACGAACATGCTCGAGGGCGGCACCAACAAGCCGATCAAGGACGCCATGCGACGCCACAACGGGCTCAGCCCGGAGCACGCCAGACGCGTCTGCGAATGGATCCTCTACATGCGCACCCGGGACCCCGAACCCGAACGGCTCGCCAAAAACGCACTCCGCCGCGGGGAACCGGAACCAAGGAAGGCCGGCGACGCCATCGCCCTGCCCGGCCTCGACCGCCGATCTGTGCAACAACCGGCCCCCGACGACCCCGGCGTCGACCCCTACGAATCAGGATTCGGCATCAGAAAAGGATGGGCCGGACAGTCAACATGACCACCATCCGGACAGAATAAGACACACCTTTGTTTACTTAACCCCAGTATTATGCTCTGACTGAAGCTTCCTGAATTCTTTTAGTACTGTAGGACCAAAGGTTGCATTTGTGATAAATCTCCAAATAACAAAGTCAGGCCAACATTCAAGGGCCCTCTGAAAGTCACTTTGCAGTTTCGCTTTGAGATTATGTTGATTGGGGCTTAATGGCGACTGTCCATAACAAGCATAAAGAATCGTACCATTTTCAGCCAATCCATCGCATCCTTGATCGCCTAAACGCCCAGCAGGGTTAGGATTGTCGAAATCTGAATGGAATAACGAAAGCGCATGTGTAACATACCGTTCAAAATCGGTTCCAGTCTGATTACAAAAAAATTTATGCCTTTCGTAATACCACTGTTTCCAAGCGGAATCCAACATACGACCCTCATCCCCTTTGACTCAGCTTCCTTACCTCCTTTCATAGAATATAAGAACTGCAAGACCTCAATTACTGAACTCATGAAACGAACTTTTTTTCTTTCAGTCATTATTTTTTGACATTACAATAGTAATTGCTTGACAAAAATTAACATCTTCAATTAAGGGCGATGATTCGTTTCTTAACACAAAATGTTTGATTGCGAAATAGTTAAATCTATCCTTATGAATTAATAGCTGGCATCCATCGGGTCGTCACCGAAAAGCTGCTCGCGTTCTTCATGGGTCGTGGTGCGCGAATCGAACCAGCCGTACGGAACGTGGACCTTTTTCGCGTAGCGAACACGGCCGCGGGGCTTATCTGTAATGCGTTCTGGATATGTGACAGTGGGATCGAGTCTGTCCATTACTTTCTTCACGTCATCCAACGTTTCGGATTCCATGAACTCACGACGAGTGTTGCCACCGACCGGGAAACCTTTCAGATACCACGCGATGTGCTTGCGCAAGTCGTGCACGGCCATGGTCTCGTCGCCGTCGTAGAAGCGCAGCAAGAGCTCGCCGTGGGCCAGGATGATCTGGCAGACACCGCCAAGCGTCGGGCTGAAACGTTCCTCGGAACCGGCGAAGGCGTGCTTGATGTCAGAGAAGATCCACGGCCTACCTTGGCACCCGCGACCGATGGCGACGCCGGCGCAACCGGTCTGCCGCACCATCTCCAGCGCGTCCTCGGCGCCCCAGATGTCACCGTTGCCGAAAACCGGAATATCCACGGCTTGAACCAGCTCGGCGATACGGCTCCAGTCTGAGTGACCACCATAATATTCTGCGGTCGTGCGGGCGTGAAGCGTTACCGCGGCGCAGCCTTCGTCCTCGGCGATACGGGCGGCATCGAGGAACGTGGTGTGATCGGCATCGATGCCGACGCGAATCTTGGCAGTGACCGGAATATTGGCGTCGCTGCAGACCTCGACCACGCGGTGAATGAGTTCTCGGAAAAGGTCGGTTTTCCAGGGCAGCGCAGAACCGCCACCACGACGCGTGACCTTGGGTACCGGGCAGCCAAAGTTGAGGTCGACGTGATCGGCCAGATTTCCATGGACCACCATCTGCGCTGCCTGAGCGGTGATGTTGGGGTCGACGCCGTAGAGCTGCAGCGAGCGGGGCTGCTCAGTGGGTGCGAAACGGCAGAGCCTGAACGCCTTGGGATTGCGAGCGACGAGCGCACGCGCGGTAATCATTTCGGCAACATACAGCCCATCGGGACCATAGGCACGACACAGCGTGCGGAACGGCCAGTTGGTCACGCCCGCCATCGGAGAGAGGACGACCGGGGTCTCGATATGCAGCGGCCCCAAATCGACTGGCGCGATCTTCGGTACGGGCTTGCCGTCGTCAGCTGCTTCGTATTCGCCATCCTGCGCACTGGTTTCGCTCGAGTCGAGCCCGGGCAGATTGCTGAGTACCTCGTCCCAGCCGTCATCAAACCGCTGCCGAGCCTCCGAATAATCGACTCGCTTCAGCCATTCCTTAAAATCCTTCACGTATCACCTATTTTTATTTTTATTTATCCAATATTCGCCGAAACAATACTTCGACTGACGTGCTTGGGACTGGGATATACAATGCTCGGGACGCTCCTTGGCCGCTCGGCCGTGTCTTACGCCCGATCATCGCATATCCCAGCCCCAAGCACTCAACCGCATCATCGTAACTGATAGTTAAATGAACAATGAACAGACAAATCTCAAAACGAATGATCTAAAGTCATTCTCTGGGCAGTTAGCTACCGCTGAGTGTTTGGGGTCGGGGCATGCGATGTCAGACCGTAAAGACTTGGCCTGAGCGGCCCGGAGCGTGTCGGACATCGTATGCCCCGACCCCAAACACGTCAGTCTAAGGCTACAACGAGAGTGCTCAGTACAGCCCGCCGGCCTCTGCGACCTTGACGGGAGCGGACTCATCGACGCCGGATTCCTTGGCGAAGTCTACGCCGCCATCGGCTGCCGTTGTGCCGACGATGGAAGCCGGGCCTTCGGGATAGCGCACGCGCTTTTCGCCGATGCGGTCGGCGACATATTTGGCCACGTTGTCGAGGTCGACGCGCTCCTGCTTCATCGAGTCGCGTTCGCGGATGGTGACCGCGTGATCGTCGGCAGTGTCGAAGTCAACTGTAATGCAAAGCGGGGTGCCGATCTCGTCCTGGCGACGGTAGCGACGGCCGATGGCGCCGGCCTCGTCGTAGTCGATCATCCAGTCATGCTGGCGCAGTTCGGCGGCCAGGTCGTGGGCGATGCCCTGCAGCGGCGCCTTCTTGCTCAGCGGGAAGACGGCGGCCTTCACCGGCGAAAGTCTCGGGTCGAGACGCAGCACGGTACGACGGTCGACGCCGCCCTTGGTGTTCGGCGCCTCATCGACGGCGTAGGCATCCACAAGGAAGGCCATGAGCGAACGGGTCAGGCCCGCAGCCGGCTCGATGACGTAGGGGATGTACTTCTTGCCGCTGGCCTGGTCGAAGAAGGCCAGATCCTCGCCGGAATGCTCCTGATGCGCGGAAAGATCGAAGTCAGTACGGTTGGCCACGCCTTCGAGCTCGCCCCAGTCGGAACCCTTGAAACCGAACTTGTATTCGATGTCGACGGTGCGCTTGGAATAGTGTGCGAGCTTCTCCTTGGGATGCTCATAGTGGCGCAGGTTCTCCGGGTTGATGCCAAGGTCGGTGTACCAACGGGTGCGGGTGTCGATCCAGTACTGGTGCCATTCCTCATCGGTGCCAGGCTCCACGAAGAACTCCATCTCCATCTGCTCGAACTCGCGGGTGCGGAAGATGAAGTTGCCAGGCGTGATCTCGTTGCGGAAGGACTTGCCCATGTTGGCGATGCCGAACGGCGGCTTCGAACGCGAGGAGGTCATCACGTTCTTGAAGTCCACGAAGATGCCCTGGGCTGTTTCCGGGCGCAGATAGTGCAGCGAGTTCTCGTCATCCACCGGGCCGAGATGCGTGCGCAGCATCATGTTGAAATCGCGCGGTTCCGTCCACTGGCCGCGGGTGCCGCAGTCGGGGCAGACAATCGACTTGAGGCCGTCTTCCGGCATCTTGTCGCCATGCTTCTCGGCGTAGGATTCCTCGAGCTTGTCAGCGCGCTGGCGCTTATGGCAGTTGAGGCATTCGATCAGCGGGTCGTTGAAGACCTTGACGTGGCCGGAAGCCTCCCAGACAGCGGACGGCAGAATAATAGAAGTGTCGACACCGACGACGTCGCCACGGGTGACCACCATCGAGCGCCACCATTCGCGCTTGATATTGTCTTTCAGCGCGACGCCGAGCGGGCCGTAATCCCATGCGGAACGCGTGCCGCCGTAAATCTCCCCCGCAGGGAACACGAAACCACGACGCTTGGCCAGCGATACGACTTCATCTAGTTTGGATTGAGCCACGACACACCTTCCGCTTTCGGCTTTAATCAGCCATTTCATGACATTTACTCGTGTGCCCACTTTACCGACACAGCCTGACACACGGCGAGAACGCGGCGGACGGCAATGCCAAGCCTTGAAGGTAGCATGCAATCAGCAATCCAAGGAGATCAACATGAGCGAAAACTTCGACCGCAATGCCGTCAAACAAGCCGTTCCGACCGACCCGAAAACCGGCAAGCCCTATATCAACACCGTCGCCGCCGTGGCCATCGCGCCTAGCGGCACCGGCTCGGAGCTCAGCGAATACGTCGCGCAATCCGTCAACGTCATCCGCGAATCGGGACTGCCCAATGAAACCAACGCGATGTTCACCAATATCGAGGGCGATCTTGACGATGTGCTCAACACCGTTCGGAACGCGACCATGGCGCTGGCAGGTCAAGGGTATCGTACCGAAGTCACGCTTAAACTTGACATACGTCCCGGTTTTTCCGGTCAAATCAAAGAAAAGCAACAGCTTGTTGACGAGATTTTAGGTCAAACGAAATAAACACCGATTTCCAACGAAATAGACATTTATTTCAAATTGTAGCCAAGAGGTTTACTTAGTCCGTAAATAGGTATAGATTAAAAATCATGATGACTATGAAAGACGTCGCGGAGAAGGCCGGAGTCTCAATCTCCACTGTCTCCTTGGTTCTCAACAACAGGGATGCCGGACGTGTAAAAACACAGATAGCCGCAAAGGTGCGGGAAATTGCGGACGAGCTTGGATACAAGCCCAATCCGATGGCGCGCAGCCTGCGTACCAGCAAAACCGGGATTCTGGGTTTCATCGCCGATGAAATCTACGACATCCCCTATACCGCACAAACGCTGCAAGGCGCGCAGGATGCCGCAAGCCATTACGGCTACATCATCCTGTTCGTCGATACGGACGGTTCGGCCAGCCAGGCGGACCAGATTTCCGTGCTCCAGCGTTACGGCATGGACGGATTCCTTTATTCCAAGCCTTCCAGCCAGGTCACCGAGGTTCCCGAAGACCTCGTCCATTCGCCGCTGGTGCTGATTTCCACCAATACCGTCGACAACCGCTTCCCCATCGTCGAGCCCGACGAATTCGCCATCGGCTACGACGCCACCAAGAGGCTGATCGATGCGGGCGGAAAGAAGATCGCGTATATCGGCAACGCTGCGCCGACCATCGCCCAGGCCACGAGGCTCGAGGGCTATCGTAAGGCGCTGAAGGAAGCGGAAATGCCGTTCGACAAGAAGCTGGTCGTCAACGTCTCGCAGGACGGGGACGCGCTCGGAATGGTTTCCTCGCTTTTCGACGAAGTGAAGCCCGACGCCTTCTTCTGCTACGACGACGCACGCGCCTGGTACATCTACGAATGCGCCGCACGCCGCGGTCTGACCGTGGGCAAAGACCTTTCGGTCATCGGCGTGGGCAACGACAGCAACATCGCCGACACCTTCTCCCCCAGGCTGACCACCGTCGCCATGCCATATTACGAAATGGGTTATTGGGCGGTCTGCAAGCTGGTCTCGTTGATTGAGAAGCGTTCCTTGGGCGACGATCCGTTCCCGAAGAATCTCATCGATCTGCCGCCGATCAACTCCGCGATTCCGGCATGCATTCATTGCCAAATCATTGAGAACCAATCGGTCGTCGAGCAACACTGACACAGCGATATTGTCGGCTTGATAAGGATTACCTACCTTAGCAAATAAATCGTCATATAGTATGGGCTTCTTCCGCAGTATTCCGGAAGAAGCCCATATTCGTATGTTCTATGTCATCATTTGCAGTTCTATGCTGTGATATGCACTTGATGCGCGTTTGATCGCATCTGGTTCAGCGACCCGTCACTTCGCCTTGGTCTTAACGCCGCCGAAACGACGGTCGCGGTGAACGTAGTGGTCGATGGAACGCCAAAGGGCCTCACGTCCGTAGTCCGGGAACAGTTCGGGCGCGAAATCGAGCTCAGCGTAGGCTGCTTCCCACGGCAGGAAGTTCGAAGTGCGCTGCTCGCCCGAAGTGCGGATGACCAGGTCGCAATCGGGAATATCGGGATTGTAAAGATGATCGGAAATCATCGATTCGGTGACGCGGTCGCCGCTGATCTTTCCGTCTCGCACCTCTTTGGCGATGGCCGCCGCAGCGTCCGCGATCTCGGAACGACCGCCGTAGTTGATGCAGAAGACCACATCAATGGTGGAATTGTGCTTGGTGCGCTCCATGGCGACCTCGAGCTCGTCGATCACCGATTTCCAAAGCCTCGGGCGACGGCCGGACCAGCGCACACGCACGCCCCACTCGTCCATTTGCGCCACGCGACGATGGATGATGTCGCGCGAAAAGCCCATCAGGAAACGGACCTCCTGCGGGCTGCGCTTCCAGTTTTCCGTCGAGAACGTATAGAGGCTTAGATAACGCACACCGGCCTCGATGGCACCGGCAATGGTGTCGAAAACGACTGGCTCGGCGGCCTGATGGCCGTGGGTGCGGGTCAGGCCACGCTGTTGGGCCCAACGCCCGTTGCCGTCCATGATGACGCCGACGTGACACGGCACCTTGTTTTTCGGAAATGCCGGAATGATCGAGGGGTCGGAGAACGGTGCCGCGGGAACGTCGAGCGACGTGTAATCCACATGTTCAAAAGCCATACTTACGAATCTAGCAACTTCAGCGAACGGATGGGCCGCTCAAGGTAATATTCACCCCATTCTTCAACAAATCGGCGAATTTCGGCCTTCAAAGGCACGCGGTCGAGTATATTCCAGTCTCCCTCGATAAGCGCTTCCATCTGCTCGCGGCCGTCGACATCGATACGGCGTGAGTCAGGAGTATGGTCGGTGGAGCAAAGGATGCCGCCGGAAGCCACGGAAAAATAATCGAGGTCGTCGCGTTTGGCGCACACCGCGCATGAGGAAAGGCGCGGGGTCCAGCCGGCCTGGGCCAAGGCCCGCATCACGTAGGAATCGCTGATCGCTTCGGCCGGGTGACGCGCGCGGGCGAGCGCCGCCAATGCGGAAATCAGAAGCATATATTGCCGCTGGGCAGGTTCATGCTCGGTTGAGACGAGTTTGTCTGTGGTTTCGGCGATGACGTTGGCAGCGGTATAGGTATCGTAATCCACGCAGATCCGCGCGGCGTAGGAGGAAATGCAAGCGGCCTGCGAGACCACATCGAGCGAACGGCCTTCGGCAATCAACAGGTCGTCGCGCATGAAAGGTTCAAGTCTGCCACCGAAACGCGATTTGGTGCGTCGAACGCCTTTTGCAACGGCACGAACTTTGCCATGGCTTTTGGTCATCAACGTGATGATGCGGTCGGCCTCGCCGAGTTTGACGGTTTTCAACACCACACCTTCGTCGCGATACAGCGCCATTGAAAACCACCTCCCGATGATGACAACACCACACCCATACTAGGGATGTCGGCGACCATCGACGAACTTATAAGCCTACTTTTAGAAAATGAACAAGCCCCAGAAGGCGAAGAAAAGCAGGACGCTGAACATCGCGGCGGCGACCAGCCAGAAGAAGACGCGGCCGAAACGCTTGGAGGCGAAGACCGGGTCGCGGCCGCTGAACACATCGCGAATCGCGCCTTTACGCGGTGGAATCTGCGCCAGACCACGCACCTGCGCGACCTCGATGCAACGCGCGAGGATACGGGCCCACGCCCATACCACAAGAATCGAAACCACTTGGATGACCGGCCAGCTCCAATACATCATGCCCGGGTTCTCCGTAGGCGCACCGCCCCAGCCGAGCTTGACCACAGCCATGATGACCTGCCCGAGGCCCGCAGCAAAGAGCACGAATGTGGCCAGCGTAGTCAAAGCAACGGCCAACAGCTCGCTTCCGAAACCGCGCATGAAACCGAACACCTTACTATGATTGCCGCGAATTATGCGGAACGCCTTGATGCCGCAACCAGCCAGCGCCATCAGCAGCGCCGCGAGAAGCAGAATCACCATGCCGACGTTGACGATGGTCCCATAGATGGTGAGGTTGCGGTCCGCTTTGAGTTCCAGCGGCACGGCGATGGACTGGCGGATGGTGGTGCCGGCGACCAGCTCGCTGGTCTGCTTGAGCCCGGCGGTAGTGCCGACGGCCCACGAAATGACGTCATTGATGTAATCGTCGGCAAACGGCGTGCCGGTGTCCGCCTCGTCGCCAAGCCGCAGGACGTGGTTGGCCACGGAATAGCTGCGTACCGTCACGTTCTGGTTGCCGGCGCGTTGAGCCGAGTAAAGGATGTGCTGAAGCCCCTCGACCTGTGCGGTCAAGACGTCTTTGGAACCGTAGACCACCATGGTCGGCACGGCATAGGCTTGCGGCAGATCCATTGGAAAGTCAAGATTGGTCAGCCCCATCATATTCGTATCGGCGTGGAAAAGCCGGCGGACGATGGACTGGTAACCGTTATTGGCCCCGACCAACGAAAAATCCTGACCAACGAAGAATCCCAACGATTGCCGGGGCCCGTAGACCATCGGACTCAAGAGAAGCTGGAAAGCGATGCGCTTGTCGTATTTGATGACGTAAGGCGAAATCCATGTGCTTTCGGAAGTCGCGTAAAGGCCGACCTTGTCGGGATCGACGTTGGATTGCGTGCGCAGATACCGGACAACTTGGTCGTAGGCCTTTGCACTTCCCGGATAGTCGCGGGTCAGATCGTTGGTCGACCAGACGGGTTTGTCGAGCACGGCAGTGACGAAACCGGCTGAGGAAAGGTCTGCGGCGGCATCACCAAAGCTGTTTTCCGCGGTTCCGTAACCTGCACCGTGCATGAAAACGACGCCGGGGTGCTTTACGTTCGCACCTGCAACGTCCTTAGGCGCACGAATCAAAACGTTGATACGTTGGACTTCGCCTGTGGCCGGACGTTTGATGTCCAGCGAGACCGTCCGGGAGGAAACCTTGAAGCTATCACGATGCGCGAGCGGCACATTATTCGGATTATCGAACGTGACGGCGGTATTGGGTGAAAGCGTGGACACCGACTGCCCCGTGGGTTCCCTTTTCCATGGCACGCTGGTGAGGTTGGAAACCGTGACCAAAACACCAAGCAGCACAATGAAAATCGGAATGGTTACCAAAAGACGGCGGCCAAGGCCCCACGATACGTTGGATTTGTTCGTGGAATCATTGACCGCCGAAGAAACGTCATGTTCGTTCGCCACAGTGCTCATGATAAACGACCCATGGCACAGCGTACGCTTCTGGTGTAAGTGTCACTCACCGATCTTCTGGTCGCCACTGTTGTCAGCGCCGGCCGTGCCCTGAAGCGAGGTGTTGAGCGTCGGGACCTTAGGCACGAAAGCCTCGGTCTCGGGCTCGCTGGAAGTACTGGTGGCATTAGCCATATTCGCCAAAGCCGCCAACGAGGAATTGGCATCGGCGCTGGAAGCATTGGTTTGCGCCGGAGCAGCAGTACTGGTCGCCGCGGCGACACCCTCAGGCAAATTCGGGATTACCGGAGCATCGGTATTGGAAGCCGTAGAATTGAAATCAAATGTTGCGGTCGCAGTGGTCTGCGCCGTTTGCGATTGAGAGGTCGGAATCGTGGGATCCACAAACGAAGTCGTATCGTTGCTGTCGATCAACGGGCTCACAGAACCATTGTTGAGCGCAGCAGTGGACTGGGTCTCAGGAACGACCGGAACCGTTACCGGCGCGGCGACAGGCGCACCAGAAGGCGCAGCCGCTCCTGCAGCAACGTTCTTTTCGTTGTAATCGGTGATACGTGCATAGGATTCGACGCGGCTCAGAAGCTGGACGCAGGCATCGAGATAATAATCGACCTGACGCTCGTCATAACCTTTGCTGCCCTTGCGCTGAGTGAAGATGACATTGGCAACGGTGCTGGAGTTGAGATCAGCCAGATCCTTGGCCTCTTCACTGCTCATCGACCTGACGCCCAAATCGTCGGCCGTCTTGGTGATGATCTGGTCGACGAGGCGATCGACCTGCTTGACGTCGTAGGAAGGACGCTTCTTCTCCCCGCGCATGAAGCGATCTTTGTGGCTCCGCTTGGCGTGAGAGCTAATCATGCTGTAAAGCTGTTGGGTACGAGCCTGCCATGCTACGTTGCCGTTGCCGACAATCTGACGGGCCGTCTCCTTGTCTACCACCGCATGCTCAAGGCGCGCCAACGCGGCGTCGACCTCGGCAATGACATAACCACCCTTGGTAAAGGTAAACGCAGCGCTCTGAATATCCTGCTGAGTGAGCTCGCCATCATTCCTGTCGTACATTTCGTGGGCGCGCTCAAGGAAATCGTCTACCTGGTCAACGTCATAACCCCACTTGCGTTTTCCCGCATATTCTATTCCCGTCGAGCTTTGGTTGTTCTCCGACTCTTCAGCCATCAGTTCTGCCTCCTGAGGTGGTCTATGCATAGTTGCCAGTATACGTGGTCGCTGCGACGCAATACGATTGCCTTCACGTAAATATCGCAAACACTAATACAAACATATATTAATACTACTTGACGAAAAAGGACAATGCGCCTTTCAAGACACATTTTAAAGGAAAAGTCCCAAACAATCCAAACGCATTACAATTGTTGGATTTGCGAGGCATTTCAGGCATCTTGTCGCATTTCGACTGCAAACAGGAAACGAAAACTACCAGTGTCGTAAAACTTAAAGCCAGGATTCACGGCAAAGCTTTCTCGTAATACACAAAACGTTATCTTTTAAAAGCGTTGCATATCAATAAAATACCGGCATATCCCCTTATCCGATACAACGGAAAACCATAAACACGGCGGAATATATACGCAAACAAACTTGCAACCACCTGGTTGGATTATTCGAGATGAAGCGATTCGTCAGCCACGCTGAAATGCTCGCCGAGCGCTATCTGCGCCTGATCGCCCTGATGAAGAACCCTGCCCGCCACAGTGGTGCCATTTGCCGACCCCAAATCGGCGACACTAAACCGGCCATTGCCAAGATCGGTGACCGAAGCGTGCATCCTGCTGACATTGGTGTTGCCGGTAACCCTTGCGGCACAACGCTTTGAGCGTCCGATGACCACCGTAGTGGTAGCCGAGCAGAGCGTGGAACCGTCGCGGTCACGCACCACCGCAAAGGAACGGGGCGCTGCAGATTGCGGGGAAAAGCCGGAATTTACGGGGAAGACCTGATTGCTCATACCGCTCGGCGCGGCCGTATTCAACGCCGCTGGGTAGTTATCCGCCTGCGAATTTCCTGCTGAATCTGCACCGGCAAGACCGGGGTTTGAAGGCCGCAAAGCCCCGGAGAGCGCACGGGTACCGGAATCAAAGGAGGCTTCCGTCTTTCCTGCGCGATCGTTCGTTGCATTCTCGGCTTCATGACCTTCAACGGCGGGTAGGTTGGGACGAGCTGAAGGCTGTGACGATTGGGCGGGCACAGAAGCGGAATATTTGAGGCCGGGTCTGGTCTGTTCGTTGGTGCGGGAAGTGGAATCGGCGTTGGTCGAAGACGGATTTGCCGGCATGCCGACACCAAACGCTGCTTGTCTCTGAACTCGAGATTGAACCTGGGCCGGAGCCTGAACCTGCCTCTGAACTTGAGATTGACCATGAGTTTGGGCCTGAGCCTGCATCTGAGCAACTTGAGGAGGAAGTGACACACCTCCAGGCCCCACCGACGCATTAGCCGGATTCAGATTGGCGGCAGTCTGCCCGAACGAAGGATTCGAGGTAGGGGCCTGCCGGCGCATATCGTCGTGTACGCTTTGACGACGGGCGTCGGAACGTTGCGCATCAGCGGCAAACGGATCAAACACGGCCTGTTGCGGGTGACTTCGAGCCGAAAAATCCTGCGACGGCGAAGACAGCCCGGACGAACGGCCTGAACCGACACCGAAGTTATCAGCCAGAAATTCGTTGAAATCAAACGCGGAAAATACGCGAGAACGCCGCACAAAATCCATTGTGCGCGCGGTGAGCTCCCGATCGGCGGGCAACACGAATTTCACCTTGTTCACATCGGCGAGAAGCCCCAAGAGACCGAGCACAGGCGTCTGTTGGACGACAGGGGCCATAGGCAGGCAGCAGAACAGCATTGCGTCGTTGGCTACATACACGTTTTCCGGTTCGAAACGCAATATCTCCATCGGCAGGTTCGCCTTCGAACACAGGTCGCCGAGCCTGCCCAGCGAGCGCAGCAGCGAGACATACTGCGAGCGCGAGATGCCCATGCCCAAATATTCCTTGAGTGTAGGCAAACCGGTGATGTCGTAATAGAAAAGGTTGTTATGGCCCTTGACCTCGTATTTGAACCTGAGCAGCACGGGGGAAGGCCACGTGGCCAGCCATTCGGCACGTTCATAATCCAGCTGCTCGCCGCGCGTGGTGTGGATGGTCAGCGTGCGCGCACCGGAACGGTGGTCCTTTACTTTCTTCTCTTTCACGCTCTCCCCCTCAAGCCTGAGCAACAAGCACTTCCAACACGCGCATCCTGAGATACGGCTTGGCAGAATTATTTGAATATAGTCATTCTAATTCATTAATGATAATACCGACAATGCGCAGCCAAGAAATCACAGACGCCCGTGCCGGGATTCACGATTTCAACCCTACAGAATCAAGGAAATGCAGCACGCCATCGACCAAGAACGCGCCCATGAACAAGGCAAAGAAACACACCGCGATATACTCGCTGCTCGATCGCAGCACCACGTCCACCACAGCCACCACAGCCAGCAATGCAATTCCCACGCGGCATGACCAACGCACCACCTCACGCAATGCGGCCGAACGCACACCCACAAACGCCAACGTCACCACGCCCACCACCAGACACACCAAAGCCGCCGCGCCCAGCGATACCATTTCCACCGGCCTGAACATCGACGTGCCTGCCATCACCATCGCTGCGCCAAGAAACACCGCCGCGCACATGTTCAGCACGCCCATCGCAATCAGACAACCCTTGGCACGCGACGGCACCACCGGCACCGCATCTCCACGCCGATATACCGGACGATTGCCATCTTGACGATCCGGTTCCTGGCCCGCATTACTTTGCTTTCTCATCTTCGTCACCTCTCTGTTACGACAACAACGGCCACGCTATTGACTTCCGTTCGTCAGAACCTCGTTGAGACCGATTCATAGCAAAATGCTTTCCTAGCCATCATGCCACCTTCGGAATAAGCCGTTGCTTACCACTTCATATTTCTTTTTATAGCTACATCACTTTTATCACTACATCACTGTATTGCTTGATGATTCGTCACAATCCTCGGAATCCCGCACGGAACACCTGTCAGTCGTCCACCACCCACGGCCTCGCCACCGAAAAGAACAACAAGGGCACGAATCCAAGCAGGCCCCCAGCACATCGCAACACCCATGTCATCTTCAACGCTTTTCATTCATCTTTCATGACCGCCCTCTGCCAAACGCGTTGCCAGCGGCCTTAACCGCCATCTCAAGCCTGATCACCGTGAAACTCATTTGACCTCCACCCATCTGACATACCGGTTCAACATCAAACCGGGAAACGAACCAATCGCCAACAGACACGTACCGAAGACCCCGCAATAACGGTCACGCGAGGCAAACACGCCCACAGCAGTCAACATACACAACACCGGCATATAACGGCACAGCAACGACACCACACGCTTCACGCCCACGCTCCTATGCAACGCCAGCACGAACATCCCTGCGCCCATGGCCGTCATCGTCAGCGCCGCCACCGCCAGCGCCGACAAATCAGACCACGGCATCACACGCCCCAAAGGGACAGGATGATGCACCAGCAGGTCACCGGCCCCCAGGCCAATCGCCACCAAACACCAGAGCATGAGGCTCATCAGCAGATAGACGAACCCCAGAACCCCCATGATCACGCGCAGCCGCAACGGATGCAACGACCAGAACTCATCATCCGACATCACCAACGGGCCGATCAGCTTCGGAAAACGATCACGCAGCCTCATCGTTCCTCCTCATCGGACGCGACATCGCCATCCGCCTGCCGCTCGTGTTGTTGGTTGAGGCGTTCGCCCTCGGCCAGCCACTCCAGTTCCGGACGCATCAACGCCAACGCCTCCGCCCTGGCCGACGGGTCACGCACACCGCGGGAGGCCAGTCGCTTCGCACGCCGGTACCGCTTCGACGCCTCACGCACACGCCCATGCACCTCCCACAGCAGACGCCACGCATCCCGCACGCCCGAACGCGGCAACGCCACACCCTCACCGTCCCACTCAGGACGGAACGCCCAGTTCACCCCCACCATGTTCCACACCGCCGAATCACTGCGCCAATCCGCCACCGGCAAAAACACGAAACGACGCGACACCACCGGCCACCTGCGCATAAACGCGAACGGCGTACGCACCAGCGTGCCGTCAGCCGCCACCTCCTGCCCGCCCAGCGCGCACAACGACGTCGACAC
Source organism: Bifidobacterium sp. ESL0690 (assembly GCF_029392315.1). Classification (NCBI taxonomy): domain Bacteria; kingdom Bacillati; phylum Actinomycetota; class Actinomycetes; order Bifidobacteriales; family Bifidobacteriaceae; genus Bifidobacterium; species Bifidobacterium sp. ESL0690. Next base: position 1,846,781 of record NZ_CP113939.1, read on the forward strand.
CGACACCGACAGCCCGCGCGGGTCCGCGCCCTCCGGCACACGCGCCCCATGGAACCGGAAGAACGAACGCGCCTTACCCGACCGGAACACGAACAGAAACGGCGGACGCACCAGACACCACACAAAAAAACAACCAATCAAAAAAGCGCCGAAATTCCCAGCGACATTGCTCACGGTCCATTCAATCCGCCCCCTAAGCATCGGCACTATTCCACCGATGAACGAGGCAGGGATAGCCCACCCGGCGCACACCGTGCCGATCAGCCCGATCTTGCGCATGTACACGCCGTTCTCCGCACGGAACAGCTCCTTGAACTCCCGGTAGCCCAACACGAAACGGAACGGACCCAACACCCTCGACGACGAACCCGCAGCTCCGCCACTCGGTAGAAAACCTTCGTCCATCATCACCTGTCCTCCTTCCGCCAGTCCACAATCTGATCCTCAGAAAGCGACGTCTCCTGCGAAATATTTAGGTTGTGATTCTCAAAACCCTGCATATCGGGCCCCGCCTCGCCGCATTCCTGCGACCGGGAACCCCTGACGCCGCCCTTCCTCCGCAGCACGCGTCTACTGGCTATGATCTCGGAAAGTGGCCGGTTGTATCTGACGGCCAGAACCCGCAGCCGCCTCGCCGCCCCTTTCACCCAACGCCACAGCACACGAAGCGCCCGGCCCGCCAGGCCCGGACCAGGAACCGGCACCAGCCTCTGCGCCACCGGCGGCGCGACACCGGCCTCCCGCAACCGCCTGTTTTCCGCGTTCAGCCGGTCCGCCTCCCCAAGCCACGCCAGCTCAGGAGCCACCAACGCCAGCGCCTCATCACGCTTCGCCTTGTTATGCCCGGCACGTTTCGCCAGACGCACCGCCCTCTTATAACGGCCCGACGCCTCACGCACCCGAGCCCGCACCTCACGCGAGACCGCACGCCGATCCGGTACGCAGGCGCGAGGCAACACCACCCCGTCACCGTCCCACGCCCGGCGGAACACGCCGTCGCCCTCGGCCGCAATGTTCCACAACACCGAATCCCGGCCCGTGTCACGCACGGCAAGAAACAGGAAATCACGCGTCCAGGCCGGCCGCTTCCGCATGAACGCGAACGGCGTACGAATCACCGTCCCGTCAGCCGTCACTTCCTCGCCGCCCAGCTCGCACAGCGACGTAGACACCGACACCGCCACACCACGCGGATCCACATCCTGCCCCACGAAATCCGCCCCATGCACCACGAAAAACCGAGCCACCTCATCCAAACGAAACGAAAAACCAAACGGAGGACGGACCAAACAGACAATAAAAAATATCCAAACGGCCAAAAGCCCAATGGCGGACACTATATCCGTGATATGTATCCTTCCATCTCCTGTGCCGTTCTTCCTCGGATCGGCAAGAATGAAAATAGAACAGATTCCGCCAATAGAAAAGAACAACGTTCCCCAGAACCCCAGCTTGCGCATGTACCGGTCGTTCTCCGCATGGAACAGCTGCCTGAACCCGTCGAACCCGATCTCGAAGCGGAACGGACCCAGCCACGGCCCCGCAGCAACCCCTACGGGCCTTTCACCATCCATCGCCATCAACGTCCACCTCCCTCGGACACGGCATCGCTCTCTTTCTGCCGTTTGTGCTGCCGGTTGAGGCGTTCGCCCTCCGCCAGCCACTCCAGCTCCGGACGCATCAACCCCAACGCCCGACGCCCGCACTCCGGACGCACACGCCCCAGACGCGCCAGCCACACCGCACGACGATACCGGCGCGACCCCGCACGCACACGACGCCGCACCCCGCGACGCACCCGACGCGCGCCGCCCAGCACCGCCCTCGGCACGAACACCCCCTCGCCATTCCAATCCTTGCGGAACGCCCAGTTCACACCCACCATGTTCCACAACGCCGACTCACGCGACACATCACGCAGCCCCATGAACAAAAACCTCCGCGTCAGCACCGGACGACGCCGCATGAACGCGTACGGCGTACGCACCAGCCTGCCGTCCGCCGCCACCTCCTCGCCGCCCAACGCGCCCAACGACACCTGCAACGACACCGACCAGCCATCCGGCACACCACCCTCAGGCACCACCGCCCCATGAGCCACAAAAAACCGGCCACACACCACCCCACGCGTGGTCAACGGCAACGACGGACACACCAAACACCACAGACTCAGAAGCCACAGGCATATCATAATCAACGGTGCGAGGACATCCCCGAAGCCGTTCGGGACCTCTTCCCCGACGGCATAGTCGAAAAGGACCCGAAGGGAGATGCCGCCATAAGCGATACCCGCCACCGACATAACCAGCCCCAGCGTGCGCATGTACCGGTCGTTCTCCGCATGGTACAGCTCCACGAAATCGTCATAACCCACACCGAAACGGAAAGGCCCCAACACCTTCGGTGAAGAGCCCGCAACTGGACCATCCGACAGAAACCCTCCGCCCATAACCGTTCTCCTCCAGGCAACAGGCCATCAGGACCATTCCCGAACCCGTCCCTTCACGTTCTTATACAAACCTGTTCCTTTAGACTAATCCCAAACCCGACAGAAAGCCATTCCCACGCTTATTTCCCCACAAATCCAACCGCCCGTCACACCAGCGTGCCCAGCCACCATCCAGCAATATCCAGTGATCCCGTGCCAAATAGCACCGCCTAGCTCCCACAAACCCGCAGCCGGCACCTCACGCACCGCAGACACCCACGTCACCCTCCATGCGGCCCGCCTGTCTTCCGCCTTAAACGGGGCCTCCCCGCATTCGTGACATTCACCAAAGCGGCCTCGCGAAGGATACCGACAGCACAAAAAATCGGGGCACCGAACAAAGCAAGATAGTCGCCCACATACTTCTCGCCATGCGCCACGACCGCCACAAGCATGCACAACACCACCATCACGGCAATCAACACTCTATAGCTCACCCACAGGCGCCTGTACCACACCGTCGTCGGCCAATGCGCAAACACCACCGCAAGCACACCAAACACACAAGAACCCACCATGCTGGCAACCTGAGCCACCACTGCCGAAGAAGAATCACCCACACTGCCCGCTATATCCGTGAACCATATCACCACCGTGATGAACACCATATACAGTAACAGCAACACACCGACCCCGAACACTCTGCCCTTGGCCCTTTGCGCAATCAACGCCTCGTCGTCCGTGCCCTCCCAGATACTCCGGTGTTCCGTACGTCTTTTATCTCTCATCACCGCTCTCCCTCCCTGGCTACTTTGTTCACACCCTTGCAGTTCTCTTCCGAGCAGTATCCGCTCGATTCATATATATACCCACCAGCATCCGGCTCAAGGCGACCAGATTCGAAAACCAATATCAAAACTCATGATTTCAATTCCAGATCGCCAGCCATGTTCATATAAAGCGGCGAGACAAACCCCACATACAACAAAGCCGTGATACAAACAGAAAGATAAGCGAAATCACGCTCCAGCACCAGCATGAAGACAAGGCACAGAAGACACACCAGGCTTAACGCCTTACAGCCAATTCCAAACACCCGTAGCGTTCTGCGCGTAAGACGGAACGCGAAGACGCATGCCAACAGCCCCTGAACGAACATCGCGGCAACAGCCACAACCAACACCATGTCAATGACCCAAGGGTCGAGTTTCTCACGAATCGAATCGACCATTTCGTAAGCCAGGAAAAGCGAGACAAGGCATTCCGTGATTCCCAAAACATACGTGAGCACATGAGACTTTCGAGGATTATGAGGCGCATACCACGGCACCTTCACGGGGCGGCCGTCGTCATCCCACTCCGGATCGTCCACACGGTCGAGATGGCCCACCAGCCTGTCCCACCGGTCACCCGCCGGCAACGGGCCGACAACCGAGTCCCAATCGCCACCAGCACCAGCAGAATCGCCGGCACCATCCCGATCGGCCGCAGGACCAAAAACCGGAACCTTACCGCCACCGGCAACAACACTGTCTGCATCTGACTCATCCATCATGCCCACCCTCCGTCAAGCGCTTCACTTGCGGCTATATCGCCTTCTCGAGCAGATGCTGCACCCTCGCCCCACTGACTTTGGGGGATACCGAGAAGTCTCTCAAGCACACTGCCCGAAGCAACGAACTCGAACACGCCACGCGTTCCCTCATTGCCACCCGACCCCCAGACCGACTCGTCTAAATCAGAGCCAGAGACGGTCTGCCGGCAGAACATCGCGCCTGCCTCGGGGATAATCTGAGTGACCACTTTCGGCTCCGGCCCTATCCGCATATCCCGCAATTGCGGGGAACCAGCCAAACCGCTAGTGCGACGATAATCATGCGACACCATCCACCCCATACGAAGATTCGGTTTCATCGTGCGCCTACGCCCATCCGCCAAGGCTATGAGTCTTTCTCCACCTTTACGACCCGACGCAAAATTGGAGGCCGACGAAGAATCGCCTCGCATCATGGCCTCAGCGGAATCCAGTTCCCGCTGGTTATCGCATTCAACCCGCATCGGCTCATCGGCATATTGCCATATTGTGTCCAAGTGCGTACGATGCACGAACGCAGCTCCCCATCCGTCTGGCGCACCCAAGTCCAATAAAGCTATTCCAGGCTGGTCAGCTGCAAATACATGGCACATCATCGTGGCGGAACTCCTGCCAAAGCACACACAGAACGTACGCATGTCAGCTGCCTCGGCATCATCCAGATCTCCCCCGCCAGGAATCCTGCCATCCATCACATCGAACCGACAGTCACGGATCGGATCCAGCAGATACGCCAACGCCCTGCAAGGCTCACCCTGATCGTCGACCAAACCCAACGGAGACAACGAGGCCGCCATATCCCGACGCATGTTGTTCAGCACTGAATCATTACCCACACTGTCCATCGTCGCCTGCGAAGGCAGCACCGCGAACCTGCCGTAGTCCGTCCCGCCCAACAACACATACAGTTGCTGGGTCGTGAAAGCCACACCGCTCACGGCTTCCGTTGACCATTGATCGCCTGTTCCTTGAATGGCACCCTCACCACTCACGATTCACTCTCCCCACCCATCATTGCCTCTTCTTTCACACGACTCGTCGCCTCGGCGATGCGTGAACGACAATCCTTCACAAAGGCATCCACATCAGATACCGCATCCAAGCCGACCAATACGGAACAGCCGATTCCACCAGCGCTCACATGAGACCAATACGGGCCACTGAAATGAATGCTGCCACGATCCAGCGCACCGGGACGTAAGACCACACACGAACGCGTGACCGTCACCTTGCCGAATGCGGCCCAAGGCACATCCTCGACCACCATCCGGCCCGCGGGCATACGCATCAGACGCACCCTATCGTCCATCACCACAAAACGACATGGCGTCGACGTACCCTGATGCTCCGCCGAATACAGAGAGGGAAACATCGGCCCGCCATAATCAAACCAATCAAACAAATCCACCTCTCGCTGTATACGGCCGGAAGTCACAAAACGTTTACGGAAACCCGGGAAACAAAGACTTGCAACTAAGAAAAGCTCGGCAATACCGAAAAAGACCACAGCACATTTCAGCGTGATACTCAGAGTAGGGAAATCAGGTACGGCAAAAAACAGGAAAACGCCAATAAAACACAGACACACCGCGCCGACGATTACATCAACAATCCCCTTCCCATAAGCCTCGAACGCAAAATCGGAAAACATTGAAGGAGAAAGGACGAACTCGTATACCCGTTCATGACCAGATCGGCCCATATTCGGCTCATAGGACGTCTTCGTGTAAGGGGCAAGCCCCAAACACTCGCTCTGAGGAAAATCAGCCATAACGTTACCTCCGCCCAATTCTTCCAACCAAAATATTTAGACATCTGATCATTATAAACCATTGAATCCGCTCATCAATCGATGAATTCTCAGCGTTCAGCGCCTTTACTTGATTCTGCAAAACTGGTTACAGCGGCATCGTTCCAGTCGTTTTATCCACATTATATTCCGCTTTGGTATACGATGCGCACCATCCCTCGCCGTTTGAGTATCCACTGATTGACCTGCCCGACAAACAGGAGCGGAAAGAAGCCGGACAGCCTTGTCAACGCAAACAACACAATCTGTACCTGATAACACATCATGCTATGGCGGGATTGACGACCCTCATCCAAAACCTCATAAAGCGTTCCTCTCTCCGGAACCATCTATGCTCCCCGACATCACCGCTCCAAAGGAGCAACTCGCTATCACTCTATCGACAACCAAACCCATATCCAGCTGGCCATCTGCCGCAGTCTCTGGACTCATTTTTCTCCTCCTGAAACCAACTGGTTCCAACCCTGCTGATCAATCCCAAGGACTCGAGCCAAGACACTGCCGGAACCAACAGATTCGAAAGAATGCCTTCGCTGAGTAGAATCGGAGAACTGCCATGAACCGTCTTCAATAGCGCGACTAAACTCAACTTCATCTCGGCAGACGAAACCCATGTTCGGCAGCACACCAACAGCAGTTTTTAGTTGTGGACCTTGGCGTAAATCACGTACTTGAGCCGGCCCTGCAAGCTGTTGACGGCGATAATCGTTGACTTCGAAAACCTCGTATCCGGATTCAGGGCTAACCATACCAGCAGCGAATATTCTCAACATATCCGGCGGTACCTCTTTGATCCACGCGAGTTTTTCGGCGTCCTTCGTATTCCCGTTCATTGTAGAAACCAGAAGTCTTCCTTCCTTTTCCCCGTTACAGACAAATGCAAACGGCTGAGGCGAGTAATGGAACAATCTGTCCAGTCCTGTCAACGTAGCAAATTCTCTTTCCCAATCTTTCGGCTTCCCCAGACTCCTCAAACAATAGCCGACACGATATGGTTCAGTTGAAATCGTGGACACCGTTGCATAACGCGTTCCAAAACAGATGCTCCACGTGCGCATATCCTCACGCTCATCCGATGGCAGAAAACCGTTGGAAAGATCCAACCGGCACTCCCTTATAGGCTCAACAAGCTTTGCCAACGCAGGGCACGGCCGACCCCCTTCATCTACAATTCCCACGGAGGAAAAAGCAGATATCAGCTTCGACCTCATCTCCTCCATCACGGCGTCGTCACCCATGTAACCGACCGGCACCAGAGCCTGCGGAATCACAAAGCGGTTATAATCCGGCCCGTCAATCAACGTGTAAAGCTGTTCACTGGTAAATAGCACTTCAGACAGCTCAGCCACAGTCCAATCATTATGAGGAATCAATATGGCACTATTCATTTTTATTTCCCGTTACGAGTAAGAAGCCAATACCGCCAGCCCCTGGAATTTTTAGGCGACAGCCCGGCGAGCTCTATCTTGTTTTGACAATAACTGACGAATTCCTTCTCGTCAGGTAGCGCTGCCCGCGCCACCATCACACAGTTATCGACGTTCCCATTCTGCACATCCGGCATCACGGATAACCAGTCGGCATGAAACTTTCCCCGAGCGGAGGGGGAAACCACCACCAGCGAATCCGTTATCCTTACACAGTGCAGGTCCTCCCACCGAACGAATGTGTCAAACATCCTTCCCGAAACCCAGCGTCTTAAGCGCAACCCCTGGTCACTCACCTCAAGACGGCAAGGGGTTGGTTGCCAGTCTCGACCTGAGGGACGGAAAACAGCGGCATATTCGCTTCCGGGAGCACCGGCATCGAACCAAGTCCTCGTTACCAGCAAAAGCGACATCATTAACAGCGCATGATTCCAACGGTCAGAGAACATGTACACCAAGCCGATGAGGACAAATATGCCAGCCACAAGATAGACCAGCCAGTCACTCAACTTAAAACCACCGGACAAAACGACATAGGCAATCCCGATCGCAGAGAAAAACACCACAACGAACAAACCAAACCTTCGACTGCCCCGGCCATAATCGTTGGAAGCATCAACAAACTCATCCCACATTTCAGGGGTCAAGACAAAATCAAACATCTCTTTTACCGAGGAAAACGGCGACGCCGAAGAAGGCCGCATTCCAGAACCAGAATTCGGACCAGTCATATCCATTGCTTCTCTTTCTCCCCGAAACCTAGAGCAAACCCGAAAGCTTGCCTCCTGGCCAGCCTTTGGCCAAGACTCCTACCGCGTCTCCGGCACGTTCATTTGTTCGCCGCCCATGCCGGCGGGCCGTCCAGGTACCTCCCGTCCGCGTAGAGCCACGACCACAACCGGCGCCACCAACGACGCGGGCCGCGCAACCGCGGCGACGCCGCAGCGATACGCCCCCGGCACCAGGAGACGAACCCGTCCACATCGGGCACCACCGAACGGTCCACCAGCACACAGCCGGACAGATCGGCGAACTTCACATCCGCGATCGCCGGGATGATGTCCACACCCGACAGGCCGCCCGCCGACGGCGAAAGCACCACCGCCTCCTCCGTCAGCCGCACACACGCCAGATCCGACCACGAGGCACGCACTTTACGCTTTCTGCCACGCACACGGCGCAGCAGCACCACGCCATCCCCGTCCGCCAGCAGGCGGCACGACGTCAGCCAATGCTCGTCGAAATTGCCGCTCCGCCACGCCGAAACCGTCTCCTGAGCCCGCCGCGTATTCAACGCCGGCACATCGAACCAGTCACACGCCGACCACAACACCGTATGCATCAACAGCCAGCACGAATACGACCTCGTACACGCTAACAAACCGATCAAACCGATAGCCGCCAAAAGAAGGGCCTCAAACGGCGTATACTCAGAGAACCCCACCCACAAGGCCGCGAAACCACCGAGGACAAGAAGCACACCGATAAGGCGTATCCCTCTGCCGTACGCGTTCGACGCCTGCGCGAATCGGCACCACATCGGACCGGTCAACGTGAAATCAAACGACCAAGCACCAGACGGAGACGAACCCGAAGACTGGCCGCCCGACCCGGCGGCACTGTGCACGCCCGCAGACCCATCCGACAGAAAACCGCCACCCATAAACCACCCTCCTCCCAGCAGCAAACCTCAGGACCGTTCCCGAACCCGTCTCTTCACGTTCTTATACAAACCTGTCCCTTTAGACTAATCCCAAACCCGACAGAAAGCCATTCCCATGCCTGCCCTCATCACATTCTCGTTTATTAGTACAGCATGCACCGCTCTTCACCGTTTGAGTATCCACTGGTTGACCTGCCCGACCCACAGGAGCGGGAAGAAGCCGAACAGCCCCGCCATGCAGAACGCCTTCTCATCGCCGTCAAGCAGCACGACCAGCAGCAGCAAGCACACCAGCCCCACACCCGCCGAAAGCCAGCACGAAGCTTTCAGACCCGAAAGACAGCCCTCCGACAAGAAGCCAGAAATTTTGAAATACCAATACCCTGATATCGCAATGAACACGGCCTGGACAACCAGCGAGACAGCCAGCAACGACACCGCACGGTTACCGCCGGAGAAATCGCCGTGCCCCATCCAAAGGAACCACACGCCCATCCCCAAAGCCAGCGCTGCCATACCGAACATCACAAACGAGAACTGACGCGCCCTTCGGCGATAGGGCACATACCCATGCTCTTCGGCCGAGCCTCCGTGCTCAGCCTCGTCACTCCAGATCAGGCCATGCCCCGACTTGAGCACCGCCGCAGTATCCGGCATCGTTTTGGGACGCCTCACGTCCTCCGGCAAGTCCTCCCCGAACAGACAATCCCCGCCAAACAAAGCCACAGCCGAAACCAACAAACCCGGTAACACATACAGAATTCCAGAGCGAAGAGAAGAATCAAAAAACCATGCGACAATTATCGTTCCGGGGAATATAATCCCGCACCACCCAGCAATACGGAACCAGTCATATAGTTTGTCCTTTGGCCTGAGCGAAAGCAACAACAACATCAGACCCTGCAACAACAATGACACGCCTTGAATAATCCACGTGTACCGGACGGAATCAGTTCCGACAATTTTTGAATGGAACGCCATAAATAACAAAACGCCAGAAACTACACAAAGCACAGAATACAACCGCGCTTGCACACGGTAACGAACAATAGACGAACAGGGTTTACGACCCTCATCCAAAAACCTCATAAAACAGTCCTCTCTCCGGAACCATCCACGCTCCCTGACATCACCGTTCCAAGGAAGTAATTCGCCATCACTCTACCGGCAGCCAAACCCATATGCCAACTGGCCATCTCTAGCAATAGTACGCCCCTGTTGGTCTCACGCGGACGGAAATTTCCTGCCAGACCCTCAGCCATGACCGATTTTCTCCATTGAAACCACAACAGAAACACAACGACAAGGTCACCAGCATACGCTCAGACAGATGAGCCGGAACCGTCACGAAACCCCAAGCCACGCAGCCAGTTCTTCGGCGGGCCATCCAGGAACTCGTCATCCCCATACAGCCAACGCCGGAACCGGCCCCACCACACAGCCAACACACCCGGGCCACGCGAGGACGAACCACGCGAAGCATGACGCGCACCACGGTCTGCCTCAGCCACACGCTTCCGGCACCAGCGCACGAACCCGTCCACATCAGGCACCGCCAAACGGTCCAACATCACGCAGCCATTCAGATCCATGAACTTCACATCGGGCACCTCCGGGATGATATCCATCGACGCCTTCCCACCAGCCGAAGGCGAAAACACCACCGCATGATCCGTCAGACGCACACAATCCAAATCCGCCCAGCGCACGCTTGTGGAACGGACATCACCCGCCACAGCCCACATCCATGTCAACCCGTCAGAGTCCATCTGGAGCCGAGACGGCGTCAGCCAACGCCCATCGAAATCACCGTCCTTCCACTGGGCCAAAGCGCTGCGCATCTCCGGACCGCTCCGGCTCGACACCGGAAACCAGACCGACACCAACGCCGCCGACTGGTTCATCACCAGCCGACGAGGCAACAAACCACCACAAAACAGATAGAAGACACAAGTCAAGACCAGCGTAAAAGCCAGCTCCCACACATCATCATGAGTGGTTATCGGTAAATCAAAAAGAATCATGTCAAGCACCGTCAAGAATATCGCCCCAGGCACGAAGATCTTCCTCAACCCACGCCCATAGGCGTTCGACGCCATAGCGAACTCCCACCACATCGGACCGGTCAACGTGAAATCAAACGACCAAGCAGCAGATGGAGACGAATTCGAAAACCGGCCGCCCGACCCGGCTGCACTTTGCGCGCCCGCAGACCCATCCGCCAACAAGTTCGAAATCTGCCCCTCGGCCCGTTGCTCATTCCACCAATTCCCCATCATTCGTCCTCCCGACACCGGCTCCAACAGGCAACAAATCATCCGATGACACAGCCGGAACGGCAGGTCCCGACAAATCCTTATCACTCGATGCTCCGGATGGCTGGCCCCCAAGCACAGGAGCATCTCCCTCGCTGGATATCCATGAGATATCACCACCATGACCCGAGCCTGCTGAACCCGGGGAACCGGCCAGCCATGCGACCTCATCGGTCAGCAACGCCCTAGCCTCACCGCCGCGGCCGGACCTCGACAGCCATCCCGCACGGCGGCAACGACGCCTCGACTCCCGCACTTTTCGAGCCAGCATCCACCTGACCTGCCACGGATGATCCAGCAAGGCACATGGCACGAACACTCCCGAACCATTCCACGCCTTCCGATAAGCCGCGCTAGCCGCACCAGCCCAGACATTACATAATACTGAGTCACGGCTTCTATCACGAACGCCCGCGAACACGAAGCCATGCGCTACCGAAGGTCGGCGCAATAACTCATAAGGCACGCGGCCCACTGACTCATCCGCGAGCACTTCTTCACACCCATATATTCCCAACGACACAGATATCGACACCGACACCCCGCGGGGGTCATCAGGCACATCACGCAACCCAAGATCGGCAAAGAACGACACCGCCTCGTCGAAACGCGTCGCAAACACCACCGGAGGGCGGACTAGGAACAACAAGAAGAACAACCACAACACGATAAAGGCTAACGGCCAAAGCACATCCGCCACCCCTCCAGTACCAGGGCCACCAAACCTATTATGATCGATAAGCTCCAAAAAGCTTCCGCCAGCGAACGGAGTGGAGAAAACCAAGCCCCAAAATCCTATTTTTCGGAGATATCTATCGTTTTCAGCATGATAAAGCCTTTTGAAACCCTCAAAATCAATCGTGAACCGAAACGGACCCAACCAGTTCTCGCTGTTCTTAACAACACCAGAATAACCTTCACTTGCCATCGCTCTTGCTCCTTCCGAACAGCTTGTCGGTCTGCGAGCCGACCCACTTCTTACCATCCTTATACCAAGGCTGCTTATGTACCCAATCAATACAATCGCTAATCGCAATGCCGGCCGCGATGCCCACTACCGCACCGACCGAGCCACCAATCAATGTGTACAACTGTTCACTGGTGAAAACCAGAGACGACAGCTGCTCAGCCGTCCAATCCTCATGGAACTCGAGTACCACACCAGTCAGTACTTTTCTCCTCTTTTGACGGACAAACGATATACCATCCTGCGCCACCGGCTCGGTGGCTCGGCATCCTCCAAGGCCCTCTCGATATTCATACGGCACAGCTTCACAAACCCGTCCTGGTCCGGCAACGCCGAACGAGCGACCATCACGCAATTATCGACATCGCCGAAACGCGTCGACGGATACGCGGCCAGCCAGTCCACATGGAACTTGCCGCGAGCCGACGGAGACACCACCACCAGCGAATCCGTCACCCTCACACAACGCAAGTCCTTCCAAGAGACCACCGTCTTGCCCATACGGCCGCCCGGCCAACGATACAGGCACAGGCCGCGCTCCGTCACCTCGAGCCGGCACGGCGTCGGAGGGCAATTCCTGTCACTTGTCCGCCAAATCCCAGAAAACGCCTGCGCCAGATCGATATCGAACCACATCGCCGTGGTCGTCGCAATCTCGCTCATCACCAGAACATGACGGCAGCCATGCGAGAACATCATCACCAAACCAAAAGCCACAAACAAAAGCACCGACGGATAAAACCACCAATCCTGTGACGAGAAGCCGCCCCCGCCACCAAACCGACAATTCCGAAACTCCCGAACAACAGCAATGCGACCAACCCGAATTTCTTCATGCCGTACCCGTCGTCATTGGACGCGTCAACAAACTCATCCCACATGTCGGACGTCAAGACAAAATCAAACATCTCTTCTACCGAAGAAAACGGCGACGCCGAAGAAGATGGCATTCCGAAATCAGAATTTGAACCAGTCATATCCACTGCTTATCTTCCTTCCCAAAACCTAGAACAAGCCCGAAAACTTGTCACATAGTCAGCATTTGACCAAAGCTCCTACCGCGTCTCCGAAACGTTCATTTGTTCGCCGCCCACGCCGGCGGGCAGTCCAAGAACTCACGGTCCCCATACAGCCACGACCAGAAACGGCGCACCCACGCACGCAGGCCACGCGACGGCAACGGGACCGCAGCAGACGCGATACGAGACCGGCACCACGCCACGAAGCCGTCCACATCAGGCATCACAGAACGGTCCACCAGCACACAACCATCCACATCCGCGAAGCGCACCTCCGCCACCGCAGGAATGATATCCATCGACGCCTTCCCACCCGCCGACGGCGACAACACCACCGCATGCTCCGTCAGCCGCACACAAGCCAAATCCGACCACGCCGCACGCGTCGCAAACTCCTCGCCATTCACACGATGCAACAGCACCACGCCAGCGTCGTCCACCCACAAACGGCATGGCGTCAGCCAACGAGCATCAAAACTCTTGTAACGCCACGTGGCGAACACACGCGTCAACTCCGCCGTGCTCGTGCTCGGCACCGCAAACCAATCCGACACCGAACGAAACATCGCACGCAACACCACCAAAGAATCCAACCGACCCCAACAAAAAAGCAAAGTAAGGACCATGAAAGCAAATAACCCAGCGAACAACTTCACCGACTCGTTATCGCCGAAAAACCTGGACCGCATGACCCCGACAATCATCAGGCACAAAGCGCCGAAGAACACAACGAAAGGCAGAAAAATACGACGCAACCCACGCCCATACGCATTCGCCGCCTCCACAAACTCACCCCACATCGGACCGGTCAACGTAAAATCAAACGACCAAGCACCAGATTGGGATGAATCCAGAGACTGGCCACCCAACCCATCGGAACTTTGCGCGCCCGCGGACCCATCCGCCGGCAACTCCACATTTTCAGCACCATCCATCAGCACCCAGCCTCCTCGGACACGGCACCGTCATCGGCCTGCCGTCCGCGCTCCCAGTTGCGACGTTCTCCCTCGACCATCACACCAGTGTAACCCGGCTACCGCCCACCAGACCCATGCCTAATATCCTCCTCGACCAGCCATTCCAACATCGGACGCGCCAACGCTTTCTCCCCATTGACCGATACATAACAGATCTCAGATATACGGCCACCTATACCAGCACAAGCGGGCTGCCGTCGACCAGCACGCCACGCGCCACCAGCGAACCCACCAGCTCCCCCGGCGGCAGCAACTGCCCCGCCGGCGACCCGTCACGACGAGCCAAGTCGGCACCACCCGAATACGAGAACACACCCGAGGCGCGCGACGCCACCAGACGCGCCGCCAGATCGGCCGCCGCCCCCACCCGCAACGCGCACGGCAGACGCAACGAATACACCCGCCCATCAGCCGGCAACAACACCTCCACCAACACCTTGCCATCCAACACACCAGACTCAGCCATCCAGCACGACCCTTCTCACCACCAAAACGAAACCACCATCATCGGGCGCCCACGTTCAGAACAAGCCACGCGCCACAACCATGTCACGCGGAGGAGCTACGCCTCGCCACCGTCACCGGCCGGTTCATCCCCGTCATCGGCCGGAACGGAATCAGCGCCAGAACCGGCCTGCTCCTTGGCCTTGAGGTACTCGGGCTCGTTCTCCTTGAGCATCTGCAGATAATTAAGCCCCTCGGCCGGCAGATAGCCGATGGAATAGACACCGTCGACACCCGACTTGTTGAACAGCACGCCCTTCAGCGGATCCGTGCTTCCCTCTGGGTATGGGTAGCCCATGTAGTCCCACAGCTTCCCCGTCGCCTCGTCACGTTGCATCGCCCCCGCAATCATCAGCAAACGGTTCGTATCCTCCACATGCACCACCGAGCCAATCGGAAGCCACTCATCAGTCCTGAACATACCTATTCACCTTTCCTTGTATTTTCCCATATCCATGCCCGTGTGAATCCCCGGACAAGTTTGCGACGGCTCAGTTCTGCATCTGCCATAGCTGACCTTGGGCATGTGCGGCCGCCTGCGAACAGCTCCGCGCGGCATCATTCTCTGCGTTTACCTGGTTCTGCGCGGCGGTGCGGGCGTTCGACCAACCTGCGACCTGACCCTGCAGACGGCCGATGATCGAGTCACATTGCGAGCCAACCGTATCGAGGACACCTGCGTTGCCGCTGCTGATATCCTTTGCGTTCGAGCAGGCGGACTGACAGCCGATGCCCTTCCCGGCCTCATCGCCCAGCGACTTCAACGACTTGATGAGGGCATCGTTCTGATCCCTGAGATTTTTAAGCGCGCCGTTCTTGAAATCCCTCGCATATTGAATGGCTGCGTTTGCCGCATCAATCTGCCCGGTAAGCGCATTGACCGTGTTCTGCGCCGCAGCGGCGTTCTGGCTATGCGCCTGGGCCGATCTGTTGCTCGAATCAATCTCCCGCCGCAACCGCTCCGTTGTCCTGCTCATCCGTTTTCCTTTCCCTGATGAGGGCCGGCAACCCGGCCCGGCACCACGCCCCATTCGGCGCGCGGCACACCGGACAGTCGCTCCAGCAGGCTCCCGCCCGCCACGAACTCGATGTCCATATACGAATACAACGTCCGATGCTCGTCCCACACCGACAGATCCGGATCCGGGTTGGGCACATACACCGAACGCATTATCACACCGGCATCAGGAACCACGAACGAGAACACCCACGGCTGCGGCCCCACACGAAGGTCACGCGCCTGCGCGATGCCCTCGAGCCTGGTGCGCTGGTAATCCACTCCCTGCACCGGATACACCCGGTACCGGCCTGAAGCGATCCCGTCCGCCAACCCCGCCAGCAGTCCCGCATCGACACCATGGGCGGACGCTAACGCGCGGGCGGCGTCCGCGCTGCCATCCCTCAACCCGGCCAACATCCCTTTCTCATCATCGTCTTTGCAACGCACGTACAACGACGCGGGCGCGAACCTGAACACCGAGGATAGACCCGAATTTTGAGCGAACGCATCCTCCCAGCCATCTGCACCGCCCAGACCAACCAGATTGAACTCGTCCTTGCTAGGCTGCCCCGGCGCGAAACGCGTGAACGTAGCGGACTGGGCACCGAAATATGCAGCAAACGAGCGGTACTCCTCTTCGCCTTTGTCGACAACGGGCATCAGCCCGTCTGCCACCGCGAACGCACAGTCACGCACCGGGGCCACCAACGATGCCAACGCCGGGCAAGGGACGCCATTGGCATCGACCAAACCCAGACCCTGGAACGAGAAGACCAGGCGACTACGCAACCTCTCCAACGTATCCGGTTCACCCACATACGAGAACGGCAACAAACTCTCCGGCACCAGGAAACGCAGATAATCCGGGCCACCAATCAACATATACAACTGCTCCGGATTGAACGCTATTGAACCTATCGATCCCGACGTCCACTCGGGACGGAAACTTCCGGCCAAACCATCAGCCATCACCGACTCCTTCCACTAACGCCACCGTCAACAACCACGTGCCGCGTCTCGTTCATTTGTTCGCCGCCCATGCCGGGGGGCCGTCCAGATACTTCCCGTCCGCATACAGCCACGAACACAACCCACGCCACCAACGACGCGGGCCACGCAACCGCGGCGACGCCGCCGCGATACGCTCCCGGCACCAGACCACGAACCCATCCACATCCGGCATCACACGCCGGTCCACCAGCACACAACCGGACAAATCCGCGAACTTCACATCCGCAACCGCCGGAATGATATCCACACCCGACAGGCCACTCGCCGAAGGCGACAACACCACCGCCTCCTCCGTCAGCCGCACACATCCCAGCTGCGACCACGGGACACGCACCTCATGCTCCTCGCCCCGCACCCGGCGCAGCAGCACCACCCCGTTCGCGTCCACCCACAGGCGGCACGGCGTCAGCCAGCGCGCGTCGAACCGGTGCTCACGCCACGCCGAGACCGTCTCCTTCGCCTGCCACGTATTCAACGCCGGCACATCGAACCAGTCACACGCCGACCACAACACCGTATGCATCAGCAGCCAACACGAATACGACCGCGTACACGCCAACAAGCCAACCGCACCGATAGCCGCCAAAAGAAGAAACATGCCCAAATCGTATTTAATGCCAATAATGAACCCAAGAGCCATAAAGCCAAAACCAACAAAGGCCAAGAGTACACCGATGAGGCGTATTCCCCTGCCATACGCGTTCGACGCCTGCGCGAACCGACACCACATCGGCCCAGTCAACGTGAAATCAAACGACCAAGCATCGGCAGAACGTCCAACGGACAGATCCTCTTCACGACTCGGAATCGAAAACACTTCTGGCACGCTACTATCAGATGAAGAAACTTGAACGGGTGAAGTCTGCCTGTGCATATACTTACCGTCCGAATAAACGTTCACTGACTTTACCTCCAAATTCATCGGCTTTACCACTGATAAGCACACTGGCACCGACTTGGACACCAGCAACTACCAGTGGGGCAAACGGACCGGTCAAACCTCCAAGAGCTACGCCTACCCCTATCGTGGCTACTGCTGTTATTGCGGTCGATACACCAACCTTGACGCCTTCTTTACCAGACGCCTTGAAACCGGCACCCAGCCTGTCGCCGATGGAGCCATTGGTACCCAAAAATGCACCAACACCCTTGGACGCCACATCGTACAGGTCCATGGCCTTGCCTGCGACGCCGAGGCCTTTGTTTGCGAATTTCATGCCCTTACCCAGCGCACCAAATTCGTCTCCATGATCTAAGTCTTTGACGATTTCATCGAAGTCGTTGCATATCTTGCGTCCCCCAGACTCATGCCCTTTAACACCAACGTCATATTTCTTAAAATACGTCTCATATGGCAGGAAATCCTTGAATTCATCCTTAAAGTTTTCGAGCATTTTTTCGGGGTTCCGGAGATCTTTAATTTTGCTCGGATCCTTGGTATACTCGACGAAATCCGAGAGGAATTTCGACACCTTATCCTTAATTTGAGATGGAAGCGTCTTCGTCAAGTTCGGAATATTACCGACTATCGAGTGGCTGAACTCCTCCTTATACTTGTCATCGAAATCCTGCACCGCCTGCCCATAATTGTCCCACGCTTCCTTTGCGGAATTGACCTGGATCTGTTCTTCCACCAGTCTGCCTGACAACAGGAACAACGCGGCAAGAATATTTTCCTTTTCACCTCCGCCGTTGTCCAACATCAAGGCAAAGCCTTTAGCAGCCTCAACCGCCAATATGAAGGAGGCGAACGCTCGATCCAAACTAGTGGAAGTCTGATCGACCTTTGCCTCATCATCATAGAAAATATTGACTGGATTGGCCACAGAACCACCACCCAGCAGCCCTGCCACCGCAGCTCTTTTGAATGAGATATCAGTAGTCAAATCCAAGTGTGCAAGACTCAAGTTAACCGAATACTGCTTAAGACCGATGGCAAGAGCATCAGCACTAGTAAACCATCCCCTCGCCATCACATCCGCCGAGCTTGAAGCCATTCCGGCATTGAGGCTGGAGACATCTACAGTATTGTATTTTTGGGCAACCGAGGCAATGGTGTCATGCAAACTGTCCATGGCATTCTTGGCATCGAGGACATCATCGGTATTTACATTCAGCATTTTACCTCTCCCGTGTTGCTGCTGGCAGCCGCATTGTCGGCCGCGATGAAAGCGTCGGACGCAGACGTCGATTGTAACGAAAAACTTGCAAATCCTTGAGCCAGAACATCCACCAGAGTTCGCGCCTGCTGACACATCTGCCGTGCCATATCTCCGGATTCACTCTGCCACGATTCCAAGGCCTGTGACGCATCTTTGATATAGCGCGCAGAAGCCACAATGTCGTCGCTCATCTGCTTGAAGTTGTTCGAAACCTGCTGCCAAGCGGCCTCGTTCGATTTGATTTCCTTACCACTCATTGTTTCTCCTCCTTTTCAGATTCGTCTTTATTCCCTTCATATTGCAAAGGCCTCACTTTCATCACGCTGCCGCGAGAGGCAAATACCGCGTCCTTGGCGCCGACCCCCTTCAAAGCGGACAGCGGCACGCCGTATGTGTTGACCAGCGTCTGGCCGGCGTTGAATCCGGCCCCCAGCCACAAGCCGTCCTTGTAGGCGGTCATGGCGGTGAACCACGCCTCGTAAACACCTTTGGCTCTCCACGCTTCGGTGCCGACCACGAAACCGGTATGCCTCCTGATCTCGTCCGAGGAGACGAGACGGGTGAACAGGGCCCCGGTATCCGGCGACAGACCGGAGACCAGCGTCATCACCGAAGGAACGAGCACCAAATCGAAGCCGCCCTGCTCGACGGCATGCAGGGCGTCGAGCACCCCGGTATCCTTCGAACGCACATCGCCGCAACCTTCCGGAACGATCCCGTCGATGTCCAACGTCACGGTACGCACTCCCGCGTCGGAGAGCGCACGCGCCAGACCGCGGAAGTAGGAACCGATTTGGTCCGCATCGTTGCTGGCCACCAGCATCACCGGCGTACGCTGCGCATCGAAGCAGACTGGTTCGATGCCCTCGACGGAAATACCGGCAGGCACGCAAGAACGTCCCAAGGAAAGCCCGGCGAACATTGTCGGCGTGACGACCTTCGGCAGCACAGGAATCGCCGGTGCCGACTGTCCATGCCACTGGCCCGCGTCCCAATCCGCGAAACTGCGTATGACATCACCTTCACCCGACGGGTCGTCACACAACGACGCCCCTTGGAACTCGTAGACCTTCTTGCCCGAGGCGACCAGCCCGCGACGCAAAGCATGCGGCGGCACCATTTTGCGCGCCCCGCTGCCCAGCACCGTACCGTAATCGTTCTCGTCATTGAACGCGGTGACCACGCTCGCCCCCATATTCGCCCTCAGACGCATACGCAGACCGTTGGCGGTGGCTGCCGTGACGATGAAACGCACTCCGTAACGCACGCAGTCGCGCGTCATCGAATTCAGACGATCCTCCATGTCCGGGAATGCTTCGTAGAACGCCGGCACACCTACCAGCAGCACCAGAAGCTCCGGTTCCACGGCTCCGGCGTCGACATGGTCGTTGTATCCACCAATGGAACCGCCATATGGGGCGAACAGGTCACGACGACGCTCAATCTCGCGCTCCAGCAGGCGGAACAGGCTCTCCACCCGCTCGACGTCTCCGGAAAGCACCACCCCTCCGCAATGCGGGTCGTGTGCGAACGCCGAGAACACGCCCGCACCGAAATCAAGCACATAGAAACGAAGATGCGCAGGGTCCATCCGGCCGGCAAGCTCGGTGAGCATCGCAGCCAGCCATCCCTCCGGGTCGGTGGACACATCTCCATAGACGCACAGGTTGCCGTCGTGCCCGAGGTCCAACGTCATCAACGCCTGTCGCTGCTGCTCCGGATCGTCCAGCTCGCCGCCGACCAGCACCAGATCCGAATCCCCGGGCCAGTCATTCGTATATTTCTCCCGTAGCCCGTCGATGACCACACGAGACGGCAGCGGGTCGAGCCACAAGGCATGCGCCGAAAGCCCCGACGCCCCCGCCACCTCGCACACCTGCGCCAACACCGCGTTGAGTTCCGAGACCTTCGAGCCCGAAGTCCCGCCCGACGCCGGACGAAGCCGCGCCAACGGTTCGCCGGCCAGACCGACCAGCTCCACCGACACGTCACGCTTGGGTTCGTACACCTCGCGTTCCACATACGAGCCGCCCGCGTACGCCGCCTGCCCGCCCACGAACAGCTCGTCGTAGCCGACCAAAAGATAGAATTCGCCAGGCCGGTCGAGCTCGGCCGCGTCGGGACGACGAATCATCTCGCGGCTGTCTCCCGCATCCGCCACCTTCAACGACACACGGAACCGCGCGTTGCTCGCGATCTGGTCGGAGACCACACCCGTCGGCTTCTGCGTCGCCAGCACCAGGTGCAGCCCCAACGAGCGCCCGATACGCGCCGCCGAAACCAGCTCATCCATGAACGCCGGCTCCTGCTGCTTCAACTCCGCGAACTCATCCGCCACTACAAACAGATGCGGGCAGGGTTCCTTCAATACCCCTTGACGCCAATACGAGATGTACTTGCCGATATCCATCGTCGCTTCGCCGGTGATATCGCAGGCCTTGTTGAACAATGCCTGGCGACGTTTCAGCTCGCTCTGGATCGAGACCATGCTTCGCGTCACCGCGGCCCCGTCGAGGTTGGTGATCGTGCCAGCTAGGTGAGGCAGACGATACCGGTCGTTGTCGAACGCGCCGGCCAGACCGCCGCCCTTGTAATCAATGAGCACGAACGCGGCCTCGTCCGGCGAGAAATTCACGCACATCGAAAGAATCCACGTAATGATGAACTCGGACTTTCCGGAACCGGTGGTGCCGGCAATCAGACCGTGCGGGCCATGCGCGTCCTCGTGCAGGTCGAGATCGACCAGCTCGCCCTTGGCCCCCACTCCCACCGGAGCCGCCAGCGAACGTGACGAATCATGTTTCTTCCAACGGTCGGCCACGTTGAGCTGCAACACGCTGCCCGCCTTGAACATCTCCATGAAGCCCAACGACTCGGGCATCGACCCCTCAGCCTGAGACGCGCCAAGATGCGCGCGCGAAAGCGCCAAAACAAACGCCTGCGCCCGGCTTTCAGACAACAGGATATCGGGGCGAAAATCGCGTTCCGTGCCCCCGACGTCGCTCCGGTCGAACATTCTTGAAACCCCGGCAAGCACACCCGGAGTACCCAACGCGTAATCCCCACGCGCCAATTGAGCATCGTCGGGTTTGGCAAGTTCGATGACTTGCGAGCATTCCCTCGGCAAATCCTTGAGTTCATCGGCCAGGAATATGACACAAAAACCTTTGTTCTTTCCGACTTGGGAAAGCTTCGCGACACTAGAGGAGCCCGAGGTCAAATCCTTGTTGGCGCAAAGCACCACATAGAACGGCATGCACGTGCGTGCAGAGGCTTCATGATCATCCGCGCGGTCCGCCAAAACCTTGCCCAGCATCGTGTCCAATGCCAACAATTCGGTGGAATCCCCTGCGAGATACCGCACTTTCCCGTCGTTGCTGCGTGCGTGAGGGGCGTCTTTGAGGAATCCCCATTCACGCTCTTCCTGGGGATTGACGATAGCGGCTATCTTCACCTCGTTATAGCTGTAGAACCCGCAGACCTGAGTCAAAAGCCCTCTGACGAAATCCCAAGTGAGCGGGCGCGACCCCACCAGGCCCAAAGTCTTTGTCGCCGCCAAATCGACGGCCACGGGAGCTTCCATCATCGTCGGCTTGTCGGCGAGCGCCTCCGCCTGATCGAGCAGGGCGTCATCATCCATGCTGAATCCGCGGTGCGGGGCCTCGATCTTGGCCTGCACGTGTTGCTGGCCCATCCCCACCCGCAACTGCAGGAAGTCATCATGTGTGGCATTGCGGTCCATCAGATGCGGCGAAAGGTCGTAGGCCCGTTGCAGCACCTGCGCCAGCGGAGGCCGGTTTTCATTCAAGATCGCGATTTGCCGGTCGCGCTCCTGCAACAGCTTGGCGGTTATCGAATTGAGATAATCGGTGTATTTGTTTTGACGACGACGTTCCTCCCGGCCTTCCACTTTCTTGGTATACCGCTTGCTGATCATCGGCCAGATTACGGTTCCACCGATCATGGCCACAGCCATTGCCAAGGAAGGCAACGCGGTCATGATATTGCCGCCGTGCGAGATATTGGACATCGCCGAAATGGCCATGAACACCGAGCCGATGCCCATCAGGAACGAAGGCCCCAGCTGCATCAGCGCCGGCTGGTCCTTCTGCTTCGGCGATTGCGGCGGTTCGTCGACATGGAAGGTCTTGACATGCACGGTATGCATGAGTCTGGGAGCGGGATAGAAGGGTTCCGGCTCTTCCACATCATCATCCGGCTTGGGAGAGGAGGCCGCGATGTTCTCGTGCGAAACCTCGTGCCAATTGCGCGAAGTCCTGAGGAGCACGCCCTCAGGGGCATTGAGCGAGATAAAACGCAGACCGACGGTGAACACCAGATCCATGATCTGCACCAAATCGCCGGGATTCAGGCTCATTGCCTGCCCTGCGGCCAATCTTTCGCCGTTGACGAAAGTACCGTTCACGCTCCCGTTGTCGACAATGGAAAAGCCGTCATCCCTATAACGCAGTGTGGCGTGATGCTCCGAAACAAAAGAAATCGGATAGACGAGCGCATTGTCCGCCCCGCGCCCGATCGGCATATCGGCAGGCTGCGCAAATGCGACTTTATGAAATTTCTTGGCACCTGGTGATAACGGGTGGATGAAAAGCAATGCGACGGTATCATGGGCAATCTGCCGCAACGTAACCACACAGCCTTGTGGGTTACGCATTACATCGTAACGTTCAACGGCCTTGCCGTCATCGCCGAACAGGCGGCAACCGGAATCCGCAGTCAGCGTCATCCCGTTTTTATCGGTGCGCACAGTGGCGCTTGGAGTGTTCAAGCCCTGCCGGCTGAAGCCTATATGACAGACACCGAACGATCCGCTTTCGACGGCAAAGTTTTCAAGCTGCCGGGCATCGATCAATGTCACTACATACGCATTGCTGGGCATAGCTACCTCCCGAAAAACCATGACAAGATTGGCTTGGTCGCCCTGTTCCGCCACTACCGACGGCGGATATGAACCAATAGAACACCGCGTAATCTGGTGAGGAAACAGCTACCCGCAGCCGTTCCCTCACCAGATACGGCAAACCATGTCAGCCGCGGAACTGAGAAGCGATATTCTGATCCGTCTCTTCCAGGGACTGCGCGGTGTTTCGCAGGCTGGTGGCGATATCGTTGATCAGTTGCTGAGCCTGGGTAAAGCTAGGACGAAGCTCGGCGAAACGCGAAGCATAGGCCTGGCTCGAAGCGCCTTCCCATTCTTCCTGGAGTTCATTGAGCAGAGTGTCCATTCTGCTGATCACATCGCCGACAGCACTGGCCTGCTGGTCATACTCACCTGCACGGCTACGCATCTGATCCGGCGTAATTCGAATCTGTCCTGCCATTTTCATTTCCTTTCCTTGTCTCCTCCGGTTAGCCCGGAGAAGCTTGCGCCGGATTTCGACGCAAAATCTTTAATTGTTATTCCTCGCCGGCCGCTGCCTATCGCCTGTCGTCAAGCCCACCGCACCCACCGGCAATCGCAATGGCTAAGTAGTGGTCTAGCGGTGTATCAATTCCAAAGCGGAAGCACTGCCACAGCGGCAGCCGGCGAAGAACCCCTCACGGTCTATTTCGACTTGGAGTGCCTGAAGACGTTCCTCCTATAGGCGACGGACTTGCTGCGACGCACCGCAGCGACCGCGCCGATAGCCACCAGTGCCACCACGATGATGCCTCCGAAGATCAGCGGCAGCAGCAGCCCGCGCGCCATCATGTAGGCCCACCAACTCGTAGCCACCACAATGCCGGAATACTCGGTCTTGGTGCGGTTGCCCGCCATATCGGTGGAGATGACCTCCACGGAGTGCTCGTGCTGGTCGGCCTCGAGGCGGTAGCTCATCGGAGAGAGCGTCCGCTTGCCTTCCCAATGCCCCACGGTTCGCCCGTCGACCTTGAGTTCGGCCGACTTGAGCGCCACGTCATCCTTGGCATCGACCACAAGGGCGCGAGAAGGCGCATAAACCACGGAGTTGTTTTTGAGCTCGTCCACCGAAGCGCTGGGCATGTCCTGGTCCACGGCGAAGTTGATCTGGGCATCGCCGTTGCGAGCCTCGTTCTTCTTGTTCATCGTGTTCTGCGAGAGGTTGCCCGCAGCGTCGACGGAAGTCAGACGAAGCCGGTAATAGCCGTCGGCGTTGAATAGGCTCGCGGGAAAATCGTAGGTGTCTTCCTGCCAGCCGCTGGTTCTGTCGCTGACCAGGTGGTAGTCCTTCGCCGACGAAATCGATTTGACGGATTGGTTGTGCACCAGTTCCGTATGCGATTTGTCGAAGTTGAGGCCGCTGACGTTGATCTCGGTGACGTGGACTTCCTGCGGAACCTTGATGTAACGCCCCAAGATGTTCTGTGTGGCCCCGTCGAGGATGTAGTTGGAGCCGAAGCGGTTCAAGCTGAACACCACTTTCTGCTCGCTCTCGTTGCCGGCCTTGTCCTTCACCTTCGCGTCGAGCGTGTAGACGTCGTCGTTGTCGACGGTGTGCTCCACGTCCGGCAGGGCCACGGACTTCGAAGTGCTGCTGTCCTGTTCCTTGCTTTGCAAGTAGACGTCGTTGGCGTTCGACTTGCCGCGCTTGGCGTTCTGGTCTTTCTTGCTCGGGTCGGGGTTTCTGGTGCGCGTCAGCTTGTAGTCGGCGAACATCGGATCGAAATTGGTGTCGCTGAAATCGATCTGCGGAGTCACCTTGCCCGCGTAGGCGGTTTTGTCGGTGACCTGGCTGATCGCCAGTTTCGGCTTGGTCATATCGATGATGAATTCGGGTTCTTCGACAGCCTCGGCGGTGTTGCCCGCCAAGTCGGTGGCCGTCACCTTGATCGAGTAGTGCAGCTCGCCGGTGAAGGCAACCGAGGTGGTGCGCTCGTAGTCCTTGCTGGGTGCCGACCAAGGCGCCGCAGCCGGCGGAGTCACAGCCGTGCCGTTGGCGTCCTTCGCGCTCACGGTCACCGCGGTGTCGGCAGGGCTGAAGTTGCGTTCCGTCTGCTTGATGCTTGCGGTGCGCGTGGCCTTGTAGTAATTGCCGTTCTCGGAGGAGTTGTTGTCGAATTTCATCTCGAGTATCGGCTTTTGCGTGTCGATGGTGAATTCCGAATGGTACGGAGCTGCGACATGACCTGCCGGGTCGGTCAGCGAGACGTCGAAGGTCCAGTCGGCGTCATGGTCGCAGGGCACCTGCGCCACCCACGTCGAACCGTCCTTGCTCGGGTTGTCGAATTTGTCGGCGTCAACCGTCGACTTCGAGCCATCGGCCCGGGTGACGACGATATCGCGGTATTTGTCGTTGCCCTTGATGAAGTCGAAGTTCGATTCGTTGATGGTCACCGTGGCCGTGCGCTTGGCTTTGTAATACTTTCCATTACGCACGTCGTTGTTGTCATAGACCACACCGATTGTCGGCGCCTTGGTATCGATGGCGATACCCGTGGTGCCCTTGGGCAGGTTGGAAAGCAGCTTGGGCTTGTCTTTTTCGGGGACATAGCCGGAAGGCATCACCGTGTCTCCCAAGTCCAGCGAGCTGACGTTGCCGGCCCTGTCGCTGATACGCAGCGTTGAACCTTTGAGCGTCAACCGCTCGGAATCGTCACCGAAATTCACCGATACCTCTGTGGTATGGTTGCCGGCATCTCGACTATCGACCTTGCTGGGAGGATTGTTGGTTCCGTGCTCGGAAAAGACTCCATGGAATGTGGGGCCGGCATCCTGGCACTGGTCGTCATTGACATTGCAGACGCCCGAAACGTCATCGGAAGTGGATATGTCGACGGTTTCCGGCTCAGGCGCAAATACCCAGTTCCATTGCGAAGGATTAACCAACGCGAAATTCACCTTGGTGATCTTCGGAGGCGTGTAGTCCACACCGAATTTAAGGGTTGGACTCTGAATTGGCACTCCTCCAATGGTTCGGTATGTCAGATCGAAGACGTATCGGCCTTCCACGGTTTTGCCCGCGCCATCTCCGCTGCCGTTGGTCGGCAATTGCACATTCATAATCCAGTTATTGCCTTGGCCAGCCGCGAATTCACCCAAAGAGACTTCACCCGGATTGCCTAGCTGAGGAGCAAGCATGCTTCTGTTGGTCGCCAATCTGGAAGCGACCGGGAACCATTTGTCATTGACTGTGACTTTGAGCGCTGCGGAATTTCTGTGCCAGGTATTAGCTTCTGTACAACCTTCCTGCTTGCCTTTCACCACGTCGCAGACTTGAAGAGTCACCTTCTTGTCGGTCTCATTTTGCCCGTCTATTACGATTATCTCGTTGCCACCATCAGTGAGCTGACTGAGCTTTTTCTCGCTCACATTGCCGGCGTTATCGGCGGCATGCACAACGACGTCGGAAAGCAGGTATGCACCATCCTCATTAAATTTCAACGCATTTTCATCGTTCAGCCAGCCGCTGCTAGTGTCAAACTTGTCTTCGGTCAGATCAATATGCGTCAAGTGACATCCATTATCCGCCACGCAAGCCGGTTCCGGGCTGTTTCCTTCCCGCTTCGCCGCATCGAGGACTTCCGCATATGTATCATACTTCCGATACTCAATCCAAGACTCTTTGCTCTTGTCGGAGTCGGATTTATGGGTGAGCTTGACTTGGGACGTCCATTTCTCGTTCATAACAGATATGTTGTCCGAGGAAATATCCTTTGGCAATATATCCTGCATCCTTATGCTGTATGCCATCGGCTTTTGCACAATAGTCGCCAGAACCGGTATCGACTTGTTACCGGATAGCTTCTGACTGAACGAATTATCGTCGGTAGCGGCAGGAGAAGAATCCAGTTTCGTACCCGTCACTTTTGGACCCGTGCCATCTACAAGAATATTCGCTTCAGGAATAGGCCAACGCTCACGTGAAGCATTTTCATCATCGGTGTTTTGCCCTTGTAAATTAGCAGATTTCCTATAGGAAAGGGTGAATTGCACTTTTGTGTACCCACCTTCGTGGAGAAGCATCATGGAATATTCTTTTTCAATTCCAGTTAGATTTTTGCAAATC
This sequence comes from Bifidobacterium sp. ESL0690, assembly GCF_029392315.1. Lineage (NCBI taxonomy): Bacteria > Bacillati > Actinomycetota > Actinomycetes > Bifidobacteriales > Bifidobacteriaceae > Bifidobacterium > Bifidobacterium sp. ESL0690. The sequence goes on from NZ_CP113939.1 coordinate 1,874,645, forward strand.
CTATCATTTCCGGAAACTGGGCAAATATCAATCGGATCTGATGTGATTGTTTTCTGAGGGACAGAAGTAGTATCGGTATACGTATAAGTAAGTCTCGGATCGAAATTCCTTATTTGATAAATCAGTGTTTGAAAGCCCGGCTTGAACTGTGCAGTCAGCAAGACAGAATGCGCTGTTCCTGTCTTTTGCGTGCAAACGCCTTGGTTATCATCATATATTGAGCAAGGAGCTGTTTCGGGATTGTCAGGAATATTATTCGAGTCATCCAAAGGTGTGATTACTTCGGAAATATTATTAGGCAAATCATTACTATTCGGCGTATTGTATATGTTCCATTTTTTTATGCCATTTTGCTTAAATGCAGGCATATCGGCGAGAGAAGAGGGAGTCGATTCATTGCCCGCCCTATCAGATACTGAAAAAACAAGCTTGCTCAGATCCACAGAAATACTTTGACCGTACTGATTACTTTGTATATATTTGAGTTGCACCAATGTGTCCAGATTTATTGTGAACTGGACACATTGAGAATTAGGTTTGATAGCACAAGTTTCAGTATGAATATCCGTTAAACTGCCCTTATAAGATGGATATTGTATGTTTATCTTCTGTCCGGCAAGACCCGAAGCCGGGGCAAAGGTATCCGGCTGACCCGAAGTTGATTGTATTTTTTGCTGCGAATCTGAAGCCCTGACCTGAATCGTGATTCCGATGCCACTGGAATCTTTTGATGAGCCTTGTAAGGGCACTATCCCTTCTGGGTTAAGATCATCAGCATAATGTATTTCATCAGGAGAAACAGTAAAGTCAGGAGCTTGAGTATCTGCATAAATCGGAAGTTTTACGAATTGTCCTTTTACAAATGTCACCGGACTCCCTGTTCCAGGAATTTCAGTAAAGTCTGAACCAATTTTCACATAAACATACATCGGTTTATCCGAAGGAGTTGGCTTGACAGTCACGGTGTTTAAGTTCGGGTTGCCAGGGAAGGAAATTGCTCCCTCTACAGGAGAAACCTTAGAGACTTGGTATCCTTGGGCAGCAAAAGCAGAATCCACAGTTACTGTTATTTTAGGATACTTTTTATTCGCCCAAATACGTAATGGGGCGTTTTGTGGATCCTGGCTATTTGCGTCACTACTCCACCAGTTCCCCGAGCAATACGCATCCGGAGATGTTTCTAAATTGCCATAAGTAATCTTGATATGAGAGGCCAGAATATTTTGTGGGGTTCTTGCATAAGGAGCCACGGCAATCTCACTATCGGGAATATTGGAAGGCTGTGGCGTAGCAGGAGGAGCACTGGGACCCGATGGCGTAGAAGGTTGAGGCTGCGAGCCTGTTGACGGATTGGTCTGTGAGCCTGACGATGGATTAGTTTGTGAACCTGACGATAGATTAGTTTGTGAGGAATTAGGCTGAGAACTCGGAGAATTCCCGGCAGCTGACGCTGCAACGGCAGCACCGCATCCGAACACGGCACACAACGCAACCGCACAAACCGCTGTACGGATACCATGAAAATGCTTGTTTCTCATCCTAATTCCTCATATCATTCATCTATAAAACTGAAAATGCCTCAAACCACAGAAACCTATCCGCTAAAGGGATTAGCGTTCAGGCATGGCGACGTGCCATGAATAGGCCCGCGCCAAGCAGCAGCGTCAACGCCGCCACACCCGCGACACCAATCACCGGCGTGCCCGTCTCAGGCAGAGCCCCGGAAGCCTTCGCCGTCGCAGCCTGCTGCTGCTTCTTCTGCGGATTCACAGGAGCAGGACCGGGACCCGGCTGCTGCACAGATGAGGGATCCTGTGGAACGGCAGGGCCTGAAGTGGAATACATCGTAAAACTGGTATAATCATAGTTATAAATATTGGGTGCTTGGTTAGGGAAATGATAATCAGCAACAAAACTTATCGAATCTCCCTCATTCAGGCCGGTCCAACTGACCACACCCGTCACAGGATCGAAGACCCCGGAACTCGGGGTGATGGTCGTCGGCCGAATATATTCCCCATCCAAGCCCCTCGGAGTTTGCAGCCATGTCGCAGCCGGCTGAGGATCCGTAGCCGGCGTTTGATCAACGACATTCTCATCCTGCAAATTAGGCAAGGCCAGAAGCGGCTTCATCGGCCGAAGATCAGCGATATGGTTCCCATCAAGCATCAGAGTCGTCAACTTCGTCAACCCGGAAATGGCAGAAATGTCGACAATCTCATCGCGCTCAAGAACGAGATCCGTGAGATTCGTCAACCCCCTTAACGAGGAAATGTCCGAAACAGACGAATACGCCACGTTCAGATGAGTCAACTTGATCAAGCCCGCCAACGGAGAAAGATCGCTCAACGTAGTATTGGAGGTCTTCAGATATTCCAGATTAGTGAGATATTGGACCCCTTGCAACGAAACATAATGGTTTCGCAATGAAACGACACTGTCAGCGATATGCTGGGTAAACACGTCGCCGACCGCGACACCACCTTTAGTCGCCACATCAGCGGCCAAAGTCGTGTCCGGGAAGCACTGGGCGATGGTGCTCGTGCCCACCGAACAACTCCCCCTCGTCTCCACGGCATTCGCCGAACCCGGCACCAACATCGCCACAGCGGCAACACCCGCGACGCAAGCCGCCAACGACCCACGCACGCCTTTCTTAGTAAACCTCATCTTCTTTTCCTTTCAATCAACCAGCCAAGCCCCAAACCACTCAGACCCAACCGAAACCAACAAAACACAAAACAAAAAACATCTTTTTTAACAGATAACCCACCATCGGATTGTCAATGGGATTAGCGTTCAGGCATGGCGACGTGCCATGAATAGGCCTGCACCGAGCAGCAGCATCAACGTTGTCACACCGGCAATGCCGAGCACCGATATGCCCGTCTCAGGCAGAGCACCAGAAGCCTTCGTTGCCGCAGTCTGTGCCTTCTGCCGATTCACAGGAGCAGGACCAGAACCTGGCTGTTGTGCATGTGCAGGAGCCTGCGGGGCCGCAGGACCGGAAGTGGAATAAGTCCCTACTGCCGAATAGGTGTAACTAGCAATCGGATCTGGCTCATTGGGGAAATGATAATCAACATCGATGCTGATTTCATCACCTTCGTTAAGTCCAGACCAGCTCACCACACCGGTAGTCGGATTGTATGTACCGGAACTAGGAGTAATTTGATAAGGTTCGATGTATTCACCATTAAGCCCCATGGGAGCCTGAAGCCACGTCGCCGAAGGAGTGGATTCTTCAAACTGCCCGGCAAAGGGATTCTCACCGCCACCAGTATCGGGGTCTGTCCAACTAAGATATGGCGCAACCGCCTTTACGGGCCGAAGATCACGGATATGATTATCCCATGCTTCGATGTGTCGAAGTCTCGTTAAACCGGACAGTGGAGTGATATCAGTGATATTATTACGATCCACATTCAGCACCTCCAGATTGGTAAGCCCTCTAATCGGGGAAAGATCAGAGATGTGACCATAGGTAAAATCCAGCCTAACCAATTGCGTCAAGCCGGCCAATGGAGACAAATCAGAAACACTGGAATGTTCAAGGGTTATCTTCGTCAAATGCCTGAGCCCCGACAAAGGAGACAAATCAGAAACGCCACTGTACTGAGAATGAATCGTGGCCAGATTGGTGAGGTGCTGAACTCCCTGTAACGAATTAAAATTGCCGTCTACTTCAAGCACTGTGTCGGCGATGTGCTGGGTAAACACGTCGCCGACCGCGACACCGCCCTTGACTGCCACATCAGCGGCCAGCCTCGTATCTGGGAAGCACTGGGCGATGGTGCTCGTGCCCACCGAACAACTCCCCCTCGTCTCCACGGCATTCGCCGAACCCGGCACCAACATCGCCACAGCCGCGACACCCGCGACGCAGGCCGCCAACGACCCACGCAGACCGTTCTTCGTAAACCTCATCTTCTTTTCCTTTCAATCAACCAGCCAAGCCCCAAACCTCTCAGACCCAACCGAAACCAACAATTACAAAAATTAAAAACACGACAGTCAGCCGCCAACGCAACCCAGCGAAAGCGCCGCCCCGCCATCGAGCGTCATCGTCGACCACCGCCTTCCGGCTTGCGTTCAGGAAGCAACGTGGTCGGAACCCACTCCTCGCCGGCATCTGCCGAGCGGGTGGAAGTGCCACCAAGCAATGTCGTTTCAAGCCCCTCGCCGTCAGCCGCCGCGCTGGGTGCAATGTGCTTCCCCACGTGCTTCGAACCCTTCAGCAGCGTTGTCGCGCCTTCGTCGTCGCCAACGCCAGCCTGACGAACCTGATTCAACAAGGTGGTCGAAAGCTGTTCATCGCCATCGGCTCCACCGTTACCGGTTTGCGAGCGCTGGCTTTGATCCAACATCGTGGTGCCCACGTTTTCGTCATCCACCAACGCAGCGGAGGCAGAATCCCCAACGGAGGGCTGGCCGCTACCCAACGGTTGCAAATCGGAAGAATCCAATGAATCGGATACGCCGTGTATCTGGCTGGCTCGCCAAGGCGTACCGCCTTCCGGTGCCTCAGAACGCCTTACATCCGTCTTCCAACGCCCGCTTTCGCGACGCAACTCGGCGATGCGCAGCTCAGCCGTCTTACCCGTCAACGTGTCGCGAATCCCTCTGACGTTCCAAGCGAAATACAGAATGACGGTCACAATGGCGCAGACCACGGCCAGTGAGAACAGCACGACGGCGGTAATCTTGAATCCCGAACTCATAGTCTGGTCTCCTTTCCGCCAGTATTGGCGGCACTGCCTGCACCATTGGTTCCTGCGATGTCCACAAAGGCTTCGGCCACCGCCTGTCGCGCGGGTGCGATGGAGCTGGTCGCCTGATCTTTCGTCTGCCGCAGCTTGGTCGTGGTGGGATCGACGCTTTGCGAAAGGTTCTGCGCGGCGTCAATCGCCTTGTTCAACTGCTCCTGGGTGACGCCGTCGGCACGGAACTTACGGGAATAGGTGCGCAGCGCTTCAAGCACGGTATTGACCGTCGAAAGCTTCATCACGTCGTTGTTGCTGGACTGCATCATGTGCATGAGCGTGTTCATGCTCTTGAAATACGGCGCATACTTTCCGGCGTCGGAGCCTTCGTTGATCAGGGGGACTATCGTGGTGTTGAAATCGGCGATGGTGGCATAGAGTTTGGCCAGCTTCTGATCCTTGAAACTCGTTCTGCTGGCCTCATTCATCCAATGCGACGCGGCGGTGATACGCAGATATTGCGATTGCGCGATGGTGTCGCCGCCCACTTCGGGGCTCTTGGAGGGATCGACGGAATAGTAATACCAATAAAGCTTGCCCACATCGAAGCAAAGACGGCCCCAATTGCCACCCTGCTTCTGCAGGACCGCGGAATGGTCATCAAGCGACTGCTGCAACTGCTGTTCCTCGGAGGCGCTGAACACCCCGTCGGATTCGTACCTCTTGATCATCCCTTCGTAAGGATCGATGGAACTCGGCCTGATGTTCGCGGCCGTTACGTAGTAGGCTTCCGCGGCATTGTCATCGCTGGACTGCGCGGCCAGGTTCATTTTCAGGTCATAGTTCGAATTCGCATTGACCGCACCGGCCGCCAATGTGGCGCCTCCACCCACCAAAGCGACCACGCTCGCCACGCACAGCACACAGAACGTCCGCCACTTCAGTTGCATGGTCTTGCGCCGCTTCGCATCCCTGTCCGAATAGTGCTCGAGGTCGTAGGCGAATTGCGCACAATCCTGATATCGCTGCTCCGGATCGCGCTGCATGGCTTTGCTCAACACACGCTCCAGGCCCGCCGACGCGTTGGGGAGCACCTGCCGCAGTGGCGCCGCGTCATAAGGCTCGCCTTTGATGGGCTTACCGGTAAGCATGACGTAAAGCAGGGCGCCCAGGCCGTAAACGTCAGTCCGTGCGTCGCTGCGGCCGAACTCGTCGTACTGCTCGGGAGCGGCATAGCCCGGCGTGCCCATCCTCGCCTCGTAGCCCTGCGGCAACGGGCCTTTGGCAGGAGGCATCTCGCAGGCGATGCCGAAGTCGATGACGCGCACGGCTCCTTCCGGAGTCACCATGACGTTGGAAGGCTTCATATCGCGATAGACGATGGGAGGGTTGCGCTGGTGCAGGTAATCGAGCACATCGCAGAGTTGTATGCCCCAGGAGGTCACTGTTTCCTCGTCCTGCGGGCCTTGGTCGGCAAGCACTTTCGAAAGCGTTTCGCCTTCGATATAGTCCATTACGATATAAAGGCTGCCGTTTTCCTCGATCAGATCGACGATGCGGGGTATGGCAGGATGGTCGAAGGTCTTGATAAGGTTGGCCTCGCTGATCAGGCCGTCGATGATGAAGCGACGTTGCTCTTTATCGGGGATATGGCGAATCTCCTTGACCGCCCACTGCTTGTGCAGCGTGGCATCAAGGGCGAGATACACGGTGGACATGCCACCGCGCCCGATCTCCGTCAGCAACTCATAACGTTTGCCGACCCACCTATTGCCGTTATTCGCCACCAGCCTCTCCCCCTGACAAGATTCCGTCGATTCTGGCAGAAACGAAGTATTCGATATAAATCGATTACAGCTTACTCGAAAATATCATATAAGACTGACGTTTATCATAAAATATCAATTACAACGAAATCTGTATATTTTTCGCACTACGAATCGGCATGCTATTCCCCGACACCCCGCTGGGCAACGGTTGCGGTAAAGTAAATGAGGTCTTCGGGCAATTAGCTCAGTTGGTTAGAGCGCCACCTTTACACGGTGGATGTCAGGGGTTCGAATCCCTTATTGCCCACTTTCCTTTTCACCGTTTTATCGATAACGGCTTACGAGTATTCCTTGTATATAACGGATTATCAATTCTTGCGATAGCCGGTCGTCCATAAAAAGGACAAGCGGGGCATGTTCATGCTCTTTTCTGGCATAATAAAATAGTGCAGCAATGAGGCAAAATCCATAGACTGCACAATCCGTAGAATCCATTCCTTTCATAAAGGGCGGCGAAGCGGAAGCAACTTGCTGTATTCCCGGCAAGCACAAGTATTAACGAGTATTAAAAGGAGTTCGAAATGGCTGAACCATATAAAGCCGACACATCCAACCCTGCAGTCGTGCAGAGTCCGTCGGACGTGTTCAATGCACCCATCGCGCAAGCGGACCCCGAAATCTCGTCGCTTATCAATGACGAACTCAAGCGCCAGCAGAACGGCCTTGAGATGATCGCTTCCGAAAACTTTGTGCCCCGCGCTGTGCTCGATGCGCAAGGTTCTGTGCTGACCAACAAATACGCGGAAGGCTACCCCGGACGCCGCTACTACGGTGGCTGCGAATTCGTCGACGGCATCGAAACGCTCGCCCGCAACCGCGCCAAGGAGCTTTTCGGCGCTGAGTTCGCCAACGTGCAGCCCCATTCGGGCGCGCAGGCCAACGCCGCCGTCTATCAGGCGCTGATCAAGCCGGGCGATACCGTGCTCGGGCTCGCGCTCGACCATGGCGGGCACCTGACCCACGGCACCAAGATGAACTTCTCCGGCAAGTTCTACCACGCCGAATCCTATGGCGTGAACCCAGACACGTTCCTCATCGATCCCGAAATCATTCGCCAGCGCGCGCTCGAGGTTCATCCCCAGCTCATCATCGGCGGCTGGAGCGCCTACCCGCGCATCGAGGATTTCAAAGCGATGAAGGAGATCGCCGACGAGGTCGGCGCGAAGTTCTGGGTCGACATGGCCCACTTCGCCGGTATGGTGGCCGCAGGCCTGCATCCGAGCCCTGTCCCCTACGCCGATGTCGTTTCCTCGACCGCGCACAAAACGCTGGGCGGACCGCGTTCCGGCTTCATCCTGGCCAAGAAGGAGTACGGCAAGAAGATCAATTCCGCCGTCTTCCCCGGCCAGCAGGGCGGGCCGCTGATGCACATCATCGCCGCCAAGGCCGTGGCCTTCAAGGTCGCCGGCACCGAAGCCTTCAAGCACCGTATGGAGCGCACGCTGGAAGGCGCGAAGATTCTCGCCGACCGCCTCAACGCCGACGATGTCAAGGCCCAGGGCATCACCGTGCTGACCGGAGGCACCGACGTGCATCTGGTCATGGTCGACCTGCGTAACAGCGAAATGGACGGGCAGCAGGGCGAAAACCTGCTGGCTCAATGCGGCATCACCGTCAACCGCAACACCGTTCCGTTCGATCCGCGCCCGGCTTCCGTGGCTTCCGGTCTGCGTATCGGCACCTCGGCTCTGGCCACCCGTGGCTTCGCTGCCCCGCAGTATGAAGAAGTCGCTGACATCATCGGCACCGCTCTCGCCCAAGGCAAGGACGCGGATGTCGACGCGCTGCACGCCCGCGTCACCAAGCTGACCGAGGACTTCCCGCTGTATCCGGGCCTTTAAATCGCAGCCAAAACTCAAGTAGTCAAAATCCCCACCGGTTCAAATGCCGGTGGGGATTTTATACAGCCTGAAAAATCTATTGCTGCTTTAGCGGCCTTTGCCGAAGGCACGGAGACGGATGCCGTTCCAATCCTCGGAAACCGTCAACGGCGTCGCGGCGTTCATGCCGGCGGTCTTGGCGGCGGACTGCACTGTATTCGAGGCTGGAGCACCCGGACGACCGGGCTTGGGGGTAAGAATCCACAGCGGACCGTCTTCGCCGATCACTCCATGTGCGTCCATGATGGTGTCGGCCAAGGCGTCTTCGTCATCGCCGTCGCGCCACCAGATGATGACGCCATCCACAGCAGAATCATAATCCTCGTCGACCAGATCCTGACCGGTCAAATCCATGATTTTCTCTCGAGTGGATTCACTCACGTCGTCATCCCACAGCCATTCCTGCACGATGTCGCCCTCGTGAAAACCGAACTCTTCAGCGTTTTTTGATGCCGTTTCATTCACCCTTCCAATATAGCAAAGATACGGAACAGCGCACGCAACAACGTTCGGGCGTATCCACATTGCGGGCATTACTAGACATTTGTATCGCTTGTATCGGCCCGCTAATTCGCGGTGCAGTGCGGCAGGCTATCGGCCTTGCCCTGCCCGATGGCGACCAAAGCGCGGTAGGCTTCGTCGAGCGTCGAGACCTTGACGTCGCGCAGACCGTTCGGCACGTGGCCCACGACCTCGTCGCAATTGCTGGCTGGCGCAAGGAAGTAGGTGGCGCCGTCACGCTTGGCCCCGAGCATCTTAAGCTGGATGCCGCCGATTTTGCCGACTTTGCCTTTGTTATCGATGGTGCCGGTGCCCGCTATTGTCTTGCCGCCGGTCTCATCCTGCGGGGTCAATTTGTCGATGACACCCAGCGCGTACATCATGCCTGCGGACGGGCCGCCGATGTCGTCGACGTGCATCTGGACCTTGGCGGTTTTCGCTCCTGCTATATTGTGTTTTTTGGCAAAGGCGAGCGCCGCGGTCGTGGCGGAATCTTGGGATCCGGTCATCTGCTTGGTAGCGGTCTCTTTGTATTCATCCGTACTCTGGCCGACCGGGAACACGGCCTCGCTGGGCATGACCTGCTGCTGGGGGTCGATCCACGCAATCAGTGTATTGATGCCAAGCGCCGGATCACCGGGAATGCCTTGTGCGTTAACAGTGAGTAGCAACAGCTTGCCCCGACTTTTGTGCGTGGCTGCGCCGGTGATGGCGATGACCTCTTTGCCGTCGGCTTTGCCAAGCACATCCTGGGTGGGGCCTGGCATTTCGATAACGTAAGGGCTGGGAAGCAGCAATACCAGGAAACACAGCACCGCACAGATAATTCCCGCGAAATATCGCAACGAATGGCGCGAGCAATAGCAGATGAAACGATGCCAGATTCCATAATGGCCGGGAACGAAAACAGCACTCTCTTCGGTTTCGGCACTGCTGTCAAGTAGGGAATTTTCATCGGCATCGTTTGAGTTTTCGGCAGCCCCGAGGGCTCCGACAGTTCCGGCGGCACCGTTATCCGTTTGGGATGATCCGATGATGCTGTTGAAATCATTCCTGCTGTAAGACAACGAATCCGCCGTCCCTTCGCTTGACGGAGATATCGGCGTTTGCTCGCCCGAATGCCGTTGGTCCTGATTACTGCGTGCCATAACTCACCAGTATGCTGCCTTGCCCAGACGCAGCGCCTTTGTTCAGAGTCCCGACGAAACGACGAAAACAGCACCCGTCACCCAACATATTCCCGACATTGCCGCAATCTCGTCGGTAGCGGAAGTTTGCGCCGAGAAGACCATGGAAGACCATAATATGGAATCAACATACGGACTGTATATTGCTTGATAGGACTTCCAAGATAAAGGACGATACCGATGGACGAAAACGCGATTCACCAATGGCTGATCGACTGCTTCGGTCAGATGCAGGGCAACATGGCCTTCCAACAGTTGAGCGCGCTGCCTGACGCGGTCAAAGACCAGCTCCTCGGCCAGGATCCTTCCAAGCTGCCCAAGCCGGCCGAAGTGAAGGCGCTGATGAACGCGTTCACCACCAGCGGACTCAACACGATGGGCGATATGCAGCAGAGCGCCGACGAAGGTCCGGTCAACGTGAAGCTGGCGACCTCCCTGGCCCTGGCCATCGCCAACGACGAAGGCAGCGAACAGACCGTCACCGCAACCGAAGGCGAAGCCGTACGGCAGGCGATGAGCGAGGCGAATCTTTGGCTTGACACGGCCAGTGCGATTGATCCTGCTCCTGGCGAGCCACAGGTCTTCACCCGCGCCGATTGGGTCAATGCGACGGTCGATTCCTGGGCGAAATTCGCCAGCCCGGTCGAGCAGTCCATGAGCGATGCGCTCTCCAGCGTCATTTCCGAACGTTTCGGCGACGAGTTCGGCGAAGGGGAAATCGCGGGAGTTTTCGCAGGCCCGATTCCTGTGCCGATTCCCGACAATATGAAGGACCCGGCCAATCTCATCAAGATTCTAGGCAACACGGCTTTCTCCACGCAGTTGGGGCATGCGGCCGGCCAGCTTTCGCACGAGGTGCGCGGCAGCTTCGACCAAGGCATCGCTTTGCAAAAGAATCCGGCGGGGGCTTTGATCGCGCAGAACTCGATCGAATATGCCAAGACGCTGGAAATCGACCAGTCCGAGGTGTTGGCGTTCCTGGCACTTGAGGAAGTGGCTCACGCCCGCCTCTTCGCGCACGTGCCGTGGCTCATGCCGCGTTTCGAGGCGCTGATCGGCAAGTATGCGCGCGGTATCAATATCGATTTGGACGCGATGGAAGAGCAGCTACGCGACGCGACTTCGATGGATCCGGATTCGATTTCCGGTGCCGTGGACCTGACGAAAGTCGGCATCGCGGATACCCCGGAGCAGAAAGAGGCGCTCGAAAGCCTCGAAACGTTGCTGGCGCTGGTCGAAGGCTGGGTCGATGCAGTGACGTGGAAAGCCGGCGTGGCCCATCTTCCGCATATCGATCAGCTGCGCGAGATGGTGCGCCGCGAGCGCGCTGTCGGAGGTCCCGCGGAACGCACGTTCGAAAGCCTGCTCGGCATGGAACTGCGCCCGAAGCGCATGCGTGAGGCGGCTGATATCTGGGAGAAAATCGGCACCCAAGAAGGCGACGCGGCTCGTGACGAGAAGTGGTCGCACCCCGACCTGCTGCCGAAACTGCCGGATATCGACGGCCAGAAGGCTGAAATCGCCGACACGGAAACCCCCGAATCCGACAATGTCACGAATCCGGACGCGAATATCACCACGTTCGCCGCCGACGGCAGTGCCACCTCTTCATCCAAGCCCGGCATCGACTGGGACGCCGAACTCGAGAAGCTGCTCGACGCCCAAGGCGACGACGATGAAAACAATCAGGATGCTGGCGAGCACGGTAATGACGGCAACAACGATTCGTCGAAATCCGATGATTCCAAGACACCCGATAACGGCAATGACGCATCCGGTCAAGCCGACGGCAACCAGCCCAACGATGACAACAAACCGCAAAGCTGAAAAACAACGATAAAGGCAACAGAAAAGGCCGGTACCAACTTATCGAAAGTTGATAACGGCTTTTCTTATTGTCTTAGCAGCATTAATCAACGCCAAATCCCATAAGGACATCGAATCCTCGAATTCACCAGAAACGGCTCGGCGTGCGGGAGAAAGTGGAGGCGCCATCCTTGCTGCGCGCGTAGGAAAGGTGCAGCGAATCCTCGGCACGGGTGACAGCCACGTAGAAAAGCCGGCGTTCCTCTTCCAAAGCCTCCCCCGGCGCGGGAGAACCGTACGGCAGCAGCCCTTCCGAACAGCCGATGATGAAGACATGCTTGAATTCCAGGCCCTTCGCCGCGTGAATCGACGAGATCATGACGCCAGGCTCGCGCCTGCTTGCCAAAATTTCCATGGCTTCGCGGCGGCTCTCATTATTGTCTTCAAGCACCGTGTCCTGCCCGCTGGCATCGCGACGCGTACGATACGCAATCCCCTGTGCTTTCAAGGCCTTGCAGACCACCTGCTGCTGGGCGTTAAGCCGCGTCAACACCGCACATTGCGAAGGTTTCGCACCTTCGGCTATGAATTGAGCGATACGCTTGGCCACGCCTTGGGCCTCCTCTTCGTCGCTTTCGTATGCGGTTTTCACCACGCGCATGCCCTCGTCTTTGCTTCTTGCTGAAACCAGACGCAGGTATTGGTCTCGGTCGGGCGCGGCGGCGAGCACGCGGTTGGCCATCGAAACGACCTGAGGGGTGGAGCGGTAATCGGTATTGAGATTGACGTCAGCGGAAAGCTTACCGAACTCCCCCACGAAATTGAGCAGGTCGTAGCTCGAGGCCCCCGCGAAGGAATAAATCGTCTGGGCCGGGTCGCCCACCACGCACACGTTGCGGTTATCGCCTCCGAGCCACAGGTCCATCAGGCGGTGCTGCAGCGGCGAGACATCCTGGTATTCGTCGACGGTGAGCCAGCCGATGGACTGCCTGATCTGCGCGGCCTGTTCGTCGAAAGCCTCAAGCACGTGGCAGCACAAAAGCAGAATATCGTTGAAATCCATCTCGCCGCGCGAAGTTTTCTCTTGCTCGTAAGCGGTGTAAACGTCCGTGAAACGTTGCGGGGCCAGCTCTGCTGGAGGCAGGCGATGCGCGGCCGCGCAGACCCGCTCATAATCTTCCGGAGCAACGAGCGAGACCTTCGCCCAGTTGATTTCGGCAAGCAGATTACGCCTGGCGATTCCATCGTATTCGTCGGTTCCAGTGGCGCGTTTAAGCGCCCGGGCCATGATCTCCTGCGCATCTTCGATGACGTGCGGGAACGGGGCGACGCTCACGTCGTACCAAACGCGACGCAACTGGTGCAATGCGGCGGAATGGAAGGTGGCGGCGGTGACCTTGTCGCCCACGCCGAGCGCAGCCAGACGTTGCTTCATCTCGTCGGCGGCCTTCACCGAAAACGTCACCGCGAGCGCGCGACTTGCATCCCACTCGCCTTTGGCACACGCGTAGGCGATGCGCCGGGTGACGGTGCGCGTCTTGCCCGCGCCGGCTCCCGCGATGATGCGAACCGGGCCGTCGAGGGCCGTGGCGGCAGCACGTTGGGCGTCGTCAAGTCCTTCAAGCATTTCTTGGGCATCGCGGGTGGTCATATCTGTTATTGTGCCAGCCACACCCGATAGTCTTGCAATCCCTTGAAAGCGCGCAAACTCTAGGACATACGATGTATTAATCTGGTACATGTGACTTTACGAAGCAAGTTTATGCTGGCGGCCCTCGCCTCCGCCGCCATGCCGGAGACCTCCATGGCCGGGGTGTGCGAACACAACCGCAGCGACAAGGCCGACAACGCCGTCGGTATCGATTATGTCGTGGTGCAGGATACCGCAGGACGACGTTACGACGTCTTCGTTTCGAGCGAGCCGAAAGGCAAAAAGCTGCTCGCAGGGCGTGCGAAAGCCGCGAAAGTCCTCGCCAAATCCCATGAAATGAGCGGTTTGGGCTTCGCCGTGGACCGTGCGTTGGCGTTCAGCGCTGCTGGAACCGGCAGCCCGACCGGCAAGAATTCGGTATTGGTCACCCCCCATGTGGAAGGCGAGCCACGGCAGCTTGATTTGCTGACCATTCAGGACGCCGCAAGCGTTGGGACGGCCATCGGCGCCATTCATCGGCAGCGTACCGATTTTTTGACCGAGGCGAAATATCCGGCTTTCACCACCGGGCAGATTCGCGCCCAACTGACCGGCTGGATCAAACGTCTGCAGCAGGCTGGCCATGTGCCGCCCGCCATCACTTCCAGCTGGGCTAAAATCATCGAGACCGAAGGCCTTTGGTCTTTCTCCACCACGCTGACCCACGGAGGGTTCGCGGACGGCGATTTCCTCTTCACCGACTCCACCATCACACAAGTCGGCAACTGGCAGGATGTGCAGGTCAACGATCCAGCTCGCGACTTGGCATGGATATTCGCAAAAATGGATGAATCTCATCGCAACTCGTTGATGAACGCCTACGGCGCGATGATGGGCTCGCGCATCGACGACCTCATCCTGCTTCGCGCCAACCTTTGGCTGCAGATGGAGCAGGTAGGCGATTTCATCGAAGCGCTCGGGCGCGCGGACAATACCAAGATCCTGCAGTTCAAGGCGCAGGTGGAGCATCTGGCGCATCAGCTCACCGTCGTGGCCAACAAAGCCGCAGGCGCCGCCACCGCCGCTTCGGCGGTCGTTCCGCCGAAAGACGACAAAGTCTCTTCCGCTTCGGGGCGCAGGAATGCGCGACGTGCCGAAGAAGAAGAGGAAGACGACGACAAAACCGGTTCCGCCGAAGTCACCAAATTGGTGAACTTGAGCGACAGCACCGCGGATTGCCCGGTGCATTTCAAGCCCGCCACCTCAGACGTATCCGAAGATGACGACGATCGCACCGACGACAAGAAGCCCGTCGCGCAATCCAAGCCTCTCTATGCCAACATGCCCAATCCTTCCTCTTCCGCCACGCTTGTTTTAAGCGAAGCCGAGAAACAGGCCAGGGCCGAGGATGAGGGCATCGAAACCGATGCCGACGAGGCCTCAGAAAGTTCAGAACGCACCGAGCGTGCCGACAGCGAAAGCCGGTCCGGAGCAAAGCCGGAAGAGGACGAGGACGAAACCGGGGAACGCAAGGTTTCTTGGCACGTCCAGTATTCCGAAGAAGACGACGCCTATGGTGAGGCTGCGAAGAAGGGCAATGTCGACCGGGACGCGCCCACGACGCTGATTCCTCTGCTCGAGCAGGAGCAGCAAGCCTTGCACGACGCCGAGATGGGGCTTGAAGAAGTCGAGGAAAAGGCGGAGAAGGAACGCGCTGCTTCACGAACCAACATCAACGCCCAGAGCGAAGACGACGAAGATGGGTTGGATTCCGAAATCGTCAATGAACTCGATGACGCGGCCGAACAGGACGACGCGAGCAAGGACGATGATACGGAAGCCAAGGAAAGCGTATCTTCTGCCGTCGAAACCGATGACGCGGATTCCAGCGATGACAACGAGACCGACGATACCAACTCCGACATCTCCGACACCGCCAAAACCTCGCTCTCGAGCAAAGACGGCAAGGAACAAGACACTTCCGACTGAGGCAGAATCGGTTCCATCTCACCGATTTCGCCCACAGAGACGAAAGACGAAACCGATTCGGCCTGTTCCCCCGCCAGTGGACAAGCGCGCCAATCCTAGCCAGAAGCGTAATGACCAGCCTTCGGGCACAATAAAACCTAAGAACCATTCAAACACGAAAGAGGTAACACATGGATGTCGAACTCGGAATTCAGAACGTGGCACGTCCGGTCAATTTCACGACCGAGCAGAGCGCCGATGAAGTCAGCCGCGCCATTTCGGATGCAGTGACGAAGGGCGAACCAATCGATTTGGTCGACGACAAGGACCGCCACATCATGGTGCCAGCCGGCGCCTTGGGCTATGCCATCATCGGTTCGGAAACCAAACACGCCGTCGGCTTCGGAGCTCTTTAGACACACCAGCCGCAAATATATAATTACGCTTGCGGAATAATATTTATCGATAATGCCCAGCCTCTCGCGACACAATTCACGAGCTGGGTATTTTTCATTTTCCAAAGATGTTTTCTAGGCCAACCCGGCTATTTTCACAACGATATTGCATTGCCGAAATCAATTATCAGAATGGCGATTTACCGCCCAGAAAAGTTTCCGGTGAACACGCAGCAACAAGCCCAGAGCTTTGCCCAGTTCTGCCCGGCCCAGCTCAATTCAGTCCTACTTAGCCCAAGCTCAGGAAACCAGCGGAATGGCCCCGCGCTGCACAATTTGCGCCACGACGCTGTCAGCGGTCAGATTCTCCCCCAGCTTGTTGGGCTTGCCGTCCCCGTGCCAATCCGAACCACCCGTAACGAGCAGGCCAAGTTCGCGCGCAAGACCCAGCAGACGCTTGCGATCTTCGGCGCCATTGCCGCGATGCCAGACCTCAAGGCCACCCAGCCCCGCCGCGGCCAACTCACGAATCTGGAAGTCGGAAAGCAAAACCTTGTTGCGGCTGTAATCCGCAGGATGCGCAACGACACTCACCCCGCCGGCCTGCCGCACGACTTCAACGACCTGCAAAGCACTCGGCGAAGGCGTCGGTATGTAATACTTACTCGAAGAGGAAATAGCTCCGGCAAAGGCCTCGGAACGCGTGTGATAGAAACCCGCCGCCACCAGCGCATCGGCCATATGCGGCCTGCCCACCGTCGTCTCGTCGCCTTTTTTGGTTTGATTCATCACGTCGTTCCACGTAATAGGAAAATCCTTCGACAGACGCGATACCATGTGCTTCGCCCGCTCGATACGCGCCGCACGCGTGGAGGAAAACAGGTTCACAATACCCTCGTCTTGCGGGTCATACTGATAAGCCAGCATGTGCACCGAAACGCGATGGTCCTGAGCGGTGATCTCGCTGCCCCGCAGCAACGGAAAACCGCGACTCTCAGCGGCTTTTTGAGCATCACCCCATCCTGCGGTGGTATCATGGTCTGTGATTGCGATACCATGCAGGCCGTTAGCTTTTGCAAGGTCAACAAGTTCGGCAGGGGTCTTGGTACCATCGGAAAAGACCGTATGACAGTGAAGGTCCCAGCCGGAAACCGGACCGCAATCGTTATATTCGTCGCTAGTCATAGACCTATCGTAGGCCTATGAGCCCGACAGCCTATGGAATGTTAGGGGAAAAGAAAGCAGGGATATGCATGTCGACTAAACACAGCGCCGCCGCCGTGAGGAGCATGGAAAGTGGGCCGAGAGACCCGAACGGTCAGCTGCCCCCTAACTTGAACGAAAGCCGGGAACCCACCGGATTCTTCCACGGGCCCATCTGGAATTACGGCATGATGTGCTTGGGCGCAGGCGTCGGCCTGTTCGCCTCGCTGATGCTGGCCGCCGATACGCTGAAACTGGCGCGTAACCCCAACAAGGCGTTGGGTTGCGACGTGAACTCCGTGCTTTCCTGCTCCACCGTCGCCGAATCCTGGCAGGCTGAAATCATCAAGTTCGGCGGGCTCAGCTTCCCGAACGCGTTCTTCGGCATCTGCTTCTATTCCGTCTTCGTCACCGTAGCCGTGGTGGGCGCCTGCAACGTCAAGCTTCCCTACTGGTTCTCCATGGCAGCCTGGTGGGGCGGTGTGGCCGCGATTTCCTACGCTTACTGGCTGATGAGCCAGTCCATGTTCGTCATCAAGGCGCTTTGCCCCTGGTGCATGACCATGATGTTCGCCACGACGATTATGTTCATGGCGCTAACACATGCGACGGTTACGGTGCAGAAGATACCGCGGAAACACTGGCGCAAGGGGCTCAATACCTACTACCGCATGCGCTACGACTGGATGGTCAACATCGTCTGGATCTTCGCCATCATCGCGCTGATCTTCGTCAAGGAAGGCGCCGCGATCTTCGCCTGAGTGTTTGACAAACCTTTAAAAGAAACCCGCACGTTCGTCACGATAGACGGCCATGCGGGTTTCTTTGTTTGCTGCTGATAACGACACTGATCAGTCGTACGGATTGAGCCTTTACAACCACTTATTTCTCAAGCAGTTCGATTTTCGCCACGATGACCGCCGCACCGGTAAGCAGCACATCCTCATCGCTGACGTCGACATGCACCAGGCCGCCACGAATGCTGATATCCCAATGGCTCACACCGGTCTTCGCCCTCAACGTCACTGCCGTGGCGCCAAGTCCGGTACCGCAGGAAAGCGTTTCGCCACATCCTCGTTCGTTCACGCGCATGGTGGCACGGCCCGTGTCGGCGGCTTTGTCACAAGCGTCGATGCGTACAAATTCGGCGTTCTGGTCGGTCTCGATCATTGGGCTTACCACGGGCTTGACGATGAGGTTCAAATCCTCGACGGCAGGCAGTGCGGCCTTGCCATCCTCCAGAATGGAGACGACATGGGGATTGCCCATATCCACGAACGTTCCGGCAGCCTCACCGTCAGTTCCCGGAATAGTAACCTTGTAGGTATCCAACTCCCCGATTTTGCCGGCACCAAGACTCACTTGAAACACGTCGTCGCCGTAAGGCTCAAGCGCTCCCAGCGAGCGCAGTGTCTTGGCCCCGGCCCGTGTGCCGAGCTTGAAAGGCGCACCGCCGGGAACATCCGCTATACCGGCACGCTGAGCAAGCAACGTCGTCACCCGTGTCCCGTTGCCGCACATCTCCGCAAGAGTTCCGTCGGCATTGCGGTAATCCATGAACCAATCGGCCCCGCCCTCGCGGCATTGCTCGGCCGCAACTGCCGAAAGGTCGCTGACATATTCCGGCTTGGTCAGGCGGATCAGACCGTCGGCACCGATGCCGAAATGCCGGTCGCAGATATGGCGAACCTCGTCGGCAGTCGGCTCAAGCTTGCCCTCGAGGTCGATATAGATGACGAAATCGTTGCCGGTGCCATGCCCTTTATAGACGAATTGCGGAAGACTCATAACAGACAAGTCTACCTGCTCCCGCACCTCATGCCGAGAACCGAGATATAAAACAGCAATGAAAACAATAATAATAATTCGTAAGTAGATGGCTTTCGGATTACCGGTGGAACGAAATCACTTCAGTCGGCGCAGTTGCCTATCGTGTGGATGTTCGCTCAAGCCAGTACGATACAAGAGCAAAATCGCTAAGCTTACAATCAGACTGGTTGAAAAATCGCGGTGAAAGAGGACGGCATGGCATTAAACGCTCCCATTGGCGTGTTCGATTCGGGGCTGGGCGGCATCTCCGTTGTGCGCGAAATCCGCAGGGAAATGCCGAACGAACGCATCATCTATTTCGGCGACTCCGCCAACGCACCATACGGCACCAAAACCCCGGAAGAAGTGCGCAAACTTTCGTTTGATATCGTCGAGCGATTCGTCGCCATGGGCGTCAAGGCCATCGTCATTGCCTGCAACACCGCCACTTCAGCCGCCGTCAACGATCTGCGGGCCACCTACGACCTGCCTATCATCAGCATGGAACCGGCACTTAAAGTGGCCTGCGACCGAGGGCACGGAAAGCCACAGCAGGTCATCGTCGCCGCTACCCCATTGACACTGCGCGAGAAGAAATTCACCGCGTTGATGCAGCGTTTCAGCGCCACCAATACCATCTATCGCCAGCCTTGCCCCGACCTGGTGGAAATCGTGGAGCACGACCAACTTGAAGACCACAATCTCGTGATGCGTACGCTGCACCGTTATTTCGATAGCTACGACCTCGATACCATCGATTCGGTGGTGCTGGGCTGCACGCATTTCGTCTTCTATCGCGATTATTTCCGCGAGCTGCTCCCCGCCTCCACCGCCATCATCGACGGCAACGAAGGCACCGCCCACCGCCTGCACGACCTCCTCGCCGCCTCGGACGCCCTGGCTGCCCCCGATGCCCAAGGCAGCGTCACGCTCGAAAACTCTGACACGAGTGCCCGCATGGCCGTCCTGGCCGCCAAGCGCCTCAATGCGTAACTTTATCGGAGAAAACCGATCTCATAAACCCTTGCAGGCTTTCTTAGCCAATAAGAATTCGTCACCAAATCATCCTTTGTATGTCTTCAACCAGCATCGAAATAATGTCCGTAAGGCAGACGTATGCTCGGTTAACTATAGATAGTGACTTCGGCTCCAAAGGAAAGGTGAGACGATGACGAGAACTGCTTTGATCGATGTTGGCGGGGGCTTCCGTTCCATCTACGGCGCCGGTGTGATGGACCGGCTCATGGACTTGGGCATCACCGTTGACAAGTGCTACGGCGTCTCCGCAGGCAGCGCCAACATGATCTCCTACATTTCCGGCCAGCGCGGACGCACCCACAAGTTCTATACGGAATACGCCTTCCGCCCCGAATACGCGAGCGCCAACAACTTCTTCAAGCTGCACAATTACGCCAATCTGGACTATATCTACGGCACGCTTTCCAATTCGGACGGCGAATACCCGGTGGACTACCCCGCCTTCGCCGCCTCACCCATCGAATTCACCGTGGTGGCCTGCGACGCGCGCAACGGCTACGCCCGCTATTTCGACAAGTCGGATGTGCATCAAGACAATTACGACGTGATGAAGGCCTCCAGCGCGGTTCCGGTCGCCTGCGAACCGTATGTCGTTGACGGCATTCCCTATTACGACGGCGGCATCGCCGATCCGATTCCGGTGCAACTGGCAGCCGACGAGGGCTACGACCGCATCGTGCTCATCCTCACCCACCAGCGCGATTTCGTGCGCGAGGCCAAGAAGGACGCCGCTCCGGCCGCATTGCTGAAGCGCTCCTACCCCGCTGCCGCGGAACGGCTCAAGAATCGTTATCGTACTTACAACGAAGAGATGAAAGTGGCTGAGAAACTTGCCGCCGAAGGCAAGGTGCTGATTTTGGCGCCTGATGACCTGTGTGGCCTGGACACGTTGAGCAAGAACGCCGAGGGTTTGGAGAAGATGTATCAGAAGGGGCTCGACGCGGCCGAGGCCGTGCCGGAATTCCTCACGAACTAATCGGCCGTCGAAACTGGCTTCGTGACTGGTGCTGGGAAACGGACTCTTATCGCAATTGACATGCCGTTTACCAGCACCAAAGTGTCAAACTGCCGAAAAATAAGTGTTGGGCGGATTCCTCGGGTGAGTGAGGGGTCCGCCCAGCTTGTTGACACATCCTTGTGCCCTGGTCAAGCTGCCGGATTTGTTGGGCATCTTGGCCGGTACTGCTTAGTATAGTGGATACACCGTTTGCAACTCACCAGAAAATGGTCTGCCGATTAGCGTATCCGACCTATTTTTATTTCGCTTCGTTGGAAGTAACCATCGCCTTGGTGACCTCGTCGAAAAGCTGTTGGTAGCCGCCAGGCGTGGACGCCGGAAGCACGACCGTCTTGGCGTTTCCGGATTCGCTCAGCGAACGCATCACGTCGAGGTACTGGTTGAAAAGCACCACGTTGTTGACGTCGGTGATATCCATGCCCACGCCCTGCAGGCTCTTGATCTGGTCGACAATGCCGTTGGCAATCTCGCGGCGGTAATTGGCCTGGCCTTCGCCCTGCAGACGGGTCTTTTCGGCATCGGCGGTGGCTTGCGTCTCAATCTGGATGCGCTGAGCGTCAGCACGCTGACGGGTGGCTTCCTTCTCACGCTGGGCGGCGTTGATGGAGTCCATGGCGGTCTTCACAGCCGGGCTCGGGTCGATGGCGGTGATCAGTGTCTTGACGACGGTGAAGCCGAACTTCGCCATTTCTCCACCCACGGTCTTCTGCACGTCGGCGGCCACGTCGTCCTTCTTGGCGAAGGCATCATCGAGCGAAAGCGCAGGAATCGCGGAGCGCAAGGCATCCTCGACGTAGCTGCGCAGCTGGCCGGCCGGATCGCGAAGCTCATAGTAGGCGGTGGCCACGTTGTTGGGGTCCACGCGGAACTGGGTGGAGGCAACGACGGTGACGAAAACGTTGTCGAGCGTCTTGGTCTCGAGCTTGACGTTCAGCTGGTTGACACGCATGTTCGTCTTGGTGGCGATGCGGTCGACGTATGGAATCTTGAGATGGATGCCGGCCAGCTCGACTTTGAGGAACCTGCCAAAGCGTTCGATGACGTACGCCTGCTGCTGCGGCACCACGAAGATACCCGAGATAATCAACGCGATAATGATTACCAGAACGATAATCAGGAGGATAAGCCCTACCATGATATTCCCTTCAATCTCTTTTCTGTATGGATTACATCAAAACGATGCCCGTCAATCGTGCGTTTTCGCGATTTCCGGATACATCCTTTAGTCAAATCGTAGCAGAACCTCTGGTATCCATTCCCGATGAATACTGAGCGATACAGAAAATAGCCAGCGTCACGAGGCATTCAGACCATCATGCCGAGCATCAGCAACGCAAGAGAGACGACCATCATGCCCGCCGTGTGCACGAAAGCCCAGAGCAGCTTGCCGCCATTCACCAGTTTCGCGCCTTCTACGCTGGCGGTGCTGAAGGTCGAATAGCCTCCGAGGAAGCCAGACGCGAGCAGGTATTGCAAGGTCGTCAGGCCTACGTGCGTCGCACACCAACCGGCCACAAAACCCATGGCCAGGCAGGCGGTGAGGTTGACGACGATGGTGCCGCACGGGAAGGGGAGATGGATGCGGTTGTTGACCCACGCGTCGACGCCGTAGCGGGCGAACGCGCCCAAACCGCCGAGCAGCGAGGCCACAAGAAGCAGGCCAAGGGCGGCGATATCCTGCCGCCAATGCGGGTTGAGCAGCAACGCGGCGGCGGTCACGCAGGCGAAGAGCAAGAAGGTGACGCCTACCAACCGGCCGCGATTGGGCTCGGTTGACTCGATAGGTTCGGCTAACTTGATGGGTTCGGCTGGTTCAGCAAGATCAGCGGGTTCATCGGGCTTAACAGGTTTAACGGATTCACCAGATTCATCGGCATCAACCAATCCTGCCAAATCTCGAGAAGCGGCAGAAACGGAAGAAACGTACATTCCTACCCGGCTGTTCATCCCGTCAGAGCCATTGCCCTGATTCCCCTGGCTCTCGGCGGCATCAAGTTCCAGACCATTGCGCCGGGCACGGTGTTTGCCCACGGCCTTGCCGACGGCCAGGCCCAACATCGCGCAAAGAAGCCCGATAATAATACTGAAGAGCAGATACGCCACGGCGATTGCCGCCTCGCCGCCTTTGATGCGTTTGGCGACTTCGAGCATGAAGGTGCTATACGTGGTGTACCCACCGATCAGCCCGGTCCCGAGCCCGAGTCTGGTCACCCTCCACACGCCGATATCAGGACCGAGCGCGGCCATATATGCGGTGATGAATCCGAGCAGAAAAGCACCGGTGAGATTGATGGTTGTGGTCATCCACGGCCAGGTAACATCGGCCGGCTGCAACGCGCTCAACGCCAAACGTACCAAGGACCCGCAGGCCCCGCCGACAAACAGGCTCGCCGCGACCATCAGCGTGGAAACGGTGAAGGAACCCGACTTTCTTGCCATGACCCAATCCCCCATTCACCGGCAACATCCGATGCCGGATATATGCCAAGACCACCTGCAAGCCAATACATTATCCGAACCAACAAAAATAATCCGTCTATATGACAAATCGATTTATATATACAATAAATGTCAGAATATTGCATATTTATTTACATATTTGCATTTTCTTTTTGAAGAAAACTTTCTATGTTAAAGTCAAACCACAATTTCAGAATCTGCTGGCCTGTTTGATATTGTTGACTTACAGGTAAAAATTTCAAACCAAAATGGCACTTAAAACGTTTTAATAAACCTACGTTTACAAGGCATTCGTCGAGCCTTCTAGCTATGATATTAAGAAAGCCTAAGTTTTACCCCCTTTGGAGTACAACATGGCACATCGGAATTATCAGAGGGGATTTTCATGACTACAGTTGCTGTTATCGGATGCACGCACGCAGGCACGTTCGCCACCACTTCCATTCTTCGCAATCACCCTGATTGGACGGTTGATGTCTTCGAGAAGAACGATACCGTCTCCTTCCTCTCCTGCGGCATCGCCCTGTGGGCCGGCAACCATGTCAGCAGCACCGAAAAGATGTTCTACACCTCCCCCGAAGAGCTCGAAGAAACCGGGGCGAGCATGCATATGCGCACCGAGGTCACCGACATCGACGTCAAGGGCAAGAGGCTTAACGCCACCGATCTCGAAACCGGAAAGTCGAAGCAATACCGGTTCGACAAACTCGTCATTACCACGGGTTCCTCGCCGGCGGCTCCTTTCATCCAAGGACTGCGCGAGGCGCTCGACAACGGCCGCGCCATGTTGTGCAAGGACTTCAACGACGGCAAGCGCATCGTCGAACGTGCCAAGAAAATCAAATCGGTCGTGGTGGTCGGAGCCGGCTATATCGGCTGCGAGCTGGCCGAACAGCTGAGCACCCGCGACATCAAGGTGACGCTCGTCGACGCACTGCCGCATGTGCTCGACAACAATTACGACAAGTCGGTCACCGATCAGGCTGAGGCCGCATTCGAGGAGCATGGCGTGACACTGGCCATGAACCAGAAGGTCGTCGCCTTCCGTCCCGAAACCGGCAGCGACGGAGTGGCTGATTCCGGAGTCACCGTGGTCACCGAGCTTGGCGAATACACTGCGGATCTGGCCGTTATGGGCGCGGGTTTCGTACCGAACACCAGTCTGGTCGCCGCCCAGCTGCGCACATTGGGTTACGGCGCCATCATCGTCGACAAATACATGCGTGCCGCCACCCCCGAAAACGACGTCCTCGACGACGTCTTCGCCGCAGGAGATTGCGCGACCGTGCATTTCAACCCGACGAACACGGACGAATACCGCCCGCTGGCCACCAACGCCATCCGCGAGGCGATGCTGATTGGCGAGAACATCGACGAGCCCACCAAGACGTACGCGGGCACACAGGCCACCAGCGCCGTCCAGCTCTACGACCTGTCGATGTCTTCCAGCGGCATGACTCTGGATCTGGCCGACCGACGTCATATCGAAGCCGATTCCGTGACCATCCAGGAAAATTACCGTCCGGAATTCATGCTTTCCACCACCCCGGTGACCGCCACCATCGTCTACGACCGCGCGACCGGGCGCATCTTGGGCGCACAGTTCGCGGCGAAGCACGACATCTCGATGGCCGCGAACCTCATTTCTGTGGCCATTCAGGCAGGATTCACCGTCGACCAACTGGCCTCCACCGACATGCTCTTCCAGCCCAACTTCGACCAGCCAGTCAACTTCGTGAGTTCTTTGGCGATAACCGCTGCAGACAAGCGCAGCAAAGACCTTGAGGGCATTGAGGAATAGGATTATAGCCAGTCAGTACGCTTGGGCGATAACCCGGTCCAGATCGCCAATCAGATCTACCGGTTCTTCCAACCCGATGGAAAGCCGCAGCAAATGATCGTCGACGCCGGCGGCACGACGATAGTCTCCCGGAACCTCACGGTGGGTGATGCGTGCGGGATTGACGATCAACGAATGTGTGTCGCCAATATTGGGAACGTAGGAAAACACGCGCACGGCATTGACGACGCGATTGATATGCGATTCGTCGCCTTCCAGGCGGAATGAAAGCACAGGGCCGATGCCGTCCGGGAAATAGCGGTCGGCAAGCGGCTTGTCGGCGCTGGAATCGAGACCGGAGTAATTGACCTGGGTGATGTGTGGCACCGTCTCAAGATGACGCGCAATTTCAAGCGCGGTGTCGGTTTCGCGACGAAAACGCTGCGGAAGCGTCTCCAAACCGATCAGCTGCAGATAGGCGTTGGCCGGCGACATCACCGCGCCAAGGTTGTGCAGGTATTTGATGCGCACACGGCCGGCGAAAGCGGCATTGCCATAGGCTTCGCAGAAGCTCTTCCAGATGCCTTTTCTCTCGTCGCTGACCACCAGTTCCTTTTTCGTGAATTGCGGGAAACGTCCGTTGGCCCAGTCGAACTTGCCGGAATCGACGACCACCCCGCCCAAGGCGTTGCCGTGCCCGCTGATGCCCTTGGTCGTTGAGTGAACGACAACATCGGCACCGAACTCGATCGGGCGGAACAGGTACGGGGTCGGTACGGTGTTGTCGACGATGAGGGCGACGCCGTGGCGATGAAGCATGTCGGCGAGTGGCTTGATGTCGGTGATCTTGGTGGAGGGGTTGGCCACGGATTCGGCGAAAACGGCACGGGTCTCGGGCGTTATTTTCGATTCGACCTCGGCAATATCGTTGATATCCTCGACGAAATCGGTGTAGATACCAAACTGCGGAAAGAAACTTTCCATCGCATCGATGGAGGCACCGTAGAGGTCCTTCGGAGCGATGAGCCTGCCGCCGCCTTCCGCTGCACAGAGCAACGCGAACGAAACCGCAGCCATGCCCGAGGCCAACGCCACCGCCGAAACCCCACCTTCGAGGTCAGCCAAGCGGCGTTCCAGCGCATCGACCGTAGGATTGGCGCAACGTGAGTACGAGAATCCTTCGATTTCGCCGGAGGAAAGGCCGTCGCCGCGAACCGCGTCGTGCATGGCGAAAGCGGCGCTCTGATAGATCGGGATGCTCACCGAACCGTTGTGTTCGTAAGGATCATAGCCGGCGTGGACGGCACGGGTTTCGAAGCCTAGTCGTTCCTGCTGCTGCCGTTTCTTCCGCTTTACCGCTTGGAAATCAGCAGTCGGTGCATCGTTGGTTTGGCAATCCTCGGGCTTCGGACAGCCTGCCAAGCCGTTTTCGGTGTCACTGGACATAGTGCTCCCCCAATATTTTCGCTCTATCGAAACGTATTGGGCACTAGGTTACCGTGTCACGCCTTCGCCGCCACGCACCTTGCCATATCAAAAATCTATACAAGGTTCACGAGGCTACACGGCACAACAGAAACGGCTTGTCATGGAGATAAAACATATGCGCATACACCTTGGAGTGCATGCGCATATGCAGCAATTATGACTGGATTATTCCGTACGCAACGCGGTAGCCGGATCCTGCTTGGCAGCCTTGCGCGACGGAATCAACCCGCCAATTAATGTCAGCACCACCGAAAGGATAATGAGGATTATCGCTCCGGAAAGAGGCAGAGCGGCATTGACGCGGTTGGTACCCATGAAGTGGTGCATCACCGCATTGCCGGGAATGATGAGTAGCAGCGTCACCACGATGCCGATGACGCCGGCGCATAGCCCGATGATGCCTGTCTCGGCGTTGAAGACCGTGGAAACGTTGTGCTTCGAGGCGCCCATGGCGCGCAGGATGCCAATCTCCTTGGTGCGTTCGAGCACGGAAATGTAAGTGATGATGCCGATCATGATTGACGAGACCACCAGCGAGACCGCGACGAAAGCAATCAAGACGTAGGTGATGACGTTGATGATGGTGGTCACCGAGTTCATCATGAGGCCTGCGTAGTCGGTGTAGACGATGCGGTCCTTCTTTTTGGCGCCGTTGTTGTACTGCTTGATGGCATCCTCGATCTTGTTCTTCGCTTCGAAACTGTCGGCGTAGATCTTGATGGAGCTCGGTGCGTCGCGGCCGATGACGCCGAAATCGGCAAGATTGCCGTTGTAGGTGCCGGTGGAGACGTACTGGTTGTAAATCGAGACCAGCACGTTTTCGGGAGCCGTGGCAAGGTAGTTGCTGAAGGCCTGTGCCACCTGCTGCTCGCCCATTCCGGAGACTGCTTCCTGAGGATTGCTGGCGACGGCGGCATTGCCCGCTGCGGCCGCTGCGGCGTTGCGCTGTTGGGTCACTTCAGCCGACTGGTTGGAGCTCGCCGCACCCATGCCGCCAGGTGCTTGGGTCATCAGGCTTTTGGCCATATTCGCCTGCTCGGAGACCGGCAGTGATGCCACGTAGGCCTTGGCATTCGCCGCCTTGGTCGCGTCGTCGGAAGGCGCGAAGGTCATGCCGTTCAAGATGTTATGGTTCGGGTCGGCCTTCTGAGCGTTGACGATTTCGCTTGATTTGGCATAGTCAATCAAGGAATTGGTGAGCATGCGCGTATAGCCGATGCCCGGCGACAACGGCGTGGTCTTGGCGTTCGCGTCGGCACGGATGACACCCACGACCTTGAGCTTCACTGCAGCCTGCGAATCCATGAGCTTGCCGACCTGATCGGCGTCATTGCCCACGTATTTGAAGTGGCCGTCGGCACCCTTGACGTACTGGTCGGCTGCGGGAAGCAGCGTCAACGACTGGTTCATCGCCTTGGAATAATCAATGCGAGAGGTGTCGGTTTTAACCTTTTCGCCGCTGTTGAGCTTGTTCATCATATCGTTGTAATCTGCGCTTGGAAGCAGGCCAAGCTCGTAGACCTGGGTCAACGGAATCTGATTGTTCTTATCCAAAACAAGCACGACCTGATCGCTCGATTTCGGCCAATGCCCCTTGACCATCTGGTAGTTATCGGTGATCACCGAACTGATTGGCTGCTTGTCGGCATGCTCGCCCGGCATAATCTCCGAAAATGTGGACGGCGCCTTGTTGTTGTCGGTTTTGCCGGTAAGTTTGGAAATCTGCAGGGATTGCAGGCTTCCGAAGTCGTTGGAAGACGAGTTCAGCCCAGCGAACGTGCTGGCCGCAGACTGTGAAGCGACAGAGCTGCCACCGACCTTTACACCGTCCACATCCACGAGCGTGTCTTTCGAATCGTGGGTGAACACGGAGAACTTCGGCGAATAGGAATATTGGATGCCGACGTCGCCGACATATTTGCGCACGTCGTTGCCGGGTTTGTCAAGATACGTCTTGAACGGGCTCAGATTGTTGCTGGTGATGCCGTTGGTCACCGACGCGGCGCCCTTGACGCTTGAATCATCGGGATAGATACCGTTGCGCGGCTTCGCCTTTTCCTTGGAATCGGCCGCAGCCTGCGCGGTGTCCATGATCTTGTTCATATCGAAGGTCTGTTCATTGATCTCAATGGGGTACGAGGTCAACGTTTCTTTCTGGATATCGGCGATATAGCGGTTCACGCCGGTCGAAACCGAAAGAATCAGCGCGATGCCGATAATGCCAATCGAGCCTGCAAACGAGGTCAGGATGGTACGGGCCTTCTTGCTTTTGAGATTGTTGAAGCTCAGCGCGACCGCGGTGGCGAACGACATCGAAGCCTTGCCCATCGTGCGGTGCACAGCGGGTTTCTCATCAACCATTTCCTCGGGTTCGACGGGTCTGGAATCGCCTCGAATCACGCCGTCCTTGAGCTCGACGATACGGTTGGCGTATTGGTGGGCGAGGTCGGGGTTGTGCGTGACCATGACGACCAGGCGGTCCTTCGCCACCTCTTTGAGCAGGTCCATGATCTGCACAGAAGTCTCGGAATCGAGCGCACCCGTCGGCTCGTCGGCAAGTACGATGCTCGGGTCGTTGACCAGCGCGCGGGCGATGGCGACGCGCTGCATCTGGCCGCCGGAAAGCTGATTCGGCTTCTTGTTGACGTGCTCGCCCAAACCGACCTTTTGCAAAGCCTCTTCCGCACGTTTGCGGCGGTCGGCGCGCGAGACGCCCGAGATGGTCAGCGCCAGCTCGACGTTGGAAAGAATGGTCTGGTGCGGAATGAGGTTATAGCTCTGAAAGACAAAGCCGACCGTGTGGTTGCGGTAGGAGTCCCAGTCGCGGTCCTTGTATTTCTTGGTCGACGTTCCGTTAATCACCAAATCGCCGGAATCGTAACGGTCGAGCCCACCGATGATGTTCAGAAGTGTGGTCTTGCCCGAACCGGACGGCCCCAGAATCGCGACGAACTCGTTGTCGCGCAAGGTAAGGCTCACATGATCCAGCGCCTGCTGAACGAAATCGCCCGTCTTATACTGCTTGCTGATGTCTTTGATCTGTAGCACGAATTCCCTGCCTGCCTAATTGTCGCGTCTCTCGCCACACCAAAACTCGGTT
Organism: Bifidobacterium sp. ESL0690; assembly: GCF_029392315.1. Lineage (NCBI taxonomy): Bacteria > Bacillati > Actinomycetota > Actinomycetes > Bifidobacteriales > Bifidobacteriaceae > Bifidobacterium > Bifidobacterium sp. ESL0690. The sequence continues at coordinate 1,904,440 of NZ_CP113939.1, forward strand.
CTGCCACTCTACCCCAACGCACACCCGTGCCAACCTCTATCAGACGCCTTTGGCGAACTTCAACAGCTGCACACTGACAACTTCAAAAAGGGCACCTGTATTCAGCGAAATATCTAAAGCAAGTTTAGTGACACAACTGTTTATTGACGAATATTATCGACTATTTTCACCATTTAATTAGTCTCTTTACACCAAATTTCCCATATCTCTAAGCGTTGAAAGTAACTCCCGTTTTTCCGAACCGTTCTTCGGTAGAGTGAAAACCACAGTGTATGACATGATTTCGATCTAAACGGGACCATTGCAGCACTTCACTAAGCCTTCAAAAGGAAAGAGCACATCATGACAAGCATCACCGTTTTCGGATCAGGACACATCGGCGCGGCGGTCGCCGGCATCGGCGTCGCGGCGGGAGCCGACGTACAGGTTATCGACCGCGACAAGGCCAAGGCCGCAGCCATTCCGGGCGTCACGCCTGCAGCGTGGAGCGAGGAAATCACCGGCGACATCGTCATTCTGGCACTGCCTTACCCGGCCGAAGCGAGCGTGGTAGCAGAATACGGCAAGCAGCTCGCGGGCAAGGTGGTCGTGGACCCGAGCAATCCCGTCGATTTCAGCACCATGGACCTGGCTCTGCCGCAAGGTGTGCATTCGGCAGCCGAAGAACTGGCTTCCAAGCTACCGAATTCCAAGGTCGTCAAAGCGTTCAACACCGACTTTGCCGCAACGCTGGCCAGCGGAACCAACGACGGTGCGCCGACCACCGTGATGGCGGCTTCCGACAGCGAGGAAGCGAAGAAGGCGCTGCAAGCCGTCGTCGAAGGCGCGGATCTGCGCTTCGTGGACGCCGGTCCGCTCAAGCGTGCCTCCTACATGGAGGGCTTCGGCGCGCTACAGATGGTGCTGGCCATGAACGGCGGCACGCAGTGGACCAGCGGTTTCAAAGTCGTCAAGTAATATGGAGCGGCTTATCGTCAAGGGATAATTCCAGCGATTATTCCTTGACATTGCCATGAACTTCAACGATACTTAACCATGCCCGAATCGCAAACGCATTTAGGGCATCTTGGTATCTGCACGAACACCAAAGTCAATTCCGCTTCGGCAATGGCACAAACCGATAAGGCAGTAGAGTCATCAGCTTTATATCAACAACCAACCAATAATTCCAACGAAAAGAAGAATCTATGAGCAAGAAAATCGCAGTGGTCGCCGCCAATGGCAAGTCCGGACGTCTGATCGTCGAAGAGGCCGTCAACCGTGGCATGGATGTCACCGCCATCGTGCGAGGCGAGAACAAAACCAAAGCACAACACGCCATCATCAAGGACCTCTATGATCTGACGGCCGCCGACCTCACCGGTTTCGACGCCGTGGTGGACGCGTTCGGCATCTTCGACCCTGCCAAGCTCGATGAGCACAGCACTTCGCTGAAGCACCTGGCCGACGCCCTGTCCGGAAGCAACACCCGGCTGCTGGTGGTCGGCGGCACGGGAAGCCTCTACACCGACAAAGCCCATACCAAGCAGCTTTCCGACTCGTTCCCCGACAACATCAAGGGTGTGCCGCTGGCGATGGGTAAGGCGCTGGATGCACTGCGCAAGCGCGACGACGTGCATTGGACCTACGTGAGCCCTGCCAGCGATTTCCAGGCCGATGGCCCACGCACCGGCAAGTACGTTCTGGCCGGCGAGGAATACACCACCGACAAGGACGGCAAAAGCGCCATCAGCTACGCCGATTACGCGGTGGCGATGGTCGACGAAATCGATGCGGACAAGCCGCACGACCACGAGCGCATTTCCGTGCGCTGGTAATCCAATCGCCGATACCGGTATCAGAGCATATGGCCGGCAACCATCGAGACTGATCGCGTGCCGGCAATCTCGCTGATACCAGCCTTTCATAGACCGTCTGTGGCTTAGCCTCAGGCGGTTTGTTCTTTAAGCGCGGCTGTTTTCTTGTCTTTAAGCAGCGTTGGGAAGAAGACAGAATTGATTGCGGGAATGCGATAGAGCACCACTGCAATTACGGCAATCAGCACGCATTTGACGGCAAAAATAAAGAACGGTTCAAGCTGATAGCCGATGGCCGGCTGGGTCTTGCTCATGATGGTGACCCATGGCAAAACGTCGTTTTCCAGCAGATGCGCGCAGAAAATCGCCAAAGTATATCGTCCGACGAATGACAGTGCCTTGCCAATGGGAGCCGCCCAGCGGTCAATCGCCATGGAAATGCCGACGATGCAGGCAGTGCCGCCAACAGAACCGATAATGGAAAGGGCCGGGGTATTGCCAAAGGCATTGGTCGCCAAGCCGAACGAGCTGAATTTCCACATGGCCAGGCCCCATGGAATTACCGCCACGATCCACAGATAAGGCCTGCGACGCAGCAGACCCATTACATTAAAACGCTTCGCCAGGCAACCAAGATAAACGAACAACGCCGAGGTCAAGCCCGCTTGAACACTGAGCGGCAACCAAACATAACGCGATGAAACATATCCAAGCGCAAAGAAACCGATAACCCACAAGGGCGTGGCAGGCAAGCGGTAGGCAATATGGACCAGCAAATGGGCCCAAAACAGCGCCAGGAGAAACCAAATGGCTCCGATGCTTCTGGACATGGGTATCAGCGCGTTGCTGACATCAGCACCGGAACCGTACAGTGCCGCGACAAACCAAGTGCCCGTAACATGGGCCGCATCATGGTGCAGGGCCAAGGCGAGCAAGGCGTGAAGGACCACCACGGCTGCAGCGGTCAGCACATAGGTGAACAGCAGCTCATGGGATTCCTTGCGCCAGGCGAACGGGTGGTCGGGATGCATGAAATAGCCCGACAATATGAAAAACAGCGGCATGTGGAACGAGAAACAGAAGACATAAATCAGCCGGGCCGCCTCGCTCATCGGGACGACCATCAGCACGCTGTGGCCGAGAACCACACAAATCATGGCGATACCTTTGGCGATGTCGAAATACCGTATCCTCGAAGCCATAGACGAATCTCCCGGAACGCAATGAATCAGAGCAGCAACCGTCCAAGTATATCGCTATGCCTTGCGTTCGTTTCTATGACGGGGATGGAGACGCGACTTAACCTTTTCGCAACTCCCTTATGCAAACCGTGTCAAGTTTACCGGATTATTGACTAAAATAGCCGTCGCAACAACTACCCTATGCCAGCTGTGTCGAGATGGAAACGGCTTGTCCAATGAAGCGCATAGCGTCGTGGATTGTAAGTGCAGGGGAACCTGCGGGCCCGTTTCGGCGGGCGCGCAAGTTGAGACGAGCACAACGCTCGACCCTTGGAACCTGTTGGTTAATACCATCGTAGGGAGACGCGAATATGGTCAATGACGCATACTCATCAGCAAATAACAACCTCAGCAATCTGAACGATTTGGCGACGGACGATCCGTTGCGTACAAGCATCCGCAAGGCCGCGCAGACCGTACGGGACACCACGCCTTTGGCGCAGTCCTTCACCAATTTCGTCACCATCAACCTCGTGGCCAACGCGCAACTGGCGGCGGGCGGCACGGCAGCGATGAGCTTCTTGCCCGACGACATCGCCGACGGCGAGGTGGCCAGCGGCGCCAGCTATATCAACGTCGGCACGCTGCTGCCGTTCTACGAGGACGCACTCGAGGAAATCGCCAGGCATTTCCACGCGGACCATCACCGCTGGGTGCTCGATCCCGTGGCCGCAGGGCTTGGAACGACCCGCACCGATATCCTGAAATCGTTCAAGGCGGCACCGCCCACCATCATTCGCGGCAACGCTTCGGAAATCATCAAGCTGCGCGAGATGTGGGAGCTGCCGTTGGATGAAAATGAGAAGGATTCCGGCAAATCCAAGAAATCCAGCGGACCTGTCGGCGTGGAATCAGCCGATGACGTCGAGGCCGCGGAAGCCTCCGCACGAGTTTTGGCCCGGTTCATCGCCAAGGGCGACGCGAAGCGCCAGGGTGCTGTGGCCGTTTCCGGCGAAACCGACCTCGTTACCGACGGAGAACACACCTATCGTCTGCCCGGCGGCAGCGCGATGATGACCAAAATCACCGGTGCCGGCTGCTCGCTGGGCGGCGTGGTCGCAACCTATCTGGCCGTCGCAGACCCGCTGACCGCCGCCGTCGCCGCGAGCGCGCTCTACAACCGTGCCAGCGAAACCGGCGAGACCAATTCGCACGGCCCGGGTTCCTTCCAGGTCGCGTTCCTTGACGGACTCTGGTCGACCACCCCCGACCAGATCGCCGCTTCGCCGATTTTGGCCTGAATATCCTGTTTTGGCGCAATCTGACATCATGATGCGCTTACGCCAATCACACAATCTTTATAGACGCAAATATTGATTATTTACAGAATCGAGTCCATCTTGACTACAACCAATTCGACATCATCCCCGTCCATGCGCGACCACTTTGACCTGAGCTCATATCTCGTGCTCGGCCCGGCGGACACCAAATCGCGACCCGTTCCCGACATCGTGCGGCAGACACTGGCCGGCGGCATCACCTTCGTCCAGATTCGCGTCAAGCCAGGTGACGCCAGGGACATCACCGAAATCGCACGGCAAACCGCCGACGTCATTGCACAGGCCGGTGCGTCCGACTCCGTGCCGTTGGTCATCGATGACCGTGCGGACGTGGCCTGGCAGTGCCGCGACATGGGTATCAAGGTCGACGGCGTGCATATCGGACAGGATGACATGAACCCGGTTGAGGCACGAAAGCTGCTCGGCCCAGACGCCATCATCGGACTGAGCTGCAAGGTACTCGACGAGGTGAAAGCCGCCAACGCCCTGCCCGCCGGCACTATCGACTACATCGGCGCGGGCCCTCTGCATCCCAGCACCACCAAGCCTGACTGCATCGTCATCGGAGCCGACCACAAGCGCCACACGCAGGACACGGAATCCATCAACGCCTTGTGCACCGAGTCTCACTACCCCATCGTCGTGGGTGGCGGCGTAAAGCTTGAGGATCTGCCGGATTTGGCGCAGACCGAGGCGGCAGGCTGGTTCGTGGTCTCCGCCATCGCAGGGGCCGACGACCCGCAAGCCGCCACCAAGGCCATGGTGGACTCGTGGAACGCCGCACGCGCAAAGCGTGGCTGAAACAAGCGAGATGATCTCACGAATCACCCTTATCGCTTTATAGTGAACCAAGCGAAATAACCTTGAGAGAACACCATAAAGCGATAAGAAGCATTCGATTGAGAGATTTAAGTCTCGTAAATCAAGAGCATGGCGTGTAGATGACTAAAGCACAGGAGATACGCTTCAGACAGATGACAAGCAGACAATCAATGAACGATTCAGCAAAGCCCACGGCTGTCCAGCCATATAGGCTGCCGGTAGTTCTGTCCATCGCGGGCAGCGACTCGTCCGGCGGGGCCGGAATTCAGGCCGACCTTAAGACGTTCATGGCTTGCGGCGTTTACGGGATGAGTGCCATCACCTCGTTGACCGCTCAGAATACGACCGGCGTACGCGCTTCCGCGGCAACATCTCCGGACATGCTGGCTGCACAGATTGATGCCGTATTTGAGGATATCCGACCCGACGCCGTCAAAATCGGCATGGTTCCTGATGCCGAACTCATCGAGATCATTGCTGATCGGCTTTCGCATTATCACGCAAGCAATATTGTGGTCGACCCGGTGATGATTGCTTCCAGCGGCGACCGGCTGAGCAGTAAAAGTGCAGTTGACACGCTGTGTACGCAGTTGCTTTCGTTGGTTACTTTGGTCACGCCCAATATTCCCGAAGCCGAGGTATTGGCAAACTTCGACGCGGAACGCATTCATAGCAAAGACCCGACTTCTCAAGCTACACAGACAGATACAAGCACCGAAGCGATGAACAGTGAAGCTGAATATACAGATGATAACCACCGAGACATCACGACCGACACCAGACCAATCAGAATTACCAGCGATGCAAGCACCGTCGAAGTCGCGCAACGCATCACGGAATGTTGCGGAGGTTGCGCAGTGCTTGTCAAAGGCGGACATGGACACGACGGCGCCAATGACCTGTTATTAGACAACGGACAAATCACCTGGTTCCGCCATGAACGCATCGCCAATCCCAATACCCACGGTACAGGTTGCACACTTTCCAGCGCCATCGCCGCTGGCCTTGCGAAAGGCCAATCGCTTGCTGAAGCTGTACAAAACGGCAAAGACTATCTCACCGGTTGCATCGCTGCCGGTCTCGACCTCGGAGCAGGCTCTGGACCAATGGACCATGCTTGGGCTTGGCGCAGTGACAAAAATTAGACAGAGTGTTTTTAATGACAATTGATGCCATTAATCCTGCCAATTACAACGAAAATCCGAATGATTCGAGTGCAACAGATATGGAAAATACGACAGACGCGTTAAACGAAAGTCCAACAACAACGGAAACCAAAAATATGACAGACCAACTGAACGACGATTCAGGTCAAGCCATTGTCGAATTGCTTAGTATGCAGCAACGCTATGACGACGAACTGAATCAGACCAAACCATCGCGTCTGCGCGTGCTTTCTATTGAAGGCTCCGACCCGATTGGCGGGGCCGGCACGATGGCCGATATGAAGGCATTCACCGCGCAAGGCGTCTTCGGCTACGCCGCCATGACCAGTGTGCTGGCGCAGAACACGCAAGGTGTCACCGACATCGTCAACGTCGAACCATCGTTTCTGCTCGCCCAGCTCAAGGCCGTCAGCGACGATGCCGAGATCGACTCGATGAAAATCGGCATGCTTGGTACTCCGGAATTGGTGGATACCGTGCGAGAATGGCTGGTCGAACTGCTGGATGCTTACAAAACTAGCGGCAAACGCAAGCCGATCGTGGTCCTTGACCCGGTGATGTACGCCAAGTCCGGCGACCGTCTGCTTACCCCTGAAGCGGAGCAGACGCTGACCACGCTGATTCCTCTGGCCGACATCATCACGCCGAATGCGATGGAGCTGGCTGCGTTTGACACGTTGGGTAATGATACAAAATTAGACAGCGATATTTCAACCATCAGAAATATTGAAAACAAGCCATTAAGCAACCCTACTTCGTCAGATAGTTCGACAAGCACTGGTTACACCGCTCCGCAAACTCCACGTTCCTACGAGGAGATGGAACGGTTGGCGAAATCCGTGGCGGCTCACTTCGATGTGGCCGTCTACGCGAAAGGCGGCGCGCTGGCACTTAACGGCAATGAAGAATGCAACGACATTCTAGCCGTCCCGGCAACCGCAGGTAAAACCGCCAGAAATAACGCAGCCGATACTTTTAGCGCAAACCAATCAGCCAACTCAACTGTTTGCCCGGATGAATCACCTATTAGAACATACCCCGATAGTCCGTCTGATACCGCGTCAACTTCGGCATCGCCGTCTTCGCCAACCCCACTTTCGGCACTTAATTCGACACACCAGCCCTCACTCAAACACGATTCCGAACACGGAACTCCAATAGTCGTTACCCGCATCGAAGGCGATGCCGTGCCGACGCAGAACGTGCACGGAACCGGAGATACGTTGTCGAGCACGCTCGCGGCCTTGCGGCCACAGTGCGAAGACTGGATCGAAACCGCGAAACGTGCGAAGGCGTGGATGACCGGAGCCATCGCCGCAGCGGACAGTCTGCATGTCGGATGCGGCCACGGTCCTGTCGATTTCACTTGGCAGCACTCCCCGACCGGGCTGAGCTTCACCGAGGATTATTGGCGCCGTACCGCCGAAATTCGCGAACGCATCGCCAAGATGCCCTTTATCGAACGCATGCTCGACGGGACTCTGGCCCTTGACGATTTCTCGTTTTACCTGCATCAGGACGACCTCTACCTGACCGACTACACGTCGCTGCTGGCACTGGCGAGCAGCCGTGCCACCGACCCGCACGAACGTGCGTTCTTCGCCGATGCCGCTTCGTTCGGACTTGAGGAGGGGCTCACGTTCCACAAGCAGTGGTATCGGGAGCACGGCTTCAGCGTCGAACGCGCGCCTATGAGCGAGACGACCGCCGCCTATCTGGGCCACGAGCACCGCTTCACCGACTTCGGCTCCTACTCCGCGCTGGTAGCCGTGGTCATGCCCTGCTACTGGGTCTATTCCGTCATCGGACAAGAGATGGAGGTGCAGGTCCGCAAGCGCCAGCTCGATCTTGACCACCATCCTTACGGCTTGTGGATCCGCATGTATGCAGACCCCGGTTTCGCCTCGCGCACACTCGAGGAGCTGCGCATCTGCGACAAGCTTGCTGCCAAGGGCACCATGGCCGATTACAACCGCATGATGGATGCTGCCCTAGGTTCCACCGAGCACGAATACCGCTTCTTCAATCAGGCGTTAATCAGACCTCGCCAATAGCGACTATTACAACGGAAAAGGCCTGCCAGCGGCAATAACTGACAGGCCTTTTCTTATATTCCTTATTTGCTTATAGCCGCATAATCAGTCCACGGACTTGAGGGCTTCGAGCATGTCGAGGTGCTTGAGCTTGGTGTTGACGAACCAGCCGAGGGCGGCGGTAATAAGGCCTACCACGACCAGCGGCACCACGAAGGCCAGCCAGACGATCGACGGGTCGAACATCACGTCATCGGGCGGCACGGCAGTAATGATGTAGCGGTGCAGCCATGCGCCGAAACCGTAGCCGACGACGATGCCAAGCAGCGAAAGCAGAATCGTTTCGCGGTAGATGTACATCGTGGTTTCGCCGTTATAGAAGCCCAGCACCTTGATGGTCGAAAGCTCGCGGACACGTTCGGAGACGTTGAGGTTGGTGAGATTGTAAAGGATAACGACGCCCAACATCACCGCCACGATGATGAGCACCCACATGATCTGGTTCAGGGCTTTAACGACCACGTCGATCTGGTGCATCAGCGTCGTGTTCTGTACCACGCCCTCGATGCCGCCCAGCCGCATGAACGAGGCCGCCTGCCGCTTGGTGTTGGCCATGCTGCCGTCTTTGAGTGTCACCATATAGGCGTTGGTCTGGTAGCGTTGCCCGAACACAGAACGATAGGCGGACGGGCTCATCACCATGAAGTGCCCAAGGTACATTTCGCAGATACCGGTTACCTTGACTCGGTAGGTTTTACCCGCGCCGTTCTGGAAGTCGATGGTGTCGCCCTTCTTGGCGTGCACAAGGCTTGCAAAGCGCTCGGAAACTATGGCCCCGTTCGATTCCAGCGAAAGCGGGTGGTGGCCTTTGCGCGTGTTGAGCTTGATGTAGTCGTTAAACGTGGAAGTATTCTTCGGCACGAGCATGGTGACGGACTGCTTGTCGCCGTTGCGTCCGGCGACCTTGGTTATCGATTCGTAATGAACCGGCAGCGAGCGCTTAATATCAGACTTTTCAAGCCGCTTGCTGATGGCTTTGCCTTGTGAATCGGTGACATGCGCATTCTCCGCGGCGATGAGATTGTAGTGCATAACGTCGCCGAACTGATGCTGATTGATGGCCGAAATCGAGCCCTGCACCGCGAAGCCTGCAGTCAAGAGCGCGACAGATCCGCAGACGCCGAAAATAGTCATGAACATGCGCTGCTTGTATCGGAAGATGTTGCGCGCAGTCACCTTGTGGGTGAAGTTCAGATGATTCCAGATGAACGGTATGCGTTCCAGCAGAATCTTGGAACCGGCACTCGGCGGCTTGGGCAGCATCAGCGCGGCCGGACGTTCTTTGAGCTCGCGAGCAGCGCTCCACACGGCCGGAACCACGGCGCTTATCATGGCCAGCACGAAAGCCAGCAACGTGACCTGCCAGTGGAATCCGAGATGGATCACCGGCACATTGAAGCCGACCTTATAGGCGTTGTAAACAATCATCGGCAACAGCGTGTGGCCGGCGAAAATACCGATAACCGCTCCCAGAATCGAGGCGGCAAAGCCATAGACCACGAACTTCTTCATCACGTCGCGGTCGGAATAGCCCAGCCCCTTGAGCGTGCCGGCATTGATGCGTTCCTCGTCGACAAAGCGGGTCATCGTGGTGAACGTGACCAGAGCGGCGACCAGATACATGAAGTAGGGGAAAATGCGCGAAAGCGAGTCGACGATCACGGAAATCGAATCGTAGATCTTGTAGCCGTCTGAGCCGGGCGTCTCCCGCTTGGAATCCACGGAATAAACCGGATCCTCAAGGGCATTGAGCATCGCGGTGGCATCGTTGAGCTTGCGTTCCGCGTCCTTGATCTTCTTTTGCGCGCCGGGCTCGGCCTGATCGAACTGCGTCTTTTTGGTGTTGTATTCGTTGGTTTTATCGGTCAGTTGGGCTTGAGCAGCGTCAATCTGCGCCTGTGCCTGCTGTTGTTTAGTAGCAAGCTGCTGCTGCGATTGTTGGACTTTAGCGCGGGCCTGCACAAGTTGCGACGCGGCCTGATCAAGCGACGTCTTGGCCGCGGCAAGCTGTTGCTGCTTTAAGGCAAGCTGGGCATTGCTGGCATTCACCTGGGCACGTTGGGCGTTGAGCTGCGCCTGAGCCGCCTGAATCTGCGCGATGCCAGGGTTATAGGTATTGGCAACGAAAGCGTCGCGTCCGGCCTTGGCTTCTGCCGACTTTTGCGCGATGGCTTGAGCCTGAACCTGAAGTTGCTGCAATTGGGTATTGAGCTGGGCAAGCTGAGCTTGCAGAGCGTCGTGAGCGGGGCCGGAAAGTGATGGAAGCTGCGCATTGCCTGCATTAATCTGCCCCTGCACAGCGTCAATCCCCTGCTGATTGGCCGTTTGCGCGGCCTCGACCTGCGCCACCGCGTCATCGGCCTGTTTCTTGCCCGCCGCAAGTTTGCCCGAATTGGTATCGATCTGCGCTTGCGCGGCATTGAGCTGCGCGTACGCGTTGCTGACCTGCTGCGCCGCCGCACCGACCTGCGCGGCGCCGATATCATACTGCTGCTTGTTCGTGTTGTAGGTGTTCTGCCCGTTCGCAATCTTCGTCTGCGCCGTGGCAATCTGCTGTTGCGCCGAAGCGACTTGCGTGGCCAATTGCTGCCGGGAAGTAGCCAACTGTTGGTTGCCGCTATCGAGTTGTGCTTTGCCGTCGGTCAATTGCTGCCGTGCACTGGCGAGCTGCTGCTTGGCGTCGTTGACCTGCTGCCGCCCGGAGTCAATCTGCGGCTTGACCTGCTTTTCGATGCTCTGCCGCCGCGCTTTGGGCCGCCCGGCCAAGATTTTATCAAGCGCCTTCTTGTGAGCCTGCAACGCGTCATTATATTTCGATGAATAGTGGTCGTGCATATGGTCAAGGTCGGTATAGGTAAGCCTTGCGATCATATAATCGTCTGATTTGAAAGCACTCGGCGTCACCACCGCGTAACCGTCCAGCGAGCCTGAACCGGAGGTCGAGGGCCCCATATTCACCGAGCTTAGGATTTCGGTGGAATCGACGAAACCGACGACCTTGAAGTTGTCGCGACGCAACACTTTACGCCCCAGCGCGTCAGGTTTTTCGCTCAAACGTAACGTGGAACCAATCGGATATTTGCTTTGATGCGACGAATCGATAACCGTCTCGCGAGCGGTTTTCGGCATCCGCCCTGCCACCAGATGGTAGGTCGAAATATCCTTCGGCGCGGAAAGCACGCGAACGCTTTCATCGCTATTTCGTATGACAACATCCTTCAGATACCCGTATTCGATACGCGAGGCTCCCGGCGCCTTGTCGATCTGTTGTCGGTCGGCCTTGTCGACCCCATAGCTCGAGATAACGCTCAGATCGGCCAGATGGTGATCGGCGAAGTAATCGTTGCCGGTGTCGCGCATATCCGGCCCGGAGACGGTGAGCCCGACGAGCGCAAAGGAACCCAGCGCCACAAGGCAGACAATGGAGAAGAACCGGCCCTTGGATTTCGAGAACGCCTGCCGGATATCGCGCCACAACATCCGTTTCGAAGTGTGGCCTTGCGACGGCTCCGAATCTTTTCCAGCATTATTTGAAGTAGTGGCACCTTGCGACGTGACAGGAGGTATCCGAACGGTGTCTTCCTGCCGAAAATCAGAGCCTATCGTATCATCACTTGCCATGCCTATCACCATTCGATATCGCTGATATCGGCTGGTGTTGCGTGCTCTTCGATGCCCTGCACGCGGGCGTCGCGCATGTGGATGACGCGGTCGGCGATCGGCGCGATGGCGGCGTTGTGGGTGACGATGATGACGGTGGAGCCGAACTCACGCGATTGATCCTGCAGAATGCGCAGCACCTGTTTGCCGGTGTGATAGTCGAGCGCGCCTGTCGGTTCGTCGCACAGCAGGATCTTCGGCTTCTTGGCCACAGCTCGGGCGATGGCAACGCGCTGCTGCTCCCCACCGGAAAGCTGGGCCGGAAAGTTGTCAAGTCTGTTTTGAAGCCCGACGTCAATCAACGTCTGAGTCGGGTCGGCGGCATGCGGCACGATTTCGGCGGAAAGCTCCACGTTCTCGCGCGCGGTCAAATTGGAAACGAGGTTATAGAACTGGAAGACGAAGCCGACGTCGTAACGGCGGTAGGTCGTCAACTGCCGGGCGTTATATTGCGCAATATCATTGCCATCGATGATAACCTGACCCGCGTCGCAGGTATCCATCCCGCCCAGAATATTCAGCAATGTCGATTTGCCCGCGCCGGACGCGCCGAGAATGACCACCAGCTCGCCTTGGTTGATGGAAAACGTCACATCGTGATTGGCGTAGATGGTGGTATCACCGGTTTTGTATCGCTTTGTTTCACCTCGCACGTCGATATATGCCATCGCACGACCTCCTGTAGCCCCAAGCCTTACGCACGGCAAACCCGCGCTCACCCCATGATATTAATGTCGTGCGAAATTATGCGCGGCGCTTTAAAAGATTGAACGAATTTACCGTTCTGCCTAATTATTACGAAAAAGAGTGTTCCGCACGACACGAAATTGCAAATATTACGCTTAAAGAACTGAAAACGCTCCATCGAAACATAAGATACAAGCTTGCTTATTCAACTCTGATATACTCAATTCAGAGTCGATCATACTGACAAACGACTTTAAATCAACAAAGGTGGTCATCATGGTACAAGCAGCGGCAAACCAAACTCGCATACAGATTCGGACCAGCAAAACACTCAAAGAACAGGCGACGGAAGTTTTTGCCGACATGGGCATCGACCTGACGGCGGCAATCAACATGTTCCTTTCGCAAGCGGTGAAGGAAGGCGGAATGCCTTTCAAACCAATGGCTATGACCCCACTGGAAAAAGCCGTGCGCAAGGCGGAAAATAGCGGGTTCGTTTACGCGGGAGACGCCGATATGGCGCAAAGGATGATCGAGCATGTATGAGATATCGTTCTCGAACGAGTTCCTGCGCGACGCCAAGAAACTCAAGAAGAAGCACTACGACTTGAGCAAACTCTACGAGGTGTTCCACGTCCTTGAGCGAGATGACACCGAGACGCTTCACCGTAAATACCGTGATCATCAGCTCAAGGGGAGTCTGAAGGATTATCGTGAGCTGCACATCGCCGCCGATTGGTTGCTCATCTATCGCGTCGAGGGACGGGTACTGCTGATTACCATGATGCGTACCGGCAGCCATGATGAGCTGCTGCGATAATCGCAGCCCCCATCAACGTTAATGCTGAATCAATCTTCGTCCGTGATAAAGCACGATTTATAATTGCAGACCACTATCAACGTGGGCAAAGTCCGGAACCTTGTTCCACTTGACCGTATAGCCGGCACCGTGGGCGCAGAATACGGAATCAGGGGTGTTTTCGAGGTCGGTTTCCGGGTTGTAGGCAGTTTGCTTGATGATTTCGTCGGCATTGTGACAGGACTGGTATCCGGCAAAAACACAAGTAAGCGAGCCACGGCCGTGGGTGTAGGCGTTGACATCCATCGAATAGTCGCGCATTTCAGAGACCGGCGCTTGGCCTTCCAGTTCGGCATAATCACCGTCGGATTTCGGGGCGTCGAACGTACCGCTCATCCGCTGGATATCGGCCATCGCACGGCCTAACATATCCTGCGGAACTTCGAGGCGGAAACTGTACCACGGTTCCAAAAGTTGGCATTCATCCTTCGCTTTGAGTTCCATCAAACCTTGCCGCACGGCGCGATACGTGGCCTCGCGGAAGTCGCCGCCTTCCGTATGTTTTTCGTGACCTCGGCCGGCGACCAAGGAAATCTTCATATCCGTAATCGGAGAACCGGTGAGCACACCAAGATGTTCTTTCTCGCGCAGATGAGTCAAAATCGCGCGTTGCCAATTGCGATCGAGATTGTCAAGGCTGCAACTCGATTCAAAATGCAAGCCGCTGCCCGGCTCTCCCGGTTCGAGCAGCAAATGGACTTCGGCATAGTGACGCAACGGCTCGAAATGGCCGATGCCCTCGATGGGCGAGGTGATGGTTTCACGATAAAGGATGCCACCGGGACCGAAGTGCACGTCAACGCCGAAGCGGTCGTGCATCATCTGTGTGATGATCTCAACCTGCACCGCACCCATCAGCTGGACGTGTATCTCGCCAAGCCTCGCCACCCAGCGCACGTGCAACGCCGGGTCTTCGTCCTCGAGCGTGCGCAGCGCCACCAGAATCTTGTGCAATTCCGGCGTGACTTCGGCGGGCTTGCCCTGATTGTGCGCGCCTTGAGCATCATCAGAAGCGTCGTTTATTGCGGATCTCTTGGTCTTTCCTGCACCGCTGCCAGCGTCTGTTTTTCTCCCAGCATCGTCAGCAATCGAAGAAATTGCCGTTTGACCACCTTTACCAGCATTCTGGGTATTTACTGGATTCCTAGAATCCGTGGCTCCCGGCAACACCGTATACGTTAGCACTGGCTGAAGTACGGATTCCCCAGCATCTGTCTCGAATCCTAAGCCTTCACCCGGGAAAGTTTTCGTCAAACCGGTCACCGCACAGACATCACCGGCCGCAACCTCGTCGGCCAGCTCGAACTTCGCCCCGGAATACCGCCGAATCTGGTCAACTTTTTCTTGCCAGATTTCGGTATCGGAATCAGACAACCCGCGATTGGATTCAGCCGAATTGCCCTTACTCTGATTATCATTCCCACGTTCGCCGAAAGTGTCATCTCCGACATTTTCGCTGGCATTTTCTGCATTCTGAAAATCCCTGTCACGCTTGTTACTAAGCGTTTCCTTAACTTTCAGCGCACCGCCCGTAACTTTGAGCCAGGTGAGGCGATTGCCCTGTTCATCGTGCGAAATCTTGTAGACGCGAGCACCAAATGCGTCCGGGTAATTCTTCTGCTTCGTGAATCGTTCCAGCCCAGTCAAGAACTCATCGACGCCCTCAAGTTTCAGCGCCGACCCGGAATAGCATGGGAAAAGCTGACGGGAGGCGACCATCGAGCGCAAGGTGTCATCCGAAATCTTGCCGCCGTCCAGCAACTCGTCCATCGCCAATCCGCTGTCATCGAGTAAGGCGACTTCTTCCTGCTCGCCCGGCTCAGTATCCCCTTCGAAATCAATGCACCCCTCGGAAAATCGCTGCTGCATCTGCGAAATAAGCCCGGCTTTATCAGCACCTGCCGCGTCCATTTTGTTGATGAAAATGAACGTCGGCACATTGTAGCGAGCCAGCAGCCGCCACAACGTTTCGGTATAACCTTGCAATCCATCATTAGCGCCGATAACGAGAATCGCGTAATCCAGCACCCGCAGCGTCCGTTCCATCTCGGCCGAGAAATCCACATGCCCAGGGGTATCAAGCAGCGTGAATTCAAAGCCGTTCTCGCTTGCGCTGGCTTTCGAATTTCCACCTTGTTTTACCGAAGTGCTGTCAGCATTGCCCGCACCGATATCGAGAATGGCCTGCTTCGAGAAAATGGTGATGCCGCGTCGTTTCTCCATCGCATCGGTGTCAAGAAACGCGTCGCCGTGATCCACGCGCCCAAGCTTGCGAATCTCACCTGCGCGATACAACATCGCCTCGCACAGCGTGGTCTTTCCCGCGTCCACATGCGCCGCAATCCCCACCACTGCTCGTCTCATTGTCACTCCTGAAAACCATATCGACAATCTGTTCCCGATTAATCATAAAACGAGCCTTACATGAGAAATGAAATCATGTCTTTGCGAAAATGAAGTTTCCTGAAACCCACAACAAAATTCAACAAACAAACGATTCACAATCACAGAGAAGTCAGCAGACAGAAGGAAACGGGCATGGTGAAGCCCGCCAAAAGAATTTGGGAAGAAAGAACAAGCGACGCCGCTTCACCACACAACCTGCGGATTTCCAGTCCTCCAGTAAAACCGGATACCCGTTACAACCAGCGAAAGATAAGAGACAAGGCCTTCATCGAATCACTGATTACAGTGTACACGCTTTTATCGTCTTTTGCGACACTTCAACAAAGTTTCGTCTCGAAATATGAAAATTTATTACAGAATAATGAGAAAAACCGTTTTACGCTATGCCCCTAAAGATAGCCCGGCCAATAGAGAATCCGGCAACCCTCTCGCGAATTCATCGGGCAGCAAAACTTCGTGGGAGCAAAGGCTTCGGCAGATACGACGGCGGCTGCAATCCTCTGCCTTAAGGCAATCGCGTTCCCGCCCCCAACTCGCTTTCAAACTTTGATCATTGACGCCATCATTTCGCAGTAATTTATAAACGCATTACATCACGGTATTCCAGCGATCACCAGCAAGAGGGATGCTATCGTAGACATAAGAAGGTAAATGCCCAAATTCCGCGCAATATCTACAACGAAGAAGCTCATGACCACCACAAACCCCAACAATCCGACTGCCGACAACGACGATGGCAGCGTCAAAAAGAGCAACGCCGACAGCAACACGCACGATACAAACCACGAGAACCGCGAAACCCCGGAAAACTCCGAAACCCCGGAAAACGAACTCAACGCGAGAATGGACAAGCTTTTCAAACTGCTCGAGCCCTTCATGGACCATTACGGCTGGCGCACGCTTATGGACGATTACGGCGGAGACACCGTCTTCGACACGGAAGACAAGCGGATGGAAGCGGAACTGGCCTTCCGCGACACGAAAATTGATCCCGAACCCGACATGCCGCAAGCGAAGCGCATCATCTGCATTTCGCCCGAACCCACATTGAAAATGATCTGCATCGTCCCCAAGCTCAACGGCTTCCGGATCCATACCCTCATCACCAAGGCAACCAAGAAGCTGAAATCCAGAGAAACCAAGGTAACCCCTTCTGTTGATTTAGATGCTCCTTGCGTATTCAAGCACGAATACCGGCACTACGACATCAAAGGCGAAGCGGGAATGGTCGTTCTTTATCTGGCGCTGAATTTCCGCCCACTCCTTACGCACCACGCCCTCTCCCCCAACGACGTTACGTTCGCCAGCCTTCACGATGACGGCTTCACCGTCTATTTCAAAGACGGCCAGGGCATCGCGTCAATCGAGCTCAACCAATCGGAAAGTATCTATTATTATCTACGTTTCTTCTCTGACCCACGTACGGCGCAGACAGCGCTGGATGAGGCGCGAAAGCTCGACGAAATTGACGTCGATCCGGAGCAGATGCTCGCATACTCACCCGGGCGCTCGGACAGGGATTCCTTCTCATTTTGCCCACCGAACCGCGGGCAGATATACATGTACGGACAAATCCACGAAAACCCATGGAAGCACATCAAAGAAGGCTTTACTTACGAAATCGACTACGTAAGCGAAGACGGGACCTCCGAATACATCAGTAGCCCGGAACCCTACAAATGGAGCGTTTGGCAAAAGGACGACATCCCTGCAAGGACGACCTACACAGATGCGTTCAGGGCATTCACGGCTCTTTCCATGCTGATGCGATCCGCCTACGAACTTGCCGACCAGCTGGGAATCAAGCACGACGCGAACCTCGAGGACGTCGTGGTGAGATATGCCAGAAGCTGTTCGCATGGGATGGACCACATGTGGAACGTCATCAACCATGCTGCGACCCGTCGGCGTGACATGGCAACCCTTTCGGCGCTCCTCGACGAACGAAACTTCGAACAGACCGAGCTGCCACTGGGCTACGAACCGGCCGATCGTGCCGATTACCCTCATTGGCCCGACCAAATCAAAAGCTGCGGAGGCATTCTGATCACTGCGAACGACAAAGCGTATCCGTTCCATTTTTATCTTGAGCAGATGTCCAACGATGCCACCGATATCTACCATTGCCATCTGTTGCGTAACGAAGGAAACGTCGATCTCGGCAGTGTTAGCGTGAACGGAATCGAGGCGGCCAGACTGTATCTGGTCACTTACCTTGGACGCGCAAACCCCGGAAAGCCGACGGATGACCCGTATGGAGAACCTGATCACAAAACGCTCAGACACAAGGTCGAACTCTATTGCCAACGCAACGAAGACAACTACGATGACCTCGCCAACGCTCCGGAATTCCTCACATCTCTGGTGAAACCTCAGTATTACTCGTTGGGTGAGGACACGGACGGCAAGGTCTGTCTCACATACACGCAGAGTGAAGAATATAGCAATTACGACCTGGACTTCGTCTGCACTGAGGGAGAGCACTACAGCAACCACAACTACCCGCTTGGATGGGACCCGGACAACTCTTCAAAAAAGCACTATCTCCTTGCATTCACCTTGTGGGCGTGGCGTCTGCAAAATCTCTATGAATTGGCGGAACGAATCGACATCGACATCCGGAAATTCAGCTGCGCGGACGTTCATGAAATATTGGCCAATCCGGGCATTGCCGACCTTAGCAAGGATTCCGGCAATGATGAGTCAGACAATGAACCCGAAGACAACAAATCCGAAAACGTCAAACCCGATGCGAATGTCATTGCCAATGCTTTCAACAGCACTCCGGGTGATACAGAAGCCACCCAAAACGTCAGTGACATTGATGACGAAATTGACGAAAACGTTGACAAAAACTGCAGCAAGAACCAGCATGACATGGATTGGCTCTTTGACAGTCTCCGATATCTGCTTGCCGGAAGCGGTTGGTGGTTCATTCCCGATTCCATCGTCCCGGGCACGCCTGCAAACGACAAAGCGGAAACCGCAGAGAAGAATAGCGTCCCGAACAGAGATCCCGTCAGTGAAGCAATCACGGAATTGACACAAGAGACGGCGGGAATCCAGCGCATCCTTTGTTTTTCTCCAGGTCGCAAACCGTTCATCATCACCATCGCTGTGCCCAGAACCGGCAACGGACACGTCACGCTGTCGTACTCTCTGCCATGCAAGCAGGTGACGTGGCCGTTCGAAGAGCCTTCCGGTCAAAGAGCCGAGGCCATTCTGCGATTCAGCTCCATCGACAAGGCCCTGCTCTTCATCCTCGCCGAACTCGACCCGCTGATATTCACCAACGGCTTGGACAGCAAGACCATCTCGGCTGTCGTCAAAAGCCAAGAGGGCTACCAAATCATATTATGCGACGGAAGCAGGTTCGACCCTATGCCGGTTCGAGAGCCGGAAAGCCTTTACCTATATCTGCTGCTCGCCTCGGATTCCTCTACCGCCGACCGCGCGCGGCAGGCAGCGCTAAGCATCTATGACTTTACTACGAACCCGCAAGCGGCGATCGATTTTCTACAATACAATGTCAGTCCTCGATACTTCTCATTCGACAAACCCAGGCCGGGGGCAGTTTCGCTGGTTAAGGCGCATACGGCCACTCCTGTAGTTACGGCAACAGATGCCGGCCAAAACGACACGGCAATCTACGATCTCGTCTACTGCCCGCTTCATTCGCAAGCCGGCGACGAAGATTCCGGGTATCTAACGTTGCTCAAAAGCGCCAACCGGCCCAAGGCCATATGCAGAATGGCATTGCTCGCATACAGACTGCAACAAGTAAACCAATCCGCAAAGGCATTGGATATCGCGTGCGGCTCAGATGACGTGTTCATCGACGAACAAAACCACCAAATCGTTAGCAAGGCGAACGATGTCATCAATCTCATCAGCCGTTGGATGAAAATCGAGGAGCAACGCGGAGAACCGCTCGCCCGGCTCAACGGGGTGCATGGGAAGCACAAATGGACGACGTACCTTGAATACGCTAACGGCGTCCACGGTGACACCGAGTTCTCTTATATGAACAAAGATGGCTTGATAGATCCGCGCTGTTTGGATATCTCCTATTCCAAAGAGTGGCCGTCGGCCCGTTACGGTTTCGCCTTTTTCGCCGATCCGGAAGACCCCGAAGGCATCTTCTGCAGGATTCGTAGGCAAGAAACCGATAGAGGATTCTCATGGAACGAGAAGGACGTGCATACCGTGGATGAGGTGGCTGCCTATCTTGAGGAGAAAATAGAACGCTGATATCCGTCGTAACCTAGATGGTTCGCAGTAAAATACAGAAAGCGGTGCATAAAGCTGAATTTATGCACCACTTTTGCCATGTCGTTCTCAAATTCCGAGCGCCGCATCCTCCAGCGCGGCGATGAGCAGCGGGTCGGTGTTCGGCAGTGGGAGGCGAATGAGCTTGGCACCCAAGCCCTCGACGGTCTTCTTGAAGCCAACGTCCACGCCGAACAGCACCTCAAGGTTGTCGGCGATGAAGCTCAGCGAACCCGAAACGATGGTCTTGATGCCTTGGTTTTCGACCAGGTCTTTGGCCACGTCATTGATGTCTGGCAGAACCCACTCCTCCGGCGTGCTGCCGCCGTTCTGCCAGGCGATGACGTACTTGCTTTCGTCAAGACCGGCCGCCTTCGCCACGGCTTCGGCGACTTCAACGGCCTGGTCAGTGTACGGGTCGCCGCTTTTAACGACTCGGGTCTGCAGACTGTGCGAGCTCAGGATGACCTTCGTGTCGGGGCGGTCAATCACTTCCTGCTCGTCTTTGAGTCTGTCGGCCCAATATTCGATGAGATTGTGGTCGAGCCACCAACCGCGCACCGCACGATACGAGACCTGCGGATAGAGCGCAAGTCGGGTTTCGGCGCGGTTGTGGTAGTCGCCGCTGGCGTAGGAACGCTCCGGGAAGAGCGGCAGGCCGACGATTTTCGTATAGCCGTCTGCCACAATCTGGTCGATGGTCCCGAAAATCGTGGGCTCCGCATATTTGAATGCCAAATAAACCTTATATTCGCCGGGATGATCCTGGTCAAGCTTTTGCTGCAAGTTCTCGGCCTGCTCGCCGGTGATGCGACCAAGCGGCGAGGTGCCGCCGATGATCTCGTAATGTTCTTTCACCGACTGATACATTTCCTCACTGGGCTTGCCGCCGTGGATGCCGGTATAGAAATCCCGGATCTCCTCGACGTTGTCGGGAGCACCGAGGCCCATAAGCAACACAGCCGTTTTGTTCTCTGCCATGATTGTCAACCTTCTTCTGTTGGTATCAACGTTTATTACTATAAATTATTAATATTCGATAATTATTAGTGCGCGGATTTTCTTCGCCTTTAAAGCAGTCGAAATTATTCGCAGAATTCCGGCTGACAGGATTCCTTGAAATCCGAAGCAGGCCAGCGAAATCCGCACGACAGTGATTACCGCGACTACGCGCTTTTCATGCAACGAGCACAAGGCATGGCGGCTTTCGCCGGAGCTTTGATCTCGCCTTCACATACCAAGTCCTCCAACGCCTCGACGAGCAGCGGATCATCGTTGGGCATACGCAGACGAATCAACGTGCCGCCGAGCTTTTCGACGTTGGCCTTGAGCTCGATGTCGATGTCGTAGAGCACTTCGACGTTGTCGGCGATGAAACTCAGTGGGGCCACGACGAACGTGTCCGCCTCGCCCCTGTCGATAAAGTCGCGCACGGCGACCTCGATGTCCGGCGCCAGCCATTTGTCGGCGGACGGACCGCCGCACTGCCAGGCCACCGACCACTTTCCGTCAACAAGGCCGGCACGCTCGGCCACGGCCTTGGCATTGTTGACCGCCTCGTCGCGGTAGGGGTCGCCGCCTTCGATCACGGTGTTCTTGACACTATGCGAGACCAGCAAAACTCTGGTATTCGGCTTGTCCACCGTCTCGCGAACTTCTTCAAGCCGGTCGGCCCAGAAACGGACGAGATGCTCGTCGGACCACCAGCCGCGCACCGCGGTGTAGACCATATGCGGATGCTTGGCGAACTGAGCCTCGGCCCGGCGATGGTAACCCTCGTTGGTCGAAGTGGAATACTGCGGCGCCAGCGCAATGCCACGCACGTCAGTGATGCCGTCGGCGGCGATTTGGTCGGCCACGTCCTCGATGAAGGGCTCGATGTATTTGAAGCCGGTATAGACCTTGTACCGGCCGGGGAAATCGCGGTCGAGCCGGTGCTGCAATGCCTCGGCCTGATCGTCGGTGACGTGGGCCAACGGCGAGATGCCGCCCATGTTCAGCGCGTCATAATGCGATTTCACGCCTTCGTAGACCTGCTCGCTCGGCTTGTGCCCGCCGAACATGCAGGTGCAGAAATTCATGATGTCGCTGGATTGATATGGCGTGCCGAAACCCATCAGCAGCACCGCCGTGACTTGTTGGCCCATCGTTGTTCCTTTATGTTGATTTGTTTATTGGATTATGCCGTCTTTATTCGGCAGCCAAAACCGCGTCTTCGAGCGCAGCTTCCAGCAGCGGATCGGCATTCGGCATCTGCAGGCGACGGAGTTTGCCGCCCACGGATTCGATTTCGCCTTTCAGCTCGATGTCGACGTCGTCCAGAATCTCGAGGTTGTCGACGATGAAGCCGAGCGAACCTGAGACGATGGTCGAAATCCCACCGTTTTGGATGAGGTCCTTGGCGGTTTCCTTGAAATCAGGCCCAATCCACGGCTCACCGGTGCGCCCGGCGCTCTGCCAAGCGATGGTGTATTGGTCGCTTCGCAGGCCGGCGGCCTTGGCGACAGTCTTGGCGTTGTTGGTCACTTCGTCGAGGTACGGGTCGCCGCCGTTGATGATGCGCATCGGCAAGCTGTGGGCGCTGAAGATGACCTTGGTGTCGGTACGGTCGGTGAGATCCTTCATGGCGATGAGTTGGTCGGCCCAGAACTTGATGAGGTTCTCGTCCTTCCACCAGCTGCGAATGGGATGATAGGCGATTTCGGGATGCTTTTTCAGGGCTTCCTGCGCACGCTCGTGATAGTTTTCCACAGAATAGACCGAATACTGCGGGGCCAGCGGAAGACCGTAGATATGGGTGATACCGGCCTCGGCAAATTCGTCGATGGTCTGGGCGATATAAGGCTCGATGTATTTGAAGCCCTTGCGCACCACGTATTCACCGGGATGATCGCGGTCGAGCGCAGCCTGCAGGCCGGCCACCTGGTCGTCGGTAATCTTGGCGAGCGGCGAGGTGCCGCCGATGGCTTCGTAACGTCCAGCAAGTTCGTCATACAGCTTTTGCGGCGGCTTTACGCCGTGACGAATGTTGGTGTAATAGCCCATCAGATCCTCGGTTTTGTACGGGGTGCCGTAGGCCATGAGGAGCACCGCCTTCTTGGGGGCGGAGGTTGCGTTGCCGGAATTTTCACTTGTCATTATCGATGTTTCCTTTATTGAAGGGGATGAATAGGGTCAGTACGATGCACACTACGGCGATGGCGAGCGCCACGAGGAACATGCAACGGAATGAGGTCAACGTCGGATTGCCGTGCACGCTGCCGACGAGCTGGGCGGAAGCGAAGATGAGCGGGGCAATGGTCATGCCGATCTTCTTGCACGCCGAGACACCGCCGATGGCCTGCATGCGCTGGTCCGGTGCGGCCAAGCGGCCCGCGATGACCTGCAGCGGCGAAGACATGAACGCACCCAGGCCGAAACCGAACAGGGTCGAAAGCACGAAGAATGCCGGCAGGCTGTGCGCCGTAAGAAGGATGCCGATTACGGAAATGCCGTTGATGGCACTTGAAACGATCAAAGCCTTCTTGTTGCCGAGCTTATCGACGAAAATGCCACCGACGTATGAACCGATCAGACTGCCAAGGCCAGTGCCCATCATGGTCATGCCGGAAAGCGCCTTGGAAAGATGGAATACGACATAGACGTAGGTGGGAATGTAGACGAACAGCGAGAAGAGGCTGCCACCGACCATTGCGAGCGCGAGGGTCAGGACGTAGGAACGATTGCGGAACAGGCTGATCGGCAGGAACGGCATCGTGGACTTGTCGAGCTTCTTTTCGAAGTAGAGGAAGAGCAGGAACGCGACCACGGCGATGACGAAGAGTGCGAGAACCATAATCCAGTACTGCTTGAAGTGCTGGCTCATCGTGATGCCGAGCATCAGCGTCAACAGCGCTACAGAGAAGGAGCACAGGCCGGCCAAATCGGTTTTGGTGCTCGTCGCTGCAAGCTGGTTGTCCATGACAAACCAAGCCAAAATGAAGAGGATGAGCAGAACGGGGAGCATGCCGTAATAGAAGACGCGCCAGTTCTTGGCCACACCGATAGCCATACCTGCCAGCGCCGGACCTGCCACGGCGGAAAGCCCTGCGACCACGCCGACGAACGAAACCCTGCGGCCCTGATGGTTCTTACGAGCGGCCTGCATGAGCTCGTTCATCGCGAGCACCATGATGCCGCTGTCGCCGATGGCCTGGATGAAGCGGCCGGCGAGCATCAGCGGGTACATCGGTGCAAGGGCAGTAATCAGGCAGCCGACGAACCAGAAGCCAAGCTCCCAGAGGAAGACCTTCTTGGTGCCGCGGGTGTCGGAAAGGTTCGCCATGATCGGCGTGCCGACCACGAGGCCCAGCGTGTAGATGCCGGCGACCCACGAGGAGCTCAGTGTCGTAAGGCCGAAGGTCTTGACAATCGAGGAAAGCAGCGTGCCCGCCGATCCGCTGTCGAGCTGGGTGACGAAGACGACCAGAGCGTAGAACCAGATTGGTGGCTTGCGCACGGCGCGACCTACGGTTTTCGCTGCGTCGGCGGCTTTATTAGCTGCTTTGGTCGCGGTTTTGGATACAGCGTCACTCATGATGATTGGCCTCTGGGTTTGGTGCGGATGCGGCGGATTGTTCCGACGCGGTTGGGTGCTGTGGCATGACTGGTTGCGAAGGGACCGGTTCATCGGCTCCGGCAGGGATGACCTCTCCTTCGAGCGTGTGGCGGGCGCCCGGCTTCGGGCGACTTACCTCCCAGCCGTCAAGGAAGAAGTGATCAAGGTCTTCGACCGGCAAATACGTTCCCGATACGAAATAAGGGAATTCACCATAAATGGCGCTCGCTTCGGCGTAACGCATCGCTTCGATGATCTTCTTGAAAACCAGCGGATCGTCGGCCAAAAGCAGGACACCCCACTCGTGGTCGTCAAGCCCCATCGCGCCGGTGATGAACGGCAGCACACGGCCGCCGAACGAACGACCAATCTTGCCGTGGTCCTTCATGTAGGCTTGGCGCTGCTCGAAGGGAAGCGTGTACCAATTGGCGCCCGGGTTGCGTGTCTTCGACATCGGGTAGAAGCAGACGTACGGCTTCTTCGGCAGCTTCGGCTTGACCGCGCGGTTGACATAACCCCAGCCGCGATCCGTCTTCGGCTTGCCGGAATAGGTGCCGGACTCGCCGATCGAGACGAACGAACCCGACCTGGTCAGGTACGCCGAAAGGGGTAGCTTCGCCAAGCGGTTCTCGATTTCGTTGAGTTCGTCGAGCGTCTCACGGTAGAGGATCAGGCCAAGGTCGCCTTTGGTGCCGCTGACGTCGAAGAGGTACCAGCTACCTTTGCCGGCTTCCTCGTTGGCCTCGAATTCGGCAAGCATCTGCTTGAACTCGTTGACTTCCCTGCGCTGCACCTCGGGACTCTGCTTCTGGAACGACGGCCAATCCATCGTCCACCACAAATCCAGGCAATACCAACCATCCAATGTCGCTACTGGTTCTTGCATATCCTCATCTCTCCTTTTGCTTGTATGCGGATATGCCTGCCGGCTCGCGGCACGGCGCTGTTGCACGTCATTGTCGACAAGACCAGTCAGATACATCCGACAGGTTACGTCAAACCTTCCATGTCGTTTCGGTAATCACATCAGCGTCACTGCTTTATCACCAATGTGATTATCAATATCGGCACGAGAAACCCCAACAATTACAACGAAAACGGCTGTTTTCTGCTGAATATCTTCAAATAACTATCAACGCAGGCCGATTAACAAAAACCTGTTATAATATCTATTAGAAGGTTTGACTTCTCAAGTCACAAGAAATATGGTACACGTTCCAAATAGCTTTTGAGACATTTCGTTAATATTTAGTCTCAAAACAACTTATTCCGCGGATTTCCCGGCGTGTCGCGCCTTAAAAGGCGACATTGCGTCGCAATCGAGGAGTTACAAATAAAGCGGATTACACTGACTCATGGTTACTAAAAATACTGCGTATTCCCTTGGCTTTTGATAATCACGCGTTGATGCAAGCACCTAAAACGAAAAGGCTGTGGCCGTCCACAATCGGAACGGCCACAGCCTTAAATCTTCGAAGATTACTTCGACGTCACGCCGCGTACTTGGCGGGGTCGGCGGCGAAGGACTTCGCGCAGTTGTCGCTGCAGAAGTAGTAGGTCTTGCCGTTGTATTCCTGGCTGCCGGCGGCTGTCTTCGGGTCGATCATCATGCCGCAGACCGGGTCCTTGACGGTGCTGGCGCTACCGCTCATGTTCATATCCATAGTGGTTCCTTCTTTCGCTTTCGCGGGTTGGTTGTTCTTTTGCGGCGTATCTTCAGACGCGCCAACAGATTGGGTGGTCACCTTGCGACCGTCGAATGACAAGGCGGGGATGGAAGTCGAGTCTGCCGAAACGGGCTGAGAGGGCGATGCTGAGGAAGCAGATGTAACCGACGGGCGGGCTGACGTGGAAGGCCGAGCCGAAGCTGACGGACGGGACGAAACTCGTGACGTGCCGTCGGCCTGTGAACCGGTCGAAGACTTGTCCTTCGAGCCTTCGCCATCAGTCGTCACAGCACCTTTGAGCTCGACGTGGCGTTCGTGGAGCTTGAAGGTGAAACGACGCGGCTTGACCGTGGCCGGGTTGAACGAACGCAAGCGGTTCGCATTCAGGACCACGGAAAGCGAAGAGAACGCCATCGCGGCGCCGGCAATCATGGGGTTAAGCATGATGTGCCAGAGCGGGTAGAGGATACCGGCGGCAACCGGGATGCCGATGCCGTTGTAGCCGAAGGCGAAGCCGAGGTTCTGCTTGATGTTGCGCATGGCCGCACGCGACAGATCAATGGCGGTCACCAAGCCGGTGAGACTTCCGGAGACCAGCGTGATGTCAGAGGACTCGATGGCCACGTCGGTACCGGTGCCGATGGCGAAGCCGACATCGGCGGCCGCGAGCGCCGGAGCATCGTTGATGCCGTCGCCGACCATCCCGACCATGTGGCCCTCGTTCTGCAGCCGCACGATTTCCTCGGCCTTGCGTTCGGGACGCACGCCTGCGATGACGCGGTCGACGCCGACTTCGTTGGCCATCGCCGTTGCCGTCGTCTTGTTGTCGCCGGTCAGCATGACCACCTGAAGCCCACGCTCACGCAGCGCGGCGATAGCCTTGGCCGAATCCGGCTTGACAGTATCCGCCACCGCCAGCACGGCGACCAACTTGCCATCGACAGCAGCCAGAATCGGGGTCTTGCCTTTTTGAGCGTAATCGGCAAACAACTTTTCAACATGGTTGGATTGCGAATGGGCATCATGCCCGAATCCAGTTTTATCAGAATCTGATACCTTCGCCTTTTTACCGTTTTCGGCAGCAGCAAGATTTTCGCTGTCACCATTCGCAGGCGACGATTCTGAAGTACTGATATTGCGGCTTTTCATCAGTCCGGCATTGCCAACAATGACATTGTGGCCGGCGACTTTCGCCACTACCCCGCTGCCAGGAACGGCTTCAAACGAATCTGCCGCAGGCACGGTCAGTTTGCGTTGCTCAGCGCCTTTGACGATGGCTTGCGCAAGCGGATGCTCGGAAACCTGCTCGGCCCCAGCAATTAGCGAGAGCAGATTGTCCCGTTGCTTTTGCGTATTCGCCTTGTCGCTGTCGTCTTTGCTCGCAGCATCACCGACCCAACCGATGTCGGTCAGTTCCGGCTTGCCACGAGTGATGGTTCCGGTTTTGTCGAGCACAACGGTATCGACATCACGCGCGGTCTGCAGCGCTTCGGCCGAACGGATGAGCACGCCGTAACGCGCGGCCTTGCCAGTGGAAATAGTCACTGAAAGCGGAGTGGCGATACCCAACGCGCACGGGCAGGCGATGACCAGCACGGCCACGGCCGAAACGAGACCATACAAACCTTGCGGCGCGGGACCGAAGACCCACCAGATGACGAATGTCCAAATGGCAATAAGGATGACGCCCGGCACGAAATAGCCGGAAATCTTGTCGGCGAGTTTCTGAATCGGTGCCTTCGAGGTCTGGGCCGTGCGCACGAGCTTGATGATCTGCGCGAGCACCGTATCTCGCCCGACCTTCGTAGCACGATATCGTAAGGTTCCGTTGCCATTGATGGTCGCGCCGGTGACGGTATCGCCAACACCTTTGGCAACCGGGATGGATTCGCCGGTAATCATGGATTCGTCGATGGAAGTCTGGCCGGAAATCACTTTGCCGTCGACCGGAAGCTGCTCCCCCGGCTTAATGACGACGATATCGCCGACCTCAACCTGATCGGCGTTGATGTCGAGTTCCTTGCCGTCGCGCACAACATGGGCGGTTTTCGGCGTCAAATTAATCAGCGCGCGAATCGATTCGCCTGTGCCCAAACGTGCGTGCGCCTCAAGCAACTGCCCCAGCAGCATCAACGTAATAATGGTGCCGACGGATTCGAAATATGGCTCGCGCGCGCTCGGCGGCAGAATACCCGGCATCACGGTGACCACGACGCTATACGTGTAGGACGCGGCGGTTCCCAGCGCCACCAACGAGTTCATTTCGGGAGCGCGGTGAATCAGTGCCAGCCAGCCGGTGCGGTGAATCGGCCAGCCGGAATAAAACATGACCGGTGTGATGAAGACGAACTCGACCCAGGGGTTGGTAAAGAAATCGATGACACCCATGGGGATGAACGCCTTGAGCCACATGTGGAACATGGCAAAGACAAAGACGGGAATCGTCAGGACCGCGGCGACGATAAGCCTGCGGTCGAGTGCCTTGATCTCGGCCTTGCGCACCGCGTCCGGGTCATCTTCCTGGGCTTGCCCGTTGGCTGCGACAGATTGCTTCGCCGCCCGCTTGCTGACTTGACTCATTGCTTGCTCCGTATCGTTTCTCGCCTCGTTTGGCGGTATTGTTTTTGCCGTTTCGACTTTTCTTGTGTTGAATACGATTCCATCACGCTGTATCTGCGAGCCCGATACGCCTACCTAATTACTCAGAATATCGAGGACACGTAAAACCTAAACTTATTCCTTGCTTTTCGCGCCTTTCGGCAACACATGCACCATGCCGTGCAGCATGTTCATTCCGCAGGCATACGGCAGATCACCGGGCTTCGTCGGCGTGAATTCGACATCGGTGGTCTTGAACGGCGGCAGTGTCTGGTCGATGCCGAGGTCGCTGAAGATGACGTGAGACGAGCATTCGCCATCCTCCTGACGGTCGAATTGCAGGCGGACCGGCGAACCGGCCTCCACGTCGATTTCGGCGGGCGTATAGCCGCCTTTGACCACGATTCGGGCGGTCTGCAACGCGCCTTCACGGCTGGCCTGAGCCGCTTTCCGGGGCGCGAAAAAGTACCAGATAATCGCCACGCTTACTATCAGCGCCACCAGAATCACCGCGATGTTGCCAACCATATTCCCCCGCAATCCGCTTCCGGAATCCCTTCCGGCCGCTTCGATGTATTCAACTGTAACTAAAACTTACAATACCCCCCTAGGGTATATGATGTCAATATATTCAGCCGAGCATTGCAATGCATGATACACGAAAGTAATGCAAGAACAAGCGGAAAGAGAACAACGATGGAATCCACTGCACACAACGGAAACAAGCATCCAGACAAAGCGACAAATGAAGCCAAAAACCACAAATCCGGGCAAGCAACCGTCAACACGGCTCCAGCAGCCATGCAAAACAAAACCACCTGCGCTCATTGCAACGAGCAATCCCACAATAATCCGCAGACTTCCGAACCTTCTGAGCCTTCAGTCCCTTCCGAGAAATGCCCCCACGTCGGCTACGTCCACGACAAGAAAAAGCTGGTCACCCGCCTGCGTCGCATCGAAGGGCAGGTGCGGGCCATTACCGCCATGGTCGAAAACGACACCTATTGCATCGATATCCTGACCCAAATCGCCGCCTCGAACAGCGCCTTGAAATCGGTGGCACTTCTGCTACTCGACGATCACCTCAACAGCTGCGTGGCCACGGCCGCAGCCAAAGGCGGGCCGGTCGCCGATGAGAAGATGGACGAGGCCATTGCCGCCATCACACGATTGGTGAAGTCCTAAACCCTAGAATCCGTATTCGTAAGCCACTATTTATATCAGCCGCGAGAGCGCCGACACGGCCTCTTTTTAGACAAGTTACAATGATGCTATACGGCTAAGGAGCAGCAGGGAGCATCAGTGAACATCAAAGACATCGCGCGTATCGCCAAAGTCTCGCCATCGACTGTCTCGAAAATCGTCAACGGCAGAGACGACGCCATCAGCGACAAAACCCGCGAAAAAGTCCTGCGGCTCGTGCGCCAATACCACTACCGGCCATATTCCACTCAGGCGACCCATGCCAAGCACTGGGTCATCGGAGTGCTCCTGCGCTCTTCGATCTCTTTCGACACCACGCTCGACGGCATTCTGGAAACCGCGCAGGCACAAGGATATTCGGTTATCGTCTTCGACGGCTTCAACGACGAAAAACAGGAACTCAAAAACATCAACGCGGTGTGCGGCCAGGATGTGGACGGCATCATCTGGGAACCGGTGAATGAAAACAGCCTGAAGCTCAAAGGTCATTTCGACGACAACTCGATTCCCGTCATCACCATCGGCCCCTTCGGCGGCGACAAAACGCTATTGATGCCTTACGAAGAGGCGGCGTACAAACTTACCGGCGAGCTCATCGACCGCGGACACCGCAAAATCGGATGCCTGATGATCAAAGGCCGCCGCACCAAAGCATTCCTCGACGGCTTCAAACGCAGCCTCTATGAGCACGACATATCGTATGACGATTCATTGGTCTACTACGATCTGGACAAGTCGATTCTGACGAAAATCGGCAGTCACGGCCTCACGGGCTTTGTCAGTTCACATTATCGCAAGGCGCTCGAATTCAGCCGTTTGATGGATTCGTTCCACTATAAAATCCCCGCCGACGTATCGTTGGTTTCCATCAAAAACGACACGAACGAGATATTCAATTACCCCACCAATACCAATATCTCCACCTATACCATCAAAAACGCCTATTTCGGAAGCTATATCTGCCAAAAACTCATTGCCAGCATGGAGCAGACTGAGCCGCAGCTTTCCTCCCTGCAACAGGATTTCCACCTCGACAACACCGAGAGCATCGCCGCACCGTCCCAGGGCACCAAACGCAAGATTCTGGTGGTGGGCGACTTGAGCATCGACACCTATTTGTCGGTTCCCCAACTTCCCAGCGAGGGAACCACGACCATCTCGCAGACCACTTCCCGCAGGCCTGGTGGCAACGGCATCAACCAGGCCATCGGCGCCGCGAAGCTCGGGCACGAAGTCGCGTTGATCGGCAATGTCGGTTCCGACAACGAATCGGACTACCTTTTCGAGGCCATGAACCGTTCAAACATCGATACCTCGGGCGTGCGCAGAACCCACGACGCCAACACCGGGAAATCATATATTTTCGTCAGCCCAGACGGCGACTCGATGATTTCGGTGATATCCGGGGCCAACGCGACGTTGAACGGGCGTTGCATACACGATAACGAGCGGCTGTTCGACAATGCCGCCTATTGCCTCATTCAATCCGAAATACCCGCTGATGCCATGATCGCCGCCGCCGACCTGGCGAACGCGCATGGAGCCAAAGTCATTTTCAAGCTTTCCTCCGGCAGCGACCTGCCCAATGAGCTGCTCGCCAAAACCGACATCATCATCCTCAACACCTACGAGCTCGACATTCTGCAGCCAGGAAAAGCAACGATACGGGCAAAGGCCCAAAACCTTCGGACGCAGGGCGCAAAATGCGTCATCGTCACCCAAGGCGCTGACGGCTGCTACCTGCTCGACGAGACGACGCAACGCCATTACGACGCGGCACCTTTCCAATCAGTGGACACCACTGGCGCAGGCGACGCCTTTGTCAGCGCCCTGGCCTCGTACCTGCTTTACGGCTATGAACTGAGCGAGGCGGTGGCCATCGCCACGTACGCCGCCGGTTTTTCCACCACACGTCAGGGCGTGATCGACTCGTTGATCGACAGATTCACCCTGGATTCCTTTATCGAGCGCGTCCAACAGGAAAACCGGCAGGGAAAAGAGCGGGAAAACGAGAAAGCGGCTTAATTTTTAGCCTGATTTTAACCCGGTTCCCGGCCTGATTTCTTCCTTCGATTGAAACGGCTGTTTGGCCCAATATGCCGCATACCTGAAATCAGAAATATGTAAGAGTATATAAAAATGTGCCCTGATTCCCTTTCAATATCAAGGAATCAGGGCATATTCCAATAACATATCGGCTTCGGCGAAGCCTCAGTTACATGCTCGCTTCAGTTGTAGTTGCGCAGCGTGGTGTAAAGCAGATCCATGAAGCCCGGGAAATCCAGCTCCAGTGCGGCTTCGGCGTTGGGAGCCTCGCCTCGGAAGTCCATCTGCGGCTCGCGCTCCAAGTCGACCGCCGGATCAACGCCACGCAGATGACGGTAATCGCACACCGTCATGCCACGGGTCAGCTTCCCGTCGAGCTCGACGTCGATATGCATCTGAGCGGACTTGATCAGGTTCGGGTCAATCACCCAGGCGGCGGCGCACGCGTCATGGATGGTGGCGCCGGTCAGGTGGGTTTCGTCCTCACAGGTTTCCAGGAAGTAATCGGCCAGATCGGCGGCGAAGTTGGCGGCCTTGGTGCCAATCTCGCGGAACTTGGCGATATGCTTTTCGGTGACGCAGCATTGGCGGGTGAGGTTGATGCCGGTCATCTTGACGTGCAGACCGGAATTGAAGACGCGGTAGGCGGCTTCGGGGTCCACGTAGATGTTGAACTCGGCCGCCGGCGTCCAGTTGCCGAAGGTCACCGAACCGCCCATGATGCAGATTTCCTTGACCCTCTCGACCAGACGTGGCTCGCGGTTGAGGGCCGCGGCGATATTGGTCAGCGGGCCGGTGGCGATCAGCGTGACGTCGTCGGTGCTCATCACGGTGTCGACGATGAAATCGACGGCAAACTTGTCTTGCGGCTTGTGCGTGGGCTCCGGCAGCACCGGGCCGTCCAGTCCGGTCTCGCCATGGAACTGAGGTGCGGTGACCAGCGGGGCCACCAGCGGACGCTCGTGGCCAGGATAGACGCCGATCTCATCGGCCTTGCCCAGAACCTCAAGGGTCTTGATGGCGTTGCGTGTCACGTTCTCCAGCGTGCAGTTGCCGCCGATGGTGGTGATGCCCAGCACGTCGAGGTTCTGCACTGCCAGCATGATGGCGAACGCGTCATCATGACCCGGGTCGCAGTCAAGAATCACTTTTTTCTTGCTCATATTGTTTGCTCCTTGGTATTTCCTGCATCATCGCTTGATGCACGTTGCTTATTACTTACTATTCACGCCACGAACCTTCGTTCGCAGCCCATGCCGCACACCGATACCGGCAATGCGGCAAGTCTTAAATCCAACTTTTTGACGGAAATGATGGCGGAACAGATCGTCGCAATCCATTCCGCCACCAAACCGGCTACTTCCAGAACGAAGCCGCATCGGCGCGATGGAAGGCATCGCGGTAGATCTGACGGCAATCGTCCCTGTTCAGACGTGCGACGGCCCCGATGGTGTGGTCCGGCCCGTAGAACTCGATGTTGTCGAGCATCTGCTCCACGCCGTCGGTCGGCACCTGGTAGTCATCGAACGAAATCGGCATCCCGAGGGAGACGAAGAAGCGCTGCGTGGCCTCGATGCCCCTGCGGGCCAAGACCATGGCGTCCATCGTCTCGTCGTGCAATCCGAACACTTCCTGGGCATAGCGGGCAAAACGACGCGGGTTCTTCTTGCACGCGGTATTCATCCAGGCTCCCATCATGATCGAAAGCGTCGCGCCATGAGGTGTGTCATACAAAGCGCTCAGCTCGTTGCCGAGCAGGTGGGTCGACCAATCCTGTTCTCGACCGATGCCAAGAGTGTTGTTCTGTGCGACGGTGGCCGTCCACATGATCTGGGCGCGGTACTCATAGTTGGAGAGATCGGCGAGGCACTGCGGCCCGACTTGGGTCAGCGTGCGCAGCGCACCTTCGGCCATGCGGTCGATGACGCCGAAATCGTCATTGTCGGTGAAATACCGCTCGCAGATATGCGAGAACATGTCGACGATGCCGCAGGCTGTGGGGAAAGCCGGAACGGAAGCGGTCAGGGCCGGGTTCATGAACGCCAGCACCGGGCGGATCACCGGTACGCTGACGAGAAGCTTCATGTGCTCGTCTTCGTTGTTGACCACCGTGACCTGGCTGGATTCGCTGCCGGAAGCCGGGTTGGTGAGCACGGCTGCCACGGGAAGCGTCTTTTCGACCTTTCTCTTGCCGGTAAAGAAATCCCAGACATCCCCGTCGTTGGCGACGCCGAGGGCTATCGCCTTGCCGGAATCGATCGCACTGCCGCCGCCAATCGCCACGACCGCGTCGACCTTGTTTTCCCGAGCAAAATCAATCGCCTTGCGCACTGTGTTCAGTCGAGGATTGGGCTGGACACCGACGAATTCGACGAACCCGATCCCAACGGCCTTGAGGCTCGCTTTGATCGTGTCGACCAGTTGCGTCAGATATGCCCCGCCGTCGTGGTGAAGCAAGACGGTATGCACCCCACCGAGCGCCGCCAGTTCCTCCCCCACTTTGGTTTCCGCATCGTGACCGAAGACGAACTTCGTGTTGATGCATAATGTGAAATCCTGGAACATTGATTATTCCCTTTCTACTATTGACGCTATTGCCGCCACGTCGTCGGCGACATATTTCGGGGCTTGGCCAAGCAATTCGGCGGTGTCGCCATCGCCGTAGGTCACGGCCAAGGAATCGATTCCTTCAGCTTGCGCCGCCGCGATATCATGCCTGCTGTCCCCCACAGCCAAGGCATGCGCGGGGTCGGTGTGAAACCGATCGACCATCCGCCGCATCATCTCCTGCTTCGACATGCCGTCCGGCAAAGACGGATCCGAATCCACGGCAACCCAACCGTCGAAAAGATCAGCCCAACCTTTCGTGACAAGAATGCGTTCCAACGCCTCCAACGGCTTGTTGGTCACAATCGCGCCAAGCGTCCCGCGTCGATGGAGCCGGGTCAGCAATCCTTCCATGCCCGGATACATCACCGTCGCGTCGAAAGCGTTCAACGAACGGTAATGCCGCGTCACGTCGGCGTCGAAGGCAGCGAATCGCCCGGCACCTGGGAACGGACGCAAATGGGCGAATATATCAGTCATCGCAGCCGACAGATTACGCGGATCATTCCTGTATTCCTCCGGGACGATGGCCCCGCAACGCTTGGCGGCATACCCTATCGATTGCCACACGTCGGCGCTGCTGTCGGCAAGCGTGCCATCGAAATCCCAAAGAATCAGATCATAGCCTGACACCATTCGCCTTTCCTTTCGCCAGCACCGCAGGTCTCACGAGGCTTTACCCTCCTCGGCCACGGAGGCGTGCGTGGCCGCCATGAAGTCCTCCAATTGGGTAAGATTCGGCGTGCTTCTGGCTCCTTTGCGGGCCACTTTGTAGCCGGAAACGGCATTGCCGGCCTGCAAGGCACGTTGAAGATTCCTGCCGTTGAGCAAGGCCGCGATAAACCCTGCGTTGAACACGTCTCCGGCACCGATGGTGTCTTCGACCTCAACGTGGTATGCGGGGCTATCGATACGCTTGCCGTCGGTGAAGGCCACCGAACCGTGGCAGCCGTCGCGTGCCACCACAACCCTGCCATCGACGGCGAGGGCCGCAGCATTCGCTTGCCAATCCTGATCGCCGAGATAGGAGAATTCCTCCGGGCCTGAACCAAGCAGATAGGTCACGTAAGGCATGATCCGCTGCAAGGCTGCGGCAAAGCCCGGGTCGAGCACCCCGTCGTCAACGCGAAGGTTCAGATCGAGCGAAGTCGCGATGCCCCGCTCATGCGCCGCCTTCATGATGTCGATGATCGTCTGGCGTGCACTGGTGTCATAGGTCAGCATCATGCCGGAAGTGTGCAGCCAACGGGCCCCGTTGAAAGCGTTGAAATCGACTTTCGACTCGTCCAAAACGGTGAACGACCTGTCGACACGAGGCCAACCCCAAAGGTAGCGTTCTCCACGCTCGTCGACAAAAGCGAAAACCCCGACCGTATTCAACGACGCATCCACGACCAAGCCGGAATCGTCGACACCGGCGTCTTCAAAATCGCGCTGGATGAAGTGGCCGTATTGGTCATCACCGATGGTGCCGATAAAGGTGGTGTCCATTCCAAGACGCGAAAGCGCCACAGCCGTGTTCGCGCATGTGCCTCCGCCATGGATTTCCGGCTCGGGATATTTCACCCTGGTGCGTTCCTTGTTGAGAAAACGCGGGTACGGTACGATGATATCGGTGTTGGCGTCACCGGCAACAATCACATCATGCATTTTTCGCCGCTTCGATGAACGCCTTTACCTTGGCGGGATCCTTGCACCTGAGGGTGTCGGCACGCTCGTCGTCATAATTGGTCAGGCTGAAGGAATCGACACCATAGGGGTGTGTTTCCGCAATGGCTTGTGCCACGTTGCTGGCATCGAGCCCGCCTGCGATGATGCAGGGAACATCGGTGGATTCGACGATCTTCCTGTCAATCGCGCGGTCGTGCGTCACTCCGGTGGCGCCGATATCAGTGGCTTTGGCGATCTTGGTATCGATAAGGAAGAAATCGGAAACCGGCGAATAATCGCGCACGTAGTCCATCACCGGCTGCCCGTCCAACGGCACACCCGCCAGGACGGGAATGGCCTGCATGATCTTCAGCGACGGGAAACGGCGCTTGAGTTCGCGAATCTGATCGGGGTCGATGGCCTCGATATCTCCGGAAAGGTGAAGCACATCGGGCAATACCGCGCGAAGGTTATCGCTGATCTCATCGATGTCCTCGGCCACGGTCAGCCCGATACGTACCGCCTGCGGCTGGACGCCCTCAAAAATCTCTTTGGCCTGTGCACAATCAAGCTGGCCCGGCGTACGCTTGATCTTGCCATACGAAACGCCTATGTGTTCGCCGCCGTAGTCGATGACCATCCTGGCATCTTCCACGGTACGTATTCCATAAATCTGTGCAATTACATCAGCCATGTGTTTACTCTCCTATATGGTTTCTGATGAATGCGGGAATCGAAAGAGACCATACATCGTTGGATCTTTTCGATAAAAACCGGATTCCCGACTTCGTTATCGGACGACTGCTTAACCGTCATCGTCTTTGTTGGGTTTGTCGTTTACGGGTATATATGTGGGGCCACCACGGACCTCATCCATGATGGCCCCACGATAATCTGCCTTTACGGCTTATCTCAATGTCCTAGAAGGACGGCAACTCACTTCTCGTTGTCTGCACGGGAGTGGCTGTAGATCATCTTCATCGAGCAGACGAAGATGACGAGGGCCGCGAGAATGACCAGGCCGCCGATGATGAACACATTGGCGTACGAGGACGCAGCGCCCGCAGGGGTTCCCGCAATGCTGCCGCCGCCCATGGAGGTCTTGGCCATCATCTGGCCGAAGAGCGCCACGCCGATGGAGCCGGTGATGGCCTGGATCAGATCGTTGAAGCCCAGCGCACGTCCGGATTCCTCAGGCTCCACAGTCAACGTCGCGGTATCGACGATCGGCTGATAGAAGAAGGAAGTACCGAAGTAGTAGATGCACGGTGCCACAGCGAGCGCCCAGATCTTGCCGGCAGGAATCAGGAACGCGATGGCGATCAGGCCGCCGCCCATGCAGGCGAGAGCGAGGATGATCGAGGCCTTGCGGCCGATGCGCTGAATGATTGGGCCTGCGGCGAAGCCCATGATGGCGGCGAGGATGATCGACCAGACCAGCAGGTTGGAGACCTTGGAGGAGTCGATGCCGTAGACGTTCATGCCGATGTTGTTGACGCCGGCGTTCAGGGTGTAGCTGAAGAAGTAGCCGACGAAGATGACGGTCATGGTCACGGCGAATGCCGGGTTGGTGAGCATCTTCGGGGTGATGAACGGGCTCTTGGCCTTGTTGATGTAAATGACGAACGCCACGAGCGTGACGATGCAGGCAATGCCCCAGCCCCAGTTCATGTCGGTGAAGAACATGGTCACCGCGCCTGCGAACAGGCCGATGAGCGTGAAGCCGACACCGTCGATGTGGGCACCCTTGGCGTGCTGGTCAGGAAGGTTCTTGGCCAGAGCGGGCAGGAAGAAGACCGCGACGATGCCGATGCCGAAGAGCCAACGCCAATCGATCAGGGTCATGTAGCCGGCGAGGAAGACGCCCAGCGCGGCGGCGATACGGAAGACCGCGACGAACACGCCGTACCAGAGCACGCGCTTTCGCTTTTCGACGTACTTGGAGACCAGCACCAGGAAGATGGAGCCGGAGACCTGCCAGCCGATGGACTGCAGCACGCGAGCCGCGATGACAATCCAGATGCTGAAGGTGCCGAAGCAGCCCAATACCGAACCCAGGATGAAGACGATGGTGCCGAGGCAGACCATCTTCTTGAGCGACACGAAGTCGCCCAACGAACCGTAGATGACGCAGACGATGCCCAGCACGATGCCCGGGATCGAGGTGATCAACGGTGCCAGATTCGGCTGGCCCAGCTGCTTGCCGATGTTGACATAGATCATGCCGAACGCCTGCTGCTGCAGCACGCCGAGCGTGAACAATGCCAGAATAATCGGGATGGCGACCTTGGCCATCTTGTTCATTTTCTCGAACTCCGGGGTTCCCTCCTCAGGAACCGGTATTCCGTTGCTCTCATCCTTGACTGTTGTTTCAGTCATGTACTTTCCTTTCTCTTTCGAAAAGTATTCTTATTTATTTTTGTTCGCGTTCAACGGATGCGATTCGTTGGACGAAACGTTTACGGAACCGCTCGACGTCGACGTCCACGCAGACGGAGACGTTGCGGTTGTTGCTGATGATGCCGTCGAAGTCGACCACGGTGGCACCAATGGTGAGCGGGCTGGAGATCTCCACGTCCACGAAGGCGTCGCGCATGGTGAACATATCAGGCTCGACCATCGCCAGAGCGGCGGAGGGATCGTACATCTTGATGCCGTTTTCGATATG
Organism: Bifidobacterium sp. ESL0690; assembly: GCF_029392315.1. Classification (NCBI taxonomy): domain Bacteria; kingdom Bacillati; phylum Actinomycetota; class Actinomycetes; order Bifidobacteriales; family Bifidobacteriaceae; genus Bifidobacterium; species Bifidobacterium sp. ESL0690. The sequence continues at coordinate 1,943,755 of NZ_CP113939.1, forward strand.
CCCGCCATCGTAGGAACGGAAGAGCGCGCCGATCATGACGCCGACTTCGCCGGTTTGCTCCATGCGTTCCAGATCGTCGACGACCAGGTGCGCCTTGCGCCCGATATCAAGCCCCACCATGGTGATGGGCAGGCCGGAACGGAAGACCATCTTGGCGGCTTCCGGGTCGACGGAGATGTTGAATTCACCGTAGACGCCGATGTTGCCACGGCTGGTGGAGCCGCCCATCATCACGATGCGCTCGACGTGTTCCTTGACTTCCGGGAACGTGGCGAACAGCAGCGCGATGTTAGTGAGCGGACCAAGCGTGAGGATGGTAACTGGCTCTTTGCTTTCCATCAAGACGCGACGCTCTTCCAAAACCGCGTTGTTGACGGTCAGAAGGGAAGTGTCGGGTTCCGGGAAATCGAACATGCCCATGCCGCCCTTGCCGTGCGCTTCGGTGGCGAACTGGTTGTCGCGCATCAACGGCGCCACGGCACCCTTGGCGACGGGAATCCTGCGGCCGAGGAAGGTCAGCAGTTTCAAGGCGTTGTTGGTGGTGTGCCCGATGCCGACATTGCCCGAAACCGAGGCGATGAGTTTGATATCGACGCTGGGCTCGTCAACCAGAAGGGTGATGGCGGCGGCGTCGTCGATGCCGGGATCAGTATCGATGATCAATGGTTTTCTGGTATTCATGTGTTATTCCTCCGTTGAAATAATCGGTGAAGATTGGAAACGCTCGACCTCGTCGGCCAGCGGTATTGAAGGGGCCGCACCGTGGCGAGAAACCGCAATCGCCGCAGCACGCGAGGCCCGATCAAGGCTTGTGGCGATGTCCTGTCCGGCCACCAGATTGGCCAGGACATAGCCAGTAAAGGTATCGCCCGCACCGGTGGTGTCGACCACGGGCACTCGATAGGCGCGCTGGCGGACGCGCTGGGTTCCCTTTCCATAACCGGAACCCCACGACCCTGAAGTAAGGATGGTGGCGGCGCTCGGGAACTTCTCGCACATCGCGTCCAGCAAGGCTTCCGGCGTACCGGTCTTGCCGGTTATCGCCTCCGCCTCGCCGCCGTTGAGAATAAAGCAATCGACCAGGCTCAAATCAACCTCATCCAAGAGCTTGTCGGCCGGCGAAGGGTTCATGGCCACTTTCATGCCACGTCGATGCGCCTGCTCAACGATATAGGGCAGTAGATTGGTCTCGTTCTGCACCAGCAGCCAGTCGCCCTTTTCGAATTTCTGGAGCACCTCATCGACGAACTCCTCGGTGAAGGCGCGGTTGGAGCCACTATAGAGGATGATGCAGTTGTCGCCATCCTGGTTGCGCTGGATGATCGCGTTACCGGTGCGCTCGCTGTCGCTTATCCTCACGTCGGTGATGTCGACCCCGGCCTTGCCAAGCAGGTCGCGCAGGAACACACCGTCTTGACCGATCAGCCCGGCGTGGCTGATTGACGCGCCGGCCTTGCCTGCCGCGATGGATTGGTTGAGCCCTTTGCCACCGGGATATCGGTTCAGAGCGCTTGAAGTGATCGTCTGTCCTTTGGTGACGAAATCGACGACATCATAGACAAAATCGATGTTCAATGAGCCAAAATTCAGAATTTTCATTGACATTCATTCCCCTTGTTTTTGTGTTTAGTCATGGTCGATTCCCCACCATGGCCGGCTATTTCTTGCTGTTGTTTTTGAACAGATTTCAAGAATTCTGCGCTGAACAGGCATCCTCGAGTCCCTCAACGAATTGCGGAACGGTAAAGACGGTTTCCTTGAGACCGACGCCTTGCGCCACCCTGGTGATTGGCGGCGGCGTGACGTAGGATTTGCGCAATACGTCGACTTGTGAGAACACCTCTTCAGGCGTGCCGTCGACGAGCACCTGCCCTTGGCACATCACGACGACGCGGTCGAAGTTGGCGACCACGAATTTCATATCGTGGCTGATGGCGATGCACATCTTGCCTTCGCGCTTGAGTTCCGCGATCAGGTCGTGCAGCCGCACATCTCCCGCGTAATCCTGCCCGCAGGTCGGTTCGTCGAAGACCACGGCGTCCGGATCCATCATCACCACCGCCCCGATGCCGCAGAATTTCTTCTCCGTGGGGCTCAGGTCGGCTGGATGGACGTCCAGCTTGTCCTTTAACCCGGTCAACGCCGCGACTTTGGCGATGCGACGCTCGATGGTCGCCTCGTCCATGCCGATATTCCTCGGGCCGAACGCGAACTCCTCGCGTACGGTTTCCAGGAAGAGCTGGTCGTCGGGATTCTGGAAAACGTAGCCCACTCGCTTGGACCATTCTGCCGTTGTGCGCTCGGAAATCTCGGTTCCGTCAATGGTCAACGAACCTTGCGTTGGACGAAGTATCCCGTTCAACTGCTTGGCGAGCGTCGTCTTTCCCGCGCCGTTCTGCCCGATGATGGCCACCGACTGGTCGCCTTCGAAGCTGAGGTTGATATCGCGGAGCGCCTGACGGTCGGACTGATAGCTATAGCCCACATTACGCAATTCGATTTTCATCGTCCAAGCACCTCCTTGGCCATCGCGAGGCTTTCGTCGTAGGTCATCGCGAGTTTTCCGTCACCCAAACCGCGCCGGTCAAGGCCTTTCGAGAGTTTGACGTAATCAGGAGTATCGATGCCGTAGCGTTCGATATCGGAAGTGGAGAATACTTCCCGTGGGCTTCCGGTGAGCCTGACCTGGCCGTGTTCCATCACCACGACGGTGTCGGCGTACTGCGCGACCCGTTCCATGTCGTGATCGACCATGATGACGGTGACCCCTGAGGCGTTGAGCTGCTTGACGATATCGAAGATCTCGGAGGCGCCGAGCGGGTCGAGCTGTGTGGTGCACTCGTCGAGCACGAGAATGTTGGGTTCCAGAATGAAGGTGGAACCGAACGCGACTCGCTGCACCTGCCCGCCGGAAAGTTCGAGCGGGTCGCGGTCGAGCAGGTCCTCGATATGCATCAGCTGCGAGACCAGTTTGACCCGGCGACGCATTTCATCGCGCGAGACGCCCCTGTTGCCCAAGCCATACGCAAGTTCCTCAGCGACGGTTCCCGAGGCATACGTGAGCTGGTTGAACGGATTCTGGAAGACCAGGCCGATATAGTTCGACAGATCGGCCACGCTCGCGTCAGCGGTATCCGCACCGTTGATGCGTACGCTGCCCTCGGTTTTGCCGGTGAAGTAGTGCGGGATAAGCCCGACCAATGCATTGCACAGCGTGGTTTTACCGGCACCGTTGGCTCCGACGACGCAGACGAACTCCCCTTCACGCACGATAAAGCTGACGTCCTTGATCGCCGGGACTTTGGCATCTTGATAAGTGAATGAATAATGTTCGACTTCAACAACAGTTTTCATCGCACACCTCCCCACGGATAGGTCACCGGAAGCGTTCCGGTATGGCCGAGAATCGAAAGGACAAAGATCACAGCGAAAGCAGCGATCAGCGACCACAACGCCACGGCGTCCTTGGACGTCCAGGAAACCTTGACATAGTTCGTGCGGCGCACACCCTTGATGCCGAAACCACGGGTTTCCAGCGTCATGCCGCGCTCTTGGGCATCGGTCAACGACGACATGACCACCGGGCCGATCAACGGCAGGAAGGCCTTGAAGCGCGAGACCAAACCACCGCCCGTGGAAAGCCCGCGCGCGCTTTGCGCCTGACGGATCACGGTCATCTTGCGCTGCATCTGCGGCACCACGTTCAGCGAGGCAAAAATCAGATAGCCAAGTTTGCTCGGGCAGCCGATCTGCGTCAAAGCCGCTACCAGCGAGCCGATATAGGTGGTCTTGTTGGCGATATAGAAGCTGCCAAGGAAGACCAGCACGGTCACCACGATTTTCGCCGCGTACAACACGCCCTGAAGACCGAGCTGAGCAAAGCCGAAATCGGCGATAACGGTGGTGTTCTTGGGGCTATAAAGGCCTTGGATGAACATCAGCATGATGGTCATCGGCAGGCCGAAGCCGAACATCAGCTTTGAGAACGGCTTGAGGCTACCGATACGCCATGCAAGAGCGAACAGCGCCGCCACGATGACCAGCCCCAAAGTGAAATCCGGCCAGATCAGCGCAGCAAGCCCGAAGAGCAAAACACCGAGGAACTTGACCAACGGATTGGCCTTGCCCATCGCTCCAGGCGCATCGTGCACCGCATCGGCTCGGCGCAAACGCTCTTCCATCTGAGCGTCGCTCGGCAAAGCATTGGCGTTGGTGCTGCCGCCATTCTTGCCCTTGCGTAAATCGGCGAGGATGGATTCGAGGTCGTAGCCGCGAGCCGCCACGTCGGCCTTGATCGGCTTGAAATTGGTGGTCTTGATATTGCCCGAGGCGTACTGGCTCATGAAACGACGCGGGATCTTGCCCACGACGATGGTAACGATGATCAGTGTGATGCCCTTGTCGATCAGATTCTCGAGCATCGACGAGGAAAAGACCGAGATGAGGATGTTCTTCCAGGCCACGGTAAGCGCCGCGGTGAGGATGGAAGTGCCATTGACGCCCGTGGCTCCGCCGTAGACGAAAACGGTAATCATGGAGGCGGTGACGGTGTTGACCGCAGAGCAGGCCAGCCAGATCAGCAGGATGCCCCACAGCTTCTTGAGCAGACCCGCCTTGACCATGAAGCCCACGACGAGGCCGCACAGCACGCTGGAAAGCGCGTAAGGCAGATAAACCGGGTTCGCAACAATTGCCAGGAAAACGTTGGTCAAGAGACCACACAGCGCTGCGACCCAAGGCCCGCTCAGGCAGGCAATGACCATGGTGCCGATCATGTCCATGAACAACGGCAGTTTCAGCGTCGAGCACAAGGTTCCGCCGATGAGGTTGATCCCGACAGCGATAGGAATCAAAACGAGGGATTTCGTGGAGAATTGAGAAATGATACTATGAAGCATCCTACGCCATAACGTCATTTTCATGCCACCTTTACCAATCTTTCATGACCGGCACAGCATCATTGCCAACAGCTATACCCGTTAAGAAACAATTTTCCTAAAACTCTTTCCTAAATAAACCTAATACGTCACACAAGTCGTGTCAAACCGACACACGTATGTGAATTGACCTACATTCGAACAGGCTCGATAGTAAGGCAATAGTTATTGGAAATCAAACCGTCTAATTATTATCACTGTAAGCAGATTATTAACTACCATCCATATCTTCTGATAAAAATTCGAGCCCTCATTTAAGCAAGATGCCCGCCATGGTCGTTGAACCATGACGGGCACCGAAAATCCCGGGAAACTTCTATCTGCTTTTGGTTATTGCGCTACTCCAGTTCGAGCTTGCCGGTGTAGAGCTGGTAGTACTCACCGTGCTGGGCGATGAGCTCGTCGTGCGTGCCGCGCTCGATGATGCGGCCATGGTCAAGCACCATGATGATGTCGGAGTTGCGCACGGTCGAAAGCCTGTGGGCGATGACGAAGACAGTACGGCCGTTCATCAGCGCGTCCATCCCTTGTTCCACGACTTCCTCGGTGCGGGTGTCGATGGAGCTGGTGGCTTCGTCCAGGATCATGGCAGGCGGGTCGGCCACGGCGGCGCGTGCGATGGAGATCAGCTGGCGCTGGCCTTGCGAAAGCCCGGATCCGTCACCCTGCAGCACGGTGTTGTAGCCCTGTGGCAGCATGCGGATGAAGCCATCGGCGTTGGTGCGCTTGGCGGCGTCGATGCATTCCTCGTCGGTGGCGTCGAGCTTGCCGTAGCGGATGTTGTCGAGCACCGTGCCGGTGAAGAGGTTGACGTCCTGCAGCACAATGCCGAGCGAACGACGCAAATCGGCCTTCTTGATGTTGTTGACATCGATGCCGTCGTAGAGGATCTGGCCTTCCTGCACGTCGTAGAAGCGGTTGATGAGGTTGGTGATGGTGGTCTTGCCTGCGCCGGTGGCGCCGACCAAAGCCATCTTCTGCCCTGGCTTGGCGAACCACGTGATGTCGTGCAAAACGACCTTGTCTGGATTGTATCCGAACGAAACATTGGTGAATCGCACATCACCGCGCAACAGCGTCAGGCGGCCGTCGGGCGAGGTGATCGCCTTTTCATGCGCCTTCAAGGCCACCTCGCGGGCCGAACCCTTGAGCTTCTTGGCGGCCTCGAGCGAACGTGTACCATCGTCGTCCGCTGCGCGCTTCCAAGCCCAGTGACCGGTCTCGCGGTCGGTTTCCGTCATCGTGCGACCGTCGGAGGCAAGCTCGACGCTGACCAAACGCACGGTGCCATTGTCGGATTCCACCGGTTCGTCGATCAGGTTGAAGATACGCGCCGCACCGGCGAGCGACATCATGATCATGTTGATCTGCGAGGAAATCTGGCTGATCGGGTTGATCAAAGCCTTGGAAAGTGTCAGGAACGAGACAATCATGCCCAATGTCAGCGTGCCGGACCCGGAGATGCCGAAGTTGAACCAGCCGTTGATGCCAGCAACGCCGCCAACGATGGCCAACAGCACGTAAAGCACGTTGCCCATGTTGCCGATAACCGGCATGGTGATGTTCGCGTAGATGTTCGCCTTGGAAGAGGCCTCGAAAAGTTCTTCGTTCTTCTTGTCGAAACGGGCCTGCGTGGCGTCCTCGTGATTGAAGACCTTGATGACCTTCTGCCCGTTGACGGATTCCTCGACGAACGCGTTGACGTCGCCGATCTTCTCCTGCTGGCTGACGAAGTAGCGACCGGAACGGCTGACGATCACCCGCACCAGAAGCATCATCAGCGCCACGAAGACGATGGTGAAGATGGTGAACGGCACGGAAAGCCAGAGCATCGCAAACAGCGCGGCCACCACAGAGGCACCGGAAATCAGGAGCTGCGGCAGGGCCTGAGAGACCATCTGACGCAAGGTGTCGGTGTCGTTGGTGTAGCGGCTCATCATGTCGCCGTGTTCATGGGTGTCGAAATAGCGGATCGGCAGCTTCTGCTGGTGCTCGAACATCTCGTCACGCACCGTCTTCAAGACGCCCTGCTCGATGCCGACGACCATATAGTTCCAGATGAACGAGGCGACCATACCCAGCGCGTAAATCGAGCCAACGATGATGGTCATACGGATGAGCGGACCCCAGTCGGGTGTCTGCGCGTGGATGAAGGGCATGATGCAGTTGTCGATCAGCGGCTGCAAGACGAACGAGGGCAGCGACTGGGTGCAGGCGCAAATCAGGATGCCGATAATGACGACAACGCATTGCCATCGATAGTGGAAGATATAGCCGAGCAACCGCTTGGTGGTGCCTTTCGGCGCTTTCTGCACCGCAGGCATACCGGACTTGCCGGACTTGTTCTTTTTCATCGCACCCTTGGCTTGGCTCGTGTCATTTTGAGCAGTTACGTCCTGCTCGTTGCTGTTCTTCGTAGTCATCGTTGCTTCACTCATTGTCATCATCCCCCTTGCCCTGGTTCTTCGTCTGGGATTCATAAATCGAACGGTATTCCTCGCATGTCTTCAACAGCTCGTCGTGCGTGCCGTGGTCGAGGATACGACCTTCCTCCATCACAATGATCTCGTCGGATTCCTGCACCGAAGCGAGCCTCTGGGCGATGATGATCTTCGTCGTGTCCGGGATCTCGGTGGAGAAAGCATTGCGAATCAGCTTGTCCGTCTTGGTGTCGACGGCGCTGGTGGAATCGTCGAGAATCAGAATCTTCGGCTTCTTCAACAGTGCTCGGGCGATGCACAGACGCTGCCTCTGCCCGCCGGAAACGTTGGAACCGCCTTCCTCGATATATGTGTCGTAACCCTTGGGGAACTCGCGGATGAACCCGTCGGCCTGAGCGAGCTTGCAGACGCGGACCACGTCCTCGTCGGTGGCGTCCGGGTTGCCCCAGCGAATGTTCTCGGCAATGGTGCCGGTGAAGAGGACGTTCTTCTGCAGCACCATGGCCACCGCGTCGCGCAGGGCGACCAAGTCGTAGTCGCGTACGTCGTGTCCGCCGACTTCCAACGATCCGGAACTGACGTCGTAAAGTCGCGGGATAAGCTGAACGAGGCTGGATTTGGACGAGCCGGTGCCGCCGACAATGCCGACGGTCTTGCCGGCCTTGATGTCGAGGTTGATATCTTCGAGTACCGGCCGTTCGCTCCCTTCGGAGTAGCGGAAGGTGACGTCGTTGAATTTGATGGAACCGTTCGGCACTTGCATGATCGGGTGGCTGTTGTCGCGCACGGTGCTCACTTCGTTCAGCACCTGGCAGATACGTTCGGCATCGGCGCGGGAGATGACGACCATGACCACAATCATCGAGACCATGTTCAGCGACATCAATATCTGCATGGCGTAGGTGACCAACGCGGTCAGGTCACCGGTGGTCAGACCGAGCAGCGGGTTGTTGTGCGAGGCGACGATCTGCTTGGTGCCCATCCACGAGATGACGAGCATCGCGCCGTAAATGCAGGTGTTCAGAATCGGCCAGTTGAAGGCCATGACGTGCTCGGCCTTGCAGTAAAGCTTGAAGATCCGCTCCGAAACACGGCCGAACTTGCGGTCCTCGTGCTCCTCGCGGTCGTAGGACTTGACTACGCGGATACCCTGAAGGTTCTCGTCGACGATGTTGTTCAGGTGGTCATACGTATGGAAGACTTTTTCGAAAATCGGATGAACCGAAAGCGCGAGCCCCGTCAAAGCCAGCCCGAGAATCGGGATAATAACCAAAAACACCATTGAAATCGAATGGCTGATTCTGAAGGAGAAAATCCATGCGACGATGACCATCATCGGGGCACGCACGGCCACGCGAATGATCATCTGGAAGGCGAACTGGATGTTGGTGACGTCGGTGGTCAGGCGGGTGATGATCGAACCGGTAGAGAACCGGTCGATATTGGTGAAACTGAAGGACTGCACCTTCTCGAAGAGATCGTGGCGCAGGTTCTTGGCGAAACCGGACGAGCCGATGGCCGCGTAACGCCCGGACATGAACCCGGCGAACAGTGAGACGACGGCGCAACCCAGAAGAATAATGCCGAATTTCCATATCGCCGGCATGGAGCCGCCGGAGACACCTTGGTCAATCAACTCGGCCATGATGGTGGGAATCACGATTTCGAGGACGCTTTCGACCATCACGAAAGCCGGAGCCAACAGGCTTTCGCGCTTGTATTCGCGCAGGCTGTGCAGCAACGTGCGTATCAGATGCTTGGGGTGTTCCTGATCCGTTGCCATCACCTGTGTATTCTGGGGAGCATCAAGTGCCTTGCTCATCCATTCCTCTTTCTTTTCTTGCTTTGACGCGAACCGCCGCTTCTCCCCCATGACTTTCGTCCCGCCCATGCCGATACGACGTGTAATGCAAAGCGCGTACCCGGCCAGAAGCGAGGGACTACTGAAGCCGACAGACTATATAACGCTATTACAAACCGGCTACAATATGGACCGCCGAAACGCGCGTCAAACAAGCCATAATTCGCCATTCTTGCAACGTTCAACTATTTAGCATTTTATGCTGGCAGAGTATTCCAGAAACTTAGCAATACCTCGTTTTATTGATTTTCCAATTATGCGGACATATCAATGTAATACATTTTCAAGTATACTATTTTTCACTAATAATTACTCTGATACAATACTTACCGACCGTACGGTAACTAGGAAAGTTACCTCCAACCAAGGAGGGTGTATATGGACTCAACAATACAGGTCACCAAATCGAACCTGGCACCGGATACCCAAAAGCCATTGCAGAACAAGGTACGTTTCGCATTGGGTTTCGTGCTGGTTTCCGTCCTCTGGGCGGCACCCTTTGCCATGGGCTCCGGCGTGCTTCTTCCCGAAACGTTCAAGCACCTTTCCGGCGTCTCCGCCGAGAATGCCGTCAGCACCATGAGCTCGGTGAGCGTCATCTTCGCACTCGTCGCCAACATCGTCTTCGGTACGCTTTCCGACGTTTCCAAATTCAAAATCGGCAAGCGCACCCCATGGATCGTCGCAGGCGGCATCATCGGCGCCGCCGGCTACTTCCTCACCGCTGAATCCAAGACCCTGCTGTGGATCGTCATCGGCTGGTGCATCGTGCAGATCGGCATCAACTGCCTGATCGCCCCTGCGGTCGCCGTTCTCTCCGACCGCATCCCCGAAGACGTTCGCGGTACCTATTCCGCGCTTTATGGCGCCGGCCAAATCGTCGGCATGCAGGTCGGCAACTTCATCGGCAGCTTCTTCCTGAGTCACCTGAACACCGGCCTCGTTGTCGGCACCATCATCTTCCTCTTCTCCGGTATTTTGACGGTTATCATCTGGCCTCGTGAGCAGTCTGCAGAGCACAACGACAAGGCGACCTCGGCCGCTGATGTCGCACGCTCCTTCATCCCTCCCACCAAGAACAGCCGCGATTTCTATTTGGCTCTCATCGGTCGTTTCACCTTCACCGTCGGCTGCTTCATGATCTCCGGATTCCAGCTGCTCATCCTCGAGCGCTACATCCACTTGAACAGGGATGATGCCGGCCACGCCACCCAGATCATCGCCATTATCACCGTAATCACCACCATCATCGCAGCGGCGGTCTCCGGCCCCATCTCCGACTATCTGCAGCGCCGCAAGGTCATCGTCTCCATCGCCTGCGTCATCATCGCCTTGGGCATGCTCGTGGTATGGCTCGTTCCCACCACCACCGGCATCTACCTCTATGCGGCACTCGCCGGCATCGGCAACGGCTGCTACATGTCCGTCGACCAGGCACTGAACGTTGACGTTCTGCCCAATCCGAAGGAAGCCGGCAAGGACCTCGGCATCCTGAACCTCTCCAACACTGTTGGCCAGGCCATTGCACCTTGGTGCACTTCCCTGTTCATCAGCCTCTCGGGCGGTTACAAGGGCGTCTTCCCGGTCGCCATCGTCTTCCTGCTTGTGGGCACCATCTTCATCATGATGATTCGCAAGGTCAAGTAAGACCGACGATTTTCGCCAGTGATGCCGTGTCCTTCAACTCCGTTAGGGCACGGCATCACTGTATTCGGCGACGAAATTATCCGAATTGTGATATACGACATCGGGCCGCTTTCGGTCTAGCTCTTAAGGAATAATAGGAACTCGTCGTATATAAAAGAGGCCTTTCCATTATGCTGCATCTTTCCCGTGCAAAAAAACGTGACACCAACGTCGATAGCCGCACCGCCATACTCAATGCCGCCGTCATCTCGTTCGGGGAACGCGGATATTACGGGACTTCGCTGCAGAAAATCGCGACTACCGTGGGGATGACCAAGGCCGGGGTGCTTCATCATGTCGGCAGCAAAGAAGGGCTGCTCGACATCGTGCTCGACGAAATCTACGATCCCGGCACCGAAACCATCATGGATAATTTCAGGATGACCGACCGGCCGAATGTGGCGCGAATGTGGCGCGAAGTCGTGGCCATCAACGCCAATCGGCCCGAGCAGGTCCACATGTTTTCGACGCTCGACGCCGAGGCAATCGACCCCAAGCATCCGGCTCACGAATACTTCAGAAAGCGCGACCAGAATCTGCTCGAGGAGATGCTGCAGATTCCTTGGTACGTACCACAGAGCACGAATATAGGAGCCCTGCTTGAGGCCGGTTTCAGCATGATGGACGGCATCCAATTGCGATGGCTGCGTGCACCCGAACGTGACTTGAACGAGATGTGGGCCGAGTGCGAGAAGGAATTAATGCCGATACCGATGTGGGAAGGGTATCGGTAAACCGGCCGGGCTCACATTTTTAGGGCTCATGAAAAAATGTGAGTCCAAACCGAACATTTGCCGCCAGCATAATCGATGAAAAGATTGGAATATCAAGGGTTTTCGAAGATTGGGCGATTCCCTCAAATGTTCATTTGACTCTCATTTTTTCGTGCGCCCTAAAAAATGTGAGCCTCAGCGCTGAAACACGTCGGGATGAAGCGGGTCGCCGGGAATGTCGGCTCGGGTATCTCTGAGCCCCAGCGCATCCTGCCATTCATCCATGGACTTTCCGAACGGCTTGGCATCCATGCCGCGCGCCTGCAAATCGTCCTTGGCCAGCTCGACGTCGACAATCGAAAGGCCTTCGACAAATGACTTCCACCGGGTGAAATTAGCATCGTCGTAAAAGACGTTTTTGACGGTTTGTGTCAGCAGTTCCGCGCGCTCGATGGGCAGCGAATCCCAGTGCCGCAGCTCCACGAAATTCTTCAGGCGCACGTCATTGAAATGCGTCGAAAGAATGTGGCTGACCTCGTAGGCATTGAGCTCACGGTCGGGGTAGATATCGGCCGCGTTGCGCTTGAAAGCGACAAATTCCTGCTCGTCCTCGCTCAGCCCTTCGGCCTCGGGAGTGTGGGTGAGGTCGGCGAACATCATCGGCGTAGCCAAGACGTCTCGTGCGTAATCCTCCCAGCCGAAGCGCGGATCGAAAAGCCCCGGTGTGATGCCGGTGCGCTGCGGGTCGGCCTTGTCCCAAATGCGCTGGCGCAGCAGTGGGAACGGATTCTTTTCCCCCTCAAAATACGGGGAATTGCGGAAGAACATGGAAATGATCGGCCCGAGCGCGCTGCCGACACGCATTTTGGCGATGGCATCCGCCTCGTCACTGTAGTCGATGCTCACCTGAGTTGAGGCTGAGCAGCGCATCATGCAGGGGCCGTAGGCGCCGACATGGCCAAGGTAATCGTTCATCGCGGCGTAGCGACGCTTGGGGTTGATTTTGATATCGGCAAAACTGGTGACCGGCTGGTAGCCGTAATTGATCAGGCGAAAGCCCAGGTCGTCAAGAATCGGATTGATTTCACTGCGGAACTTACCATAAATATCAAGTAGTTCCTGTGGCGCGTGCAATACACCAATGGAGGTCTCGAACTGACCGCCCGGCTCCAGCGACAGACTGATGCCCGGACGCGCAAGCCCCAGCAGATGACCGTCTTCGACGAATTCCTTGTCGGCATCATAGTAGGGCCGCAACCGCTTCAACAACGTTTCGATGCCGTTCGGCTCAGCATAGCTGACCGCCTGGTCGCTGCCGTTGCGTACGGGAAGATGCTCGATCTCGACACCGTAGCCATCGTTGCGCTCGGGCTTGGCGCCAGATTCGAAGAAGCGCAGCAGACTGGCCACATGCTTGCTGTTCACCTTCGCACCGACATGTGCGTAACTCACCCGTGGAGTAGTATTCATAACCTCTATCGTATTCACTCACACCCGTTTTATCGAGCAATTACGCGGGTTGCGCATTACTCTATTCGGACCATGCACATAGAGAACACCGGATAGGCACCAAAGAGAAATGTGTGTGAACCCACCAGCATCCGATACAGATTCACGCACATTCCTGAACTCACCGTTTCGGATGATTACTCGACCGTGAAGGTGGTGCGTTTGAGGTCACGGCGACGGGAGGAATGGCCTACCAGCAGCTCGAACTCGCCGGGCTCGACGATGCGGTTGGCATCCGCATCGACGATGGAGCAGGCCGAAACCGGAATATCGAGCGTGACCGACTTGCTCTCCCCCGGCTTGAGATCAACCCTACGGAAGGCCTTCAGCTCACGGTCCGTCCAGCTCACCGACGTCACCAAATCACCGACGTAGGCCTGCACCACTTCGGTGCCGACGCGCTTGCCGGTGTTGGTCACATCTATCGAAACATGCAACGTATCGTCGGTGCCGAACGGCGTATCCCCGCCTTCGATGTGCGGCTCGCCGTAAGCGAAGGTGGTGTAGCCCAAACCCTCGCCGAACGCGAAGGCCGGGTCCTGCGTGAGGTCGGCGTAGCGCCAGCCGTGCTGTCCGCGAATCTGGTTGTAATAGACCGGCAACTGGCCGGCGTCGCGCGGGAAGGTGATGGGCAAGCGGCCGCTCGGGGCGGTGATGCCCATGATGATTTCGGCGATGGCACGCCCGCCTTCCATGCCCGGGCTCGGGGCCCAAAGCAAGGCGTCGGCGTTCAAAGCGCTGTCCGGAAGCACCTGCGGCTTGGAGCTCATCAGGACGACGACAAACGGCTTGTTTTGCGCTTTGGCCACGTCGGCGAGCGCATCGAGCAGCGCCACCTGGCCGCCCTGAAGCCTGAGCGTTGCGGTCGAACGTCCCTCACCGATCAGCGGGATGACATCGCCTACGACGGCGACCACGGCATCGGCAGCCTTGCTAGCAACAACGGCTTCGTCAAGCTGGGCCTGATTAATCGGTGCGGATTGGGCCACTTTCGGACGCGGCTGGCCGTCCGGAAATACAGGACCGGACGGGTCGTCGACGAGCTCGACCACCTCGGCACCTTTGGCGTACGCGACTTCGAAATCGTCGTCCTTGCCGATGGCTTTGAGGCCGTCTACCACCGTTGTAATCATGTCGCGCGGCTGGCCTTCCGGCATCCAGGAAACCTGACCGGAATTGCCGGCCCAGTCGCCCAGCTGCGTCTGCGCGTCATCGGCAAGCGGCCCGACCACCGCGATACGGCGGATGGCTTTGCCATCTAGGGGAAGCACCGGCTTGTCGGTTTCGGGGAGATCATTGGAGTCAGCGTTGACTTGGGTATTGTTCCCGGCGCTCACTGCGGCATCCGTTCCCACGTTTGCAATACACTCTTGGTCAGCGCCTTCAGTCTTTTGCCGGTCGATTTCAGAAGAGCCACTGGCAGAATCATCGGAAGAATCATCCACATTTTCCGTCGCAGCAACAGAACCCCAAGATTGCGAACCGTTGCGCAACAGCACAATCGATTCACGGGTCAGTTCGAGGTTGGTCTGACGGTGCGCCTCGCTGCCAATGACGGCATCGATGCGCTTCTGGTCGGGCAGACGCGGGTCCTCGAAAAGCCCCAGACGGAACTTGACCGCCAGAATCCTGGACACGGCCTCGTCAATTTCACTTTCCTTGAGCAGACCGGACTTGATCGCCTCAAGCGCCCCGTCGTAGAACTGTTCGGTGGTCATCACCAGATCGTTGCCGGCCTTGACGGCATCGGCCGCGGCATGAACGAAGTCCGGCTTGATCTTCTGCTCCCAAACCGAACGGCCGACGTTGTCCCAATCGGTGACCAGCATGCCCTTGTAGCCCCAGTCACCACGCAGCTTCTGGCTCAGCAGCCAGTGGTTGAAGGTCACCGGCACGCCTTCGATGGACTCATAGCCGAGCATGAACGTGCCCGCACCCTCGCGCGCCACCCGTTCGAAAGGCGGCAGGAACCACGAGGTCAGTTTGCGGTGGGAAAGGTCGGCTTCGCTGGCGTCACGTCCGCCCTGCGTCTCGGAATATCCTGCGAAATGCTTGGCACAGGCCAGGATGGCGTCTTTGGCGAGCGGCTCCCCCGCCTTGGCACCACCCTGATAGCCGCGCACCATGGCGGAGCCGAATTCGCCGATCAGTGTCGGGTCCTCGCCGAAGGTCTCACCGACGCGTCCCCAGCGGGTATCGCGCGCGATGCACAGCACCGGCGAGAACGTCCAGTGCACACCAGTAGTGGAGACTTCCTCGGCGGTGGCACGAGCCGCCTTTTCGACCTTGGCCGGGTCCCAGGAGGAGGCCATGCCGAGCTCTTCGGGGTAGATTGTGGCACCAGGCCAGAAGGAATAGCCATGAATGCAATCGTCACCGATGACCAGCGGAATGCCCAACCTGGTCTGCGTGCGCACCATCTCGACCGACTTCGGCAAATCCTCGGGGCTGGTATGCAGGATGGAGCCTACATGCCGCTCGACGATGAGGTGCTCCAGATCACCGCCGCGGGCATCGAGCTGCAACATCTGCCCGACCTTTTCCTCAAGCGTCATGCGTCCCAACAGGTCGGTGATACGCTCATTGTCGGTCAGTTTCGGGTTTTGATACGGAAGTTGTTCATTTTCAGTCATTATTATCATCCTTGACTTTTTGATTTATTATAAAAGAACGTGTAGTGCCTTGTAGGCGATTATTCGACTCGCAAGAAAACCAATCGAGCAAGCTTTTGGCTTCAACAGACACCTAGGCATCAATGGCATTACCCTCAGCTACCACAACCAGATTCCACGGACCAATCGCCAACTCGTCTCCGGCTTCAATCCGCGATCCGGACGCAGGGCCTGCCGAACCGTCCTTTACCGACGACCCGTCGGAAGCGACTTTGACACCACCGACAATGACCCTGCCGGATATCGGGGCGACAAACTGCACCGGGTCAGGCAAGTAATTCAGCAGATACACGATGCGCTCACCCTGCTCGTCGAAGCCAACCCGCACCGTCATTTGGCCAGCCAGATCGGCACCCAGCGATTCGACGCCCGCCGCCTCAACGGTGTCACGAACAACATTACGGGTCGCACCCGCGTCCAGTACAGTGCCGACCCATTGCGCCCAACCGGAGCCAAAGGCGTGGCGCGTAATCGCCGCATACGCTCCCCACGCCGGATGACGATAGCTGGCCAAAACCTGCGTATTGCCGTCGTTCGGCTTGAGCAATTCGATAAGTGCCTCGGCCTTGGTTTCGGGCTTCGCTTCACCTTGGACCTCACTTTTCGCTTCATTCTGCGTTCCTGACTGTGTTTCGAGCTGCGCTCCGGCCTTTGCAGCCGTCTCGCCGCTGTCTCCAGCAGCCACAACACCGACATCGTTCGGCCGGGTGAACTGGTTGTAGCTCATCCCGAACACGTCGGTAAGCCCATGCGGGGCGGAATCATGCCAGACCGTGACATCGTCGTCGGCGACGAACGAACGCAACGAGGAAAGCAGATGGCCGCCCGCTTTGACGTATGAACGCAAGGTGTCGATGGTGCTTTGCGACGCGCAATAAAGCGCCGGCGTCACCACGAGTTTATACTGGCTCAGATTTTCGGCATCGACGTCCGTCGGCACGAAATCGGCTTCGACATTCAGCTCGAACAACGCATCGTAATACATACGCACGATGTCGTTATAACGCAGCCCGCCATCAGCCGGGAACCCGGTTTCCAGCGTAAACCAGTCCAGCGCCGTCAACGCCTCGTTCGATACCATGATGGCGACCTGATTGCGTTTCCTCAAGTGCTTGAGATGCTTCTGTACCTCAGGTTGCGCGATTTCACGCCCGAAAACCCCGGCTTCCTCGTACGTCGGGTTCGGCTCAAGGTCATGGCTCAAAAGTCCCTTCCAATAGGTCTCGAAGGAATTGTGGATGGAATGCCAGTGCCAATACATCACGCTGTCCGCACCGCTGGCCAAGTGGCTGTAGGCCTGCAGCCGCAGCTGGCCGGGATAGGGCAGCCAACCGTGCTGGCCCTGCGCCTCGGTCTCCAGAACGAAATAGTTCTGACCGCCTTTTATGGAGCGGGCCATGTCGCCACCAAACGCAATCTCCTTGCCGGTCAGCTCATCTTCAGTGGGATGGTAAATATCGACTCCGGTAATATCCAGCGCTTCGACAGCCTTGAAATGGTCGACCGCAGGCTGCACGCCGAAGGAATAGCCGCGCCATTCGTAGTCGAAATTATGGGTCACAAACTGGTCGTCTCTGGCGTATTCGCGCACGATATCGGCCTGCCATGCCAGGTATTCCGCCACCTGCGAGCGCCGGAACTTGTCGAATTCGGCGCGCAGCGATTCGTTGATCGCGCCGGTCACGTCAGGAAAATCCTCCCAGGCGTTGATGCGGTTTGACCAGTAATCAAGCCCGAACGTGGCGTTGAGCTCATCCAGATTGTCGTTGAAACGATCACGCAGGTACTTGACGAACAATGCTTGCATATCGGCGGAAACGCAGTCATAATATTTCGTCTCGTTGTCGACCTGATAGCCGATGACCGCGGGATTTTGGGCGACGTGGGCAATCAGCTTTCTGATGACCCGCTCGGCATAGTAGCGGTACGAGGGGTTGACGATGTCCATGATTTGCCGCGCACCGTATTTGCCGGGGCCGTCGGGGGTGACGGCAAGCACGTCGGGATGCATGCGCACCAGCCAGGTCGGCACGGCGTATGTCGGCGTTCCGACGATAACGGAAATACCGTGACGCCGCGCCGCCTCGAGCACGCGGTCGACATACGAGAAATCGAAAACGCCGGGCTGCGGCTCACACGTGCTCCACGTCGATTCGGCGATGCGGATGGTATTGATGCCGATATGCCGCATCATCTCCATGTCCGTGTCGACCCGGTCAAGGTCGCGCGGCATGTATTCGTCGTAATATGCCGCTCCGAAAAGAATCCTGTCCGGCAGCTTCGCCGTCTTTTTTATGGCATTCATATCTGTTCATCCTTGTCTTACGTGTCGTCTTCATTGAATACACAATAAAAAATAATAAGATGCAGACATGGCCGTTACCGGTGACCAAGCGACGACCATATCTGCAAGCATTAGCCGTTATCACAAGCGGCTAAAGCAACCTTCAGTCGATGACGAAGGTATTGAACGAACGCGGGGCGAGAGTCGCGTTGACCGCATGCGAGGCGTCATCCGGGTCTTCAAAGCTGAAGTCCAACGGACGTTCGAGCGCGTTCTGCACCACCACGGCGATGGAGCCGTCGGGGTTGCGGAAGGCGATACCCATCGAGTTGAAGCGCCCGCTCGTGCCGAGCCGCACGGCACCCGGCTTGACGTACTTTGAGAAGTGGCGCATGACGTACCACTCCGGGTTGCGCGTGAGCTTGCCTGTCTTGGAATCGACCGTGTAAAGCGAATTCTGGTTCCAGCCCCAGGTGCTTAAGATCTCGGTCAGCACCATATTCCAGTAGACATAAGCAGTGGCCCCGTTGCGGAAGTAATGGTTCATCAAGTGGAACACGTATTCCGCGTAGGCCCAGGAATTGTCGCCCGTACCGCATTCGGACTCGGTCTGCTCAAGCTCAAGCTCCGGCCACGATTCGTGGGTGCGAGCGATGGCGTTTTGCCCAGCCCACTGGTAGCCGATACCCTTAATATAGCCGCGAGCCTTCTCGTCGAAGAGGATGTCGTCGATATAGCGGTTGTAGTTGTTGAGGCTCATACCGTAGCCGCCGCCGGTCCACGACATGTCTTCCGGGCCGTTCATCGTCCCCAGGAAGATGTCGGTGTCGATGCCTTCACGCTCGAAGGCCGGCCCGAGATAGTCACGGATGAAAATCTTCAGGTCGTGGCTCGACCAGAGGCAGCTCGGGAACTTCTGATCGGCGAAGACCTCGTTCTGCACGTGCAGCTGGGTGACTTTGATGCCGCGCTTGGCGTATTCCTGAATGTAGCGCACGAAATACTTGGCGTAGGCGGTGAGGTTTTCGGGGGTCATCACGATGCGGCCGAAATTGTAGGCCTTGGGGAATTTCATCCACGTCGGCGGGCTCCACGGGCTTGAGAAAAGCTGCATTTCGGGCTGGTATTTCTGCGCGCGCTGGATATAGGGAACCAGCGTCTTGTCATCATGCTCGACGCTGAAATGGCTCATGTCGTAGTCGCCGTCGGTTTCGTCGTAGCTGTACCATTCCTCGGCGAAGTCGTTGGCGCCGATCGGGGCGCGGTTGAAACGGAAGTTCATCTCGTCTCGTCCGAACAGCTCGTGGAACACCGTTTCGGAGGTGCTTTCATCGGTATATTTGGTCAGCGCCTGCCAGCCGAGCTCGTTGAAGCACCCGCCAAAACCACGCACTTTCTGGAACGTCTCGCCGGTGAGTTTCAGCCCGCCGGTATCGCTGCCATCACTGCTTCCAGCCTGCTGGGCCGTACTGTTTTCCGGCGATGTCAGCTTCGTCTTCACCAATTTCGCATCAGGAGTGGATGCGATCCATGTTGCAGTCATCATTCTGCCTTTCTTAAGATTTTCTATCAGATTTTGCTTTTCGCGCGGGTTGCGGAATGATATCCGCTATTCCGCAATCCGCGGGAAATCAGCGATAACAGGACTTCGTCCAATGTAAGCCTCTGAGGATTACTTGACGCCCTTGATCCACATGATGAAGATGCAGCCGATCAGCGCGAGCGCGATGGCCACCGGGAACGCCAGCGAATAGCCGACGGAGACGACGATGCGTGCCATGATCAGCGGGCCGCACATCTGGCCCAAGGTGGTGGCGAGGTTCAGAATACCGAGATCCTTGCCGGCCTCGTCCTTGTTCGGCAGCACGTCGACGAGCAGCGCCTGATCGACGGAGGAATAGACGCCGTAACCCAGGCCGGCAATGGCGGCGTAAAGATACATGCCCATCGAAGAGGGGAAGATCCAAGGCATCGCAATGCCGATGGCGAAGCACACGGAAGCGACGACAACCGGGACCTTGCGGCGTCCGATGAAGTCGGAGAACGGTCCGGCGACCACAGAACCGAGCAGGGAAACGACCATCGTGATCACGGAAATCACCGAAATGGTGCTTGCCGCCTGCTTGACGGACTGGCCGACGTAGTTTTCGACGATGTACATCTGATAGACGCTGATCATCTGGTAACTGATGAGCATGCACAGACGGCCCACAAAGGCCTTGTAAAAATCGTGACCCGTGGAGAACTTCGGCGGACGGAACGACATGATGATGTCTTTGAAGCCCTTCTTGGCCGGCGGCAGATAATCGGCTGATTCCTCGCGCGGAATCAGCACGACCGCAGCCACACCGCCGAGGAACATCAAGACGCCTGCCACGGCGAAGCCCGGCAGCAGATTGGTGACGAACCTTGCGCCGATCAAGGAGCCGATAGGCGAACCGATGGTGGAGCCGGCACCAAAGAACGCGGACATGGTACCTCGCACGCCGGAGGGGATGCGGTCGGAAATGGTGGCCGTCACCGGCGCAATCATGCAGTTCAAACCAAACATGCACAGGCAGTAGTAGACGGTGAGCAGGATGGCGTTGTTGGTGGTGCCGGTCAGGAAGAGCATCACGCCGCCAAGCACGCCACCGAAAAGAATGTAAGGAGTACGGCGGCCGAAGCGCGAACGCGAACGGTCGGAGAAAGTGCCGAAGACGAGGTTGGCGACCAGCGACGCCACGGCGGTGCAGGCGTTGACGTTGCCCATGAGCACATCCGGACGCACGCCGATGACCTGTTTATAATGTTCCGGCAGCAACACGATGGAGACGATGCCGAGGCCCGTCATCCACAGTATGCCGAACATGAAGAACCCTGCGCCGAAGCGTACGAGCTTCTTCTTAGGGACCTTTTTACCCGTCTCGGGGCTCAGGTCTGGATCTTTTTCCGCCGCCTCTATCGCGGCATTGTGCTCGGCAAGGCGCTCGGCTTTGCTGGCGACTATGGAATCACTCATTGACCCACTTCTTTCACTATCAACAATGATGTATCCAACGATAGCGGCTTGGAACTTATCTACTATCTATTAGATATATGAGATAGTAATAAGCTGATTATAGTTTGTCAAATCAGATAACTAATAATTTTACTGACGTTTTCTCCGGTTTTTCATCTTTTTAGTTGCATTTCCTCTCTCAATAACAGCCTTTTACGTCAATTATCGTTAGGAAAGATTCATTTATCGCCATTTATAACAGATTTAGGAAAACGATAATTAACTTATAGATACTCGATAATCTGATTTAAAATTGCAAAAACTTCTTTTGGATGACTATTTTTCCCGTACAACTGAATGAACACTTTATATGCCAAGAATTATTGTGCAAACCATCGCAACGATGTCATCTCAGCGATAATGTTGCCATACCTCATCCGGGAAAATGACCTTTTCGAAACCGAGCCATTCATCGTAGAGATCGATTGGAGGCTCACGCAGCCAACGCAGCTGAATGCCATCCATAGCCTCGATGCATTGGCGAACCACCGGCCGCATTTTGTCGGCCCACGGGCGAAATTCCGGAGGCAAAACCCAGTCGAACTTCGAATAATATCGCCAAACCGAATCAGGACGCTCGGCAAAATACCGATGAAGCGGATGTGAGGGATTGAACGATTCCGTTTCCAACACCATATAGAGCTGGACCATCATTTTCCTGCTCGCATTATGTCGCACCAGAAACCGCAAATACGCCGGAAAAAACGGGCCTTGCGGGTCGCTGCCAGGCAATCCAGACTTCAGAAAATCCTCCGGCGTGCCCGTCGTGTCATAGATATCGGTGATCAACGGGGAAAGCAAACCGTCTTTACTGCCAACGTAATGCAAAAGACCAGGTTGGCTCATACCAACTTCGTCCGCCACGTCCTTGAGCGAGATGCCGTTGAACCCTTTCGTGCTGATGAGCTTGGCAGCGGCCTGCGTAATCTCCTGCCTGCGTTCTTCGGGAGACTTGCGGATTCGGCGCTGCTTGGCTTTTGACATGGTTTCCAGTATAGGAGAAACGCACGCCAGACAGATTGGAACGATTCCGCGAGGCTTATAATCACCTGTTTCGACGCATTTGCCGGGAAACTCGGTTATCTTACATTTCCTATTTCCAACACTTCATCGCGCATGCTGCGTCTCGCGTTCCACACCCTGCGTTTCGCGTCCGTCTCTTCTCTCTCTTCGTATCTTCCTTCGCAACGAAGTCGAATGAAGCCTAATTCCAACGAAATAAAATCACCCCGAGATTGTCGACCGCATAGAATGGAGGTATCGAAACTGCCAATACCAAAGGAGCACTTTATGACCACGGATAATCGCAGCACATTGTTTTCGCCGCTGACCCTGCCCACCCCGGACGGGACCGGGCTCAAGTTGCGCAACCGCACCATCCTCTCCCCCATGTGCCAGTATGCCGTCGAAAAGATGGACGGCGTGGCCACGGACTGGCATCTGCAGCATTACGGCGCCATCGCCGCTGGCGGATTCGGGTTGCTTACCATCGAGTCGACCGGAGTCAATCCTGTCGGCCGAATTTCGCCGCTTGACCTCGGAATGTATAGCGACGAACAGGAAGCAGCTCACAAGCATCTGGTCTCATTCATCCACTCGCAGGGTGCTGCCGCAGCTGTACAACTCAATCATGCGGGCGGACGCGCTTCAGGCGAACCTTGGCTTCCGGGTGTGCACGGCGGTTCCGCCCCTCTTGAAGAGGGCGGATGGCAGACGGTCGGCATGACCGACGAATCCATCGCTAAAGACTATCGGTCGACCACGAAACTGGACAAAGACGGCATTTCGCAGATCGTCTCGGATTTCGCCGATGCCGCACGGCGGGCCGATGCAGCCGGCTACGATGCCATCCAGATCCATGCCGCTCATGGCTATCTGCTCCATCAGGCGCTTTCGCCGCTGACCAACACACGGACCGACGAATACGGCGGAGGTCTCGAAAACCGGTCGCGCCTGATGTGCGAGGTCGTTGACGCCATTCGTGCCGTGTGGCCGAAATCGAAGCCGCTCGGTATCCGTATTTCCGCCACCGACTGGGTGGAAGGCGGGCTCGACATCGAGACCACCGCGCCGCTGATGCGCGAATTGGTCAAGCATCATGGCATCAACTGGGTCGACGTCTCTTCCGGCGGCTTGGTCAACACCCCGTTGCAGCCTTCCGGCCCCGGCTTCCACGCCATTCTCGGCGCACAAATGAAGCAGGCCCTTGCTGACACTGATGCGGTCGTGAGCGTGGTCGGCGGTATTTCCAGCCCGGAACAGGCAGAAACCATGCTGCGCACCCGTCAGGTCGACGCCGTCTCCATCGGTCGCGCCGCCATGCGCAACCCGCACTGGCCCGCGATGGCCGCCGCCCGCCTAGGCGTTGCGCGCGAAGACATTCCTGCCTCGCCGCAATATTGGCGTGCCGACTGGGATAGTTGATTTTCTCATTAAAAGCCATGATACGTAGCCGATAACCTCGATGTTCCGCAAAACAGGCGCCTAAGCTTCTGCGGATATCCGCCTTCCAGCAGCTTTCGAACAAGACCCACGAAACGATAATCACGATTATCTTGCGGTCACCATAACGCAAAGCTGGTCGATACCCATGAACAAGTATCGACCAGCTTTTATTCGTTGAGAAACTTCTATCGGCTACTGCCGTTTACCGTTCAGTCGGCCTTGGCCAGCTTCTGATCGGCCTTCTTGGCGGCGGCGATCATCAGCTTGATACGGTTCAGCTGGTTGGCGGCGGAAGCGCCGGGATCGTAGTCGATGGAGACGATGTTGGCTTCGGGGTGCAGCCGGCGGATCTTGCCGAACATGCCGCGTCCGGTGACGTGGTTCGGCAGGCAGGCGAACGGCTGGGCACATACGACGTTCGGGCAACCGGACTTGATGAGCTCCAGAATCTCGCCGGTCAGCAGCCATCCTTCGCCGGCCTGCACACCAATCGAGGTGACGGTGGAGGCGAGCTTGACCAGCTCGGGCATCGGGGTGTCCTGACTGAACTTGCCATGCGAGAGGTTGATGGCGCGACGCACCGGGTTCAGAATCCGATCGAGCCCCCAACGCATCACGGCGTAGGCCTTCTTGTTGCCGCCCATGCCGGTGTTCTTTTCGTTCCAATCGGTGATGTAGGGGCGCGTGGTCATGAATTCCATGATGCCAGGCACCACAGCTTCACAGCCCTGTTCCTCGATCTGGTCGACCAAGTGGTTGTTGGCATCCGGGTGGTACTTCACCAGAATTTCGCCGACCACGCCGACGCGCGGCTTACGAGGAATGTTACGCAGCGGCAAGGCGTCGAAGCTCTTGACGATTTCGTTCAAAAGCGTCTGATATGGCAGATAGCCCTTACCGATCTTGGCCTTGGCGGTCTTGGAATGGCCGTGGTGCTCAATGGTCTCGCGCACGATCTTGTCCCACATCTCGTAGAGCTGGTTGGCGCTACCCTTCACCTTTTCATACGGACGCACCCGGTAATGGCATTTCATCAGCAGGTCGCCGATGACCAGCGCCTTGACCGCGCGCCACAACAGCGTCGGAGTCGCGGTGAAACCGGGGTTATCCTCGATGCCTTGGGTGGAAAGCGCGATAACCGGCACCTGTGGATAGCCGGCGTCGACCAAGGCCTTACGGATCAGGCCGTAATAGTTGGTCGCACGGCACATGCCGCCGGTCTGGGTGATAGCGAGACAAACCTTGTCAGGGTCATACTTGCCCTTGATAATCGAATCGACCAGCTGCCCCACGACCATGATGGCCGGATAGCAGGCGTCGTTGTTGACGTATTTGAGGCCTGTCTCCACATCCTGCTGATCAGCCATCTTGAGCACATCGAACTTGTAACCGCCGGAACGAATCACGGCCTCGACCAGACTCATATGCACCGGGCTCATCTGCGGGGCGACGATGGTGTAGTCGCGGCGCATGTCTTTCTGGAAGCGGACCTTGTGGGCGTAGGCGGAAAGGGTGCCTTTGCTGCGCTTCTTGGTTTTACCCGCAACGGCCTTATCTGCAGACTTCTTATCGACCTTTGAAGTGACATTGGTCTTGTCGGTCTTGCTGCTTCCGGTGGCGACGCTTTCGCCGTTGGCGCGACGCGAAGCCTCTTTCATCGACTCGGTGAGCTTCGGGTTCGCCTTCATCACGCTGTCGAGCAGCACCTGACGGCCCGGGGTCGGAGCCTTGGAACCGGTTTTGCGGAACTCGCCTTGCTTGTCGGCAGGAACCTCGCCAGTCTCCGTTGCATTCGTATCGGCATTGGAAGCCGCGGAATTACCAGAACCCTTGACGCTGCCAGCATCCCGTGCTGAATCAACAGCATCAGCACTTTGCTTTGCGTTTTCAGCCTTGTTCTGCGCCGCATCAACGGCAGCCTGAGCGGCGGCAAGCTGCACCTTGGCCTTTTCGAGCTTGCTTTCGGCGTCCTTCAGCTCGGCCTGGCGCTTGGCTGCCACCTCTTGACGGGCCTTCGCTGCGGCAGCCTGCTTGGCCACATCTTCGGCGGTGGTTTCGGCAGATTCCATGGCACCTCCTTCATTGGCAACGTCAGAGGCATCGCTTGCAGACTTCGCTTCAAGTTCGGCCTTGTCCGCAGCCTTCTTGAGCTTCGCCTTGTTGTTCTCGCGCTCTTCGATGGCCGCCTTGAGCGAGCGCAGACGAATCTTCGCCGCGCCAAGGTTGCTGACCTCGTCAATCTTGAGCAACGTGTAGACATCGGCCTTGTCGGCGAGAATCTCACTGACCTGATCGGTGGTGATGGCGTCGATGCCGCAGCCGAAGGAGTTGAGCTGCACGAGCTCAAGCCCTGGATAGGACGCCACGAAATTCGCCGCCGCATAAAGCCTGGAATGGTAGGCCCATTGATTGGCCACACGCAAAGGCATATTGATAACCTTACGGTCGCCTACCTCGCGGAACCCTCCTTCGTTCTTGGCACGGGGGTCTTTTTCACCCTTGCTCAGGTATTCGCTCAGGTGCAGTTTCTGGCCGGGTTGCAGCTCGCAGATGGAGTCTTCGGAAAGCACCGCCATGCCAAGCGAGCAGATGGTCTCGGGAATGCCATGGTTGATTTCGGGGTCAATATGATAAGGACGGCCGGCGAGCACGATGCCACGGCAGTTGTGTTCCTTCATATAGGCGAGCGCGCGCAGGCCTTCCTCCTGCACGTCGTGCTTGAAAATCTTGTCTTCGGCGTACGCAGCCTTCACGGCCTTCTCCGCCTCTTCGCGCGTGACGTTGGTCCAAGCGAATTCCTCGACGATGCGGTCGACCATCAGCTCGTGGTCGGCAAGGTTGAAGTACGGACGCATGTAGCGGATGCCGGGTTCGCGCAGCTCGGCCATATTGGCTTCGATCACGACCGGATAGTTGGCGACGATCGGGCAGTTGTAATGGTTGTCGGTATCGCCTTCGACCAGATTCTCCTCGTAGGAGACGCAGGGGTAGAAAATGGTCTTGACACCGCGGTCGAGCAGCCACTTGATATGGCCGTGCACCATCTTTGCCGGGTAGCAGATGTTCTCGGAGGCGATGGATTCAATGCCGGACTGGAAGAGCTCGTGGCTGCTTCGGCCGGAAAGCCGTACCTTGAAACCGAGGTTGGTCAAGAGCGTGAACCAGAACGGATAGTTCTCATACATGTTGAGCGCGCGCGGAATGCCGATTTCGCCGCGGTAGGCCTTCTTGTCGGTAAGGCGACGGTAGGCGAAAACGCGCTTGTATTTGTAGTCGTAAAGGTTCGGACGGTCGCTGCGTTCCGCCTTGGCATCGGCACCACGTTCGCATCGGTTGCCGGTGACGTAACGCGAGCCATCCTGGAAGGTTGTAATGGTGAGCTTGCAGCGGTTCTGGCAACGCTTGCAGACATCACGCTCCGAGGTCATCGACAAGTGATCGAGTTCATCGCCCTGCACAATGCCAGACTTGGTATGTTCCGCGGTCTCGTCGGTGTCGTGCGCATCCTCATAATGCATACGCGCGGTCAACGCCGCACCGAAAGCGCCCATAAGACCAGCGATATTCGGCCTGGTGACTTCTTTGCCGGTCAACAGCTCGAAGGCTCGCAGCACAGCGTCGTTAAGGAACGTGCCGCCCTGCACTTCAATGGTGTCACCGAGCTGGCCGGCATCGCGCAGCTTGATGACCTTGTAAAGCGCGTTGCGCACCACGGAATAGCAAAGGCCTGCCGCGATGTTCTCGACAGTGGCGCCTTCCTTCTGCGCCTGCTTGACCGAGGAGTTCATGAACACGGTGCAGCGCGAACCCAGGTCGACCGGGTGGTCGGAGTTCAACGCAGCCTGCGTGAATTCTTCAATGGTCAGGCCCATGGAATACGCGAAGGTCTGCAGGAACGAACCGCAGCCCGACGAGCATGCCTCGTTGACGGAAATCGAATCGATGACGCCGTCGGCGATGGCCAGGTATTTCATGTCCTGCCCGCCGATGTCGATGACGGCGGTGACGCCGGGACTCACCATTTCAGCGCCGCGATAGTGCGCCATGGTCTCCACTACACCCTCGTCTAGGTGCAGGCCGGTGGTGATCAAACCTTCGCCGTAACCGGTGGCGCAACTACGGGCGATCCAAGCCTCGGCAGGCAGCGCGTTTTCAATCTTGCGCACGATTTCGACGGCCGCGTCGAGCGGGCTGCCGTCGTTGGTGCCGTAGGACGACCATACGATCTCGCGGTCGTCGTTGATGAGCGTCGCCTTGATGGTGGTTGAACCGGCGTCGATGCCAAGGAAATGGGGGCCTTTCGCACCTTCAAGCGTGCCGACCTTGACCTGTTCCTTGCCATGGCGTTCGTTGAACTTGCGGCGGTCCTCTTCGGTGGGGAAAAGCGGCGGCATCGTAGCGGTGTCGACCGGCTTGTTCTTGAGGGCTTCGAGGTCGTCGATGATTTCCTGGCAACTGCGCGGCTCGAAATGCTGTCCGCTATCGAGTTCGTTGTCATCGCCACACATCAGTGCAGCGCCGTAGGCCACGTAAAGATGCGCGTTCTCCGGGACGATAAACTTATCGACCTTGCCTTCCAATGCGCGGGCAAAGGCTTCGCGAAGCTCGGAGAGGAAGAAGAGCGGGCCGCCGAGGAAGACCACGTTGCCGTGAATAGGACGGCCTGAAGCAAGGCCTGCGATGGTCTGCGTGGCGACGGCCGAGAAGATGGATGCGGCTAGATCGGGCTTATCCGCACCGTCGTTGATCAGCGGTTGCAAGTCGGATTTGGCAAACACGCCGCAACGTGAGGCAATCGGGTAAAGCAGCTTGTAATCCTTGGCCATATCGTTGAGGCCGGAAGCGTCGGTGTCCAGCAAAGTGGCCATCTGGTCGATGAACGCGCCGGTGCCACCTGCGCAGGAACCGTTCATACGCTGCTCGGGAGTGGGCTTCAGGTACGTAATCTTCGCATCTTCGCCACCCAGCTCGATAATGACATCAGCTTCGGGATAGACCTGATCAATGGCCTTGGTCTCAGCGATGACCTCCTGGACGAACGGAACGTTCATATCGTCGGCCAAACCCAAACCGCCGGAACCGGTAATCGCGAGGTTGATCGGCTGTGAACCGCGGCCTTCCTCTTCCAGCTGTTTCTTGATGTCACGCAGCAACCCGGCCACCGTGGCGCGCACATTGGCATTGTGCCGCCGATAATCGGAGAACAGCACGTCCTTCAGGTCGTTGCTTTTGTCCAGCACGACGGCCTTGACCGTAGTTGAACCAATATCGAGCCCGACCCGCAGGGGCATAACTTCATGCTCCGTTGTCTTGGTTTCCATCACGTCAGCCATGCCTGAATCCTTACCATTCCTCGTAATCTCTCAGCGTTTTGCGTAATCCGGCGCCTGAAACGCTGTGAGCTTACACACATACTATTTAGTCAGATTAGTCGTTGGACTTCCCAGTAACCAGACCCTTCGCAATGATTCAGCTCACAGAGGCAAGTATTGTGACCTACATCTCTTGACAAAAGAAATGATTTATGCAAATCACCGTTGTCGCAATTAGCTGGCGGCACCTTCGCCGGCAGAACGGTCCTTGCCGTAGACCTCGGGGATGAAGCGGTGCTGGTCGTGGAGCTTGGGCCAAATCACGGGTGCAGATGTGCCGGTTTCGTCGTGCGCACGCAACGAGGCGGGGACGTCGAGAATACGCTGGTTACTGGAACCGCGGAATTGCAGCAGCGAATCGTGATGATCTTTCATATAGCGGCCATCCACGAGTATGTCAACGTAGCTCAGTAGCTCAAGCTTGTCGGCACTTTCGCCGGGGCGCATCAGCTCTTCCCACGTATAGCCGGTCCAGCACCAGATGTCCTTATCATGGCCGAACTCCTTGCGAATACGCTTGGAGAGTTTCAGCAGCACACCGGTATTGAGCAGCGGTTCGCCTCCAAGAAATGTAATACCTTGGACGACGCCTTGCGACAAATCCTCGATGATTTTGTCTTCGAGCCCCTGCGTATAGGGGTGGCCAGCCTGGAAATCCCAGATGGACTCATTGAAGCATTCGACGCAGTGGAACGGGCAGCCGGAAACGTAAACGGAGCAGCGGATGCCCTCGCCGTCGGTCATCACCAAGGGCTTGTAGTCGGCGATCATATCGTGGCTCAGCTTGTCGCTGGTCCACTGCCCCGCCTTGGGATTATTGGCATATTTCGTCGGAATCCAAGGCCCACGATTCTGCTCGTCCGCCGCGAAATCATGCAGCTTGCCGCCCGACAGTTTTCCCATTTATTTCCTCTTTCAAATAGAACAATCCACCCCAAACCCAGGATGCGGTTTTCTCTCTCGCCAAAAAATCATTCATCACCGACATGGATTACGACGATATCATTTCGGAATATTGCCACAGCCGATTCACATGGCAAAAGCAAAGGCGGCACACCGAATGATGAACCGCCTTACCTTACTTACTTACTTAAAGCTACCGAATTACTTGGCCTCTTCGTACCATTCACGCTCGGTGCCGTCCTTCAGCACCACATGGCCGGTCTCACCGCTCATGTGCTTGGCACGGTGCGTGATCTCCTCGTGGCGGCCGTGCACCATGGGGCGCTGCACCGGGTTGCCGAGATAGCCGCAGGTACGCTTGGTGACGTTGCACTTGTCAGGGTCGGAGTTGCCGCACTCAGGGCACTTGAAGCCCTCTTCGGTCGGCTCGAAGTCACCCTCGAAACCGCAGACGTAGCAGTGGTCGATCGGGGTGTTGGTGCCGAGGTAGCCGATGCCGATATTGTGGGCGTAATCCCACACGGCCTCGAGCGCCTTCGGGTTGGTCTGCAGGGTCGGGAACTCGCAGTAATTGATGAACCCGCCGGAAGCGTAGTACGGGAAGTCCTTCTCGTAGTCGAGCTTCTCCATCGGGGTCGGCGAGAGCCAGACCGGATAGTGGAAGGAGTTGGTGTAGAAGTCATGGTCCGTAACGCCCGGCACACGGCCGAACTTCTCGCGGTCCATGCGGTTGAAGCGGTCGGTCAGCGATTCGGCAGGCGTGGAGTAGAGCGAATAGTGATAGCCCTCTTCCTTTGCCCACTTGGCGCACAGCTCGTTCATCTTCTTGACAATCGAGAGGGCGAATTCCTTGCCTTCCGCGTCCCAGCTATGATCTTGCATCCAATCCTTGCCATAGAAGACGCTGGTCGCCTCATAAAGGCCGATATAGCCGAGCGAAACGGTGGCGCGGTCGCGGTTGAAAAGCTGGTCGACGTTGTCATTGGCATCAAGCCTGCCGAAAGCACCGTAACGATAAAGCGTCGGGGCGTTGATCGGCTTGGCCTGCTTGCAGCGCATGATGCGGAACTGCATGGCTTCATGGGCGACATCCATACGCTCGTCGAAGATCTTCCAGAAGCGATCCTTGTCTCCGCGCGATTCCAGCGCGATGCGCGGAATGTTGACGGTGACGACGCCGAGGTTCATGCGGCCTTCCTCTTCTTCCTTGCCGGTGTCGGGGTTGGTCCAGGCAGGCAGGAATGAACGGCAGCCCATCGGCGCCTTGAAGGAGCCGGTGATCTTGACGAGGTTCTCATAGAAGAGGATGTCGGGGTACATACGCTTGGTGGAGCACTCGAGGGCGAGCTGCTTCAGGTCATAGTTCGGGTCGCCGGGCTCGGAGTTGATGCCGTGCTTGACGGCGTAGGTGAGCTTCGGGAAAATCGCGGTGTGGTGGTCGCGGCCAAGACCCAGGATGCGCACCAGGAAGATGCAACGGGTGATTTCGCGGGAGAACCACGAGGTACCGAGGCCAAAGCCAACGGTGACGAACGGGGTCTGACCGTTGGAAACGCGGTTGGAATTGATCTGATATTCCATGGTCTGCATGGCGTCGTAAATCGCTTTACGAGTCATGATCTTGGCGTAGATCTCGCGAATCTGCTCCATGCGTGGCACGTCGGTATGGAAAGGAACATCCTGCGGAATCGGCTTGCGGTCGGCGTCGAAGTGCAGGGTCTTGGGCTCGTTGGCCTTGAGCCCGTCGACGATCTGCTGGGCCACTTCCTCGGGCATGGAATCCGGAATCATGGTGTGCGCCTGATCAAGGAACTTCTTGTAGTCCTTGCGGGCGTATTCATCGAGCATCTCGTCGGCGCGGTTGACGGTCTGGCCGCCGTATTGGTCGCCGGCGATGTCTTTGATGATCTGCGTGATCTGCGTGGCGGCGGTGCCGATGGACTTCGGGGTGTCCATCATCGCGTTGCCCAGCTCGAAACCGTTGTGGAGCATGTCGGCAAAGTTCGGCAGGCTGCAGTTGGTCTCTGCGGTGAACGGCGAGTAGTCGGCATCGTGGAAGTGAATGTCACCCTTCATATGGGCGTTGGCCACACGCTTCGGGAGCATCGAGAAGGCGGAGGCCTTGGAAACGGCACCGGCCAGCAAGTCGCGCTGGGTGGCGTACACGTTGGAATCCTTGTTGGCGTTCTCGCGCACCAGCGTCTCGTCCTTGTTGACCAGACGATCAACGGCGGCGTTGATATCGGTGGCCTTGGCGCGGTCGATATCTTTGTTCAGCCGATAGTTCGTATAGTTGCGAGCGACTTCGTACAGATGATTTTCAACAAGGCCGTGTTCAACCAGATTTTGGATATCCTCGATCTTGGCCGGACCGCTGTAACGCTCCTTGACTTCGCCTTCAATGCCATTGGCAAGATCGCGAATCATCTGTTCTTCTTCAGGACCAACTTCCTTGTCGAGATCCTTAAAGGCCGACTTGACCGCGGCGATGATGTTCACCGGGTCAAAATCAACAATCCGCCCGTCACGCTTCTCTACCAACACGGTTTTCGTCGCCGTCGTTGGCTTTGTGGGCGCATCCAGAACCTGAGCCTGCATCACATACCTTCCTCTAAACTAAAGAAACCGATACAGAATCCTACAAATCACATGGATGAAATCACACGCGTGTAACTTTCTGTGTCTTCACTCACTATACGACTTCCTGAATACTATATCTAGGGATATATTCGGCGTTTCGACCCCAGATATAGTAACAATGGCGGAATAACGCGGAAATCAAATGTGAAATACACCACAAAGTTTTCAGCCTCGGTGTGTCGCGTTGCATCACAAACAAAATTGTCCATACGTACTACAACACGTATTACAAAAGAATCTTGGCAGCGCCATTACGGAAATAAATTCTTGTCCTTCATAAAGAGGATTGTGGAGGCATGGCTTTCAATACGAGATATGGGTATACCGCGCCCGACCAAGCAGGATTTGCATCGGGTGCGGGCACAAACGAACAAGGCCCGAAACCGCTGGATCAGCTGCCGCGACTCGCGCGGGACACCACCCCGGAAAATCCCTGGCCGGTCAGCGTGGTCAGCCAGAAATACCACGATGCCGTGAAACGGTGGCCCGGCTCGTGGATTGAGGGGCAGATCGTCGAAATCAACATGCGTCGCGCCAGTTCCGGCTATATCACGTTGCGCGACAATTTCGAGGACATCTCCATTTCGGTGATGGGCTTCCGCAATTTCGTGGCGATGGCCTCGAACTTCCACCAGGGCGACCGCGTGGTCATCCACGGCAAGCCGGATATCTGGGTCAAGGCGACCCGTCTGAGCTTTGTAGCCGACGACATCCGTCGCATCGGTGCGGGCGATCTCAAGGCGCAGATCGACGAACTGCGCAAGAAGCTCAAAGGAGAAGGGCTGTTCGATCAGGAGAACAAGGTCGAGCTGCCAGAATTCCCGAAATGCATCGGGCTGATTTGCGCCCCTCAGGCGCGGGCGGAAGGCGACGTCATCACCAACGTCAACCTGCGCTGGCCGGCTGTGAAGTTCAAGGTCGTTCATGCCCACGTGCAGGGTGTGCAGTGCCCGTCCGATGTTATCGCCGCGATTCAAAAACTGGATGCCGACCCCGAGGTCGACGTCATTATCGTTGCCCGTGGCGGCGGCAGTTTCGAGGATCTCATCGGCTTCTCCGACGAAGGCGTGGTTCGTGCCACAGCGGCGTGCGAAACTCCAATCATCTCGGCCGTGGGACACGAGGACGATTGGACGCTGATCGATCTGGCATCCGATCTGCGTGCTTCCACCCCCACCGACGCCGCGAAGAAAGTGGTGCCGGACGTCCGCGAGCAATGGCAGCTCATCGCCAACGCCCGTGCGCAGATGAACATGCGAGTCCGGGCCCGTGTCGACAACGAAATCCGCGCCATCGAAGGCTATGCAAACCGCCCAAGCCTCACGCACCCGCAAACGATGCTTGAGCCGCACCAGCGCTTCATCGACGAATCCGTGCAGCGTATGCAGCTCGGGCTGACCCGCATTGTGGATGACGCTAGCCTGACCATCGAAAAGCTGCACGCCAGCCTGAGCGCTCTAAGCCCGCAATCCACGCTCGATCGTGGATACGCGGTAGTCCAGGCGGCCAATGGGCACGTGCTCGATGACGCTTCAGCCGTCTCCCCCGGCGACGTGCTGACCTTGACCCTGAGGAAGGGCGAGGTGGTCACCGAAACGAAATCGGTGAATCCGGAATAGGAAAGAACGAGATTGCTGCAATCGGAAATCAGGATATCGGTAGCGGCATTCGACTTTTGGATACAACAAACAGATCAATAACATCAATAAATAACAATATAAAGGACTGATCATGGCAACAGCAAACAAGGAATCGAAGGACGACAAGGCCGAGGACACGAAAGCGGCAAAAGGCACTGCCCCGGCTTCGAGCCTCACCGACAAGGAACGCGACCAGATCGCGAAAATGCCGTATGAAGAGGCACGCGACAATCTTATCAAGGCTGTGCAGGCGCTGGAGGCCGGCGGGCTGAACCTTGACCAGTCAATGCATCAGTGGGAAGTCGGCGAGGCGCTGGCCAAGCGCGCACAAAGCCTCTTGAACGAGGTTCGCGCCAAACTCGAAAGCGCCGAGGCTGAGCAGCAGTCGACCGCCGCGACGGCTGGAACTCAGTCTAATTTGGAGTAATACCAAATTAGACTGAGCCTTCGCACGCTTAAGCGTGCTCACATCGCCTACGGGAAGTCCACAGGACTTCCCGCTTAACGGCTCAGCAATCAAACCTTGAGTAACGCAAGGCTAGATTCTGTCTTCGCGCGCATAAGGCACGCTCACCAAAACTACAAGAAGTCCACTGGACTTCTTGCTTAACGTTTTGGCCAGTAAGCAGCGCAAGGATGAATTGCGTCTTCGTACGTACGAAAAGCGCCCGAAAGTGGACACATTGCGACAACGGGGACGTTGCGTTGTAAATATTGATATATGAATATCACTGACCTCAAGAAAGGAGCGAGCGTGATTATCGGAATACCCAAGGAGACGGCTCCGGGCGAAAGACTGGTTGCGGCAACGCCAAAAACCGTCGGCCAGCTTAAAAAGCTTGGTTACGATGTCCTGATTGAAACTTCAGCCGGGAAAGAGGCAAGCTTCTCCAACGATGATTACCACAAGGCGGGTGCAACAATCGGCAAAGCAGCGGACGCCTGGAACGCCGACATTGTGGTCACCGTCGACACCCCGACACCGGACGAAATCGCTCAGATGAAGTCGGGCGCGATGCTGATTTCGCGCCTCGCACCACAAAGCAACGCCAAGCTTCTCGACATCCTGGCACATCGCAATATCACGGCTTTGGCGCTTGATGCCGTACCGCGCATCTCGCGAGCGCAATCGCTGGACGTGCTTTCGACCATGTCTAATGTCTCCGGCTACCGCGCCGTCATCGAGGCCGCGGAATCCTACGGCGGCATGTTCGCCGGACAGGTCACCGCAGCCGGCAAAACGGCCCCGGCCAAGGTCTTCGTCATCGGCGGAGGCGTGGCGGGTCTGGCCGCCATCGGTGCGGCCGCTTCTATGGGCGCCGAGGTTCGTGCCTTCGACGTTCGTCCGGAAGCCGCGGAGCAGATCGAATCGCTGGGCGCCACGTTTGTACGTGCCGAGGGTGCCCAGCAGGAGAAATCCGACACCGGCTATGCCAAGGCCTTGAGCGAGGATCAGGAGAAGGCGACGCTGGCCTTGTATACCAAGGAAGCCGCCAATGCCGATATCGTCATTACTACCGCTTTGGTTCGCGGCCAAGGCGTGTTGACCATCACCAAGGACGCGGTGGCCGGTATGAAGCCCGGTTCGGTCATCGTCGATCTCGCGGCAAGCGGTGGCGGTGATTGCGAACTGACACAACCCGGCAAGAAGATCACCACTGACAACGGCGTGACCATCATCGGCTACACCGATCTCGCCAGCCGCATGCCGCAGCAGACCTCGCAGCTTTACGGCACTAACGTGGTCAACCTGATGAAGCTCCTGACGCCGAAGAAGGACGGCACGGTTGTGCTCGACCTTGACGACGAGGTGCAGCGCGGCATGACCGTAACCAAGGATGACAGCATTCTTTGGCCACCGCCCAAGGTTTCGGTATCGGCCGCAGCCAAGAGCGACAACAAGGCCAAGCAGCAACTGACGCCGGAGGAAAAGAAGGCTCAGGAAG